>NZ_JBAKHD010000002.1:0-571481 GCF_049065735.1 Brucella sp. IR073
TACAACAGGAACAGACCCCACTCGTCGCTGGGCAACATCACACCCGGAGAGTTCGCAATGAAGATGGCTATGGAAAAACAGGCCGCATGAGGCCAGATTAAAAACCCAAGACTCTCCCGAAAAATGGAGGGAAGTTGGGTCTCAGGTCATTTCCAACGTTCCGTAGGTAGGCTTCTATGAGGGCGATATCCTCTGGGCCTTCGACAAGAACAATCTTCCCGGCAAAGAACATCTCCGCAATGGATGTTTGAAGAGTTCTATCGATGCCAGATAGAGCGGCATTTGCTCCTATTGGTGCGACACCTTTGCGTTCAGCAACATATGCCCTCTGCTGATCTATGGTCCATGAATTTACACGCGTCGCGTTTTCGCGTTTTCTTAATACGCGAACACTTTCAAAAGTCCTTCCACTGATGAAGTGCGGGCTATGTGTAGTTACTATAACCTGACAACTGTTTGCGGACAAATCGGCCAATGCGCTGGCCAAGAACCGCGATTGTGGTGGATGCTGATAAAGTTCCGGTTCTTCTATTCCAAGAAGAAGCCGAAAATTATCATTTCCGCCCTGCGCTCTCGCTGCCAGAGAAAGTAATGCCATTAAATAGGTGCGCTGCAAGCCATGGCCGAATATTTCTGGCCCTCCGAGAACACGTCCGTCCTTGAATATGGATCGGATAACCGGTTCCCGCACCGCAATTTCATCAAGCTGCCCCCATTCTATCGCAACGTCGATCGGCGTCGCGGTAAGATTTTTAAATTCGCGGTTTATCTCGCCGCCCACCTCCGCTAATACACTCTCTGCTTCACCCAAAGCGCTTCGAAGAGCCTCAGACGCTTCCGTTTTTATACGGGTTATCTGCTCGGAAAAGTCACAGCGATTCCTGACCGCAAAAGAGATGAGTTTCGAAAACGCTGATTCTCTTTGTTCGCTCGCTTCCGTCGAAGCATCCTTAACTGCAGGCACATAGATCCAATCAATAAATTTCTTCAGTTTAGGAATCGGACCGGTAGCGCCGTATGCACTTTCCTCGCTCGGAATCGCTACATGCTCGCTTGGCTTAGATGCTTCAAATGCTCTAATTGCCTCCCCCGCCTGCTGCATATTTCGCCACGTGGGGATTTCATCTGGATACTTTACTTGCAGCGCTTCATAGATGGGACGTTTTTCTCCGGCTGTCGCAGCGGCAAAAAAATTTACTAATTCCAGCAAACCATATCGTATTCCTCGGCACCGTGATGAAATGACACCTTTTTCGTTTCGTGTCGCCAAAATCTCGAAAACAAGGCGCTCGTTTCTAACGTAGTGAGCCATTTCATTGGCTGCTTGGCCAGTCACACCGACAAATTCGAACCGTAGCCGAAGTTCGTCTTCCACCGCAGCGCCAATATAAAAATCTTCCGCCGAGATGTTCGAGGCGCGTGGACTGGCTCCACCAAAAAATAGGTTGAGGGCGCGCAATGCGGTGGACTTCCCGCAATTATTCGGACCCACTAGCGACGTGTAATCCCCGAATTCTATCGCTTCGGATCGGAAACACCGGAAGTTCGTAAACTCAATTTTTGAGAGGCGCATTACTTTGACACGTATTTTTCACGAATGTACGTATTGTAAAAAGTGCCTTTCGAACTCGACGCCAAAAAGGCCGTATAAACCGACTCTGGAACTGCGAAAAACGTGTACGTGCCCCCAGAAGTGAACGTTAAATGCAGTTGCTGAGTAGATGGATCATACTCAGCATTAGTGATTGCCTTTGATTGGATTGGCGGCATTTTGGCTTTCCCCGGTCAGCCCGAGGGTAGAATAACTGATTCGTATTTTAGTTAAAGCCAATGATGCTTGTAGGAACGATCTACTGTCCTATCTGCTCATCCTGCTCGACCGTCAGCGGCTTGATGCCCTCAACGGGCGCGGGCGGAGGTGTGTGCACAACGACTGGAACAGGCGGACGCGGCGCGGGCGAGGCGCAAGCGGCTATGACGAAAGGTAGAGTGCAGAGGATGAAGCGGATGGCCATGGGAATGGAAAGGGCGCCGCAGCGCCCTCAACTATCCCCCATCTTCAGCGCCTGGATGAACGCTTCCTGCGGGATGTCCACCTTGCCGAACTGGCGCATCTTCTTCTTGCCTTCCTTCTGCTTTTCCAGAAGCTTGCGCTTGCGGGTGACGTCGCCGCCGTAGCATTTGGCGGTCACGTCCTTGCGCAGGGCCGAGATGGTCTCGCGGGCGATGATCCGTCCCCCAATCGCCGCCTGGATGGGGATCTTGAACATATGCTGCGGGATCAGTTCCTTCAGCTTCTCGCACAGCACCCGGCCACGCTTTTCCGCCGCCGAGCGGTGGACCAGCATGGAGAGCGCATCGACCGGCTCGTCATTGACGAGGATCGACATTTTCACCAGATCGCCTTCGCGATATTCCGACAGGTTATAGTCGAAAGAGGCATAGCCCTTGGAGATGGATTTCAGCCGGTCGTAGAAATCGAACACCACTTCGTTGAGCGGCAGGTCGTAAGTGACCATGGCGCGCGGGCCGACATAGGAGAGGTCCACCTGAATGCCGCGCCGCTCCTGGCAGAGCTTTAGGATGGAACCGAGGTAGTCGTCGGGCGTCAGGATCGTGGCGCGAATCCATGGCTCCTCGATGGCGGCGATCTTCACCACATCGGGCATGTCGGCGGGGTTGTGCAGTTCCTTCACCGTGCCATCGGTCATCTTCATGCGGTAGACGACCGATGGAGCGGTGGCGATGAGATCGAGATTGAATTCGCGCTCCAGCCGCTCCTGGATGATTTCCAGATGCAGGAGGCCGAGGAAGCCGCAGCGGAAGCCGAAGCCGAGCGCGGCGGAGGTTTCCATCTCGAAGGAGAACGAGGCGTCGTTCAAACGCAGCTTGCCCATGGCGGCGCGCAAATCTTCGAAATCCGCCGCGTCGACCGGGAACAGGCCGCAGAACACCACCGGCTGCGCCGGCTTGAAGCCCGGCAGCATTTCTTCCGCCGGACGGCGGTCTTCGGTGATGGTGTCGCCGACGCGGGTGTCGGCCACTTCCTTGATCGAGGCGGTGATGAAGCCGAGCTCACCGGGGCCGAGTTCGTCCACATTCACCATCTTGGGCGTGAAGACGCCGGTGCGCTCGACAGGATATTTCGCGCCCGTGCCCATCATGCGGATGGTCTGGCCCTTTTTCAGCACGCCGTCGATGATACGCACCAGCACGATGACGCCGAGATAGGCGTCGTACCAGCTGTCGACCAGCATGGCCTTCAAGGGCGCGTTGCGGTCGCCTGCTTTCGGCGGGGGCAGCTTCTCGACAATGGCTTCGAGCACATTCTCGATGCCGAGGCCGGTCTTGGCGGAAATCAGCACCGCATCGGAGGCGTCGATGCCGATGACCTCCTCGATCTGCTGCTGGACGCGCTCGGGCTCGGCGGCGGGCAGGTCCACCTTGTTCAGCACCACGACCAGCTCGTGATTGTTGTCGATGGCCTGATAGACATTGGCGAGCGTTTGCGCTTCGACGCCCTGAGACGCATCGACCACCAGCAGCGAACCTTCGCAGGCGGCGAGCGAGCGCGACACTTCATAGGCGAAGTCGACATGGCCCGGCGTGTCGATCAGGTTCAGCACATAGTCCTCGC
Source organism: Brucella sp. IR073 (assembly GCF_049065735.1). Taxonomy (NCBI): domain Bacteria; kingdom Pseudomonadati; phylum Pseudomonadota; class Alphaproteobacteria; order Hyphomicrobiales; family Brucellaceae; genus Brucella; species Brucella sp. IR073. The sequence continues at coordinate 3,638 of NZ_JBAKHD010000002.1, forward strand.
CATTCTTCGCCTTGTAGTGAAGGCGGACGGTCTGGGCTTTGATGGTGATGCCGCGCTCGCGCTCGATATCCATCGAGTCGAGCACCTGATCCTTCATCTCGCGCATATCCAGCCCGCCGGTCAGTTGGATCAGCCGGTCGGCAAGGGTGGATTTCCCATGGTCGATATGGGCGACGATGGAGAAATTGCGAATATGGTCCAATGGTGTGCTCATGCGCGCGATTTAGCAGGCGGACCGTGAAACGCAAAGAGGAAACACGTATGGGCACATATGTCCTCTTTCGGCGCGCACAAAAAAACATTACATGAGCCGCAGATAAAAGCCGATGCGCTTCATTGATTGCAGGAGATTGTGCCATGGCCGTCGAGAGAACAGGTCTTCTCAACAAACCGAAACTCGTCACCGTCTTTGGCGGGTCGGGCTTTGTCGGCCGCCATGTGGTGGCGGCGCTCGCCAAGCGCGGATACAGGGTGCGCGTCGCGGTACGCCGCCCGACGCTGGCTCCCTACCTCCAGCCGCTCGGCAATCTGGGCCAGATCCAGACCGTGCAGGCAAATCTGCGCTATCCGCAGTCGATTGAGCTGGCGCTCCGCGGCGCAGATCACGTCATCAACCTTGTCGGCATCCTCTCCGAAAGCGGCGCCCAGCGCTTTAACGCGGTGCAGCTGGACGGCGCGCGGGCGGTGGCGGAAGCCGCGAAGGAAAAGGGCATCCCGCTGACCCATATGTCCGCCATCGGCGCGGACCCGAACTCGGCCTCGGCCTATGCCCGCACCAAGGGCGAGGCGGAAAAGGCGGTGCATGAGGTGCTTCCGCATGCCACCATCATCCGCCCCTCGATCATTTTCGGACCGGAGGACGGCTTCTTCAACAAGTTCGCCAATATGGCGCGCTTCTCGCCCTTCCTGCCGCTGATCGGCGGGGGCAAGACGATGTTCCAGCCGGTCTATGTCGGCGATGTCGCAGAAATGATCGCGCGGACGGTGGACGGCACGGTCGAGCATGGCCGCGTCTACGAGCTTGGCGGGCCGGAGGCGATGAGCTTCCGCCGCTGCATGGAAGAGATGCTCGAGGTCATCAACCGCAAGCGCATCCTGCTGCCGATCCCGTGGTTTGCGGCGCGCATCATCGCCGGGGTGGCGGGCCTGCTGCCGAAGCCGGTCATCACCAACGACCAGGTGACGCAGCTGCAACATGACAATATTGTCTCCGAGGAAGCGAAGCGCGAAGGCCGCACGCTGGAAGGCGCAGGCATCCGCCCGACCGGCACCGATGTGGTGCTTCCGAGCTATCTCTGGCGCTATCGCGAGCAGGGGCAGTTCACCAAAAAGGAACTGCCGCCGAAATGGGCGGATCAGAAATGACGAAGGGGCCGTAAGGCCCCTTTTTGCTGACGCCCGATGTGATTGTTGATTGGCGGCGTAACCGGGCGGAATCAGTTCCAGGACAGTTGATCTTTCGGCAATTTGCCGCTCGGATCGAACACGCTTACCTTGTGGGGGAGATCCGGACTCCATGCCCAAAGCACCAGATTTTTGTCGCCCGTTTCTGCGCCCGGTGCAAAGCTCGGCACAAGGATTCCGGCAATATCCCGCGCCTTGAGCCGGTCATAGACAGACCATGAGGCGGGACGTTCTCCCTCGGCAAGCGCATTCGCCCAGGCGCAAGCCATTTCCTCAAGGAGAACGGAATGAGCCGTCCTTCCTTTCTCGGTGGTCAAATCCGCCACATCGGCACAGTCGACATAGTAGGAGCACAGGACGCAAGGGTCTATGCGATGCGCGAAGCCCTGATTGGCTTCCTTGATCGCCGTCATGATACTGAGGCTGAGATAAAGCGCAGGTACGCCTCGCGGATTGAAACGCGCGCCCCGGATCGCCGCGCCATCGCCTGATATGGGCTTGAACGCCCATCTGGGATCATGCGCGCGGTAGCATGTCCCGATAAATCTCACGCAAACCCGCCGAGCGCCATGTGATCGAGGTAATCCCGCACAGCGGCGGCCTTGCCTTCCTTGACAAGCGCCTCAGCCGTTCGTCCGCCGAATGCCGGCAAAGGCTGGGCGCGGTACCACGCCATGGCCTGCTCTTTGCCGCCAGCCCATTCGACGACACGGCTGATGATCTCCAGCATTTCCCGCAGGCGGCCTTGCGTCTTCGGCGCTTGGCTGCGTTCGGGCCGATAGAGCGTCTCGCGCGCCAGTCCCGCAGTTTCGGCAAGCTGCAGCTTCGACATGCCGAAACCGTCCGCGAGCCGGTCGACGGCGATCCTCCCAGCTTTATCCATATAGGACAGAACCAGGGGTTCGCCTTGGGGCGCTGGCTTCGCGGTTGGGGCAGTTGCAGGCATTTCACCACCTGTTTTGGCATATTTTTCGTACAAAATGTACGCCATCGCAGGATGGTTTACAAGACTCACCCCCAAACCAGCAGCGCCGCCAGGCCGGCCGCGCCGACGATCAGCCGCCACCAAGCGAAAAGCGTGAAGCCGTGGCGGGAGACGTAGTCGAGCAAATGGCGGACGACGAAGACGCCTGAGATGAACGCCATGACGAAGCCGACTAGGATGATCGCGCCGTCGTTCAGGCTCAGGATGTCGCGGTTCTTGTAGAGGTCATAGGCGAAGGCCCCGGCCATGGTGGGCATGGCGAGGAAGAAGGAGAATTCCGCCGCCGAGCGCTTGTCCGTTCCCATCAGGAGCGCGCCGACGATGGTGGAGCCGGAGCGTGAGACGCCGGGAATCATCGCCAGGCACTGGCAAAGGCCGATCTTGAGGCAGAGCGAAAGCGGATAGTCCATGACGTCGTGATAGCGCGGCTTCAGCGGCAGCCGGTCCACGACGAGCAGCACGAAGCCGCCGAGAATCAGCATGATGCAGACGAGCATCGGCGTCTCGAACAGCACGGATTTGATGAAGCCATGCGCGAGAGCGCCGATGACGGCAGCGGGCAGGAAGGCGATGAGGATGCCGAGAACGAAACGCCGGCTGCGCGCATCGCTGGGCAGGCTGACGAGCAGGTGCCAGAGCCTGCCGAAATAGACGCTGAGGATCGCCAGGATCGCGCCCAGCTGGATCAGCACCTCGAAGGTCTTGCCCGTCGAGCGGAAGCCGAGGAAATGGCCGGCCAGGAGCAGGTGACCCGTCGAGGAGACGGGAATGAATTCCGTCAAGCCTTCGAGAAGACCCAGGATCGCGGCATCGAAAAAGGTTTTGATATCCATGCGGGGGAACTTTCGCTGACAAGGGTTGCCGTGAGAGGATGGCAGGGATCGCTTGTTTCCAGCCCTTGTTGCTCCTATAGGTTTCCCCAACAGGGCTGGCCGGGAATCAGACGGCGGAAGAAATACGCCGCCGGCCGATGAAATGCCAGATCACAGCCCATGGAGTCGACCCCGTTTCGTTCAATTCCAGTTTGAAAGACCATCCCAGGCAATAATGCTGACGCTCTTTCACCATCCCATGTCCGCGGGCTCGCGCTATGCGCGGCTGATTCTCAGCGAGTACGGCGTCGAGGCCGAGCTTATCGAGGAAAAGCCATGGACGCGGCGCAAGGAGTTTCTCGCGCTCAACCCGGCGGGAACCCTGCCGGTGCTGCTGGCCGAAAACGACGTGCCGATCGCCGGGGCGACGGTCATCGCCGAATATCTTGACGAGACGCGCGGCGCGTTGAAGCGTAACCGCCGGCTCCTGCCGGAATCCCCAAGCGAGCGGGCGGAAGTGCGCCGGCTGGTGGACTGGTTCCTCACCAAGCTCGACAATGAGGTGACGCGGCATATCGCGCGCGAGCGTGTGCTGAAGCTACAGATGGCGGCCGATGGCGGAGGCAGTTCACCGGACTCCTCCGCCTTGCGCGCGGCGCGCAACAATATCCGCCAGCATATGAAATATGTCGACTGGCTTTCGGCAACGCGCGACTGGCTGGGCGGAGCGCAGCCGAGCTATGCCGATATGGCGGCGGCGGCGGCGCTTTCCATCCTCGATTATCTCGGAGAGATCGAGTGGGCCCATTACCCGGCGGCGCGGGACTGGTACATGCGCGTCAAATCGCGCCCCTCCTTCCGCCCCCTGCTTGCGGACCGGGTGCGCGGGCTTTCTCCTGTCGCGCATTATGGCGATCTGGATTTTTAGGGTGGTTGGGGTTCGGTTGAGGCGCGGTCGCGCCAGCGTTCCTATTTATCAAATATGAACCGCTCCAATAACGAAAAGCTCAAGCGCTTCCTTGCCGAAGAAGCAAGAGCCGCAGGCTTCGATCTCATGGCCGTTACCACGCCCGACGCCATCCCGCAGGCGGGCGCGCGGCTTAGGCAATATCTCGGCCTCGGGCGCCATGGCTCGATGGAGTGGATGGAAGAGACGCTGGAGCGGCGGGCCGATCCGCGTGTGCTGTGGCCTGAGGTGCGCTCCATCATCATGCTGGCGATGAATTACGGGCCGGAGCATGATCCGCGTGCGGTGCTGGGATTGAAGGACCGCGCCGCTATCTCTGTCTATGCGCAGAACCGCGATTATCACGACATCATCAAGGGTAAGCTCAAGCATATCGCCAGCCGTTTCGCCGCGAGGGCGGGGAGCGACGTCAAGGTGTTCGTCGATACCGCCCCTGTCATGGAAAAGCCGCTTGCCGCCGCGGCCGGTCTCGGCTGGCAGGGCAAGCACACCAATCTGGTGAGCCGGGAGCTTGGCTCATGGCTGTTCCTGGGCTCGATCTTCACGACCGCCGAAATCCAGCCGGACGCGCCGGAGCGGGACCATTGCGGCTCGTGCCGGGCTTGCCTCGACATCTGCCCGACCGATGCTTTTCCAGCCCCCTACCAGATCGATGCGCGGCGCTGCATCTCCTATCTTACCATCGAGAACAAAGGGCCGATCCCGCGCGAGTTTCGCAAGGCGATTGGCAATCGCATCTATGGCTGCGACGATTGCCTCGCCGCCTGCCCCTGGAACAAATTCGCACGAGCCGCCAGCGAGATGAAGCTGAAGGCGCGGGAGGATTTGAAGGCGCCGCTTTTATCCGACCTGCTCGCGCTCGACGATCCCGCTTTTCGCGCCCTCTTTTCCGGCTCGCCGGTGAAGCGGATCGGGCGCGACCGGTTCTTGCGCAATGTGCTGATCGCGGCGGGCAATTCGCAGGACCAAGCCCTTATCTCCCAGGTGGAGGGGCTGTTGATTGATGCTTCGCCCTTGGTGCGCGGGGCGGCGGTCTGGGCGCTCGGCCAACTTGCCGCATCGCCAATGTTTCAAAAAGCGCGTGAAAGGCTGGCGGCGTCGGAAATGGATGCTACGGTGCGGGCGGAATGGGAAACGAACTGATGCGTCTATTTTTGTTTGGGGCCGGTTACTCGGCCAAGGCCTTTGCGCGGAAGATGAAAGGCGAGGCCGAGCGCATCGACGGCACGACGCGGCATGAGGAAAATTTCGCCGCGCTGGAGGAAGCGGGCATCGCACCGCTGCTTTTCGGCGGGGAAGCCACCTCCCCCGCCATGCCCGACCGCCTCGTCGGCTCCACCCATGTGGTCATCTCGATCTCGCCCGGAGAAACTGGCGACCCGGCGGTGGCGGCAGTGACGCAAGCGCTTCAGCGTCCCGGCAACAGCATCCGCTGGATCGGCTATCTCTCGACGGTCGGCGTCTATGGTGACCATGGCGGCGAATGGGTGGATGAGACGGCGCCCTGCAAGCCAACCTCCCGCCGCAGCCGCGAGCGGGTGGAGGCGGAACAGGCCTGGACGGATTTATGCCAGCGGCACGGCATTCCGCTGGCCATTCTCCGCCTGTCCGGCATTTACGGCCCGGGCCGCAATGCCTTCGTCAATCTGGAGCGCGGTACGGCGCGGCGCATCGTCAAGCAGGATCAGGTTTTCAACCGCATCCATGTGGAGGATATTGCGGGGGTCTTACGCTTCCTCGCGAGGAGCGATACGGGCGGCGTCTTCAACGTCACCGATAGCGAGCCATCGCCGCCGCAGGATGTCGTCGCCTATGCCGCCGAACTGATGGGCGTGACGCCGCCGCCGGAAGTGCCGTTCGAGACGGCGGAATTGACGGCGATGGCGCGCTCTTTCTATAGCGAGAACAAGCGGGTTTCCAACGCACGCATCCGGGGGCTCGGCTATGAATTCGCCTATCCTGATTACCGCACCGCCTTTTCGGCGATGTGGCGGGACGGCAACTGGCGGGCGGGCTGACCCTACCAGACAAAGGGAATGAAACGGTAGCAGACGCGGCTCATATAGGCATCATAGCCGGGCAATCCCTCCCGCAATGCGTTTTCCTCATGCACGGCGCGCCAGGCGAGGGCGAGGCAAAAGACCACGCCGACGGCAAGCCCGAGCCAGGAGCCCATGGCCAGCGGCGTTCCGAGAAAGAGGCAGAGCGCGCTGGTATACATGGGGTGGCGGACGATCGCATAAGGCCCGGTATCGATGACCTTCTGGTTCTCCTGCAGCTTGACCACGGGCGCGGCGAAAGCGTTCTCGCGGAATGTGGCCCAGGTGCCCAGATAATTTGCGATGATTGCGAGCACGCCGACCACCTGCAGCCAGAGAGGCACGGCGGTAAAACCTGTACGTGCCGCATCCCAGCTCATGAGGGCGAGCCAGCCGCAAAAGAGCACGACGAAGAGCGAGAGCCACACGCGATCCCAGGACGCCTGACCGCGCTGCCACGGAGCGGCCATGCGCTCGCGCAAGAGCGACGGGCTGACCTTTGCCAGCCACCAAATCATGATGAAACCGCCCAGCCCCATGAAAATCATGAAAACCCAGCCGCCGGGATAAGCGAGCGTACCGGCAGGCCAGAAGATCAAAACGGCGATGAAGACCGTCCAGATCAGGAGCCGGATCATATAGGCCGTCATCGGAGTCCCCTCACCAATTGAGCTTTTATAGGTAGTGACAACTTCGCCGTAGAGGCATGGATCCCAGTGACAAGCACTGGGATGACGGATGGGGTTGGCTGTTCCGGGTAATCTCCAACCGTCCCGCCTGCCACAATGGGTGTCCGGTTGGGCGAATACCTGTCCCTCCCGTCATCCCAGTGCTTGTCACTGGGATCCATTCCTCTCCCTATCCATTACCGCAACGGTCGTAATGCTATAGCTGATTTCGTCAAAACACAGTTGCTCCAGGATATACCCTTTATTTACCATACTGCAGGAAACTTCCTGTGGCTCGTGCGTTCGCGCGGAGCTAACGCCGCCCCGCCACACCGCGCCATGATAATGCCATCGATATCGCAGACGGAATCGGGCAAGCCGTTTTCGAAACTGCCACATTTCCACGGGGAAATCGCCGATGCCTGCAAAATTCCTCACCCGCATCGGGCTTGCCGCGGTTCTTTGCGCGGCGACTGCGCTGGAATTGGTACAAGCGACCGACGCATTCGCCGACGAGCCCGCCAAGCAGGCCTTCGGCCATGTGGCGCTTCCGGCGGTGGCGCCGCCGCAGTCGGTCGGCTTCTATTCCAAGGGCTGTCTCGCCGGGGCGCTGGCGATTCCCGTGGACGGACCGACCTGGCAGGTGATGCGGCTGACCCGCAACCGGCGCTGGGGGCATCCCAAGATGATCGCCCTGCTTGAGCGGCTATCGCGCGAGGCGGCGGCGAAGGATGGCTGGCCGGGCCTGCTCGTTGGCGACATCTCGCAGCCGCGCGGCGGCCCGATGCTTTCCGGCCACGCCTCGCATCAGATCGGGCTCGACGCCGACATCTGGCTGACCCCGATGCCGAACCGCCGCCTGACCGGCGAGGAGCGCGAGAAGATCAGCGCCGTCTCGATGCTGAAGCCGGATTCGCTCTATGTCGATCCGAAGAAGTGGACGCCGAGCCGCACCGCGCTTTTGAAACGGGCGGCGGGCTATCCGGAGGTGGAGCGTATCTTCGTCCATCCCGGCATCAAGAAACAGTTGTGCGACACCGTCACCGGCGACCGCCGCTGGCTCGCCAAGATCCGCCCCTATTGGGGCCATTACTATCATTTCCATGTGCGCATATCCTGCCAGCCCGGCTCGCCCGGCTGCAAGCCGCAGGAGCCGATCAACATGAACGACGACGGCTGCGGCAAGCCGCTGGCCTGGTGGTTCACGGACGAGCCATGGAAAAAGCCGGAGAAGCCAGCCAAGCCGACGAAACCGCCAAAGCCGCCAAGGCCGATGATGGTCTCGGACCTGCCGCCCGCCTGTGCGCGCATCCTGACCGAGCCGGGGCCCGCGTCTATCGCGCAGGTGACATTCGGCGGCGCAGCAGCTGCGGGGGTGGATCCGGAAACGCCGCCCACCGCGCCTGCCGCTCCCGCGGCTGCATTCAGCGCGCCGACGCCCCCGGCAGATGTTCCGGTTCCCACCGCGCGGCCGCGGAGTTGAGAAGTGGGTCGTGTCTTAATTGAATCGTGAGGCGCCCCCTATGGCTGCCAGCGGTTCAGTGAGGGGCAAATTGGGGTGCGCCAATCAATCAGCCCTTTTCACCGAAGGCCGCTTTCGCTATAGGCTTCAATCGATTTAGGATAGCCCCGTGACGAAGCCCCTCCGCATAGCGTTGATCGCGCACGACTTGAAAAAGAACGACATGGTCGCCTTTGCCCGCGTCCACGAACTGGTGCTGTCGCGCTGGAGGATCGTGGCGACCGGCACCACCGGCGGCCTGGTGCAGGAAGCCTGTCCGTCCCTGTCGATCGAGCGGGTCAAAAGCGGGCCGATGGGCGGCGACCAGCAGATCGGTGCAATGATCGCGGAGGGCAAGGTGCAGGCGATGATCTTTTTCATCGACCCCTTGTCGCCCATGCCGCATGATGTCGACGTGAAGGCGCTGACGCGGCTGGGCAGCGTCTATGACATACCGATGGCGCTCAACCGCGCCACGGCGGAATTGCTGGTTGAGAAGCTGGCACATCACTAAAGCATGATCCCGAAAAATTGCTGACTTTCGGATAAGGTTGTGCGTGCAAAGATAAGGCAGCACTTTTTTTGGCGGACCGGGTAATGAACATGATCTCCAGCACCGATATTGACTGCACCTTGCGCTTTCCGGTTCTCGTCGGCGACATCGGCGGCACGAATGCGCGGTTCGCCATTCTCGTCGATTCCTACGCGGAGCCGAAGCAGTTCCCCATCCTGCAGACGGCGGATTTTGCGACCATCGACGAGGCGATCCAGACCGCCGTGCTCGACCATACCTCGATCCAGCCGCGCTCTGCGGTCCTTGCCATTGCCGGACCTGTCGATGGCGACGAGGTGGGCCTCACCAATTGCCATTGGGTGCTGAAGCCGAAGCAGATGATGGAGACGCTGGGGCTGGAGGACATCACCATCCTCAACGACTTCGAGGCGCAGGCGCTGGCCGTCACCTCGCTCGAAAGCGAATATCTGGAAAAGATCGGCGGCGGCGAAAGCGAGCCGAATGGCAGCCGCGTCGTGCTTGGACCGGGCACCGGCCTCGGCGTAGCGGGCCTTATCCGCACGCGCCAGACCTGGGTGCCGGTGCCGGGCGAAGGCGGGCATGTGGATTTCGGCCCACGCACGGCGCGCGACCTGCAAATCTTCCCGCATCTGGAGCGCATCGGCGGGCGCATCTCCGCCGAGCAGGTGCTGTGCGGGCGCGGACTGCAGAACATCTACGGGGCCGTCTGCAAGGCGGACGGTGTGCAGCCGGCGCTGACGACGCCTGCAGAAATCACCGGCGCGGCGCTTGACGGTACCTCCCCGCAGGCGGTGGAAACCTTGCAGCTTTTCGTCACCTATCTCGGACGGTGTGCCGGCGACTTTGCCCTTACCTTCATGGCGCATGGCGGCATTTATCTCGCCGGCGGCATCGTGCAGCGAATCCTCCCGGCATTGCGCAATCCTTCGTTCCGCGAGGCTCTCGAGGACAAGGCGCCGCACAATGAGATCATGAAGGCCATGCCGGTCTATGTCATCACCCACCCGCTGGCGGCCTTGAGCGGCCTTTCCGCCTATGCCCGCACCCCATCGCGCTTCGGCGTGCCAACGGAAGGGCGGAGGTGGCGGAAGGGGTAAGCGCTGAGGGCTAAAATCCCGTCAAAGGATAGGCAAATCCGCTCAACAAGGCTATAGGACGCTCAGAATAAGGATTTCCCTCGTGAGCGTAGAAAAGCCCAAGAAGAAAAAGATCGATCCTTCCGAGGCGGCGCGCGTCATCCGGCGCATGATGTCGGAAAATTTGCGCGAATATAAGCGTAATTATATCATCGCGGTTGCAGCATCGCTGGTGGTCGGCGCGTCGAATGGCGTGCTCGCCTATCTGATGAAGCCGATGATCGACAAGATCTTCTACGAGCAGCAACTCAACTGGGTCTGGATCATTTGCGGCTCGATCCTCGGCGTGTTCATCCTGCGCGGGCTTTCGGGCTATGTGCAATCGGTGGAGCTGGCCAAGATCGGCAACAATCTGGTGGCGCGCTACCAGACGCGCATCTTCGACCATCTGATGAAGCTCGGCATCGATTTCTACAACGATACGCGCTCCGGCCACCTCGCCGCGCAGATCAACCAGAACGTCGCTGGCATACGCGACCTTCTGAACATGACGATCACATCCATCGCTCGCGACATGATCTCGCTCGTCGGCCTCATCGGCACGATGTTCTACATGGACCCGGTGCTGTCAGTCATCGTCTTCCTGATCGGGCCGCCGCTCATCCTGGCGGTCGCCTATATTTCCCGCCGCATCCGCTCGGTGACGCGCGAGGTGGTGAACCTCAACTCGCACCTCCTCGGCGCGATGCAGGAATCGGTGCAGGGCATTGCCATCGTCAAGGCCTTCACCATGGAAGACCAGCTGCGCGGCAAGATCGGCAAGCTGATCGGCCAAGCCGAAGGCCGCAGCAACAAGATCGCCAAGGTTTCCGAACGCATCACGCCGATTTCCGAAATCCTCGCCGGCTTCGCGGTGGCAGGCGTGCTCGCCTATGGCGGCTATCGCGCGCTGCTGACGCAGCAGCCGCCCGGCGCGATGTTCTCCTTCATCACGGCGCTGCTGCTTGCCTATGATCCCGCGCGCCGCCTCGCGCGTTTGCAGGTCGGGCTGGAGCGCGCGCTGGTCAATGCGCGCATGATCTATGAAATCCTCGACACGGAGCCGAAACAGGGCGACGCGCCGGGCGCCAAGCCGCTGCATGTGGAGAAGGGCGAGATCCGCTTCGAAGACGTTTCCTTCTCCTATTCGGACATTGCTCCCGTCCTCCATGGCGTCAGCTTCGTCGCCGCGGCGGGCAAAACGACGGCGATCATCGGCGCGTCGGGCGCGGGCAAATCGACGCTCATCGCGCTCACCGAGCGGTTCTACGATCTGGAGCGGGGCCGTATCCTTATCGACGGGCAGGACATTGCCGGGGTGACGAAAGATTCGCTTCGCCATGCCATGGCCTATGTCTCGCAGCAGCCCTATCTCTTCGAAGGCACCATCGCCGACAATATCCGTTATGGGCGTCCCGACGCGACCATGGAAGAGATCGTCGAAGCGGCGAAGCTCGCCCATGCGCATGACTTCATCCTGCAGCAGCCGCAGGGCTATGACACGCCTGTCGGCGAGAATGGCGTGACGCTCTCCGGAGGGCAGCGCCAGCGCGTTTCCATCGCGCGGGCTATCGTGCGGGGCGCGCCGATCCTGCTCTTGGACGAGGCAACCTCGGCGCTCGACAATGAATCGGAAAAGCGTGTGCAGCAGGCGCTCGACGGCGTGATGAAGGGCCGTACCACCATCGTCATCGCCCATCGCCTCTCAACCATCGTCAATGCCGACCATATCGTCGTCATGGAAGCAGGGCGCGTGGTCGAGGAAGGCCGCCACGAGACGCTGATGGCTGATCCGCACAGCATCTATGCCCGCTTCCACAAACTGCAAAGCCGCGACAGCTGGCAGGCGCTGGACGACGGGGCGGAAACAGGCGACAAGGTTGTGGAGCCCAGAAGAGGACTCGAACCTCAACGTGGCGCGGAAACGGGGAGCGAGCCATGAGCGAAACGGAAAATTCCGGCATGAAGCTGGCGGTCGTCGGCGCGGGCGGGCGCATGGGCCAGGCGCTGATCCGCGCGATTGCTGCCATGGATGGCGCGCAGCTTTCAGGCGCGGTGGAACGATCAGGCTCGCCCCTCATCGGCCGGGACGCGGGCGAAGTGGCGGGCGCCGGGCCGCTCGGGGTTACCATCACGGACGATCCCCTGCCCGTCTTCAAGGCTGCAGACGGCGTGCTCGACTTCACCTCCCCTGCCGCGACGGTGGAATTTGCCAAGCTCGCCGCGGAGGCAGGCATCGTCCATGTCATCGGCACCACGGGTTGCTCACCCGCCGATGACGAGCAAATTCGCAAGGCCGCCGCGCGCGCTGTGATCGTCAAATCCGGCAATATGAGCCTTGGCGTCAATCTGCTCTCCGTGCTGGTGGAAAAGGCGGCGAAGGCGCTGGGCCCCGACGATTTCGACATCGAGATTCTCGAAATGCATCACAAGCATAAGGTGGACGCACCGTCCGGCACTGCCCTGCTCCTTGGCGAGGCGGCGGCGAAGGGGCGCGGCATCGACGTCAGGGATAACAGCGTGCGCTCGCGCGACGGGCACACGGGCGCGCGCGAGAACGGCACCATCGGCTTTGCCACCTTACGCGGCGGCTCGGTGGTCGGCGACCATTCGGTCATTCTCGCCGGCACGGGCGAGCGCATCACCCTCTCGCACAATGCCGAGGATCGCACCATCTTCGCACGCGGCGCGGTCAAGGCCGCGCTTTGGGCGCGTAGCGCCAAGCCAGGGCTCTACACAATGCGCGATGTGCTCGGCCTCAATGACTAAATTTTCCTCCCGCAAGCATGGAGCATGACATGTCCCGCACCCTTGTCCTCGTTCGGCACGGCCAGAGCGAATGGAATCTCAAAAACCTCTTCACGGGATGGCGCGATCCGGGCCTGACCGAGAAGGGCGAGAAGGAAGCGAAGGAGGCCGGCAAGCGGCTGAAAGCGGCTGGCCTTCATTTCGATATCGCCTTCACCTCCGACCTTTCGCGTGCGCAGGCGACCTGCCAGCATATTCTCGATGAAGCCGGCCAGCCGGATTTGAAGACAATCCGCAATCAGGCGCTAAACGAGCGCGATTATGGCGAGCTCTCGGGCCTCAACAAGGACGATGCGCGCGTGAAATGGGGCGAAGAGCAGGTCCACATCTGGCGCCGCTCCTATGACGTGCCGCCGCCGGGCGGCGAGAGCCTGCGCGACACCGGCGCGCGCGTCTGGCCCTATTATCTCCACACCATCCAGCCGCATGTGCTGCGCGGCGAGACGGTGCTCGTCGCCGCGCATGGCAATTCGCTGCGCGCGCTGATCATGGCGCTCGAGGGTCTTTCGGGCAAGGAAATCGTCGAACGGGAACTCGGCACCGGCATTCCGATCGTCTACCGGCTCAATGCGGATTCCACCATCGCCTCGAAGGACGTGCTGGAAGGATAAGCTCTTTCGGGAGCCATGTTAAAAAGTCGGATAATTTTATCCGAAACCGATTGACAGAGCGCGGACCGCCCCTTACATCGGTCCGCGTCGCCCAGATGGCGGAATTGGTAGACGCGCAGGTTTCAGGTACCTGTGCCGCGAGGCGTGGAGGTTCGAGTCCTCTTCTGGGCACCATTTCCTTTGATTATCTTTGTCTTTCAATAACTTCCCCCGCGCGGGGCGAAGAGGATGATGCCGGCGGCGATGACCGCGAGAGCGACTCCGGCGAAATCCCATCTATCGGGCTGCTGCCCCTCAACCACCCAGAGCCACAACAGCGACGTCATGATATAGATGCCGCCATAGGCCGCATAAGCACGTCCTGCATTCTCGCTCGGCGCAAGGGTCAGCAGGAAGGCGAAGGCGACCAGCGAGCCTAGTCCCGGCGCGAGCCATAAGACCGACTTCCCCTGTTTCAGCCACGCCCAGAAGGCAAAGCAGCCCGCAATCTCGGCAATGGCTGCGCCGATATAGATCAGGGCCGTGGTGAGATAGATTTGCATCCGGAATTCCTCGACCGCCGTCTCACCATAGCCTTCCGCGCCAAGCGGCACTGGCGGCGAGTTCGTCAAAGACTGGATCGGCAGACACCAGAACCAGGCCTCGTTCAAGGGCGGTTGCCGCCAGGAAGCGATCAAAGGGGTCGCGGTGGGGCCAATCCATTATCGCAGCGCTAAGACAGATTGCCGGCGACAGCTCAGCCACATAGCCGCCCTGCTCCTCTATCAGGCCCGGCAATCGTTTGAGAAAGGGCGCCATTTCCGGCCATTTGCCGAGACGGACTTTCTGTCCGATCTCGAACAGGCTGACGGGACTGATATAGACATTGTCGGCCTCCTCGATTGCGGTGATGGCCTTCGCCGACAGGTGCCCTCCGCCTGCAATCGCCCATGCCCACACATGCGTATCCAGCAGGATCTGGGTCACTCCTTGCCCTCCCAGAGGGCCAGTTCTCCTTCCTCCATCGGTGCGAGAAAATTCGGGACCGTCCCCTCCAGCTCGTCCTTCAATATGCCGATAACGAATCTGGTCTGGGGGATGGCGACAATCTTGGCGACCGGACGTTTCCCCTTGGCGATAACGACCTCCTCGCCCGCGATGGCGGCCTCGATCAACTTCGATAAATTGGTCTTAGCCGCGTGAACCGTAACCTGCATGACCGCATCCTTAGCTAACTTAGTCAATATACTGTATTGCTTTTCGGATTACCAGCGGCCAAGGGAACCTTCACCGAGCCGAAGAGTTCTCCGAAGCCGATTTCACCGGAGGGGGTTCATGCCGTTCGATTTTCTTTCCGCCGATTTTCTCACCTTCGTTCTCATCGGCTTCTGCGCGCAGATCGTTGATGGGGCGCTTGGGATGGCGTTCGGGGTGCTGTCCACGACCAGCCTTCTGGCCATAGGAATGCCTCCGGCGACGGCGAGCGCCATGACGCATGTGGCAGAAGTTTTCACCACCGCCGCTTCGGGCATCTCCCATGCCTATCAGCGCAATGTGAACTGGCATTTCGTCGCGCGGCTGGCCCCGGCGGGCATAGCGGGCGGAGTCATCGGCGCTTATCTGCTGACGCAGATCCACGGCAAGGCGATTGAGCCGTTCGTCTCGGCCTATCTCGTCGCCATCGGAATCTACATCCTCTTCAAGGCGTTCCGGCCGCTTTGGCCGCGCGATGTGCGCGATTGGATCATCCCCTATGTCGGGTTCGGCGGCGGCCTCCTCGATGCGGCGGGCGGGGGCGGCTGGGGCCCGATCGTGACGACCTCGCTCGTCGGCCGCGGGCATGATCCGAAGAAGGTGATCGGCTCCACCAACCTCACCGAATTCCTGGTGACGCTGTCGATCTCCATCATCTTCGTGCTGACGCTCGGCTGGTCGGAATTGAACGCGGCCATCGGCTTGATTGTCGGTGGCGTCATCGCCGCGCCCATCGGCGCCTATGTGGTTAAACGCGTGCCGGTGCGCCCGCTGATGGTGGCGGTGGCGCTGATCATCATCGCAACGTCGGCTATAAGAATATTGTAGAGGTGGCCGGGCAAGGATGGCAAAAACTTGCGCCCCCCCACCCTTAAAGACTATCTTAGCACCATCCCTTTCCCGGCCGGCAGGTCCCGGCGCGCTTACAGGCAAAAAGGCAAGCGTTGGTGCGAAGAAAGCTTCAGGGTAACAGCAGGCTCTCCGCGAACATTCTTACGGCCATTCGCAACAGGCCCGGCCACAGGCCGCCTTCCGCCAACAGGGGCGTGGGGGATACGATCATCGCGTCCTACAATGTGCATAAATGCATCGGCGTGGACAACAAGTTCGATCCCGAGCGCATCCAGCGGGTCATCGCCGAGATCGATGCCGACGTGATCGCCATCCAGGAGGCGGACAAGCGGTTCGGGCAGCGCTCCGGGCTGCTGGACCTCGCCTGGCTGGAGCGGGAGAGCGGGCTTGTCCCAGCGCCGATCAATCCGATGTCGCCCACCGGCCATGGCTGGCACGGCAACCTCATCCTCTTGCGCAAGGGCACGGTGCGGCGCGTGCGCCAGTTGAACCTTCCCGGCGTCGAGCCGCGCGGGGCGCTGGTGGCGGATATTGATTTTTCCATCGGCGAATTGCGCATCATCGCGGCGCATCTGGGCCTGCTGCGGCGCTCGCGCGAGCAGCAGGCGGAGGCGATCCTGGCCGCTTTCGAGGCGGAGGAGGCGCGCCCTACCCTGCTCATCGGCGACCTCAACGAATGGCGCGTGGGCAAGCGCTCCTCGCTCGCCTCGCTGCTGCCCATCTTTGACCCTTCCTCGGGCGCGGTGCCGAGCTTTCCCTCACGCTTCCCGGTGCTGGCGCTCGACCGGGTGCTGGGCCATCCGCACGATCTCGTGACCACGCTGGAAGTCCACAACACGCCGCTTGCGCGCGTCGCCTCGGATCACCTTCCGATCAAGGCGCATATCGATCTTAGGGCCGTATTCGGCGTCAAACAGGCGTCATAGATAGGGCGAGCCGAGCCAGATGATGCGCTCCAGCAGCCGGGCCGGGAACGGGCGGGCGCGCAACTCTTCCAGAAGAACGGGCCTGGCGCCCTTCATCGCGGCGCGAATGCGCGCATCCACCTTCCTGGCGAAGCGCGCGTCGAACACTTCGACATCCACCTCGAAATTGAGCCGCAGCGAGCGCGGGTCGAGATTGGACGAGCCGATATAGGCCCAGGCATCGTCCACCACCATGAGCTTGGAATGGTTGAAATGCCCGGCCGCGCGCCAGATGCGGCAGCCATCCTTCAACAGCTGGTCGAACTGCGCGGTCATGGCGTGGTCAACGAGCTTCAGATTGTTGACGCCAGGCACAAGAATATCCACAGCCACGCCGCGCCTTGCCGCCGTCACCAGCGCGCTGATGAGCTCGCGGTCCGGCAGGAAATAGGGCGACATGATGCGGATATAATCCTTGGCGACCGAAAACGCCCCGATCATCATACGGTGATTGGTCTCGAGGCTCCTATCCGGTCCTGACGGGACCACGCGCGCGAGGATGCCCGATCCCAGCCGGGCCTCGGGCGGAACGATGGCCCAGGCGGGGCCGGTCAAAAGCTCGCCTGTGACGAACAGCCAGTCCTCCAGCGCGGTGTGAAACAAATCGGTGACGATGGGACCGGTGACGCGGAAATGCGTGTCGCCCGCGACGTTTTCGCCCGCTACGGCGGCGGCGAAGCCGGCGCGAATGTTCATGCCGCCGGTGAAGGCGACCGCGCCGTCGACGATGAGGATCTTGCGGTGCGTGCGCAGATTCGCATAGGGCAGCCGGAGGCCGATGATGATGTTGCCGTTGAACACATCGACCGGCACCCCGCCGCGCTTCAAATAGCCGACGATGCTGGGGATCGAATAGCGCACACCGACCGCATCGATGAGCACCCGAACCTCGACGCCGCGCCTGACGGCCCGCACCAGCGCATCGGCGAAGCGGATGCCGATGACATCCCTGTCGAAGATGTAGGTTTCGAGGAGGATGCTGCGCTGCGCCCCGTCAATGGCGGCGAGCATGGCGGCATAGGCCTCGTCGCCATCGGGCAGAACCTCGATGCCGTTGCCCGAAGTGAGGTGATAGCGGCTGACGCGGTCGCCCAGCGTCTTCATGGTCGCCAGCGCATCGCCGAACTGCCGCTCCATCGTCTCGTCCGCCACGTCATATTCGGCGAGATGATATTGCTCAACCTTTGGCATCCCCGCGCGTTGTAGTGTCAGCGTCGAGCGGCGTATGCGGTTGATGCCCGCCACGGCATAGATGAGCGCGCCGACGACCGGCGAGAGAACGATGACGCCGACCCAGCCGATTGCCGCGCGAACGTCCTCCTTCGTCATCGTGGCGTGAATGGCCGCCGCCGCGCCCATGACGAGCGAAACGACGGCGAAGATTTGCGCCCAATAGGTCGAGATGGCTTCAAGCATGAGAAATGGCAGTCCTGATGACGGCCTTTTATCCGCGAAATCAAAGGTTTTGGGAAGAGCAACCGGCAGGGCAAATAATGCAATCACAAGATGGAGAGGAATGATTTCCATCGCCAACAGAAGACACATGTATTTCTCAAAGAATAACCAAGATGAAGGATAAAATTAAATTTAATTTGGCACAGTCGATTTAAGTTCATCCGCGCGATCCTACAGGATCATGCTTCCAGTCTTGTCAGGAGAAGTGAAATGGCTAAGACACCAGGAACTATCATGCCGGCCAATATTCCAAACGCAGCCGACGTTTCGGAGATACTTCGGAGCAAATGGGCATGGTTCGTCGGCATCGGCATATTGCTGCTCCTCCTTGGCGGCATTGCGCTCGGCAATCTCGTGCTCGCGACCGTGGCGTCCGTCCTCTTCATCGGCATGCTGATGCTTTTGGGCGGCATCATCGAGATCGTCCATGCCTTTGGCGTTACGGGGTGGAAGAGCCACCTCTTCTGGGCGCTGAGCGGGCTGCTTTATGCCGCTGCCGGCATCGTCGCCTTCATGAACCCCATCCTCGCTTCCACAGTGCTGACCTTCCTGCTCGCCGCGGCGCTGCTGGCCACCGGCCTCGTGCGCATCTGGAGCGGTTATGAGGCGAGGCACAACACGACGGGCTGGGGCTGGATCGTGGCGACGGGCGTTCTGACGGCGCTGGTGGGCATCGTCATCGCGCTCGGCTGGCCGGTCAACAGCCTGTGGGTGCTCGGCGCCTTCCTGGCAATCGACCTGATCTTCCAGGGCTGGTCGTTCATCGCCTTCGGCCTCGGCCTCAAGGGCTTCGGAAACCCCGCGCCTCTCGCCGCCGCCGTCAGCGCCCCTGCCCCCGCCGTCAGGAAAACCAGCAGGGCAAAACCGGCCGCACGGGCAAAGACGACTACCTCGCGGGCGAGAACAACCGCCTCCAAGGCGAAATAAATCTGCTGACGCTGCGAGCCGCGGCCAGAGCCATTCGCTGGTGGCCGGTCGCGTGCTTCCATCAAAACGGGTCGACGGGCGGCGCTTGGGCTGGTAGAAGCCCGCAGTTCCGATTTTCGAAATGAGCTTGCCCGCATGCCCGCCGCCGATCATCCCGTTTCCAAACGCCGCACTTTCGCGATCATCGCCCACCCGGACGCCGGCAAGACGACGCTGACGGAAAAGCTCTTGCTTTTCGGCGGCGCGATCCAGCTTGCCGGCGAGGTCAAGGCGAAGAAGGACCGAATCCAGACGCGGTCGGACTGGATGAAGATCGAGCGCGAGCGCGGCATCTCGGTCGTTACCTCGGTCATGACCTTCGAATACAAGGATTGCGTCTTCAATCTGCTCGATACGCCGGGCCATGAGGATTTCGCCGACGACACCTACCGCACGCTGACGGCGGTGGACTCCGCTGTCATGGTCATCGACGCGGCCAAGGGCATCGAGCCGCGCACGCTGAAGCTCTTCGAAGTCTGCCGGATGCGCGACATCCCGATCATCACCTTCGTCAACAAGATGGACCGCGAGGCGCGCGACCCGCTGGAAATCCTTGACGAGATCGAGGAGAAGCTGGCGCTCGACACAGCGCCCATCACCTGGCCCATCGGCTCGGGGAAAAGCTTTGCCGGTACCTTCGATCTCCACAACAGCACGCTGCGCCGTCAGGACAATGAGGAGCAGCCGACCAAGGTGCGCGGCCCCGAAGACGCGGCCAAGTTGCTGCCGGAAAATGAACGGCAGGCGTGGATCGACGGGGTGGAACTGGCGCAGGGCGTCTGCCGCCCGTTCAATGTGCAGGCCTTCCGCGAAGGGCACATGACGCCGGTTTATTTCGGCTCGGCGCTCAAGAATTACGGCGTGCGCGACCTGATCGAGGCCTTCTGCGACTATGGCCCCTCCCCGCGCGCGCAGGACGCCGACACGCGCAAGGTGGAGGCGACCGAGGAGCGGATGACCGGCTTCGTCTTCAAGATCCAGGCCAATATGGACCCAAACCACCGCGACCGCATCGCCTTCCTGCGCGTCTGTTCAGGCAAGCTCGCGCGGGGCATGAAGGCGAAGCTGGTGCGTACCGGCAAGCCGATGAGCCTTTCGGCGCCGCAATTCTTCTTCGCCCGCACGCGGCAGATCGCCGACGAAGCGTTCGCAGGCGACGTGGTGGGCATACCGAACCACGGCACGCTGCGCATCGGCGACACGCTGACCGAGGGCGAGGACATTCTCTTCCGCGGCGTCCCCAACTTCGCCCCGGAGATCCTGCGCCGCGTGCGGCTTGACGATGCGATGAAGGCGAAGAAGCTGAAAGAAGCTTTGCAGCAGATGGCGGAGGAAGGCGTGGTGCAGCTTTTCCTGCCCGATGACGGCTCGCCCGCCATTGTCGGCGTCGTCGGCGCACTCCAGATCGACGTGCTGACCGAGCGGCTGAAAGTGGAATATTCGCTTCCGGTCGGTTTCGAAATGTCGCGCTTTTCTGTCTGCCGCTGGATCTCGGCGGACGATCCGGCGGAGCTTTCCCGCTTCATCGCCGCGCACCGCGCCGATATCGCACATGATCTTGACAACGATCCGGTATTTCTCGCCCAGAACGGCTTCTCGCTGAATTATGAGGCGGAGCGCTGGAAGGCGATCCGCTTCGCCACCGTCAAGGATTATCAGGTGCGCGACAGGGCCGCCTGACGAGGGGAAACATGGTCGATTCCGCATTGGCCGCACTCGATCTGCCGCGGGCGTTCGCCAAGCGCCTTGAAGGCTATCGCAGCCGGAAGGACGATCTCGGTTGTTCATCAGCGCATGTGCTCCTGCTGGAGCATGAGGTAAAGCCGGGGCTGGTGCTGAAGATCGAGCCGGCGAGCACGGTGGGCGAACTGCCCGGCGAGGCGGCGCGGCTGGAATGGCTGAGAGCGCAGGGCCTCCCGTGCCCCCAAGTGATCGAGTTCGAGATTCAGCCGGAGCGCAGCCTGCTGCTGATGACGCGGCTTGCCGGAACCGACCTTGCCACATCTATGGGCGGGCTCGCGCCTGATCGCATCGTGCAGTTGCTGGCGGATGCGCTGAAATCCCTGCACGCCATCGACCCCGCCGCCTGCCCCTTCGACCATCGTCTGGACAATCGTATCGAGGATGCCCGCGCCCGCATGGAAGCGGGGGAAGTCGATGAAGAGGATTTTGACGAGGAGCGCGAAGGGCGAACGCCGCAAAGCGTGCTCGAGGAGCTTCTGCGCCTCAGACCTGAGAGCGAGGAACTCATCGTCACCCATGGCGACGCCTGCCTGCCGAACTTCATGGCCGACAATGGCCGCTTCACCGGCTTCATCGATTGTGGGCGATTGGGCGTCGCCGACCGGCACCAGGACTTGGCGCTTGCCACATGGAGTGTGATCCATAATCTCGGGGAGGAGTGGGTGAAGCCGTTTCTCGTCGCTTATGGCGGGCCGGAGGTGGATGAGAAGAAGATTGCCTATTACCGGCTGCTGGACGAGTTTTTTTAGCGCCATTTCAGCTTTTAGCTTGAAACCTTGGCGGGACAGCGCCCCCCTCTGTCCTGCCGGACATCTCCCCCGCTAGGGGGGAGATTACGCCTTCATCCGCGGTGGTATCAATTGTCGACGTTGGAAGGTGAGCGGCGATATCCATATCAGCCAATCTCCCCCCTTGCGGGGGAGATGCCCGGCAGGGCAGAGGGGGGGCGCTGTCCCGCCGACGCTCAATTTCTCAAACGTCCAAATGCCGCAGCTTCTCCGGATTGCGCATCACATAGATTGCCGTGATTTTCCCCTCTGCAATATCCAGCGCCACGGTTTGCGGCAGGCCGTCCTCCTCGAGCGTGACGATGCCGGGCAGGCCGTCGATGCGGTCGAAGCGGTGCGCGGGCGGCATGCGGCCGGAGGGCTTTTCGGAAATGGCGACGAAGAAGCGCACGATCTTTTCGCGCCCGAAAATCGGGTTGAGCGTGGCGATGCGGATGCCGCCGCCATCGGAATACATCACCGCATCTTCCGCCAGCAGCCCTTGCAAGGCGGTCATGTCGCCATTGCGGGACGCCTGGAAGAAGGCTTCCGCGATGCTGCGGCCGCGATCCTCAGGCACAGGATAGCGCGGGCGGCTTTCGCGCACATGATCGCGCGCGCGGCTCGCGAGCTTGCGGCAGGCGGCGGGATCGCGGCCCAGAACGCGCGCCACCTCATCGAAATTCACGTCGAACACGTCATGCAGGAGGAAGGCGGCGCGCTCCAGGGGCGAAAGCCGCTCCAGCGCCATCATCAGCGTGAGCGTGAGGTCGTCTTCCTCATCTTCCACCGGATCGACAACCGGCTCGGGCAGCCAGGTGCCGGGATAGGTCTCGCGCCGCACCCGCGCGGATTTCAGATGATCCAGGCAAAGCCTTGTGACCACACGGGCGAGAAATGCCCTGGCATCACGCACGGAAGCCCGGTCTGCGCCCTGCCAGCGCAGCCAGGCCTCCTGCACGATATCCTCCGCCTCCGCGACCGATCCCAGCATGCGATAGGCGATGCGGATCAATCGCGGGCGCAGGGCCTCGAAAACCGCCCCGGCATCGTCAGGGGCGGTACTTATGGGTTCGTCAGGCTGCGACATGCGCCTTCTTCACCGGATGGATGGAGCGGAAGCCGACCGATATGCGGTTCCAAGCGTTGATGGTGGTGATGGCGAGGGTAAGCTTCACGATTTCCTCGTCACTGAACTGCGCCTTCAGCGCTTCATAGACGTCATCGGGGGCATGCGTCTCAGCCACCAGCGTCAGCGCCTCGGTCCAGGCCAGCGCGGCGCGCTCGCGGTCGGTGTAGAGCGGCGATTCACGCCAGGCGTCCAGCAGGTAAATGCGCTCTTCCGTCTCGCCATGGGCGCGGGCTTCGCCGGTATGCATATGGATGCAATAGGCACAGCCATTGATCTGCGAGGCGCGGATCTTGACGAGGTGGCGGATCGTCTCATCCAGCCCGCTGGCCTTCACCTTCTCTTCGAGGTCGAGCATGGCCTGCATCAGCTGCGGCACGACGTTGTAGTATTTCATTCTCGGTTGCATCGGAATGGCTCCATGTCTTGGGGTTACCGATGTCTAGACGAGACAGGAGGGGGGAATGTGACATGGGCGAAGAAAAAAGGGAGTAGGTGAGTAGGGGAGTAAGTCGGGCACGAAACATACTCCCTTATTCCCTTATTCCCTTCATCGCTTCCGCAATTTTCCCCGCCAGCCGCGCCGCCACATCTTCCTTGCTCATGTCAGGCCATTCCTCGATGCCATCTTGCGAGACGATGCGGACGTGGTTCCGGTCGCCGCCCATGACGCCGTGCGAGACGTCGTTGGCGACGATCCAGTCGGCACCCTTCTTCTCCAGCTTCTTTTGAGCGTTGGCTAGCAGGTCCTGCGTTTCCGCAGCGAAGCCGACGACGAGGCGCGGGCGATTGGCGTGGTGGCCGATAGTGGCGAGGATGTCGGGGTTTTCGACCATGCGCAGCATCGGCGGCTCGGCGCCCGGCTGCTTCTTGATCTTCTGCGACGCTGCGCCCTCTGTGCGCCAGTCGGCGACAGCGGCGACCATGACAGCGGCATCCGCAGGGAGCAGGTTTTCGACCGCCTGCTTCATCTGCCGCGCAGTCTCGACATGGGTGACAGCAACGCCTTGCGGATTCGGGATCGACACGGGGCCGGAGACGAGATGCACATCCGCGCCAAGGCGGGCGAGCGCTGCCGCGATGGCATGGCCTTGCTTGCCCGAGGAGCGGTTGGCGATGTAGCGCACGGGGTCGATCGGCTCCACGGTCGGGCCTGACGTGACGATGATCTTCCTGCCTGACAATGGCAAGTTTGCCGGCTTGAAGAAGGTTTCGACGGCGGCGACGATTTCCAGCGGCTCGGCCATGCGGCCCGTTCCCGCCTCGCCGCCTTCAGCCATCTCGCCCCTGTTGGGTCCAACAAAACGGATGCCGTCGCCCGCCAGCGTGGCGCGGTTGCGGCGTGTGGCGGGATGGTTCCACATCAGCGGGTTCATGGCGGGGGCAATGAGCACCGGCACCGTGGTGGCGAGCAGAACGGCGGAGGCGAGATCGTCCGCAAGGCCATGCGCCATCTTCGCCATCAGGTCGGCGGTGGCGGGGGCGACGACGATCAGATCCGCCTCGCGCGACAGGCGGATATGGCCGACATCCTGCTCGTCCTCGCGCGAGAAAAGGTCGGTGAAGACGTGATCGGCCGAGAGCGTGCCGACCGAGAGCGGCGTGACGAATTCCTGCGCCGCGCGGGTCATGACCGGGCGGACGCTCGCGCCACGCTCGCGCAGGCGGCGGATCAAGTCGAGGGATTTATAGGCGGCGATGCCCCCGCCAATGATGAGCAATATCCTTTTATCCCTCAAGGAAGGGATTATACCCGCCGCTTTTACCTGATGTACGGGGATATCAGGCGCGTCAATATCTCCTAGGATGAGCCGCGCCTCCTCTTCCATGGACCGGCCGTTGCGGGCGGCGCGCAGACGTAGCCGCTCCTTCGCCGCGTCGTCGAGATTACGGATGGTGATACTGGCCATGTGATTGCAACCCTTGCCCAAAACGCAATCATTGCAATCAAATTACGCCCATTTCGCTACGAATGGAAGCGCAAAGCGATTGCAAGCACGGCTAATGCAAGCAGCGCAAAGCCGACACGCCCCCAGCGTGAGCGCCGAGCGGAAGCCCTGCCGATGGCCTCCGCTGTCTCGGGCGCGAGCCGCAGTCCCTCCTCCGCCATATGGTCCAGCTCATAGGTGATCCGCTCGAAGCGCTTGACCATGTCAGGCGTCTGGCGCAGCAGATGGAGAAGCGCGAAGCCGCTTTCGCGCGCGTCCGCCATCATGCCGACCGGGCCGAGACTTTCCCTGATATAATTGCCCACGACGGGCTCCGCGGCCTTCCACATGTTAAAATGCGGGTCGAGCGTGCGGGATACACCTTCCACGACCACCATAGTCTTCTGCAAAAGCAGCAGCTCGGGCCGGGTCTGCATGTCGAAGAGCTCGGTCACCTCGAACAGCAGGGTCAGCAGCTTGGCCATGGAAATGGTCTGCGCCGACTGGCCGTGGATCGGCTCGCCGATGGCGCGGATGGCCTGGGCGAAGCTCGCGGCGTCATGGCGATGCGGCACATAGCCGGCTTCGAAATGCACATCGGCAACGCGGGCATAATCGCGCGTGATGAAGCCGTAGAGGATTTCGGCGAGGAAGCGCCGCTCCTTCTTGCCGAGCCGGCCGGTGATGCCGAAATCGACGGCGACGATGGTGCCCTGGGGATCGACGAAGAGATTGCCCGGATGCATGTCGGCGTGGAAAAAGCCGTCGCGCAGCGTGTGACGCAGGAAGGACTGGATGAGCGTTTCGGCGAGCTTGCGCAGATCGTGCCCTGCGGCGCGCAGGCCCTCGATATCGGACATCTTGACGCCGTCGATCCATTCCAGCGTCAGCACGTCGCGGCCCGTGCGCTCCCAATCTACGGCAGGAACGCGGAAACCCGGATCGTCCTTCACATTCTCGGCGATTTCAGAAAGCGCCGCCGCCTCCAGCCGCAGATCCATCTCGATGCGCGTCGACTGGGCGAGCGTCTGGGTAATCTGGACCGGGCGCAGACGGCGCGTGGCGGGAACATAGCGTTCCTGCATCTGTGCCAGCATGAAGAAGCTTTCGAGGTCGCGGGCGAAGCGCTGACGCACACCGGGGCGGATCACCTTGACCGCCACCTTATGCGGCACGCCATCGCGCATCACCTCCGCCGGATGGACCTGGGCCATGGAAGCCGCTGCGATGGGCTCGCCGAAGCTGACGAAAAGGTCATCGATCGGGCGGCCAAGCGAGCCTTCGATAGCCCTGACCGCAGCGTCGCGCGGGAAATAATCGAGACGGTCCTGCAGCAGTGCCAGATCGAGCGCCACATCCCGCCCGACAATATCGGGCCGTGTCGCCAGAAACTGACCCAGCTTCACATAGGACGGCCCCAGCCGGTTCATCGCGCGGGACATGCGCTCCGATCGGAGCGTGGTGCGGGCACGGCGGCGCGCCAGCAGCCCGGCGACGCGATGGCCAAAGGCGGGCAGCCCGCTCAACCCATCGGCGGGCAGCGCGGTGATGACGCCCTCGCGCGTCATGATCCATCCGGCCTGGAGAAGCCGGAAGGCGGCGGCGAGTCTGCTCATGCGACGATACTCGTGCTCATCAAGTTTAAAGTTTCCAGCCGGAATGTAGCGCGGCGATGCCGCCGGAATAATTGCGCCAGGTCACGCGCTCGAAGCCGGCGGCGCGGATCATGTCGGCGAAATCGGCCTGGCGCGGGAATTTGCGGATGGACTCGACCAGATAGCGGTAGGAATCGGCGTCACCGGCAACGAGGTCACCGATGCGCGGAATGGCATTGAACGACCAGGCGTCGTAAAAGCGGTCGAGCAGCGGCATTTCCACTTCGGAGAACTCGAGGCAGAGGAAGCGCCCGCCCGGCTTCAGCACGCGGTAGGCTTCCGCCAGCGCGCGGTCGATATGCGGCACGTTGCGGATGCCGAAGGCAATGGTGTAGGCGTCGAAGCGATTGCTCTCAAAAGGCAGTTCCTCGGCATTGGCCTCGACGAATTCGATATTGTCGGCAAGGCCTTTCTTCACGGCCCGGTCATGGCCGACGGCAAGCATCGAGCCGTTGATGTCCAGCACCGTGGCGCGGGCTTGGCGATTGGAGGCCTCCAGAATGCGGAAGGCGATGTCGCCGGTGCCGCCCGCGACATCGAGCACCTGCCAACCCTCGCGCTTGGGCGGCGACAGCCAATTGACCATCGCGTCCTTCCAGACGCGGTGCATGCCGGCGGACATCAGATCGTTCATCAGGTCGTAGCGGGAGGCGACGCGGTGGAACACCTCGTTGACCAGCCCCTGCTTCTCCTCCTCCGCGACCTTGCGGAAGCCGAAGGATTGCTCCATGCCGCCGCTCGGGCCGACACGGGCCGCGCTACCATGTTCCTGGCTCATACCATCACCTACCTATCTCGATGACATCGATATAAAGCTTGCATCAGGCGAAACAAGCAGGCACGAGGTGTTTAAAACTAATCTATGCATATGAGACCATCATGAGCGTCACCGTCATCGACCATCCGCTTGTCCAGCACAAGCTCACCATCATGCGCAAAAAGGAAACCTCGACGGCGAGTTTCCGGCGGCTGCTCAAGGAAATCTCGCTGCTGCTGTGCTACGAAGTGACGCGCGATCTGGAACTGACGACGACACGCATCGAAACGCCGCTGACCGAAATGGATGCGCCGACGCTGGAAGGCAAAAAGCTGGTCTTCGCCTCGATCCTGCGCGCGGGCAACGGGTTGCTGGAGGGAATGCTGGATCTGGTGCCTGCCGCGCGGGTCGCCCATATCGGGCTCTACCGCGATCACGATACGCTGCAGCCCATCGAATATTATTTCAAGGCGCCGGAGGATATCGTTAACCGGCTCATCATCGTGGTCGATCCGATGCTCGCCACCGCCAATTCGGCCATCGCGGCCATCGACAAGCTGAAGGAGCGCGGCGCGAGCAATATCCGCTTCCTTTGCCTCCTCGCCGCGCCCGAAGGCATCGAACGCTTCACCAAGGCGCATCCGGACGTCCCCGTCTACACCGCCGCCATCGATAGCCATTTGAACGACAAAGGCTATATCGTGCCGGGTCTGGGCGATGCGGGCGACCGGATGTACGGGACGAAGTGACTTTCTGACCTTTTGCCGCGCTTGGCTTGAAAACAGATGGCACCTAGACTAAGTTTAGTGAACTAAGTCAGGAGTGTGTCATGCGCACCGTCAATATCCATGAAGCCAAGACGCACCTTTCGCGCCTTATCGACAAGGCGGCCAAGGGCGAGCCCTTCGTCATCGCCAAATCCGGCAAGCCGATGGTGAAAGTCGTCGCCATCGATGCTGCAGCCCCTGATGCCAAACGCCGTATCGGATTCCTGGACGGCCAGTTTTCCATTCCAGATGATTTCGACGATATGGGGCGCGAGGAAATAGAAAAATTGTTCGGCGGCGAAGGATGAAGTTCCTGCTGGACACCCATCTCCTGCTTTGGGCGGCGGGCGAGCCTGAAAAGCTGCCGCCAGCAGCTTTCGCCGAAATCGGGAACGCCGATAATGAGCTTCTGTTCAGCGCGGCGAGCCTTTGGGAAATCGCCATCAAGCGCGGCCTTGGCCGGGCGGATTTTACCGTCGATCCCCGCCTGCTGCGCCGTGGCCTCATCGATAATGGCTTTCTCGAACTCCCTATTACGAGCGAGGACGCCGTTGCAGTGGAAGGCTTGCCGTCCATTCACAAGGACCCCTTCGACCGGCTCCTCATCGCTCAATCGATCGTGGAGGGCATCCCGCTCATGACCGTAGACGAAATGGTCGCCCGGTATCCCGCACCCATCCGCCGGGTGTAACTATTTATCCCTTCGGCGTGCTTTGTAAAAACTCGATCAGAATCCGCGAAAGGCGCTCCGTCTGCTCGACCGGGCTGCCATGGCCGCCGGGGATTTCAACGAATTTCGCGCCAAGGCTTTTTGCCAGTGCCCTTCCTTCCGTGGGCAGGGCCAGCACATCTTCCGAGGCGGAAACGACGAGGGAGGGATGGCTCCACGGCTTGTTCCATGGCTGCGCGTCGAACGGCTTCAACGCCGCCAGTTGGCGCGCCTGATCGGCAGCCGACTGCGGCACGGGGTTTTCCTTGAGCAACGTTTTGAAAGCGGCGATGTTTTCCGACTGCGTGAGCCATTCGCTCCCCGCCACCCAAGGCAAGGTGGCATCGACCAGATGATCGAAATCGACACCGGCGTGGCGCAGCGCGAGCAGGCTTTCCAAGGCCATCAGCGCGGCCTGCCGGAACACCGCCGTGGAATTCAGAATGACGCAGCGCCCGCAGACTTCGGGAAATTGCGCCAGCATCGTCTGGGCAATCGCGCCGCCCATGGATTGGCCGATGATCGCCGGACGACCAAGCTTGAGGTGTTTGATGAGCGCCGCCGTATCCTTGGCCATGTCCTTGACGGAGAACGGCTTTCCACCGTCCTTGGTGCGGCCAATGCCCCTGTTGTCGAATGTGACGACCTGAAATTTCCGTGCCAAGGCAGGCACCATCGCATCCCAGAATGTATGATCGCAGGTATATCCGGCGATCAGAACGATGGGATCGCCCTTTCCTTGAACCTCATAATACAGATCAATATTATTGAGTTTCATTATTATCTCCGAATAATACTTCTATATTGATCGTATTATTAGGGGAAATTCTAAAAATTCTATTTTTAACCTGCAATCCGCCGCTTCACCGGACGAGTAGCGCGAGGACGCAGGGGTACGAAACCATAGGCCTCCTGAACGGCGCGGACCGCCACATCGGCGGATAGCTCGTCGCGGGCATGGACCAGCGCCAGCGGATCGCCCGCGTTCATTTCAGCGCCGATGGGTTGAA
This sequence comes from Brucella sp. IR073, assembly GCF_049065735.1. NCBI lineage: Bacteria > Pseudomonadati > Pseudomonadota > Alphaproteobacteria > Hyphomicrobiales > Brucellaceae > Brucella > Brucella sp. IR073. Next base: position 33,019 of record NZ_JBAKHD010000002.1, read on the forward strand.
GAGCGGTGAGACCTACTGCGTGATCGACCGCATCCTCCGGTCTTGTGCGGCCGCCACCAAGCGCGACGACGGCAAGCCCGAGCGCACGGGTCTGCACCGAGCCGACAAAGCCTTTTTGCGGTGACGGGACTTCCCGGATGATCGGGGCAACGGGGAGATAGTGCGCGGCCCGCGAGACGAAATCATTCGGCCCGCCAAGAAGCGCCACCATGCGCCCGAACACCTCCGCCGCCTTGCCGCTCGTAAGGGCCTCGCGCGCTTTCTCCATCGCTTCAAGCGGCGTTGCCGCCAGCCGGGCGGTGACGAGCATTTCGGCGGAGAGCGCCAGCGTCACTTCCAGAAGCCGCGCATCGCGCTTATCTCCGGTGAGAAAATCGACGGCGTTCTTCACCTCCACCGCATTGCCGGCGGCGAGCGCCAGCGGCTGGTCCATATCGGTCAGCAGCGCCGTGGTGGGAAGGCCCGCACCATTGGCGACCGCGACCAGGCTTTCCGCAAGGGCGGTGGCGTTACGGCTTTTCTGCATGAAAGCGCCGTTGCCGGTCTTCACGTCGAGCACCAGGCCTTGCAGCCCGGCGGCGAGCTTCTTCGACAGGATCGAGGCGGTGATGAGCGGGATCGATTCCACCGTCGCCGTCACGTCGCGAATGGCGTAGAAGCGCTTGTCGGCGGGGGCGAGGTCGGCGGTCTGGCCGATAATGGCGCAGCCTGCCTCGCGCACCGTCTTCTCAAACAATGCCTTGTCCGGCTGGCTGATATAGCCCGGGATCGAATCCATCTTGTCGAGCGTGCCGCCGGTGTGGCCGAGGCCGCGTCCGGAAATCATCGGCACATAGGCGCCGCAGGCGGCGACGATGGGGGCGAGCATCAGCGAGACATTATCGCCGACGCCGCCGGTCGAATGCTTGTCAACGACAGGGCCATCGAGCGAGAACCAGTCGAGCACATCGCCGGAATCGCGCATGGCGAGGGTCAGCGCCACCGCCTCGTCACGGCTCATGCCGTTGAAGAAAACCGCCATGGCAAAGGCAGCGATCTGCCCTTCGCTGACAGCGCCGGAGGCGATGCTGCGGGCGAAGAAGGCGATTTCTTCGGGGGGAAGCGTCTTGCCGTCGCGCTTGGCGCGAATGATTTCCTGCGGCAGCATGGGTCAATAGCCCGAGGTCGAGGCGGGGCCGCCGCTGCCGAGCTCGCCGAGCACATCGTCGAGCAGCTTGGATGCGCCGAAACGAAAGGTCTCCGGCTTCACCCAACCGTCGCCCATGATCTCGTCGGCGAAATCGAGATAGAGCGCGGCGTCTTCCAGCGTACGAATACCGCCTGCGGGCTTGACCCCGGCATCACGGCCGGAATCCCTGATCGCCTCCAGCATGATGCGCAGCGCGGTAGGCGTTGCATTCACCTCCGCCTTACCAGTCGAGGTCTTGATGAAATCCGCGCCCTCTTCCAGCGCCACTTCCGACGCGGTCTCGATCAGCGCTTCATCGGCGAGCTTGCCCGTCTCGAGGATGACTTTGAGCTTCACCTTGCGGCCGCAAAGCTTCTTGACCGACCGGATCATCTGCCGGGAGACAGCCGCGCCATTGGCAGCAAAGTCGTGATAGGGCAGAACGAGGTCGATCTCATCCGCGCCGTCATTGACCGCCTGCTCCGTCTCCGCCAGCACCTCGTCGATGTCGGTGCCGCCATGGGGAAAATTGACGACGGTGGCGACCCTGACGCCGGTGCCGTGCAGCAGCGCCTTGCCCGTCTCGACAAAGCGCGGCCAGATGCAGATCGCCGCCGTGGGGCCATGCGGGGTGATCGCCCGGGCGCTCAGCTCCGCCACCGCCTGCGCGGTGGAGTTCTCGTCGAGATCGGTCAGGTCGATCAGGGGCAGGACGCGAAGCGCCAAAGTTCTGCGGTCGGCTGCGTTCATGCTATGTCTCCCACTGGGCATGATACCGAAATTGCTTAGGGTTCGGATAAGATCATGCGGCCAAAAAATGTTCCAGGATCGTTTGCAGGCGCTTGCCCCCGATGGGCGCCATGTCCTTTGTTTCCTGATGCGACAGTTCCGCGCCGGTCATGCCGGCACCGTAATTGGTGATGACCGAGCAGGCGGCGACGCGCAGGCCGAGGAACCGCGCGAGAATCACCTCCGGCACGGTGGACATGCCGACCGCATCCGCGCCCAGCACCCGCGCCATGCGGATCTCAGCGGGCGTCTCGAAGGAGGGCCCGGAGAACCACATATAGACGCCCTTCGAAAGCGCCTCGCCCGCCTTCGCGGCGGCTGTCTCGAGGGCGTGTTTCAGCTCGGTATCATAGGCGGATGTCATGCCGACGAAACGCGCGTCGGACGGCTCGCCGATCAGCGGGTTCATGCCGGAGTAGTTGATGTGATCGTCGATCAGCATGACGCTGCCGGGGGCGAGGTCCTCGCGCACGGAACCGGCGGCATTGGTGAGGATCAGGCTTTCGATGCCGAGGCTTTTCAAGGTCTCCAGCGCAGGGCGCATGATGGCGGCATTGCCATGCTCGTAATAATGGGCGCGACCGGAGAGGATGATGACCGGCCTGCCGGACAACCGTCCCGCCACCAGCTCGCCCGCATGGCCGGAAACACCGCTTGCCGGGAAACCGGGGAGATCAGCATAGGGAATACGCACAGCGTCTTCCACCGCGTCCACCAGAGGACCAAGTCCTGAGCCCAGCACGATGGCGAGCCTTGGCGCGAGTTTCGCTTCTGCAAGCCTCGCGGCGATGCAGCTGGCCGCTTCGTTCATCTGGCTCATCCCCCGATCACATCCGTCTTGAAACCGCGCGGCAGCAAATCCCCCAAGCGTACGGTTTCCACCACGCCGCTGTTATCGCACAGATGCAGCGGCGTGTCCGGCCCGGCGAATTCGGCCAAACGCTGGCGGCAGCCGCCGCAGGGCGAACATTTCTCCAGCTTCTCGGCGACGACGAGGATTTCGGATATCTCGCCGCCCCCTCCCATGACGAAGTGCGAGAGCGCGGTCGTCTCCGCGCACCAGCCTTCCGGGAAGGAAATGACCTCGATATTGCAGCCGGAATAGATACGCCCGTCTTTCGTGCGCAATGCCGCGCCGACAGGAAATTTCGAATAGGGCGCATGGCATTTCTGCATTGCGCTGAAAGCGGCGTCGAATAGATCTGTTGACATAATTACCGTTCCTTGACGTAGGGCACACCACCAGCCCTGGGCGGGATGGCCTTGCCGATGAAGCCTGCCAGCAGCACGACGGTCAGCACATAGGGCAGCGCTTGCATGAACTGCGCGGGGACATGGCCGATGAGCGGCAGCGGGCTGCCCTGCATGCGGATCGCCAGCGCGTCGAGGAAGCCGAAGAGCAGGCAGGCGAACATGGCATTGACCGGCCGCCATTTGGCGAAAATCAACGCGGCGAGCGCGATATAGCCCTTGCCTGCCGTCATGTCCTTGACGAAGCCCGCGCCCTGCGCCTGCGCAAGATAAGAGCCCGCAAGACCGCAGAGGATGCCGCAGCAGATCACCGCGCGATAGCGCAGCCACGGCACTGAGATGCCCGCCGTATCGACCGCCGCCGGGTTCTCGCCCACCGCTCGCAGGCGAAGGCCGAAGCGCGTGCGGTAAAGCACCCACCAGGTGAAGGGCACCATGAGGAAGGCGAGATAGGTCAAAAGCGAATGGCCGGAGAGGAGCTCGGAATAGACATACCCGATAAAAGGCACGTCTTTCAGGGCTTCCGCGCCGGGCAATTGCAGCGCGCCGAAACGCGCCTCGCCCGGCAGCGCAGGCGTGCGCCCGCCCTGCTGGAACCATGCCTGGCCGAGGATGACCGTCGTTCCCGCCGCGATGAAATTGATGGCGACGCCTGAGACGATCTGGTTGCCGCGATGGGTGATCGAGGCGAAGCCATGCACGAGGCCCAGCAGAACCGAGACGAGGACTGCCGCCAGCAATCCGGCATAGGCCGAGCCGGTGATATAGGCGACCGTTCCGGCGGCGAAGGCGCCCGCCAGCATCTTGCCTTCGAGGCCGATGTCGAAAATGCCCGCGCGCTCGGAATAAAGCCCGGCGAGGCAGGCGAAGAGCAGCGGCACCGTCAGGCGGACGGTGGAATCCAGGAGCTGGATGAGCGTGACGTAGGCGTCCATCAGTGGCTCTCCCCGGTGGTGATGGGCGCGGCGCGTAAAGCCGAGCCACCGATGCGTCCGAACAGGCGCTGGATGGCGGGGCGGAACATATGCTCAAGCGCGCCGGCGAAGAGGATCACGAGCCCCTGGATGATGACGATCATGTCGCGCGAGATGTTGGGCATGTCGAAGGCGATTTCCGCGCCGCCCTGATAGAGCATGCCGAACAGGATGGCGGCGAGCACGATGCCGACCGGATGCGACCGGCCCATCAGCGCCACGGCGATGCCGACGAAGCCCGCGCCGGAGACGAAATCGAGCTGCATGCGATGCTGCGCGCCCATGACCGGGTTCAACGCCATCATGCCCGCCAGCGCGCCCGATATCATCATGGTGATGATGATGATCTTCGCCTGGCCGATACCGGCATAATCGGCGGCGCGGGGGCTGAAGCCCATGGTGCGGATTTCATAGCCGAGCTTGGTCCGCCAGATCAGCACCCAGACGAGGAAGGCTGATGCCAGCGCTAGCAGGAAGGACACGTTGAACGGCGCAGAGCGCACCTGCAGGCCAAAGATCTGCAGCAGCCAGCCCAGTTGGGGTAATTGCCCGCCAGGGCCGAAGACGGCGGTTTCGGGCGCCTGGGAAGCCGCCGGTTTCAGCGCGCCGACCAGCAGATAGACCATGAGGCTGGCGGCGATGAAGTTGAACATGATTGTGGTGATGACGATATGCGAGCCGCGCCGCGCCTGCAGCCATGCCGGGATCAGCGCCCAGAGCGCGCCGGCCAGCGCCGCGCCCAGGATGGCGAGCGGAAAAGTCAGCCACCAGGGCAGCATATTGCCGAAGGCGAGGCAGACGAGCGAAACGCCGAGGCCGCCAATATAGGCCTGCCCCTCGCCGCCAATATTGAACAGGCCGCAATGGAAAGCGACCGCGACGCAAAGGCCGGTGAAGATGAAATTGGTCGCGTAATAGAGCGTATAGCCGATGCCCTCGCCCGAGCCGAACGCGCCCTTGACCATGAGCGCCGCCGCCTGCAGGGGGTTCTCCCCGACGAGCAGCACGACCAGCCCGGCGACGAGAAAGGCGACGGTGAGGTTGATGAGCGGAATCAGCCCATAATCCGCCCAGGCGGGAAGTTTTGCGAAAGGTTGGCTCATGGCAACGCCTCGATGATGGCCTGCGCGGTGGAGATGCGGGCATATTCGCCATCCAAGATGGAGAGCGTCAGGGCGTGGACCTCTTCCGCCGTCCATGTCCGCCCGTTACGGTCCTTGCGGTCGATACTTGCCACCGCATCCTCGGCAACGGTGACTTCGAAGCCGAGATTGGCGGCCATGCGCACCGTGGCATCGACGGAGTTTTCCAGCAGCACGCCCGCCACGACCAGGCGGCCGACCTGCAATTCATCGAGCACGTCCATCAGATCCGTGCCGATGAAAGCGTTGTTGGTGCGCTTGTCGACGACCGGCTCGCCCATTCGCGGCGCGACTTCCGCCTTGAATTCATTGCCATCGGTGCCGGGAAGGTAGGGCGACTGCGGATCGGTGGAATCATGGCGGATATGGATCACCGGCAGGCGGCGCTCGCGCCAGGCGGCGAGCAGGCGCGCCATGGCGGCTTCGGCTTCGGGCTGGCCGCGCCGGCCCCATTTGGGATCATCGATCGCCTTCTGCACGTCGATGATGATGAGTGCCTGTGTCTGCGTCATTACTCAGCCGCTTCCTTGTTTTCCACGCCCGCCATCAGCAGGCCGATTTCGCCTTCGCTCGCCTGCCCGTCGCATTCGCCGACGACGCGCCCGGCGAACATCACCAGGATGCGGTCCGAGAGCGAACGGATCTCATCGAGCTCGACGGAAACGAGCAGCACCGCCTTGCCCGCGTCGCGCATCTCGATGATGCGGCGGTGGATGAACTCAATGGCGCCGACATCGACGCCGCGCGTCGGCTGCGCGACGATGAGCACGGATGGATCGCGCTCGATCTCACGCGCCAACACAATCTTCTGCTGATTGCCGCCGGAGAAATTGGCGGTCTTGAGCCGCGTGTCGGCGGGACGGATATCATATTGGCCGATCTTCGCCGCTGCATCCGCGCGGATGGCTTCGATGTTGAGAAACGGCCCTTTCAGATAGCGCGGGTCGTCGTGATAACCGAGAATGGCGTTCTCGCTTTCCTCGAAGGGAAGCACCAGCCCCATATGGTGGCGATCTTCGGGCACATGGGCGAGCCCGCGCCGCCGCAGTTCGGCGGGATTGGCCTTGCCGGTGACATCGACCGGCTGGCCGTCGAGCAGGACCTTGCCTGAAATCGCGCGGCGGATGCCGGCAATCGCCTCGATCAGTTCCGACTGGCCATTGCCCGCGACACCGGCAATGCCGACGATCTCTCCGGCACGCACATTGAAGGAAACATTCTCGACGGCGATGCAATCCCTGTTGTCGCGCACGCTCAGATTCTCGACCGCAAGCTTGACCGCACCGGGCTTTGCCTCCGCCTTGTTGACACGCAGGAGCACGCGTCGCCCGACCATCAGCTCCGCCAGTTCCTCGACGCTCGCCTGCGCCGTCGGCAGCGTGGCGACGATCTCGCCGCGCCGCATGACCGAGACATTGTCCGTGACGGCCTTGATCTCGCGCAGCTTGTGCGTGATGAGGACGATGGTCTTCCCCTGTTCCTTCAACTGCCTGAGAATGCGAAAGAGATGATCCGCCTCGGCAGGCGTGAGCACGCCGGTCGGCTCGTCGAGGATGAGAATATCCGCGCCGCGATAGAGCGCCTTCAGGATTTCCACGCGCTGCTGGAGGCCGAGCGGCAGATCCTCGATCAGCGCGTCGGGGTCAACCTCGAGGCCATATTCCTGCTCCAGCCGCCGCAACTCCGCCCGCACCTTGGCAATACCCTTGGCCAGCAGCGGCGCACCCTCGACGCCGAGCATGACATTTTCCAGCACGGTGAAATTCTCCACCAGCATGAAATGCTGATGCACCATGCCGATGCCCGCCGCGATGGCCGCATTCGGATCGGTGATGGCAACCTTTTTACCATTGACGCGGATCTCGCCACGGTCGGCCTGGTAGAAGCCGTAGAGGATCGACATCAGCGTCGACTTACCCGCGCCATTCTCGCCGATGATGCCGTGAATGGTGCTCCGGTCGATGCGCAGATGAATATCGCGGTTGGCATGAACCAACCCGAAGCGCTTGTCGATGCCGTTGAGTTCGATTGCAGCTTCCGCCATTTCCCCATCCGTGGGTCACATTTAAACAGGGCTGCATCATCCGAGGACACCGCCCATGTCAACATTAAAGACTCCTGAAATCCGCACAAGCGGTGGATTCACAGGCCCGCCTCTGGCAGAGTCGGTTCTTGACCATGCGACAGGAGCGATGATGAACGGATCGGATGCGGAACGCCTGACGGAACTAGAAATCCGCGTGGCCGAACAGGACAAGACCATCGAGGAGCTTTCGAGCGAGATCGCCGAGCAGTGGAAGACCATCGAGGCCATGCGCAAGAAGCTCGACGCGCTGACCGACCGGTTCCTCGTGCTGGAAGAACAGACCGCGCCGGATATTCCGGTGACGAAGCCGCCGCATTGGTGAGGGCAGGCTCTCCCCGTCAATTCATGTGGTAGTAACGTCGCAAAAACAAAACCGCCGGGCTCATCACCCGGCGGTTTCGCGTTCATCGTCCGAGCTGCCCCATCAATACGGGCACTTGTTGTCGGTCATATAATCGTGGACCTTGATCTTTCCGGCGATGATGTCGGCCTTGGCGGCCTCCGCAGCCTGCTTCATTTCCGGGGTGATCAGCTTCTCATTGTCCTTGTCGACCGCGTAGTCGACGCCGTTTTCCTTGAGGCCCAGAACCTGAACGCCGCTGGTGAACTTGTTGTCGGCGACGTCCTTGAAAGCGTTGTAAACGGCGACGTCGACGCGCTTGACCATCGAGGTCAGCACATGGCCGGGATGCAGGCCGTTCTGGTTGGAGTCGACGCCGATGCCGAGCTTGCCCGCATCGGCGACCGCCTGGAGAACGCCGATACCCGTGCCGCCGGCGGCATGGTAGATGACATCCGCGCCCTGGTCCATCTGCGACTTGGCGATCTCGGCGCCCTTGGCCGGATCGTTCCAGGCGGCGGGCGTATCGCCGGTCATGTTCTGGATGACTTTCGCGTCCTTGTTGGTGGCCTTGACACCGCCGACATAACCGCAGGCGAATTTGCGGATCAGCGGCACATCCATCCCGCCGACGAAGCCGACCGTGCCGGTCTTCGACGCCAGGGCGCCGAGGAGGCCGACGAGATAGGAGCCTTCTTCATCCTTGAAGACGACGGAGCGGACATTCGGCTTCTCAACGACGGCGTCGATGATGACGAATTTGGTGTCCGGGAATTCATCCGCCACCTTCTCGATGGCAGCAGTAGCGGAAAAACCGGCAATGACGACAGGTGAGTTTCCATCCTGCGCGAATTTGCGCAGGGCCTGCTCGCGCTGCGCCTCGTTCTGGATTTCGAATTCGCGATAGGCGATGCCCGTGTCGGCCTTGTATTTTTCGGCGCCGAGATAAGCCGCCTCATTGAAGGATTTGTCGAATTTTCCGCCGAGATCATAGATGACAGCCGGCTTTTCATCCGCCGCGAAGGCGCTTGCCGGCAGACCGGCGACGGACAGGACAGTCGCGGCCATCAGGCCCGTGATAAATTGTTTCATTGTCTCAACCCTCTGGATCACTCTTCACACATAACCATTATCTAGCGCGCAGAACCCACCCGCACACTTGGCCTTCTATCTGGCATGGTGTCGCAAAAATTTCACGCGGAATCTCGACGCTGTGGAAAATCCCACAGCGCCCGCCATGCTTTCCGGAAAGCAGTAACTATGCGATGCAGGCGACGCCGGTGCCCTTGAGGCCGCAATAGCCGCCGGGGTTCTTCGCCAGATATTGCTGGTGGTAATCCTCGGCATAGTAGAATTCCGGCGCATCGCGGATTTCCGTGGTGATGGGTCCAAGTCCCTTCGCATCCAGCGCCTTCTGGTAGGCTTCGCGGCTTGCCTCGGCAGCATCGCGGTCGTCAGGCGAGAAGGTGTAGATGGCGGAACGGTAGGTCGTGCCGATGTCGGCGCCCTGACGCATGCCCTGCGTCGGGTCATGCTCTTCCCAGAAAGCCCTAAGGAGATCGGCGAGGCTTATGATGGCGGGGTCGTAAACCACCAGCACCACTTCCGTATGTCCGGTGAGGCCGGTGCAGGTTTCCTCATAGGTGGGGTTGGGCGTGATGCCGCCGGCATAACCCGCGGCCGTGGCATGAACGCCCGACATGCGCCAGAACAGCCGCTCTACGCCCCAGAAGCAGCCCATGCCGAACATGATCTTCTTCATGTTGTCCGGCCACGGCCCCTTGAGCGGACGGCCCGTGATGAAATGGGTGCTCGCAGTGGGAATCGGCTCCGCACGGCCCGGCAGCGCCTCTTCCGGGGCGGGCATCTGCAGCTTCTTCGTCAGTTTTTCCATCAGGGTCATCGGGCTTCTCCAATCAGTCTGCCACCACATAGCCGAACCGGGCTTCGCGGCGGTAGGTCAGTGTATGGAACAACAGCGCCAGCACCGCCAGAATCAGCCAGGCCGGCTGCTGCAGCACCCAGATGAGCGCCGGGTCCCACGCCATGGGGCTTATGTAATGCGTCACCAGCGCTTGTGCATCGGCCAGCGTCTGCGGCGATGCGGCGGACCAGATGTCATGGAGCGGCGTGGCGACCATTTTTCCGGCCCCGACGGAGCGGGCGGCGTCGAGCACGGCGCAGATGACCGCGAGCGCAAGGGATGCAACGGCGAGTACGCGAGACAGGAAACGCAGCATGGATGTGTCACTCTACGAATGTTCCGGAGCCTTCTGAATTTAGAGCGCGGCAAGGCTCAGCGCAATCGGCCAGCGCATGGTTCGGAATTCTTTTCAGATTCACGAAATAGCGGTTGAACCCGGCGGCTTTCTGGCTATAGTGCGCGCCGCACCGGATGGTAGACGCCTAACCAGCGCCACAGAATCCCCGGTGCATTTGTTTACCCGTTTCGCCACCCATTCGGGAGAAAACGGACGAACGGAGAGGTGGCCGAGTGGTTGAAGGCGCACGCCTGGAACGCGTGTATACGGGAAACCGTATCGAGGGTTCGAATCCCTCTCTCTCCGCCATAAGCTTCAATTTCCCTGGTTACGTTCGATCAAACTGCTCTTTTTGTTTTTGGCCCTGTAGCCAAGCCAAGAAATACCATCACTGACCGATTGAGGCGCACCATGTCCTCATCATCCAGCCGTCCGACCAAGCTGCCTATTTTCGCTTTCGGGACAGTCGTAATCTTATCGACCATCAGGCGGGATATTGTACGCAGATTGTTGCGTTCACTCGGCTCGATGGGAAGCCTGAATAAAGGGGCTTCCGTCTCATCCGATGTGAAGGCGCAGATGGTAATGGAGTCCGTCGCGTCGAAACTGTCGTCCTGCACAATTACCACCGGACGAGGCTTGCCCGCATAGTCTTTGCCGCCTGCGACCGTCCAGATCTCGCCGCGCCTCATTCATTGTCCCAATCGGAAATGGCATCGATAAATGCCTGATCCTCATCGGCCTTCGCGCTGGCGGCGACGGCGAGCGATTGACTGTGCGCCTTGGTTTTGAAGGCGGGCGTACGGACGTCCGGCACCCAGATCTGGATCGGACGCAAGCCTTGGGCGCGCAGGCGAGCGCGATGCTCTCCCACCTTCACGCGCGAGGACCGGGACTTGGATGGAGACGGCATGGCTTTTTCCTTCAAGGTTACATGTAACCTATCACAGATATCGGGCGATGCCAACAAATCGTCGATGACGACGATTCGGAAACCCCGCCATCGTGCTGTCATGGGGAACGATAGGCGCGGTACCTGCGTTCCGTCATCGAACCGCTCAACACAGGCGAAATTCATGGCGAGGACAGGCACGATCCGCATCGGCATATCGGGATGGACGTATGCACGCTGGCGCGGGGTGTTCTATCCGGAAGGGCTGCCGCACCGTCGGGAGCTCGCTTACGCCGCGGAGCATTTTCCCTCGATCGAAATCAACGGCACGTTCTATGGGCTGCAGCGGCCTGAAAGCTTCGCGCGCTGGAGCGAGGAAACGCCTGAGGATTTCGTCTTCGCCATCAAGGGCTCGCGTTATATCACCCATCTGCGACGGTTGAAGAATGTTGAGACGCCGCTCGCCAATTTCATGGCCTCGGGCCTGTTGCGTTTGGGCCCGAAGCTCGGGCCGGTCCTCTGGCAGTTTCCGCCGAGTCTGAAATTCGACCCGGAATTGTTCGACGCGTTCCTGACCTTGCTGCCCCGTGACACCGATGCGGCTGCCGAGCTCGCACGACGGCACGATGTGCGGCTCGAAGGGCGCGCGTTTACCCGGAGCCATACAAACCGGCCGCTCCGCCATGCGCTGGAAATTCGCCATGACAGCTTCCGTTCGCCCGAATTCATCGCGCTTCTGCGCCGTCATAAAGTGGGGCTCGTCGTCGCCGATACGGTGGAATGGCCGCTCTTGATGGATCTCACCACCGACTTCGTTTATTGTCGGCTGCATGGCTCGGAGGAACTCTATGTCAGCGGCTATGACGACAAATCGCTCGACCGCTGGGCGGCGCGGATACGCGCCTGGGCGCAGGGGCGCGAGCCTGAGGACGCCGAGCGGGTGACGGCACCAACCAAACCGCTCGGGACGGGGCGCGATGTCTACGTTTATTTCGACAATGACATTAAAGTACGCGCGCCCAGCGACGCGCTGGCGCTGATGGAACGCCTCAGCGTCAAGTGGCAGCAGGCTGCATGATTTAACCCGCTGCAAAAAAGGCGGCCTTGGAAGCCGCCTTTTTTGGTTCAAAGCAAGGGGAGGATTACCGACCCGCCACGATCGAGGCGATGACACCGCTGGCGATGCTGATCAGCAGGTAATCATTGTTTACCCGCACCCACTCATGGCCGCGCGGCGGCTTGCTGAGGCGATAGCGGCCATAGTCGCGCACGACATGGCTGCGGTAGCTGCGCGGCAGCTGCTTGCCCCGCGTCCAACGCTCGCGCCGGTCGTCATGACGGCGCCAGTCGCGACGATCATCATGGCGCTTGTTCCACGATTTCTCGACCCGAGGCGGATGCCCATAGCCCGGCTGACGGTACTGGGCGAATGCCGCCGAGGGAGCGAGAAGCGAAAGCGCGGTGACGGCGATGACAAGATTTTTCATCTTGATTCCTTGTTGGTTGGGCATGTGAAACTCACGCAACCACCATCGTTCCTCACCCGTGAATGGAACATGAATGGCCGGATTAAATCGCGGTAATGTCAGCCTCACGAAAGCGTGAGCTTCACTCCGCCGCCTCGGCAGAAGAGTTAGCCTCGCCGGGCATATAGTTGAGGATCGGTCCCAGCCAGCGCTCGACCTCCTCCACGCTCATGCCTTTGCGGGCGGCATAGTCCTCCACCTGGTCGCGCTCGACTTTGGCGACGCCAAAATAATAGCTTTCGGGGTGGGAGAAATAGAGGCCCGAGACGGATGAGCCGGGCCACATGGAATATCCCTCGGTAAGCTCGACTCCCGCCGCTTTTTCCGCATCGAGCAGGCGGAAGAGCGTCGCCTTCTCGGTATGGTCGGGCTGCGCGGGATAGCCCGGCGCGGGGCGGATGCCCTGGTAACCTTCCGCAATCAGTTCGTCACCCGTCAGGTTTTCATCCGGCGCATAGCCCCAGAATTCTTTGCGCACGCGCTCGTGCATGCGTTCGGCAAAGGCTTCGGCGAAGCGGTCGGCCAGCGCCTTGACGAGGATCGAGGAATAATCGTCATTGGCGCGCTCGAAGCGCTCGGCAATGGCCACTTCCTCGATGCCCGCCGTCACCACGAAGCCGCCGAGATAGTCCGGCTTGCTCCCGAGCGGCGCAACGAAATCAGAGAGCGCGATGTTCGGCTTGTCGCCACGTCGCGAGAGTTGCTGGCGAAGCGTGAAGAAGGTGGCGAGTTCTTTTTCACGGTCCTCGCCGGTGAAAAGCCTGACATCGTCGCCGACGCTGTTGGCCGGCCAGAAGCCGATGACGGCGCGCGGCCGGAACCACTTCTCCTCGATGATCTTCTTCAGCATTGCCTGCGCATCGGCATAAAGCTGGCGCGCGGCTTCGCCCTGTTTTTCGTCTTCGAGAATGGCGGGGAAGCGGCCCTTCAGTTCCCATGTCTGGAAGAAGGGCGTCCAGTCGATATAGCGGGAGAGTTCCTCCAGATCCCAGTCTTCGAATGTGCGGGTGCCGAGGAAGCTTGGTTTGGGTGGTGTATAGACATCCCAGTCGATCAGCAACGCATTGGCGCGGGCGCGGGCGAGCGGCAGGCGCTGCTTCTCCGCCTCGTTGCGGGCATGAGCAGCGGCGACCTTGGCATATTCGGCGCGCACGCCCTCGATATAGGCTTGTCTTCCCTTCGACAGGAGACTTGAGACGACGCCGACGGCGCGGCTCGCATCGACCACATAGACCGCCTGGCCGCGTTCGTAGCGCGGGTGGATTTTCACCGCGGTATGCACCCGGCTGGTGGTGGCGCCGCCGATCAAGAGGGGAATGTCGAAGCCTTCGCGCTCCATCTCGGAGGCGACATGGGCCATCTCGTCGAGCGACGGTGTAATGAGGCCGGAGAGACCGATGATATCGACCTTCTCCGCGCGCGCCGTTTCCAGAATCTTCTGCGCCGGGACCATGACGCCGAGATCGATGATCTCATAATTGTTGCAGGCGAGCACGACGCCGACAATGTTCTTGCCGATATCGTGCACATCGCCCTTGACGGTCGCCATCAGCACCTTGCCGGCGCTCTGGCGCTCGCCGCTGCCGCCATTGAGGCGCTTTTCCTCTTCCATGTAAGGCAAGAGCACCGCCACCGCCTGCTTCATCACGCGGGCGGATTTGACCACCTGCGGTAGGAACATTTTGCCGGAGCCGAAGAGATCGCCCACCACATTCATCCCCGCCATCAAAGGACCTTCGATGACATGCAGCGGCCGCTCGGCGGCAAGCCGTGCCTCCTCGGTATCCGCCTCGATATATTCGGTGATGCCGTTGACGAGCGCATGCTCCAACCGCTTCTCGACCGGCCATTCGCGCCAGGAAAGATCGCGCTCCTTCGCCTCCTTGCCCGCCGCCCCCTTAAAGCGCTCGGCAAGCTCCAGCAGGCGCTCGGTCGCGTCGGGACGGCGGTTGAGCACCACGTCCTCGCAGGCCTCGCGCAATTCCGGCTCGATCGATTCGTAGACCGCCAGCTGACCGGCATTGACGATGCCCATATCCATCCCCGCCTGAATGGCGTGGTAGAGAAACACGGCATGCATCGCCTCGCGCACCGGCTCATTGCCGCGGAAGGAGAAGGAGAGGTTCGACACGCCGCCCGAGACATGGACGTGCGGCAAGGTGCGGATGATTTCCCGCGTGGCTTCGATGAAATCGACGCCGTAATTGTTGTGCTCCTCGATGCCGGTGGCGACGGCAAAGATGTTCGGGTCGAAGATGATATCCTCGGACGGGAAGCCCACCTTTTCCGTCAGCAACTTATAGGCGCGGGTGCAGATTTCCACCTTGCGCGCTTCCGTATCCGCCTGCCCCTGCTCATCGAAGGCCATGATGACGACGGCGGCGCCATAGGCCCGGCAGAGCTTCGCATGATGCAGGAAGGCTTCCTCGCCCTCCTTCATCGAGATGGAATTGACCACCGGCTTGCCCTGTACGCATTTCAGCCCTGCCTCGATCACCTCCCATTTGGAGGAATCGATCATGACGGGCACGCGGGCGATGTCCGGCTCGGCAGCGATGAGATTGAGGAACTCGGTCATCGCCTTTTGCGAATCGATCAGCCCCTCATCCATATTGACGTCGATGATCTGCGCGCCGTTCTCCACCTGGTCGCGGGCGACATCGAGGGCGCTGGCATAATCGCCCGCCGTGATCAGTTTGCGGAACTTCGCCGAACCGGTGACATTGGTACGCTCGCCGACATTGACGAAGGGGATGTCCTTGGTGAGCGTGAAAGGCTCCAGCCCGGAAAGCCGCATCAGAGGCTCGGCTTCCGGAATTTCCCGTGGCCTATGACGGGAGACGGCTTCGGCGATGGCGCGGATATGGTCCGGCGTCGAGCCGCAGCAGCCACCCACGACATTGACCAGCCCCTCGCGGGCGAAGGTCTCGATCTGCGCCGCCATCGCCTCCGGACTTTCGTCATACTGGCCGAATTCATTGGGGAGGCCGGCATTCGGATAAGCACAGACAAAGGTATCGGCGACGCCGGATATCTCCGCCAGATGGGCGCGCATGGCATTGGCCCCCAGCGCGCAATTGAGCCCGATGGTGAAAGGCCGGGCATGGCGCAGCGAATACCAGAAGGCCGTTGGCGTCTGGCCGGAAAGCGTGCGGCCGGAGAGATCGGTGATCGTACCCGAGATCATGACCGGCAGGCGGACGCTCTTTTCAGCAAAGACTTCTTCCGTCGCGAAAACCGCCGCCTTGGCGTTGAGCGTGTCGAAGATCGTCTCGATCAGGATGATATCGGCCCCGCCGTCGATGAGACCTCGGATTTGCTCGGCATAGGCGATCTTGAGGTCATCGAATGTGACGGCGCGATAGCCCGGATTGTTGACATCGGGCGAGATGGAAGCGGTGCGGTTGGTCGGCCCCAGCGCCCCGGCGACGAAGCGGCGGCGTCCATCCGTCTTCTCGGCGCGCAGCGCCGCACGGCGGGCAAGCCGCGCGCCATCCCGGTTCAATTCATAGACCATGGCCTCCATGCCGTAATCGGCCTGCGCGATGGAGGTGGAGGAAAAGGTGTTGGTTTCGATGATATCCGCGCCCGCCATGGCATAGGCGTAATGGATTTCCTCAATCGCCTTGGGTTGGGTGAGCGTTAAAAGATCGTTGTTGCCCTGAAGCTGGCAATCGCAGGCGGCAAAGCGCTCGCCGCGAAAATGCTCCTCGTGGAAGCCTAGCCCCTGGATCTGCGTTCCCATCGCGCCATCGAGGATTAGAATCCGTTCCCGCGCGGCCCTGGTGAGCGCAGCCAGAACCTCGGAACCGTCCCGCCTCGGGGCTTCTGCCCCGAAGAGATCGTCAATGGAACTCATGAAACAAATACCTGCTCTGCCAGCCAAAGGGGATGGGCGAGCAGATTTAATGACATAAAGATATGTTTATGTCAATGAAGTGCACCTTCCAGCGAGGCGACCAGCGTGACGAACATCTCACGCAAGCGAAGCGGGCCGGTCAACGGGCCTTGATAGCGATCAAGCCTGCGGATTTCCTCGGCGGCGGCGGCAGCCATGTCGGCTTCCTTGGGCAACCACAAAAGCCAGGCGATAAAGATTTCCTCAGGCGAGCATTGCGAGGCGGCGCGGCGTCTGGCGATGGTCTCGGCGGCAGGTTCGGCAATCGGCATCAAAATCCCCGGTGATGGTGACGGGGATATTCGAGCGCGCACGAACGGAAACAGGTGGCCTTGCGCCATCCATTGCCAAGCGATGCACCGGGACACCCCGCCCGTTGACCTATTCACGGGATGCTCTCACATCCCTCGCATCGAGGCAGGTCTCCTGGCTCGCGGGTCATTGCGACTGTCGGCCTTCCCGGTCTCAAGACCAGTGGCATTCAATGACAGCAGCTCGCCGCATACAGTTGCGGGGGCAGCGCCGGCCTTGTATTCTTGGGGAATACGCACCGGCTTCCCTCTTAGCCCTCAAGCGGATTTTACCCGACTCAAAGGACCTCGATGATTCATAAGGACCGCCTGATGGTCCCGTGTCAACACGCGGAGGGGTTATAAGACGATTTCTTACATGACATAGGCGGCGATGGAAGCGGCGACGAGCGCGACCGCAGCGGCGATCATCAGGCCGTAGATGCGCGGGCGGTCGAACAGCACCGCGAAAGCCGAGCCCCACGCAACGATGGCTGCGCCCAAGGCGAAGAGGAAGCCGGGCTTGTCCCCAACGGTAATGTTGACCGCCATTAAACCGCCGATGATGAGCGCGCCGAATACAATCAGCAGCCCAGTGGCGTATCTTTCATAATCGTCCATTTGCGTTCCTCGGATGCCCGCATTTGCTTTACGCATAACATTATTACCGCTCACGTCCAACAGCATCAAATGGGGATTTCTGATAGGATCTATCGGATGGAATCGCTGGGACTGACCATTTTCGACACCGCGATCGGCCCTTGCGGCATCGCATGGGGCGAGCGAGGAATCGTCGCGCTGCAACTGCCGGAAGCGAATGCAGCGGCAACGCTGGCACGGCTGCAGAAGCGGCTTCCGGCGGCGCGGGAGAGCGAAGCGCCCGCCTTGGTGCTGGACGTGATCGGCCGCATCAAGGCGCTCCTCGAAGGCGAGAAAGCAGATTTGTCGAACGCGCCGCTCGACATGGAAAACCTGCCGCCGCTGCACCGGCAGGTCTATGAAATCGCGCTGCGCATACTGCCCGGCGAAACCGTGAGCTATGGAGCGATTGCAAGGCAAATCGGCGATATCAGCCTGTCACAGGCGGTGGGGCAGGCGCTCGGCAAGAACCCCTATCCCATCATCGTCCCCTGCCATCGCGTGCTCGGCGCGAATGGCAAGACGGGCGGGTTTTCAGCCAATGGCGGGGTCGAGACGAAACTGCGCATCCTCGCCATTGAGGGCGCGCGGACCAGCAGCGAGCCGGATCTTTTCGGCAATCTGCCGCTGGCGGTGAAGCCCCGGCGCGGGTGATTTACCTTACCTTCGACACCACATCCGCCGAAAAACGCAGCTCGCGCATCGGGCGGACATGTCTGGTGGTTTCGGCGTAGGTGGGGTGAGCCTTATAGGCTGCAAGCGCCGCTTCGTCGGCGAATTCCGCATAGACGACGAGATCGATCTTGTCACAGAGCGGATCGACCTTAGTGTTCTCCAGAACCTCGAACAGATCGGAATGGGGAATCGTCCCCAGCCGCTCCAGCCCGGCGCGGATCTCCTGGATATCCTGCCCTTCCTTGGCGCTGAAAAAAACGATGTGCCGGATCATGACGGAGTTCCTTTCGAGGGGGAGTCGGGAATAGGGGAGATAGGGGAATATGTTTTGGGGAGCAAGCGGCAGCCTCCTCCCCTATTCCTTGTTCCCCTAAGCCGCCTCCCGCCCCTTTTCCGTACCCGGCGCCAGTGTCACTTCGAGGCCGTTCAATTCCGGCGTCATGATAAGCTGGCAGGAAAGACGGGAATTGTCCTCGACATGGAACGTCTGGTCGAGCTGGTCCTGCTCCTCGTCCAGCGGCGCATAGAGCTTGTGCGCCCACGCCTCATCCACATAGACATGGCAGGTGCCGCAGGCGCAAGCGCCGCCGCACTCGGCCTTGATGTCGAGCCCCCAGTCGCGGATGATCTCCATCACGCGGAAGCCTTCGAGCGCCTCCAGCGTGTGGCGCTCGCCGTTCTGGTCGGTGACGTGGATGAGAAGCGTATCGGAACTCACTATGCTGCTTTCAACTTTTTCTGCAGAGAGGTGGACGAGGTCGTGTACTGGAAGACGATCCGCTCGCCGGGCGCGACAATACGCTTTGCCGCCTGCGCCATCAAGGCTGCCTCGTGGAAGCCCGAAAGGATGAGCTTCAGCTTGCCGGGATAGGTGTTGATGTCGCCGATGGCGAAGATGCCTGGCTCTGATGTCTCGAATTTCTCCGTATCGACGGCGATCAGGTTCTGGTCGAGGTTCAGTCCCCAATCGGCTATGGGGCCGAGCTTCATCGTCAGACCGAAGAAGGGCAGCAGCCGGTCGGCCTCCAGCACTTCCCCGCCTTCCGCGCCCTTGATCACCACTTGCGACAACTCGCCATCCGCTCCGTTGAGGCTGGCAAGCTGCCCCATGCGGAACTTCACACGGCCTTCCTTCTCCAGCGCCCACATCTTGTTGACGCTGTCGGGCGCGGCGCGGAATTCGGGGCGGCGGTGGACGAGCGTCACGGACTTCGCCACCGGCTCGAGGTTCAGCGTCCAATCGAGCGCCGAATCGCCGCCGCCGACGATCACCACATCGCGGTCGCGGAAGGCTTCGATCCTGCGCACGGCGTAGAAGACGGATCGGCCCTCATAATGCTCGATGTCGGGCACCGGCGGCCGCTTCGGCTGAAAGGAACCGCCGCCGGCGGCGATGACGACCACTTTGGTGAGGAAGACTTCGCCCGCATCGGTCTCGACGCGGAAGCGGCCATCTTCGAGGCGCGTCAGAGCGGTTACCATGGTGGAGAAATGGAATTGCGGACTGAAAGGCGCGATCTGCTTCAGGAGATTGTCGGTCAGCTGCTGGCCGGTGACCTCCGGGAGGCCGGGAATGTCATAGATCGGCTTTTCCGGATAAAGCTCGGCGCACTGCCCGCCCGGGCGGTCGAGAATGTCGATGACATGAGCACGCAGGTCGAGCAGCCCCAGCTCGAACACCGCAAACAGGCCCACCGGCCCCGCGCCAACGATAACAACATCGGTTTCAATCGTATCGGACATCAATGCTTCCTGTCTGCATAGGTCATAAGAATATTTCTTGAGAGGTTGGCCATTCCATCAAATGGCAGCCCCCTACCCCACCGGCGTCCGCCGCCAGCTATATCCTCCGGTTTTTGCCGAGCCGCGGCCCGGCTGGTAATAGCCCGGCGTGTCGCGCAAATCATGGGCGGCGAGGCGTTTCAGCGCTATCGGGTTCGCCACCTGCAGCGTATCGAAACCGGCGCGGAGCATCAGCACCACTTGGTCGATCAGCACATCGCCCACGGCGCGCAGCTCTCCCTGAAAGCCATGACGTTCCCTCAGGATTTGCGCCTTGGAGTAGGAGCGGCCATCGTTGAAAGCCGGGAATTGCAGCGCGATCAGCGGGATCGTGTCGAGCTTGTGGATAAGCGGATCGATGCTCTCGCCCGGTGCGACCGTCACGCCGATCCGGCGGTTGCTGGTGCGCCTGATATCGTCATCGAGCCCGAGCCACGCGGCCAATGGCAGGATGACGGCGGGGGCATCACCCGCTTCCTCCAGGCTGGCGGCCTCGATATAGGGATCGTCTCGAAAACCGTCACGGGCCCAGAGGCGCTTTTCGGCTGCATCACTCATAAATTCGATTCCGTCAGTGAAATGTTGGTCAACGTATCGGTGAGACCGGTCAAGTGAATGCCGCATTCGGTCTTGTCCGATCCGGCCCAGCGTCCGGCGCGCTGGTCTTCTCCATCAGCGACGGGCCGCGTGCAGGGCATGCAGCCGATGGAGGGGTAGCCCTTTTCCACCAGCGGATGGGCGGGGAGGCCGTGCGCTTCCATATAGGCCTTGATATCCGCCTGTTGCCAGCGAGCGAGCGGATTGATGCGGACGCGCGGGCCCACCGCCTCGAACACGGGCAGGCTGGCGCGCGTCGAGGCTTGAAACTGCTTGCGGCCCGTCATCCATGCCCGCCAGGGCGCGACGGCACGCGCCATTGGCTCCACCTTGCGGATATGGCAGCAGCGGTCCTTGTCGGTCATCGACAGCGCGCCGAACGGGTCTTCCACCTTGAGTGTCTCGGGCAAAGGAAGGATGTCGCGCACATCGGTGAGGCCCAATTCCTCCACCAGACGGCGGCGATGGGCGAGCGTCGCGGGGAAATGCTTGCCTGTGTCGAGGAAGATAACCGGCGTTGTGTGATCGACCTCGGAGATCAGATGCAGGAGCACCGCCGATTCCGCCCCGAAGGAGGAAACCACCGCGATCTCCTCGTTGAACAGGTGATCGACGGCAAGCTCGATAATGAGCCGCGCGTCGAGATTGCCATAACGGGCCTCCAGCGCGCGCGCCTCGTCGGCGGCGGACTCAACGGTGTCAGGCAGCACGGCTGATTTCGCCATAGAGCGCCTCCTTGAACGGTGCCAGCCCTACCCGCCTGTAAGCGGCGAGGAAGGTTTCGTCCTTGCTTTGGCGCAAAGCGAGATAGGTATCGACGATCTTCTCGATGGCATCCACCACCTCTTCCGAGGAGAAGCCGCGCCCGGTGATTTCGCCCACTGTGGTGATCTCGTCCGCCGAGCCGCCGAGCGTGATTTGGTAAAGCTCCTCGCCCTTCTTCTCGACGCCGAGAATGCCGATATGGCCGACATGGTGATGGCCGCAGGCATTGATGCAGCCGGAAATCTTGATCTTCAGATCGCCGATTTCCGCCTGCCGCTCCGCCGCGCCGAAGCGCTCGGAAATGCGCTGCGCCACGGGGATGGAACGGGCATTGGCGAGCGCGCAATAATCGAGGCCGGGGCAAGCGATGATGTCGGTGATGAGCCCGGCATTGGCGGTGGCAAGGCCATCGGTAAGGAGCAGGTCGTAGACCGTGCGAAGATCGGCGAGCGCCACATGCGGCAGCACCAGATTCTGCTCATGGCTGACACGGATTTCGTCCTGACTGAACTGTTCCGCGATGTCCGCGACCAGATCCATCTGCGAGGCGCTGGCATCGCCCGGAATGCCGCCGATGGGTTTCAGCGAGATAGTGACGACACCATAGTCCGGGTGCTTGTGCGGCGTGACGTTTTGATCGACCCAGGCGGCGAAGCCTGCATCAGTCTTCTTGGCTGCGGCGAGCGCGGCCCAGCCTTCCGGGCGCTCGGGCAGCGCGGGCGGGCGGAAATAGGTTTCGATGGCGTCGATATCGGCCTGCGGCAGCTTCAGTTCGCTCTCCTTCAGCGCCTGCCATTCGGCCTCGATCTGGCGGGTCAGCTCCTCCGCGCCTGTCTCGTGGACGAGGATCTTGATGCGCGCCTTGAACTTGTTGTCGCGGCGGCCGTGAAGATTATAAACGCGGACGATGGCCGTGGTGTAGGAAAGCAGGTCCTCGACAGGCAGGAAGTCACGTATCTTCTTCGCCACCATCGGCGTGCGGCCCTGACCGCCGCCGACATAGACGGCGAAGCCCAACTCGCCCAACTCGTTCTTCTTCAAGTGCAGGCCGATGTCGTGAACCTGGATAGCCGCGCGGTCATGCTCGGCACCTGTCACCGCGATCTTGAACTTGCGCGGAAGATAGGAGAATTCTGGATGCAGCGATGACCATTGCCGCAGGATTTCGGCATAGGGGCGCGGATCGGCCACCTCATCCGCAGCGACACCGGCGAAATGATCGGCGGTGACGTTGCGGATGCAATTGCCCGAGGTCTGCATGGCGTGCATCTCGACTTCCGCAAGCTCATCGAGAATTTGCGGGATATCTGCCAGCGCAGGCCAATTGTACTGGATGTTCTGCCGCGTGGTGAAATGGCCGTAGCCGCGGTCATAGGTGCGCGCGATATGGGCGAGCTTGCGCACTTGTCTCGATGACAGCGTACCATAGGGTATGGCGACGCGCAGCATATAGGCATGGAGCTGGAGGTAGACGCCGTTCATCAGACGCAGCGGGCGGAATTGATCCTCGGTCAGCTCGCCCGCGAGGCGGCGTTCCACTTGGTCCTTGAACTGCGCGACACGGGCGGCGACGAAGGCGCGATCGAACTCGTCATAACGATACATGATTTAATTCCCGGAAAGAACGCTTGGGCCGAAATCGACTGTCGGCCCGGAGATGCGGATGCGCTCGCGCAGACGGAGCGGATGGAGCTTGCCGCCGCGATCCTCGACATCGATCAGATTGGCATCGACCACCAGATTGGCGCGGACCGCCGCCTTGCCGGCAGCCTCCAGCGCGGCTTCCGTCTCCGCGTCGCGCGCAATCCATACGCCGTCTATGGTGCCGCGCCATTGCCCGTCGGCGCCGTACCAGACGACTTCGCCGTCGATCAGGCGGTTGGCGGTCAGAACCTTGCTCGTCATACAGTCAATCCTTCGGAGTGAGGCACGTGGATTTCTCTGGCCGCAGCAGATGAAACGGCCGTAAAGGCAAGCGAAATCCCCGGAATGATTTCCGCGCCGATGCCCGCCTCGCGGAGCGTCGCCATCTCCTCGCCCGCGCGACTGGAGAGGAACAGATCGCCGGATTTGAGCCGCGCGACGCGCTTGCCCTCGCTCGCCAATTGCACAAGCAGCGCACCGGCCTCGCGGCTTCGCGCACGGCAACCCTTGCGGCTCCCCACGGCAATGCGCTCGGCATCGCGGCGGCCCATGGCGATGACGCTATCTGGAACGCCGGTATCATGCACGATCACGTCGGCTTCCATCAGCACGCGCTGGGCGCGCAGCGTCAAAAGATCCTCCGCGCCGGGGCCTGCGCCGACGAGCCAGACATAGCCCTGAGGGGTTTCCGCCTCGAGCAGTGACCGCGCTGCAGCGTGGGCGGCGGGCTCATCGCCACGCTCAATGCCGCTCGCCACCGCGCCGGAGAAGAAGGCGCGCCAGAACAGGCGGCGGGCGACGCCCTTGGCGAGCAACTTCTCGACAGCGGGGCGGTAGGACTCGGCGAACCGGGCAAGCGCGCCCAGATGCGGCGACAGGGCGGCGTCGATGCGGGCGCGGATCATCTGGGTCAGCACCGGGCCGGTGCCTTCCGAGCCGATGGCGATGGCGAGCGGGGCGCGGTTGACGATGGCTGGGGTCAGGAAATCGCAAAGCTCGGGCCGGTCAACCACATTGACAGGGATGCACTGGTGGCGCGCCTCGGCGGCGATGGCGGCATCCTGGCCTTCCTCGCCCGTCGCGACGAAGACGAGCTTCGCGCCGGTGAGATGGGTCGGCGCGAAGGCTTCGGCGACGTGCTCAAGCCCATGGTCGGCGATATAGCGCGCAAGGGCGGGCACCGGGTCCGGCGCGACGAGGCGGATCGCGGCGCTGGTCTGCCCCAGGAGCCGCGCCTTGTTGAGCGCCTCCTCCCCATTGCCCACGACGACGACCACTTCGTTCCGGACGCGGAAGAAGGCAGGAAAGACCGACAGGGAGGTAGAAGCAGAGGCCACGGGAAATCCTTTCAGCGCATCCCGGATTATCCGGGATTTGGCTGAAATTTATAAGGAACAGACTTGCGCGCACCTATACGCAATTCGGAGCGTTTTTCCGCAAATCGGCAGGCTCCAAGAATATTCGTCCCTAACGCGGATGGAACCAAATCCCACAATTTGAGTAGGATTTATCAATCAGGACAAGGATTTAACTGGTGGCCATGAACGCCGCAGGCACATGCACAGGCCAGCGCCAGGGCAGAACGGCGACGAGATCGAACCTTAGCGAGAGGTGTGCCCGGTCGGGCTGGCGGGCGAGCCAGAGATCGGCGGCGGCTTCGATGCGGCGCATGGCGGTGTAATTCACTGCCTCCATCGCGGCTTCCAGCGAGGAACGGGCTTTCACCTCGACGATGAGAACGAGATTACCACGCCGCGCAATCAGGTCGATTTCGCCGAGCCGGGTCTTATAGCGGCGCGCGACGATGCGGAAGCCCTTGAGCATCAGCGCCAGCGAGGCGAGCCGTTCCGCCTGATAGCCGCGGAAGAGCGCCTTGCGCTTGCGCTCCAGCACCGTCATCCGCGCTGCTCCTTGAGTTCGATCAGCCGCTGATAGAGTTCGCCCTTGTGGCCGCCGGTCATCCGTGCCGCTTCGCCCGCCGCCTTCGCAGGCGGCATTTCGGCGGCGAGAGACAGGAGCAGCCGGTCGATATCCTCGGCGCTAACAGGGGCTTCCGCCGCTTGCGGAGGGCCGACGAGAAGAACGACCTCGCCGCGCAGACGATCTTCTCCGTCGAATTGCCGGGCGAGCTCCCCGAGCGGCGCGGTCACCACCGTCTCATAGGCCTTGGTGAGTTCGCGGCAGAGCGCGCCAAGGCGGGTCTCGCCAAACACCACCGCCATGTCCGCGAGCGTGGCGGCGGCGCGGTTGGGGGATTCGAAGAAGACGAGCGTCGCGTCGATTCTTTGCAGCGCTTCCAGTTTCGCGCGGCGCTGGCCCTGCTTGACCGGCAGGAAGCCGGCGAAGTGGAAACTGTCGGTCGGCAAGCCAGACGCCATCAGAGCCGCCAGCACGGCGGACGCGCCGGGAATAGGCACGACCCGAATGCCCTCCGCCCTCGCCTCGCCCACCAGCCGAAAGCCGGGATCGGAGACGAGCGGCGTCCCGGCATCCGAGACAAGCGCGACGCTTTTGCCCTCTTTGAGTGCGGCAATGAGTTTAGGCCCCGCTTCGCCAGCGTTATGCTCGTGATAGGCGACGGGGCGCTTGGCTATGCCGAAGCGGTCGAGCAGGACGCGGGTGACGCGCGTGTCCTCGCAGGCGAGAATATCGGCGGAGGCGAGCGTCTCTAAGCCGCGGATGGTCATGTCACCGAGATTACCGATGGGGGTGGCGACGATATAGAGCGCGGGCTCCAGCGGACGGGCGTGGAACTGTGCCTGGCCGATGAGGTAGTCTCGCTGGTGGGTGTCGGGATGGGTCAACAAGAGCACTCCTGTTTGTTTGGAAGCGCTTGCGCAACACCCCCCTCTGCCCTGCTGGGCACCTCCCCCTCAAGGGGGGAGATTGGCTGACACCGCCCTCTGCCCAACCTTTGCAACGCTGGCGATTGGTACCGGATGCCAATGAAGGCGTAATCTCCCCCCTTGAGGGGGAGATGGCCGGCAGGCCAGAGGGGGGTGAGCGACGGTAAATGCATGAGCATCGGTTTCATCTGAAAAGGCGGCTTCAACCCTATCCGGCAAACGGCCCGACGCCAAGCTATCTAAGCCGCCAAATCCGCCACCACCGCGTCGAGCAGCAGCGCGCCCTCCGGTGTGGCGCGGATGCGGGTGCGGGTCATCGGCTCGATCAGGCCTTGGCCGATAAGCCCCTCCAGCCTGCCCTCGTCAATCTCGTGCCCGGTCAGGCGGCGGTAGCGGGTAAGGTCCACACCTTCGGTCAGGCGCAGGCCCATCATCAGGAACTCGTCGCCCTCCTGATCGGGCGTCAGATATTCTTCCTCGACGATGCCATGGCCGTCGCGCTCGGCCTTTTCGGCCCAAGTCTCGGGATGGCGCTCGGTCATGGTGACGGTGCGCACGCCGTTTTCGATGAAGCGGCCATGGGCGCCCGGCCCGATGCCGGCATATTCGCCATAGCGCCAGTAGACCAGATTGTGCCGCGATTCGGCGCCCGGCGCGGCGTGGTTGGATATTTCGTAAGCCGGGAGACCCCGCGCTGCCGTCACCTCCTGCGTTTCGAGATAGAGCGCGGCGGCGTGGTCGCCATCGGGCGTCACCAGCTTGCCCGCCTTCCAGAGATTATAGAAGGGCGTGCCCTCCTCGATGGTGAGCTGATAGAGCGACAGGTGATCCGCCGCGAGTTCGATTGCCCGTTCCAGTTCCGCCCGCCAATCGGCGATGGTCTGGTCGGGGCGGGCATAGATGAGATCGAAGGACAGGCGCGGGAAAATCTCGCGGGCAAGGCCGATAGCCTTCAGCGCTTCCTCCACATTATGCAGCCGTCCGAGCCGCCGCAAATCCTGATCGTTCAGCGCCTGCACGCCCATGGAAACGCGGTTGACGCCCGCCGCGCGATAGCCGCGAAAGCGCTCCGCCTCGACGCTCGACGGGTTGGCCTCAAGGGTGACCTCGACGCCGTCAGCGATGCTCCAGTTTGCTGCGATCTCGTTCAGCAGCCGCTCCACCGTGGCGGGCTCCATCAGGGAGGGCGTGCCGCCGCCCAGAAAGATACTGGTGACAGTGCGCGGGCCTGTTCGCTGCCGTATCGTCCGCATCTCGCGGGCGAAGGCGGCGGCAAAGCGCGGCTGGTCCACCTGATGATGGCGGACATGGCTGTTGAAGTCGCAATAAGGGCATTTGGCCGCGCAGAACGGCCAATGGAGATAGACGCCGAAGCTGTCTTCGCCTCCCGCCATCATTCGATCCCGAGCGCATCGCGCGCGAAGAGACGGAAGGCGCGGGCGCGGTGCGAGAGCGCTTCGGCCATGCCCGGCTTCCAGCCATGTTTCTCCTCGGCGGACATTTCGCCGAAGGTCCGCTCATGGCCGTCGGGGAGGAACATCGGATCATAGCCGAAGCCCTGATCGCCGCGCGGCGGCCAGACGAGCGTGCCTTCCACCTCGCCGCGGTAGAAATCCGTATGGCCGTCCGGCCAGGCGATGCAGATGACCGAGACGAACCGCGCGGTACGCTTGTCCGGCGTCAGCGCGCCCTTCTCGCGCAGCGCATTTTCCACGCTGTGCATGCCATAAACGAAGTCGCGCGTGCCGTCGGGCAGTGCCGCCCAATTGGCGGTGTAGACACCAGGCGCGCCATCGAGCGCATCGACCGCGACGCCTGAATCGTCCGAGAGCGCCGGAAGGCCAGTGGCTTTTGCCGCGGCCAGCGCCTTGATGGCGGCGTTTTCCTCGAAGGTCGTGCCCGTCTCTTCCGGCTCGGGCAGGCCCAGTTCGCTAGCCGATTGCGTCTCGAAGCCGAACGGGCCGATCAGGTCATGGATTTCCTTAAGCTTGCCCTTGTTGTGGGTCGCGACGATCAGCCGCCCTTTTTCCAGTTTTCTCATTTCATATTCCATAGTTCCGGCTCGCCGAATTCGAGCGAATTGCCTGATGGATCGCGGAAATAGAGCGAATGGGCGCCATTCGGCCACTCGACCTCGCTTTCGATTTCCACGCCGCTCGCTTCGAGATGCGCCTTCCATAGGGGGATTTCGGCTCGATCCGCCCGGAAACAGAGATGACCTGCCCCTCTGGTGCCGTGGGTGGGGACAGGCAGCGCCCCCGGTGCGGGAGGCTTGATGGTCTCATCGGCATTGAAGAGCAGCACAACGCCTGCGCCGCAACGGAAAAAGGCGTTGCGATGGTCAGGCTCGCGCACCAGTTCCAGACCCAGCACGTCGCGATAAAAAGCCACGGCGCGCGGCAGATCCGTGACATAGAGCGCGGATTCCAGAACGGCGGCGGGCTGCATTTTCATAGCCTATCCTCCCTGGCGCCTTCAGGCCACCGCCATCTTTTGCAGGGAAACGAGCCGGTTGATGCCCGTGCGCGCCAACTGCATAAGCGCGCCGAACTGCTCCTCCGTGAACGGCTCGCCCTCGGCGGTGCCCTGGATTTCCACGATGCCGCCCTTGCCGGTCATGACGAAGTTGGCGTCGGTCCCGGCGGTCGAATCCTCGGCATAGTCGAGGTCGATAACCGGCTCGCCGTTCGATATGCCGCAGGAGATGGCGGCGACATGATCCTTCAGAACCTTCTCCACCTTCACCATCTGGCGCGTTTCCATCCAGCGCAGGCACTCATAGAGCGCCACCCATCCGCCGGTAATGGCGGCGGTGCGGGTGCCGCCATCGGCCTGGATGACGTCGCAATCGATGGTGATCTGCTGTTCGCCCAGCGCCTGGAGATCGACCACGGCGCGTAAGGAGCGGCCGATCAAGCGCTGGATTTCCAGCGTGCGTCCGCCCTGCTTGCCGGAGGAAGCCTCGCGGCGCATGCGCTCGCCGGTGGAGCGGGGCAGCATGCCATATTCGGCCGTCACCCAGCCCTTGCCGGTATTGCGCATCCAGCCCGGAACCTTCTCCTCAAGGCTCGCCGTGCAGAGCACATGCGTATCGCCGAAACGGACCAGGCAGGACCCTTCGGCATGTTTGGAAACGCCGCGCTCGAAAGAGACGGCGCGCATTTCGTCTGCGGCGCGCTTGGATGGACGCATGGGGACCCTCGATTCATATTGTCTGATTGGGCTTTTAGGCCGCAATGAGGGAAATAGAAAGATACTTAAGGGCAGCGCGCCTTTGACCGCCGTATGGGCGCGCATATATATTTATGTTCAACTCAGCCATTCAGGCCTGATGGAGCCCGTGCAACGGACATGACGAAAGCAGCAGTTCCCGAAACACTTGCGACCCTCGACCAGCGCTCGCGCGATATTTTCCGGCGCATCGTGGAAAGCTATCTGGGCGACGGCGAGCCGGTCGGTTCACGCAATCTCTCCCGTCTTCTGCCGCTGGCGCTGTCGCCGGCGACGATCCGCAATGTGATGAGCGATCTGGAGCAATTAGGCCTCATCTACGCGCCGCATGTCTCGGCGGGGCGCCTGCCGACGCAGTTGGGTTTACGCTTCTTCGTCGATGCGTTTCTCGAGGTGGGGGACCTGCCGCCGGACGAGCGCAAATCGATCGAGACGCAGGTGCGCGCCGCCGGCAGCGGCAACTCAGTGGAAAAAGTGCTGACCGAGGCGAGCCAGATCCTCTCCGGCCTGTCGCGCGGCGCGGGGCTGGTGCTCGCCACCAAAGCGGAAGGCGCGCTCAAGCATATCGAATTCGTGCGGCTGGAGCCGACGCAGGCGCTCGCCGTGCTCGTCACCCAAAGCGGCGACGTGGAAAACCGTATCATCTCGCTGCCCCCGGGCGTGACGGCCTCGCAACTGGCCGAGGCATCCAACTTCCTCAACGCGCATATCCAGGGCCGCACGCTCTCCGAAGCGCGCAGCGAGCTGGCGCGGCTCAAGGAGGAGACGAAGCAGGAGCTCGACACGCTGTCACAGCATCTGGTCGAGCAGGGCCTCGCGATCTGGAGCGGCGGCGGCAATGACCAGCCGACGCGGCTCATCGTACGCGGGCGCGCCAATCTTCTTGAAAACATCCATGCGCAGGAGGATGTCGAGCGGCTGCGGCACCTCTTCGACGATCTTGAAACCAAGGAAGGCATGATCCAGCTCCTCGAACTGGCCGAGGCAGGATCAGGCGTGCGCATCTTCATCGGCTCGGAGAACAAGCTCTTCTCGCTGTCCGGCTCATCGCTCATCGTCGCGCCCTATCGCGACGCGGAGCAGCGGGTGGTGGGCGCTCTCGGCGTCATCGGCCCGACGCGGCTCAACTATGCCCGCATCGTGCCGATGGTGGATTACACGGCGCAGCTCGTTTCGCGGCTGTTGCGCTAGCTCACGAGATGATGCATTTCTTCACAAGCACTTGATTTTCAAAATATGAAGCTCGATATCCGGGCGACGACGATTTTTCAGAACGGAAGAAGAGAATGGCTGAAGAGAAGCATAAGGACGAGGCTGCCGATCTGCATCAGCGCGACATCAACAATCCCCGGGATCGCGATGCGCTGAAGCGCGCGGCCGACGATTTCCTGAAATCCAGGAAGGCCGAGGCGAAAGCCGAAGCGGCGGAGGATGAAGCGGAAGCAGAGGCCGACCCGGTTGCGGAGCTTCAGGCTGAGAACAGCGAATTGAAGGACCAGCTCCTGCGGCTTGCCGCCGACATGGAGAATTTGCGCAAGCGCACCGCCCGCGATGTGCAGGACGCCAGGACTTACGCCGTCACCAATTTCGCGCGCGACATGCTCGCTGTGTCGGACAATCTGGCCCGCGCGCTGGAGGCTATTCCGGCAGAAGCGCTGGAGGCGGGCGATACGGGCCTTAAGGCGCTCGCCGAAGGCGTGGAGATGACGGAACGCGCCATGCTTTCCACGCTGGAGCGCCATGGCGTGAAGAAGATCGAGCCCGAGGGCCAGAAATTCGACCCGCATTTCCACCAGGCGATGTTCGAAATCCCCAATGCCGAGGTGCCGAACAACACGGTGCTGCAGGTGGTACAGGCAGGGTATGTCATCGGCGACCGCGTGCTGCGGCCGGCGCTCGTAGGCGTCTCGCGCGGCGGTCCGAAGCAGGCGGCGACCGAGGCGCCAGCGGAGCCGGGACCGGTCGATCCGCAGGCGGAAAAGGACGCTTAAGGGGCGATACGCGCCCTCCCTCCCCCTTGCGGGGAGGGTTGGCCTGAAGGGCCGGGTGGGGGTGGTGATGTTTACGCCACTCTCTCCAGCAAAAGTGCAAACGTCACCACCCCCATCCGTCTGCTCCGCAGACACCTTCCCCGCCAGGGGGAAGGAGGGCGCCTTACGCAGCCTACCCCTCCACCGTCACTCCCTTTATCAGGCCCCTCTGCTCTGCCACATCTCGCAGGCTCGATTGCGGGCGGGGGCCCATTTGCTGTATAATGATGCCGGCTGCCAGCGAGCCCAGATGGGCGCAATTTTCCAGCGAATAGCCGTTTGTGTAGCCATAAAGAAAACCGGAGGCGTAGAGATCGCCCGCACCGGTGGTATCCACGAGTTCACGCAGTTCAATGGCGGGGACGGCGACGGTTTCATCGCCCGAGACGATGACGGAGCCCTTTTCCGAGCGCGTCACTGCGGCGAGCTTGCAATCCTGACGGATCGCTTCCAGACCCGCCTCGAAGGATGCCGTCTGGTAAAGCGATTTCAGCTCCGCCTCGTTGGCGAAGACGATATCGACCGTGCCGGAGCGCATCAGTTCCAGAAACTCGTCGCGATAGCGGTCGACGCAGAAGGGGTCCGAAAGCGTCATCGCCACTTCGCGCCCATGCTCATGAGCGAGCTTGGCGGACAGCCGGATCGCCTCCTTGGCGCGCGGCGGGTCCCAGAGATAACCCTCGAAATAGGTGACCTTGGCTTCGGCTACCTTGGAGCTTTCGACGTCCTCCGGCCCGAGCTCGACGCAGGCGCCGAGATAGGTGTTCATCGAGCGCTCGCCATCGGCGGTCACGAAAATCATCGACCGGGCGGTGGGAACGCCGTCTTCCAGCGGACGAGTGTCGAACACAACGCCTTGCGCGCGGATGTCATGGGTAAAAATCCGGCCAAGATGATCCGCCGCGACCTTGCCGAAATAGGCGGCGCGTCCGCCGAGGCTGGCGACGCCGGCGGCGGTGTTGCCGGCGCTTCCGCCGGACATTTCCACCGCGGGGCCCATCCGCTCATAGAGCAATTCGGCACGCGGCGCGTCGATGAGGTTCATCGCGCCCTTGATGATGGCGTTCTTCACTAGGAAGGCATCATCGGTGCGCGCGATAATATCGACAATCGCATTGCCGATGCACAGAACATCGAATTTGGACATGGGAATCGAGCGGCCCCTCAGCGTTTGACGATAGCGGCAATCATGCCATGAAGTCCGTGATGTACCGCTTTGCGGCGCCCTTGGCTAGCCTCGAGCCTTTTCCTGGGCCTTCATCCACCCTATGTGTTGAACCGCGCAACCGGCATGATCTTGCCTGGAAGGCTGCGACTTTTCGGATCATGCTCGAGGAAGGGGAACGATATGATTTTCGATGCGGCCAGCGCCGCGGTGCGGCACCTCTTCACACCGCCATTCCGTTCGCTCCTGTGGAAATCGCTGGGAGCGACGCTCATCATCCTCGTGCTGCTGTGGATCGTTCTGCGCCAGCTCTTTGTCCATCTGGCGTGGCCTTATCTCGGCCAGATGCTGCCCGGATTGCCCGAGTGGGCGGGATGGCTCGGAACGGTCGGCGCGATCTTTGCCAGCCTCGGCCTCGCGCTCGGGCTGGCGCTGCTGATCGCGCCCATCACCGCCTTGATCGCCGGTCTGTTCCTCGACGACGCGGCTGAAACCATCGAGCGGACGGATTATCCCGCCGATCCGCCCGGACAGGCGCTGCCCTTGATACAGTCGCTGGTGCTTTCGCTGAAATTTCTCGGCGTCGTCATCGTCGGCAACATTTTCGCTCTGTTCCTGCTGCTGGTGCCGGGCGTCAATCTCATCGCCTTCTTCATCGTCAACGGCTATCTTCTGGGGCGGGAATATTTCGAATTCGCGGCGATGCGGTTCCGCACGCCTGACGAGGCGAAGGCGCTGCGCAGCAAATATTCCGTCACCGTGTTTCTGGCGGGATTGATCATCGCCGCCTTCCTCGCCATCCCCATCGTCAATCTTCTGACGCCGCTCTTCGCCGCCGCGATGATGGTACATCTCTATAAAATGGTTGCCGTGAAGGAGATCGGCGGGCGCGCTTGAATTGTGCCGGCGGGCCTGCTTCTGCTACATGAATGCATATTCTCAACGCATCGGGGGAAACATGCTGACGGACCTGCTGCTTGCTATCCTGCACCATTTGCTGATGTTCATGCTCGCGGCGGCGCTCGTCAGCGAGATCATGCTGATGCGCAGCGGGCTTTCCGGGCGCGACCTCAAGATTCTCGCCCATGTCGACCGCATGTACGGCATGGTGGCCATCGCCATTCTCGCCGTCGGCATCTGCCGCGTGATCTTCGGGCTCAAGGGCTGGGAATATTACGTTGCCAACCATGCGTTCTGGGGCAAGATGATCGCCTTCGCGCTTGTCGGCCTCCTGTCGATCAAGCCGACAATGCGTATCCTGCGGTGGAGCCGCGCAGCCTCCGGCGGGACCTATGTCGTGCCTGACGCTGAACTTGCCGCCGCGCGCCCGTTCCTCAAGGCGCAGATCGTCCTCTTCGCGCTGATACCGATCTTCGCCGCGATCATGGCGCGCTATAGCTAGACCGGCAACGCCGAAGCGTCGTAGAGGCTGGCGAATTCGGCGCTCGGCGGAATCGGCTTGATGATGTCGATGAGCACGCCGTTCGGGTCGGTCGTGATGAAATGACGCTGGCCGAAATCCTCGTCGCGCAGGTCGAGCCGGATCGGAAGGCCGGCCGCTTTCAGCCGTTCATAGACCGCATCCACATCCTCCACCTCGAAATTGAGCAGCAGGCCGGATATTTTGCCGCGGCTCGCGTACGGGATGGTCTCGTGCGCACCGTCGAGAATTGCCAGCGTCACATGCGCGTTTTCCTTCGATTGCAGATGGACATACCAGCCGGCGGAGAAGAGCGGCTCGAAGCCGAAATGCTCGACGTAAAAGGCCGCAGTTCCGGCAACGTCGCCGGTCATGATGACGGGATAATAGCTGGTCGCTTTCATGGCTTTCCCTCCTAGGGCTTCGAGGATACAGTCAGTCTGTATGTTTTTGTAGATACATTCTGAATGTATGTAAAGGGAGGATCAGACAATGCCCCGCAGCAACCGCGAACGCACCGAGGCCACCCGCATAGCGCTTCTGGATGCGGCTAGGACGCTCTTCGTCGAGAAGGGATATGCTGAGACCGCGACGCCCGATATCGTCGCGGCGGCAAAGGTGACGCGAGGGGCGCTCTATCATCATTTCGAGGACAAGCGGGCGCTGTTCGTGGCGGTCATCGAGCGGGAGACTGCCGCCGTCGCTGCAGCTATCGAGGCGCGTTCCGCCGATGCGTCCTCTCCCCGCGCGGCTTTGCTCGATGGCGCATCCGCCTATTTCGACGCCATGGCCGTGCCGGGCAGGACCAGGCTTTTGCTGCGCGAAGCGCTCGCCTTGCTGTCGGACGACCCGGCGGAAGCGAGCCTCAAGACGGGACTCGCGGAACTGCTGGCCGGGTCGAAACTCCTTCCCCTCCTCGACCCGCTGACGACGCTCATCTCCGCCGCCTTCGACCGGGCGGCGCTTGCAATAGAGCATGGCGGTAGCCGCCAGGATTATGAAGCGGCGATTGCGGCTTTGCTCGACGGGCTAGCCGACGACGTTCGGAGGTAATTCCACCAGCGGCGCGGGGATATCGGTGGTTTTCACCGCTGCCTTGCAGAGGTCGGCGATGATGCATTCTTCGCATTCGGGCTTGCGTGCCTTGCATACATAGCGGCCATGCAGGATCAGCCAATGGTGGGCGTGGAGGAAATATTCCTTCGGCACCACCCGCATGAGCTTGTCCTCGACCGCTTCAGGGGTTTTCCCCGGCGCAAGGCCGATGCGGTTGCCGATGCGGAAGATGTGGGTATCGACCGCCATGGCGGGCTGGCCGAAGGCGACGTTGAGGACCACATTGGCGGTCTTGCGCCCGACGCCCGGAAGCTTGACGAGATCGTCGCGATTATCAGGCACCTCGCCGCCATGATCACGAATCAGCGCTTCCGAGAGGGCGACGACATTCTTCGCCTTGTTGCGCCAGAGGCCGATGGTCTTGATATATTCGCCGACCTTCGCCTCGCCGAGCGCCAGCATCTTCTGCGGCGTGTCGGCGATGGCGAAGAGCGGGCGCGTCGCCTTGTTGACGCCCACATCCGTCGCCTGCGCGGAGAGCACCACGGCGACGAGAAGGGTGAAGGGGTTCACATATTCCAGCTCGCCCTTCGGCTCAGGGCGCTGGACTGAAAAGCGGCGGAAAATCTCGTGAATTTCCGCCTTGGTATAGAGCGTTCCCGCCACGCGGGCCGGACGCCTTGCGACGGCCTTTTCCGCCGATTTGATTTTGGTGTTTTCCATGTCCCCTCTATACTCGTCCACCTCCCTGCGCGGCAAGGAAGCAGAGTGAAATGAGCCACCCTGACGGTGCAAGTCCTGATGCGAACGACGCGCCTTTCTTCCGGGCGCTGCTGGTGCCGCACCGCTCGCTTGGGCGCACCGGCTTTCTGGTTCTGATGGCGGTGCTTCTTGCCGGATGGATATTCACCGGCATTCTGTTTCTCTCCATCGGCGCGTGGCCGGTGTTCGGCTTTTTCGGCCTGGACGTGCTGCTCGTCTATCTCGCCTTCCGCTGGAATTATCGGGCGGGGCGGGCGCGGGAGGAGATATCGGTGTCGCGCACTGCGCTCGACATCCGGCAGGTGGCGCCATCGGGGCGAACGCGCGAGCATCGCTTCAACCCGTTCTGGGCGCGCTTCCGCGTCTCGCGGCATGTGGAAATCGGCATCACCGCCATGAATGTCGAAGGCGAAGGGCGGCGGGTCGCGATCGGCTCCTTCCTCAATCCCGATGACCGCGAAAGCTTCGCCACGGCATTTGCGCAGGCGCTCGCGACCGCGAAGGGACGCTGATCTCTGGCCATTTGGCGCCGATAGCCTGTATATGGCTTCCATCATCTCGCAGCAGGAATTTCCATGATCACCGTTATCGGCTCCATCAATCTCGATCTCATCGCCCGGACTGCGCAATTGCCGAAGCCCGGTGAAACGGTGACCGGCTCCGCTTTTCAGACCGCGCCGGGCGGCAAGGGGGCGAATCAAGCGCTGGCTGCCGCAAGGGCGGGCGGGCAGGTGCGCATGATCGGCGCAGTGGGCACTGACGCCTTCGCGTCGGAAGCGCTCGCGCTTCTTGAGGAAGGCGGCGTCGATCTTTCCCGCGTGCGCAAGACCGATGGCGAGACGGGCGTCGCGCTCATCACCGTCGAGGCGTCGGGCGAGAATGTGATCGTCGTGGTGCCGGGCGCGAACGGCACGATCTCGCAAGACGATGTGGATGGCGCGGGCCTTTCCGGCGGGCATTTGCTGCTCCAGCATGAAATCCCGCTGCCTCTCGTCAAGGCTGCGCTGGAAGCGGCACGGGCGAGCGGCACGGTTTCCATCCTCAATACCGCCCCTTGGCAGAACGAAGCGGCTGATTTGCTGCCGCTCGCCGATATCGTGATTGCCAATGAGACGGAATTCGACCTTGCTGCGGATCGGCTGAAGCTCGAGGGTACTGACCGCGAGGCCCGGATGGCGGGTTTCGCGGGCAGGACGGGGCGCACGGTCATCGTGACGCTCGGCGCGGAGGGGCTGCGCGTCGCCACGCCCGACCGGCAATTCGCCGTCCCCGCCTATCCGGTTACGCCGATCGATACGGTGGGGGCGGGCGACACCTTCTGCGGCTATCTTTCCGCCGGACTGGACATGGGTCTGGAACTCGAAGCCGCCTGCTGCCGCGCGGCAATTGCGGCTTCCATTGCATGCCTCAAGCCTGGGGCGCAGCCGGCTATTCCGCTGGCGTGGGAGTTGCCGGGGTAAGCGCCAACCGCTACAACCGCCCAATCCGCTCCGTCAGCAGTGCGAAGAATCCGTCATGGTCCACGTCGCGCATGACGAGCGCGTTGTTGGCACGGCCCGTGACGCCCCACCAATCGACCACCGTCATGCCCAAGGTCAGTTCCGACTGCGTCTCGATTTCGACATTGCAGCTGCGGCCGGAATAGAGCTCCGGTTTCAGGAGATAGGCGATGACGTTGGGGTCGTGCAGCGGACCGCCATCGCTGCCGTACTTCGCCTCGTCGAAGCGCTCGAAGAATTCAAGCAGCGCGACGCAGGCATCGCCCGCGCGGCTGCCCATGGCGCGGAAGCGGTCGATGCGCTTCGCTGTCGTCAACGCCTTGTGGGTGACGTCGAGCGGCATCATGACGATGGGTACGCCGGAGGCGAAGACGACCTTTGCCGCTTCCGGGTCGACATAGATGTTGAATTCGGCGGCGGGGGTGATGTTGCCGCCCTCGAAGAAGCCGCCGCCCATCAGCACGATCTCGCGGATGCGCGGCGCGATTTCGGGCGTGCGGATCAGCGCCTGCGCGATATTGGTGAGCGGGCCGATGGGGCAGAGCGTGACGCTGCCCGGTTCCTCGCTCTGAATTGTCTCGATGAGGAAATCGACGGCGTGCTGCGGCTGAAGGGGCATTTGGGGCTCGGGCAGGTCCGGGCCGTCGAGGCCGGTGCGGCCATGCACATGCTCCGCTGTCACCAGCCGGCGCATCAGCGGCTGCGCGGCGCCTGCATAGACTTTCACGTCCGTCCGGCCCGCCAGTTCGCAGATCTTGCGCGCGTTTTTCTCGGTGAGAGCCAGCGGCACATTGCCCGCCACGACGGTGATGCCGAGGACATCGAGTTCCGGGCTTGCCAGCGCCAGCAGGATCGCCAGCGCGTCGTCCTGGCCGGGGTCGGTGTCGATGATGATCTTGCGCGCCATTTGCGTAACCATTCCTTATCGTAGACGAGGGAAAACGGCCCAGATGGAGAACCCAGCGGGCAGGAATCCGATTCTGCTCTTGAACAGACGGATTTCACGGACCATATCTCAAGGCAAGGAAGAAATGCCGAAACGGGTTCTTCCAAAATTCTCACGCAGGTCCGGACGGAAAAACCCTCACACTTTTCCTGGACTTGCTGGGTAACGGTCGCTTTGACGAGGACTGAACATGACACGCATGACGCCGTTCTCGAGCCCGCTTCTGCTCGGGTTCGACACGATGGAAAAAACCCTGGAGCGAATCGCAAAATCCGGCGACGGATATCCGCCCTACAATATCGAGCGCCTGCGCACCAATTCCGGCCATGAGCGGCTGCGGATCACCCTTGCGGTGGCGGGCTTTTCCGACAGCGATCTGGAAGTCACCACCGAGGACAACCAGCTTGTCATTCGCGGACGGCAGACCGACGAAGAGGAACGCGAATTTCTGCATCGCGGCATCGCGGCGCGCCAATTCCAGCGCGTCTTCGTGCTGGCAGACGGAATGCGGGTAATTTCGGCGCAACTCAAGAACGGATTGCTCTCGATTGATCTCGATCGTCCGGAACCGGAACGCCTCGTCAAGCGTATCGATATCAGCGTGCAGGATTGAGAAGGCTACTCGATCTTAATTTGGCCGCATGGTCCCATCCAAATAGCCTGTGACTTCGGGATCGTGCATCGCTTCAGTCGTATGATCTTATCCAAAAAGTCTGCAACTTTTTGGGATCATGCTCAGCTCTCAAGGCAAGGTCGGCCACGGCTTGTCAGGATGGAGGCTTAAATGACCACTCAAAAGCAAATTTTCACGGAAGCTGAATTCGCACATCTGGGCGCGGGTGAAGTCGCCTATATGCGCAAGATGCGCACCGATGATCTTGCGCGCAGCTTCCCTGCCCTGCCGCCCATGGCTCCGGGGCTGGAACTCTGGGCTCTCTTCGGCGCCGATGGCGCGCCTATCGTTCTTTCCGACGCCCGCGCCAATATTCTGGCCGGCGCGCAGGAGCATGAATTGCGGACGGTGATGCTGCAGTAAAAAGGGAGTAGGGGAGTAAGGGAATAGGGCAGTATGCTGCCTGGTTGCCTTCTCCCCCTCCTTGCCGGAATAAAGGGAGGCAAATTCCCTATTCCCTTACTCCCCTATTCCCTTAAGCAGCATGCGACGTCGGTTGCGTCGTCAGAAAAGCGTAGAGCGCCTGCGCGTCATGGGTGCCGCGCAGCTTCATCACCACATCGGGATCACGCAGCAGACGGGCGATGCGCGACAGCGCCTTCAGGTGATCGGCGCCTGCATTTTCAGGCGCAAGCAGCAGGAAAACGATATCGACGGGCTGATCGTCCAGTGCCTCGAAATCCACGGGATTATCGAGACGGGCGAAGATACCCGTGATGCGCCTGACGCTGGGAAGCTTGCCGTGGGGAATGGCGATGCCGTTGCCCACGCCCGTGGAGCCGAGACGCTCCCGCTGCAGGACGGTATCGAATATCTCACGTTCGGGGAGACCTGTCAGTTCAGCGGCCTTCTCGGCCATGATCTGCAACAATTGTTTTTTGGAGCCCGCTTTCAGCGCCGGCAGAATCGCCGCCGGCTGAATCAGATCGCTAAGATCCATTCTCTCCATTCCTTCTTCTGCGGGGCCTCACGACCCCCGCTCTATATAAGCCTCCGCGTACCCCGAACAATGCGGAAACCCCTCGAGGCCGGCACCGATCAAACAGTGCGCCGCGCCCCACCAATCGCGCCAGAATGGCTCATTCAGGCGCATAACACCGTTCCAAAGTCCGCAACATAACGCCGCTGCCGACTTCGGTTCGGCTCACGCTCAAGAATGGGACATTTTCTGTCCCTTCACCGCCGAAGGATCGATCCAGCCGATGTTTCCATCGGCCCGGCGGTAGACAATATTGACCTGATCATTGCCGGCATTGCGGAACACAAGCACCGGGCTGTCCTTCAAATCGAGCTCAACCACCGCATTGGCGACACTCATGGTGCGCAGGGACACGGAGGTCTCGGCAACGATGGTCGGCGCATAATCCTGCGGGATTTCCACATCGTCATCATCAGGCACGGGCGCCATCACCCGATAGGCGACGTCGTCATGCGCAATATTGCTGTTGGCGACCTGATGCGACTTCAGCCGCCGCTTGTAGCGGCGCAGGCGCGTCTCGATCCGGTCGGCGGCGGCGTCGAAGGCCAGTTGCGGATCCTGCGCCTCGCCAGTGGTCTGCAGCGTCGCACCAGTGTCCAGGTGTAGCAAGCAGTCCGCCGAAAAGCGGGAGCCGGATTTGACCACCGTGACATGACCGGAATAGCCGCCGTCGAAATATTTGCCGACTGCCTCGCCGATCCGCTCCTCGATCCGGATGCGGAACGCATCGCCGATGTCCATATGCTTGCCAGATACGCGCAGACTCATGTGGTTATGCCTCGTTTGCGTTTCACCTCGTGTCACATCTAACCACAAGGCGCGGTGTGAGCAAAGCGATCCGGCACCTTCATGCCCGGATCATGCGATCAACTTTCCCGTTCCGACATTATCCGCATGATCTTCTCCAAAAGCTGCGCTTCCGGCATCATGCATCAAGCCACCACTGCGTGCAATCTTTCCTCACCGCAACCTGCCGAGCGAGGACATGCCGCGTGTCATCACGCGAGCGGGCTTCTATTTGTTGACATTGGGAAAGTCAATTCAAACTTAAGGAAACCTTAACGGCCTCCTTCCCTGGCTGCAGTTGAAAAGTCCATCAACTTTTCGGGACCCTATCCCGCTTACCTGACCGCGGCGAGCGCCTTCTTCTCCCGGCGCCGCTGGATCGATGAGGGAATGCTCATCGCTTCCCGGTATTTGGCGACGGTGCGCCGGGCAATGTTCACACCTTCGCGGTTGAGGATATCGACAATGGCGTCGTCCGACAATATCGAATCGGGGGTCTCCCGCTCTATCAACCGGCGGATCTGATGGCGCACTGCCTCGGACGAGTGCGCGTCGCAGCCCTCCTCCGCCGAAGCGATGGCGGCGGTGAAGAAATAGCGCAATTCGAAAACGCCGCGCGGCGTCAGCATATATTTGTTGGCGGTGACACGGCTCACCGTCGATTCATGCATCTGAATGGCGTCGGCGACCATGCGCAGATTGAGCGGCCTGAGATGCGAAATGCCGTGGGTGAAAAAGCCGTCCTGCCGGCGCACGATCTCGCGGGCCACTTTGAGGATTGTGCGCGCCCGCTGGTCGAGACTGCGCGTCAACCAGTTGGCGGTCTGCAGGCAATCGGCGAGAAAATCCTTGTCCTGCGGCCCGGCGCCGCGCGCCACGACCGTATAATAATCATGGTTGACCAGCACACGCGGCAGGGCGGCGGGGTTGAGCTCGATCTCCCAGCTCCCGTCGGGGGCGGGCAGAACGTGAATGTCGGGCACGATGGCTTCCGCCGCACCTGCCGAAAAGAGAGCGCCCGGCTTGGGGTCGAGCAGACGAATTTCTGCCAGCATGTCGAGAAGGTCCTGCTCATCGACCCCGCAAAGCCTCTTCAAAGACTGGAAATCCCGCTTTGCCAGCAATTCGAGATTGGCGACGAGCGCCTGCATGGCCGGATCGAAGCGGTCCTTTTCCTTGAGCTGGAGTCCCAGGCATTCGGCGAGATCGCGGGCGAATAACCCCGGCGGATCGAAGCCTTGCAGGACGGCGAGGACCCGCTCGACGCGCGGCAGCGCCACCCCGAGGCGCACGGCCACGTCAGCAAGATCGGCGCGCAGATAACCCAGCTCATCGAGATGATCGGCAAGGTCCGAGGCGATAAGCCGCTCAGCGGGATCGCGCAGGGTGAAGAGTATCTGCTCTTCAACATGTTCCCGCAAGGAAAGGCGGCGCGCCGTCACCTGCTCGATATCGAAGCCTTCGCCGGTGGAGGCATAGCCGTATCCGCCGGCGGATTTCCATTGTGAGGCAAGGTCCGGCGCGATTTCGTCATAGCGGCCGGGATCGTCCGGAAAGACATTTTCCATGGAGGCGTCATAGGCCTCGGCGATGACGCCGGCGTCCGGCGCGCCGGTCTCTTCCAGCCAATCGCCCGCTTCGCCAGGCTCCTCGCGCCGGGGTATCTCGGCGTCACCAGCCTCTATGCCCTCCGCCTCGTCAACGCGCTCAAGCAGTGGGTTCTTCTCGATTTCCAGATCGATGAAATGCTCAAGCTCGATATGAGTCATCTGCAGCAGCCGGATGGATTGCATCAGCTGCGGCGTCATGACCAGCGATTGCGATTGGCGCAAATCGAGCTTTGGCGACAGTGCCATGGCGTTTACGTTTTTTCTCCCCCTTGGAACACAGCTCTCCCCGGCGTTACAAAACTGGTACAAACCTTGCTTGTCAATCGCGAATGCATGAAGGCCCGAGGATGCGGCAGCACCCTCGGGCCTTCATTTCGAGAATTTTCGGCGGAAAAGCCGGTTACACGTCCAGATTAGCCACGCTCAGCGCGTTTTCCTGGATGAACTCGCGGCGCGGCTCGACATTGTCGCCCATGAGGCGGCTGAAGAGAGAATCCGCATCGGTCGCATCGGAAACCTTGACCTGCAACAGCGAGCGGGCATGCGGGTCGAGCGTCGTCTCCCACAGTTGCTCGGCGTTCATCTCACCCAGGCCTTTGTAGCGCTGCATGGTAAGGCCCTTGCGGCCCGCGGCAAAGACGGCTTCGAGCAGCGCGAGCGGCCCGGAGACCACATCGCTCCTGTCCTTGCGGCGCAGCGTCGGTGGCGCGGCATAGATTTCGCCCAAACGCGCAGCAAAACGGTCGAGCTGGCGCGCATCGGCGGAACCGAGCAGGGCCATGTCGAGGGTGGTGACGTCCTTGACGCCGCGCAGCATCCGCTCGAAGCGATAGCCTTCCGCCGTGACATGCCCGGTCCAGCCGCGCTCCGTTTCCTCGGCGATGAGGTCGAGACGTTGCGCGATGGTCCGGGCCGCCTGCTCCGCCCGCTCCGGATCGCTCGCCGCCTCCGGATTGAGCGCCCCAGCGATGACCGCCTGCTCCACAACGCTGCGGTTATAGCGCGTGTGCAGGCCATTCAGCAGCTGGCGCACCATCAGCGCGTCATCGATGATCGCCCGCAGATCGGCCCTCGCCCGTACCTCGCCATTGGCGAGCGCCAGCGTGGCCTCTTCCAGCCCGGATTCGATCAGATATTCCTCGAAGGCCTCTTCGTTCTTGATATATTGCGAGGACTTGCCGCGCGTCACCTTATAGAGCGGCGGCTGGGCGATATAGAGATGGCCGCGCTCGATCAGCTCCGGCATCTGCCGGAAGAAGAAGGTGAGCAACAGGGTGCGGATATGCGCGCCGTCCACGTCGGCGTCGGTCATGATGATGATCTTGTGATAGCGCAGCTTGTCCGGATTGAACTCATCCTTGCCGATGGAGGTGCCAAGCGCGGTGATCAGCGTGCCGATCTGGTCCGACGAAAGCATCCGGTCAAAGCGCACCCGCTCGACATTCAATATCTTGCCGCGCAGCGGCAGGATCGCCTGGTTCTGGCGCGAGCGCCCGCCCTTGGCCGAGCCGCCCGCCGAGTCACCCTCGACGATGAAGAGCTCGGACTTGGCCGGGTCGCGCTCCTGGCAGTCGGCAAGCTTGCCGGGCAAAGAGGTCACGCTCAGATTGTTCTTGCGGGTGATGTCGCGGGCCTTGCGCGCGGCCTCACGGGCGGCGGCGGCCTGGATGACCTTTTCCACCACGATCTTGCCCTGGGCCGGATGCTCCTCCAGCCAGATCGACAAGGCCTCGTTGACGCAGCTTTCCACGACGGGACGCACTTCCGAGGAGACAAGCTTGTCCTTGGTCTGCGACGAAAATTTCGGGTCCGGCACCTTCACCGACAGAATGGCAGTCAGCCCCTCGCGGCAATCGTCGCCGATGAGCGAGACTTTTTCCTTCTTGGTGAGGCCCGAGCT
This sequence comes from Brucella sp. IR073, assembly GCF_049065735.1. NCBI lineage: Bacteria > Pseudomonadati > Pseudomonadota > Alphaproteobacteria > Hyphomicrobiales > Brucellaceae > Brucella > Brucella sp. IR073. The sequence goes on from NZ_JBAKHD010000002.1 coordinate 76,641, forward strand.
TTCCGCATAGCCCGTCACTTGACGGGTCAGCGCGCCGCGGAAGCCGGCGAGGTGCGTGCCGCCATCGCGCTGCGGGATGTTGTTGGTGAAACACAACACCTTCTCGTGGTAGGAATCGTTCCACCACATGGCGACCTCGACGGTCATGCCATCCTTTTCGCTACGGATATAGATCGGGTCACCGATGACTGAATTCTTGCCGGTGTCGACGTGGCGGACGAACTCGGTGAGACCGCCCTCATAAAACAGTTCCTGCTCCTTGATATCCGCATGGCGGCGGTCGGTCAGCTTGATGCGCACGCCGGAATTGAGGAAAGCGAGCTCTCGCAGGCGGCGCTCCAGCGTCTCGTAATCGAACTCGACCATGGTGAAGGTCTCGGTCGAGGGCAGGAAGGTGACTTCCGTTCCCGTCTCATCGCCGGCATCGCCGGTGACGGCGAGCGGCGCGTCCGGCACGCCATGGGTGAAGCTCATCTCATGGAGCTTACCCTTGCGGCGGATCTTGAGCTTGAGCCAGACCGAAAGCGCATTGACCACGGAGACGCCGACGCCGTGCAGGCCGCCCGAGACCTTGTAGGAGTTCTGGTCGAACTTGCCGCCGGCATGGAGCTGCGTCATGATCACTTCGGCCGCCGACACGCCCTCGGAGGGGTGGATGTCGGTAGGAATGCCGCGGCCATTGTCGGTGACGGTGCAGGAGCCGTCGGGATTGAGCGTAACGGTGACAAGCGTGGCGTGACCGGCGAGCGCCTCGTCGATGGCGTTGTCCACCACTTCGTAGACCATGTGGTGCAGGCCGGAACCATCGTCGGTGTCGCCGATATACATGCCGGGGCGCTTGCGCACCGCGTCCAGCCCCTTGAGCACCTTGATGGAATCAGCCCCATATTCGGAGGATGCGCCGGAGTTTGCTTCCGGTGTCGTCTCGGATATTTCGCTCATGGAAAACTTTCGTCTGTCTGCCGAAAAGAACAGCGCGGGAAGCCCCTCGAATCACGCGCTGAGAATGGCTTCAATATAGGCGCTAAAGCCAGTTTTTCCAAATCTTTGCGGCGATTTTGCGGGGAAATCGCCGCTTCCATGGCCGGAGCGCCGTTGCGTCACTATATTGGCTCGAGAGGGCGGCTAAACTCTGGAGTATTTGTTGATGAGCGACATGACGATGGGCGGCGTATGCAGCAAGGCTGACCGGGACCACCCCTTCATTCCGCCCGCGCCGACCCCACGTGAGAAGCCGGTCGGCCGGCTGGAGCTTATCCGCGTCATCTATCGCAACCCGCTCGAACTCTGGGGCAAGCCTTCCTACAATGAGCCATGGGTGGCGGTGGACTGGCTCGGCACCCATACCATCATCGCCAACGATCCCGGGCTGATCCGCCATGTGCTGGTGGATAATGCGAAGAACTACCGCATGGCAGCGGTGCGCCAGCGCATTCTGCGGCCGATCCTGCGCGACGGGCTGTTGACGGCGGAAGGCGAGGTTTGGAAACGCTCGCGCAAGGCGATGGCGCCCGTCTTCACACCGCGCCATATCCATGGCTTCGCCGAGGCAATGCGGGAGCGTTCCGAAGCCTTCGCGGAACGCTATGCGACGCCGGGCCTCGTCACCGACGTCGCCCGCGACATGACGCTTCTCACCTATGACATTCTGGCGGCGACGCTCTTTTCCGGCGAGATTGCGGGCGAGCCCGGCCAATTCGCCAAGGAAATCGACAATCTGTTCGAAACCATGGGCCGTGTCGATCCGCTCGATCTCCTGGGTGCGCCGGCCTGGCTGCCACGCTTCACGCAGTTGCGCGGGCGGCGCTCGCTCGCCTTCTTCCGCAAGATCGTCACCGATACGGTCGCCATGCGCAAAGCACGGATGGCGAAGGGCGAGAACGTGCCAAATGATTTTCTCACCTTGCTTTTAAAGACCGAGGGGCCAGAAGGCCTCTCCCGAGCCGAGATCGAGGACAACATCATCACCTTCATCGGCGCGGGACACGAGACGACAGCCCGTGCGCTGGGCTGGACGCTCTATCTTCTGGCCGAAGCACCGGGCGAGCGCAAAATCGTCGAGGCAGAAATCGATGCGTTTTTTGCAGGTGGCGGCTATGAGCTACCGCCGCAGGACTGGCTGGCGAAGCTGCCCTTCACCCGCGCCGCTTTCGAGGAGGCGATGCGGCTTTATCCGCCCGCCCCTTCCATCAACCGCGAGGCGGTGGAGGATGACCAGTATCGCGACCTGAAAATTCCGAAAGGCTCCACGGTGCTCGCCATGCCATGGACGATCCACCGCCACCGGCTTTACTGGGAGAATCCGGAAGCCTTCATTCCGGCGCGTTTTTACCCTGAAAATCGCGACAAGATCGACCGCTTCCAGTATCTCCCCTTCGGCGCGGGGCCGCGCGTCTGCATCGGTGCAAGCTTCGCCCTGCAGGAGGGCGTCATTGCGCTGGCGGTGCTGTTATCGCGCTACCGCTTCGATACGGTGGGACAGACCAGGCCATGGCCCGTGCAGAAACTGACCACTCAGCCGGAGGGCGGGTTACCGATGAAGGTGACGCCAAGAAGAGAAAAGAAGGCTTGATTTCCTGTGAAATTTATAGATATATATTTTCATAGGAAATGGAGAGATTGCAATGCAAGGATTCTCTGAAACGCAAGCGCCCTTCGAACGGGCACGGCTTGGACCGGGCCTCTCGCCCCGTGCCGCCGTTGTCGCCAAGGCGCTGATCCGCGCTGCCGATTTTCTCGATATCAGCGGCAAGGAACTGGCCGTCATTATCGGGCTCTCCGAAGCTTCGCTTTCCCGGCTGAAACGCGGAACCGATACGCTGCTCACCGGCAAGCCCTATGAACTGGCGCTTCTCTTCGTCCGCCTCTACCGCTCGCTCGATGCGATCATGGGCGGCGATGATGCGGCGGCCAGCGCTTGGCTGCGTGCGGAAAACACGGCGCTTGGCGGCAAGCCGCTGGAACGGATCAAGACCATAGACGGCCTCGCCCATGTCCTCGCCTATCTGGACGCCCGCCGCGCTGCGCTCTGAGGCGCGCCGGCGCGAGGGGGCCTGCTGGCGGCTGGTGGAGGCGCAGCATCGCGTTTCCACGATGAAGCTGGTCGATACGCTGGACGAGCAGGCGCTTCTGGAGGAAGCGCTCGACGCCACCAAGCCGCCCGTGCCACCGGAATGCCGGCAGCTTGACTATCTGCTGGCCACGCCCTTCCGCTATGGCCGTTATCCCGGCGATTCACGGTTTCGCCGTGCCGGCTATTCGCCCGGCGTCTTTTATGCCAGCGAGGCCATGGAAACCGCCGTCGCGGAAACTGCCTTCTACCGGCTTCTGTTTTTTGCCGAGAGCCCGCAAACACCTTGGCCGCGCAATGCGCTGGAATTCACGGCGTTTCAGGTGAAATTCGCAGGTGATGCAGCCATCGATCTGACCGCCGAACCTTTCGTGAAGGATGAGGCGCATTGGACGCACCTCACCGATTATTCCGTCTGCCTCGCGCTGTGCGACGCGGCGCGGGCGGCGGAAATCAGTCTCATCCGCTACCGCTCGGTGCGCGATCCCAAGGGCGGGGCGAACCTCGCCCTCCTTTCCGCCCATGTCTTCGCGAGCCCGCGCCCGACGCGCTTTGCCACATGGCGGATGGTGTTTTCCGATTACGGTGTCAGCGCGCTGTGCGACATGCCGGAATTGCGGCTCAGTTTCCCGAAGGCGCTGTTTGCCGGCGACCCGCGCGTGGCGCAACGCTAAGCCGCCAGCCTCATATCGATATGCGGAATGCCGTCTTCGCTATATTCATCCGAGACAGGCTTGAATCCGAATGAGCCGTAGAATGCCTGGAGATGGCTCTGGGCGCTCAATTCGGTATCGCGGTCTGGGAAGCGACCGCGGCAATAGGCAATCGCCTCGCGCATGATCTTGTCGCCGAGCTTCATACCGCGATGGCTGGGTGCGACGATGACGCGGCCGATCCTTACCGGGCCATCGTCAATAGGGGAGAGAACGCGCAGATATGCGGCGAGCGCGCCGCCATCCAGCACCCGCAGGTGCATCGCATCCAAATCCTTGCCGTCGAGTTCGGGATATGGACATTTCTGCTCGACGACGAAGACATCGACGCGCAATTTCAGCACGGCGTAGAGATCACGTGGAGCAAGCTCACCGAGCCCGCTCCAGACGAATTGCAATTCCCCGCCGCCTATCAATAGACCACCACAGAGCGGATCGACTTGCCCTCATGCATCAGGTCGAAGGCGGTGTTGATTTCGGTGAGCGGCATGGTGTGGGTGATGAGGGCGTCGATATCGATCTTGCCCTCCATATACCAATCGACGATCTTCGGCACATCGGTGCGGCCGCGCGCGCCGCCGAAGGCCGAGCCTTTCCAGACACGGCCGGTGACGAGCTGGAACGGGCGGGTGGAAATCTCTGTGCCCGATGGCGCAACGCCGATGATGATCGACTCACCCCAGCCGCGATGGCAGCATTCCAGCGCCTGGCGCATGGTGTGGACATTGCCGATGCATTCGAAAGAGAAATCCGCCCCGCCGCCGGTCAGATCGACAATCGCCTCGACCACCTTGTCGCGGCCCACTTCGTCCGGATTGACGAAATGGGTCATGCCGAATTTCTTCGCCATTTCCGCCTTGGCCGGGTTGAGATCGACGCCGATGATCTTGTCCGCGCCGACCATGCGCGCGCCTTGAATCACATTCAAACCGATGCCGCCGAGACCGAAGACGACGACATTCGCGCCCGGCCAGACCTTGGCCGTATAGACCACCGCGCCGATGCCAGTGGTGACGCCGCAGCCGATATAGCAGATCTTGTCGAAGGGCGCGTCCTCGCGCACCTTGGCGAGGGCAATCTCCGGCAGGACGGTGAAATTGGAGAAGGTCGAGCAGCCCATATAATGGAATACCTCGCCGCCATCGCAGGAGAAGCGTGTGGTCTTGTCCGGCATCAGGCCCTGCCCTTGCGTGGCGCGAATGGCGGTGCAAAGGTTCGAGCGCTGCGACAGGCAGGTTTTGCACTGCCGGCATTCCGGCGTGTAGAGCGGGATGACATGGTCGCCGACCTTCACCGAGGTGACGCCCGCGCCCACCTCGCGCACAATGCCCGCGCCCTCATGGCCGAGAATCGCCGGGAACTTGCCCTCCGAATCAAGGCCGGAAAGCGTATAGGCATCCGTATGGCAAACGCCGGTCGCCATGATCTCCACCAGCACTTCCCCCGGCTTCGGGCCGCCGATCTCGATGGTCTCGATGGTGAGCGGCTTGTTGGCCTCCCAGGCGACGGCGGCGCGCGATTTCATGGCGTTTCCCTCTTACGGTTGGTTTGACTTTTCAGTCCCGGTTGTGGCTAGGCTCATGCCCAAATGTCAAATTCAAAAGTGATCCCGCTACCGCAATTGCCCGTGACCGAGGTCTTTCCCGCGCTGGACGAGGCTTTGGAAAGCGGTAATGCGGCCGTGCTCGTCGCCCCGCCCGGCGCGGGCAAGACGACGCTGGTGCCCATCCATTTGCTGGAGGCAGACTGGCGCGGCGAGGGGATGATTGTGCTACTTGAGCCGCGCAGGCTTGCCGCCCGTGCCGCCGCGCGCCGCATGGCCGCGCTCTTGGGTGAAGAGCCCGGCGGTACGGTCGGCTACCGGATGCGGCTTGAAAGCAAGATTTCGGCACGGACGAAAATCCTCGTCGTCACCGAAGGTGTGTTCGCGCGGATGATCCTCGATGACCCCGACCTGAAGGGCGTTTCCGCCGTTCTCTTCGATGAGTTCCACGAGCGCAGCCTCGATGCGGATTTCGGCCTTGCGTTGGCGCTCGACGTGAAGGCGGCATTGCGCGACGATCTCAAAATCCTCGTGATGTCGGCGACGCTCGACGGCGCACGCGTGGCGAAGCTTCTCAGCGATGCGCCGGTTATCGAGAGCGAAGGCCGCGCTTACCCGGTCGATATCCGCTACCGTGACCGCAAGCCCGACGAGCGCGTCGAGGACGCGGTGGCGCGGGCGATCCGCGAGGCGCTGGCGGAGGAGAGGGGGAGCATCCTCGCCTTCCTGCCCGGACAGGGGGAAATCGAGCGCACGGCGCGGATGCTGGAAGACCGCTTGCCAGCGAATGTCATCCTTGCGCCGCTCTATGGGGCGATGGAGGGCCGCGAGCAGGACGCAGCAATCAGGCCTGCGCCTGATGGCAAGCGCAAGGTGGTGCTGGCGACTTCGATTGCCGAGACGTCCATCACTATCGATGGCGTGCGCGTGGTCATCGATAGCGGCCTTGCCCGCCTGCCGAAATATGAGCCGGCGACCGGCCTCACCCGGCTGGAGACGGTGCGCGCGTCGCGGGCCGCTGTGGACCAGCGTGCAGGCCGCGCCGGGCGCACCGAACCGGGCATTGCCATCCGGCTCTGGCATTCCGGCCAGACGGCGGCGCTGCCGCCGTTTTCACCGCCAGAAATTCTGGAAGCGGACCTTTCCGGCCTCGTGCTCGATTGTGCTGCATGGGGCGTGACGGACCCGGCGACACTGGCCTTTCTCGACCCGCCGCCGAAACCGGCTTTGGCCGAGGCGAAGGCGCTTTTGCGGCGGCTCGGAGCGCTGGATGAAGCCGGACGGCTCACCGAGGACGGCGAAGCCATGCGCGCGCTGGCACTGCCTGCCCGGCTTGCTCACATGGTGGCGGAAGCGGGCAAGCGAGGCGAAGCGCAAGCCGCAGCCGAGCTCGCCATGCTTTTGACCGAGCGCGGCCTTGGCGGCAATGACACGGACCTCGATACACGTTCCGCACGATTCCGGAATGACCGCTCTGATCGTGCTAGCCGAGCCAAGGGATTGGCGAAGCGCCTCGCGGCTTCCGTGCCGAACAAGGGTGCGCCCGCCGGGTCCAGCATCGGGCGGATGCTGATCGATGCCTATCCGGACCGCATCGCAAAACCGCGCGGTGCAACGGGGCAGTTCCTGCTTGCGAACGGGCGCGGCGGCGAGGTTGATCCGGGCATATCATTAAGCCGTGCGCCGTGGCTGGTGGTGGCGGACATGAGCGGCAAGGCGGGACGCGCACGCATTCTTTCGGCGGCGGAAATCTCCGAAACGGAGATACGTTCCGCTTTGGGCGAGAAGATAGAAAGCGGCAAACAGGTCATCTATGACCCGGAGAAGAATGCGCTGAGGACGCGGGAGGCGGTGCGCATCGGCGCAATTGCGCTCTCCGAAAAGCCGCTCGCCGCGCCATCTGGGGCCGCCGCCGACGAAGGCGTGATCGAAGCGGTGCGAACGCATGGCCTTGGCATCCTGCCATGGAGCAAAGAAGCGGAAGTCTTGCGCCGTCGCCTCGGCTGGCTCCATCGCGGCCTTGGAGAGCCGTGGCCTTCGATGGAGGACGAGCCGCTTCTTGAAAACTTGGAGGATTGGCTGCTGCCCTTCCTAACCGGCGAAGCGCAGCTCGGCCGCATCCCCGGCCACGTGCTCAAAAACGGGCTGATGAGCCTCGTGCCCTTCGACCTGCAACGCAGCGTGGACAAGCTCGCGCCCACCCATTTCGAAGTGCCGACCGGCTCGCATATTCCGATCCGCTACGATGCCGAAGAGCCTGTCATCGCCGTGCGGGTGCAGGAGCTTTTCGGTCTTGGCACTCATCCTTCCATCGCCGACGGCAAGGTGCCGCTGCTGCTGGAATTGCTGTCACCGGCCCACCGCCCCATCCAGATCACCCGCGACCTGCCGGGTTTCTGGAAAGGCTCCTGGGCGGATGTGCGTGCGGATATGCGCGGGCGTTATCCCAAGCATGTCTGGCCGGAAGACCCGGCCAATACGGAAGCGACGCGGCGGGCTAAACCGCGGGGGGAGTAGAATGATGCTGGAGCACTTCATGCTGAAATGGAAATCTTGGCGGGACAGTACCCCCCTCTGTCCTGCCGGACATCTCCCCCGCAAGGGGGGAGATTACGCCTTCATATATGCCCGGCGCCAATCGCAAACGTTGCAGAGTGGAAACGGAGCGTCGTATCAGCCAATCTCCCCCCTTGAGGGGGAGATGTCCGGCAGGACAGAGGGGGGTGCTACAATGGTATTGTCCTCTCCAAGGAGCGCCCAATGACCCCCGACTTCACCAACCGTGCCTCCTATCTCTCGCGCCGGCTCCGGCTGACGACGCTGGTGCGGCTGCGCTGGCTGGCGATTGCCGGGCAGACGGCGGCTATTCTCACCGTGATGCTCTACCTGGAATTCCCCTTCCCGGTCAGCATCTGCCTGGGGCTGATCGCGGCTTCCGCGTGGCTCAATCTGCTTCTCTCTTTTCGCTACCCGGTCAATCACCGGCTTGCGCCGGAAGCGGCGTTTGCCGTGCTTTCCTTCGACCTGCTCCAGCTTGCCGGTCTTCTCTACCTCACCGGCGGGCTGCAGAACCCGTTCGCGGTGCTGCTGATCGTGCCGGTGGTCATCTCGGCAACATCGCTTCCCGCACGCAGCACCATGGTGCTGGGCGCGCTCGTGATCGTCTGCACCACGCTTCTCGCCGTCTATCACCGTCCCCTGCCCTGGTATCCCGGCATCGAGATGACCCTGCCCTACCTGCTCATCGCGGGGGTATGGTGCGCCATCGTCTCGGCGCTGGTGTTCACCGGCGTCTATGCCTACCGCGTGGCGGAGGAAGCACGGCAGCTGGCCGACGCGCTCGCGGCGACGGAACTGGTGCTCCAGCGCGAGCAGCATCTCTCGGCCCTCGACGGGCTTGCCGCCGCCGCCGCGCATGAACTCGGCACGCCGCTGGCGACGATCGCGCTGGTGGTGAAGGAAATGCAGCGCGCGCTTGGGTCCGACGAGCGCATGGCTGACGATCTGGAGCTGCTGCGCTCGCAAACGCAGCGCTGCCGTGAGATCCTGCAACGGTTGACCAGCCTTTCGAGCGAGGGCGAAGAGCATATGTCGCGCCTGCCGCTTTCCTCGCTCATCGAGGAGGTGATCGCGCCGCATCGCAATTTCGGCATCGCCATCGAAGTCAGCAAGACCGGCGGCGAAGGGCCGGAGCCGGTGGCCCGGCGCAATCCCGGTGTCATCTACGGGCTGGGTAATCTCATAGAGAACGCCGTCGATTTTGCCCGCGCCAAGGCAAGCGTCGCCTGGAAATGGACCGACAGCACGGTGGAGATCATCATTCTCGACGACGGCCAGGGCTTTTCACCCGACATTCTCGACCGCATCGGCGAACCCTATATGACGAGCCGCGAGGCCGGCGCCAATGGCGGCGGCGGGCTTGGGCTGGGGCTCTTCATCGCCAAGACGCTGCTGGAGCGCTCCGGTGCAGACATCGCCTTCCGCAATCGCAGCGAGCCCGGTCAGGGCGCCGAGATAAGGGTCGTCTGGCCGCGCGCGGCCCTGGCGGTTTGAATTACGGTTTGTTAGCCGCATTACGCCTTGCCGAATGCCGGGTGCGTCTAATTGTGCTGGCTATTTGACTTTTTGACGCATGGCATCAATAAGGGGAACGCAAGAAAAAACTTCGTTAGGCCACATGATGTTATCCGAAAGTCCGCGATTTTCGGGGATCATGCTGTAGAGGAAATACCCTGATGGAAGATGCAGATCAGGACAACGCCGCCGCCATCGGCAGCGACCCTTCCCTTCTTCTGGTCGATGACGACAAGCCGTTCCTGCAACGCCTCGCACGCGCCATGGAAGCCCGCGGCTTTCAGGTGACGACGGCCGAATCCGTCGAAGAGGGGATCGCGGCGGTCAGGAATTCCGCGCCCGCCTATGCAGTGGTCGACATGCGCCTTGGGGACGGCAATGGGCTCGACATCATCGAGGCAATCCGTGGGCGCAGGGAGGACACCCGCGCCATCGTGCTGACGGGCTATGGCAACATCGCCACCGCCGTCAACGCCGTGAAGCTCGGCGCAATCGACTATCTCTCCAAGCCCGCCGATGCGGACGAAGTGTTCGCGGCGCTCACCCGGCGCTCCGGCGAAAAGGTGCCGCCGCCGGAAAATCCCATGTCCGCCGACCGTGTGCGCTGGGAGCATATCCAGCGCGTTTATGAGATGTGCGACCGAAACGTGTCCGAAACCGCCCGCCGCCTCAACATGCATCGCCGGACGCTGCAGAGGATATTGGCTAAGAGGGCGCCCAGATAGGGCAATATGGGGAGTAAGGGAATAGGTGAGTAGGGAGGATAGAGCCTATTCCGCTATTCCCCTATTCCCTTATTCGCCTACATCCTCCGGCATCACCAGTCCCGCCAGTTCCGCCAACGTCAATCTCGACGCGCCGATGCGCGCGAAACGAAGCGTCATCGCCTTGCGCGTGGCCGCAGCGAGGCGGTGTTCTGGCGCGTCACGCAGGATTTCAGCACCATAGCCGTCTGAGAGGATGAGGCCGCATTCCTCCGGGAAGATGTCGCGCGGCACGCCGGGATGGGTGGCGAGGAACAGCCGGTCGCAATGGAGGCGATAGTCCGGCCATTTGCGGTCCGCCTTCCAGTCCTCGATCGATGATTTGATCTCGACGATCCAGATATCGCCGCTCTTTGTCAGCGCGGCGAGGTCGGCGCGGCGTCCGGAAGCCAGCGGCAGCTCCGGCAGGACCGCCAGCCCCATTTCCAGAAACAGGCGCTGCACGCCGCGCCGCACCAGCATGGCGTTTTCCGACTGGCGTCCGTCTGCGAGCGGATGGGTCTGGTTGAGGGTTACAATCGGCATTGAAAGGCTCTATTGGCAGGCGCAAACGTCGGAAATGTGGCTTTTTCGCGCCACATCGGCATTTTCGGAAACAAGCCACCGTTGAAGAACTCGCATTATGGTTAACCGTCAGTTAAGAAAACGGTCAATAGGGTCGTGTAACTGGTTTGGGTGATTCGTTCGGAACGATATATTTCGTGAGGGAAAATATATGAATATCAAGCAGTTACAAGCAGCTGCCGCAATACTTGTCGCAGCCGCTCTAGCAGGCTGTACGACAGCCGAGGAGCGCAGCCACATTCTTGCCTACTCCTCGGTAACCGATGCAGGTTACACGCTTCCCGCCATACCTTACGGCAAAATTCCGCCCCAATATCAGCGGCAGATCGTTGACTACCAGACTAGGGAAGCGCCCGGGACTGTCATCGTCGATACCGAGAACAAATTCCTCTATTACGTCATGCCCGGCGGCAAGGCGATGCGTTACGGCATCGGTGTCGGGCGCGAAGGTTTCGGATGGTCCGGCACGGCGCGCGTCGCCATGAAGCGCGAATGGCCGACCTGGACGCCGCCCGCCCCGATGATAAAACGCCAGCCGGAATTGGCGGTCTATCGCGGCGGCATGGAGCCGGGGCTCAAGAACCCGCTCGGCGCCCGCGCGCTTTACCTCTACAAGGGCGGCCACGACACCGGCTATCGCCTGCACGGCACACCGGAATGGTGGTCCATCGGCAAGGCCATGTCGTCAGGCTGCATCCGCCTGATGAACCAGGATATCATCGATCTCTATAATCGCGTGGAAGTTGGCGCGAAGGTGATCGTGAAATAAGGGAGTAGGGGAGTAGGGGAGTAGGGGAATATGTGGGAGCCAAACATACTCCCCTATTCCCGTACTCCCTTGAGGTCACACCGACTCGACGTGCTGCACTTCCGGCACGAAATGGCGCAGCAGGTTCTGGATGCCGTGCTTCAGGGTCGCGGTCGAGGAGGGGCAACCGGAGCAGGCGCCCTTCATGTTGAGATAGACCGTGCCGGTGTCCTTCTCGAAGCCGCGGAAGGTGATGTCGCCGCCATCCTGCGCCACGGCGGGGCGGACGCGGGTTTCCAGCAATTCCTTGATCGTATCGACGATCTCGATATCGGCTTCGTCGAAGAATTCGCCGTCGCCATGGTCCGCGGCGGCGCTTTCCTGCACCGCCATGACCGGCGAACCGGCCATGAAATGCTCCATGATCGTGCCGAGAATGGCGGGCTTCAGGTGCTGCCAGTCCGGGCCGTCCTTGGTGATGGTGATGAAATCATAGCCGAAGAAGACGCCCGTCACGCCGGGAATGGCGAAGAGCTTTGCGGCGAGCGGCGAGGTGCTGCCTGCTGCCTCCGCATCGCGGAAATCGGCGGTGCCCTCGGGCATAACCACCTTTCCGGGCAGGAATTTCAAGGTCGCCGGATTGGGCGTGGTCTCGGTCTGGATGAACACTGGCTTTCTCCCGCGGATCGTTCCTGAAACTAGGCTAAAATAAGGCCACGCCTTAAGCCCGGCAATGCTTCGGACAATGAAGTTTGCGTGAGGTATATAGGCGTGTCACGCCACCGCATCAATGTCTTCGTCGGTGAGGTTATGCGGCACCACCGTGACCGGAATGGGGAAAGCCGCGCCGCGCCCGGCGATCGACTGCACCAATGGCCCCGGCCCTTCCGTGCCCGCGCCGGCGGCAAGCACGAGGATGGCGATGTCCTGGTCTTCCTCGATGAGATTGTGGATCTCCTCGGCGGTCTGTCCTTCGCGCAAGACCAGTTCCGGTTCGAGCCCCTGCGCCTCGCGCACCTTGGCGGCGAATTTATTGAGCGCGCCTTGCGCACGCTCCTCCGCTTCGGCGCGCATGATCTCGCCGACGCCCAGGAAATGCTGGAAATCCGCCGAATCGATCACGAACAGGAAGACGAGCGAGCCGCCGGTGTTCTTGGCGCGGCGCGCGGCATAAGCCACCGCGCGCTCGCACTCCGGCGTCTCGTCGATGACGGCAAGAAATTTGCGGCGGTGTCCGGCTTCCCGGCTGAGACGTTTCGAAACCATGGCGTCAATGTGTCATCGCGCGGCGAAACCTGCAAGGAGGAGAATTAATCCTGCAGGAACCCGATAATATCGCGCACGTGGCGCATGGTTTCTTCGGCCAGAACGCTTGCCCGTTCGCCGCCGTCTTTCAACACCTGATCCACATAGGCCTGATCCGCCGAAATGCGGCGCATTTCCTCGGTGATGGGCGACAATTGCGCGACGGCGAGATCGGCGAGCGCGGGCTTGAAGTCGGAGAATTGCCGGCCGCCGAAATCGCGGATCACCGTCTCCTTGTCCGTGCCGGATAGCGCGGCGAAGATGCCGACGAGATTGTCAGCTTCAGGCCGATTCGCGAGGCCTTCCACATCCGATGGCAAGGCTTCCGGGTCGGTTTTCGCCTTACGGATCTTCTTGGAGATCGTGTCGGCGTCGTCGACGAGATTGATCCGCGAAAGGTCGGACGGATCGGATTTCGACATCTTCTTGGTGCCGTCGCGCAGCGACATGATGCGCATGGCTGGACCTGAGATCATCGGCTCCGTCAGCGGGAAGAAGCCGGAAACCTTTTCATCGCCCACCTGCATATCAACGCCGATACCCAGTTCCTTTATGCGGCCGGAATAGTCGTTGTTGAATTTCTGGGCGACGTCGCGGGTCAGTTCCAGATGCTGCTTCTGGTCCTCGCCGACGGGCACATGCGTGGCGCGATAAAGCAGGATATCGGCTGCCATCAGGTTCGGATAGACGAAGAGCCCTGACGAGGCGTTCTCGCGATCCTTGCCGGCCTTGTCCTTGAACTGCGTCATGCGATTGAGCCAGCCGATGCGCGCGATGCAGTTGAACACCCAGGCAAGCTCGGCATGCTGGCGCACGCGGCTCTGGTTGAAGACGATGCTCTTCTTGGGATCGATGCCGGAAGCCAAGAACGCGGCCGTTACCTCACGCGTCGATTGCATCAGATCCACCGGATCGGGATTGACTGTGAGGGCGTGCATGTCGACCACGCAAAAGATGCACTCATGGCTGGCCTGCAAATCAAGCCACCGCTTCATGGCGCCGAGATAATTGCCAAGATGCAGATTTCCCGTCGGCTGGATGCCGGAGAAGACGAGTGGCTTGAACGTGTCCATGGATAGCTTCCCTGAACCTGTGGTGGGGACTGTTGTCGCGGCGTTTTGGCAGAGCGGTGCGCCCTGATCAAGCGGAATTACCGGTCTGTTCCTTCGCCTTGCGCTTCAGGCTTCGCCTGATCATGCCGGCATCTGCGCCGCCAAGGCCGAAGGCGAGGGCGAAATAGACCGCCGCGCCCGCCGCCACGAGCACCGCGAGCGTCGCCGCCCGCACGAGGAACGGAACACCATGGGCGAGCAGATAATCGAACCGCGTGGTGGCGTAATAAAGCCCGACCGCCATGACGGCTGCGGCAAGGACGAGGCGTGGAACGCGGGTGAGCAGCGGAATGTCCCGCCCCCAATGGCCGCGCCAGACCAGCGTTGTGAAGAGCAGGACGGCGTTGACCCATCCGGCGACGATTTCGGCAATCGCAATGCCCCCCGCCGAGTAAAGCGGAAAGAGCGTCAGCGCGAGCGTGACGTTCACGATGACGGATATGCCGGCGAAAATCATCGGCGTGCGCGTGTCCTCGCGGGCGAAGAAGCCGGGGATGAACGCCTTGATCAATACGAAGGCGGGAAGACCGAGCCCGTAGATCGCGAGAATTCCGGCGACGACGTGCGTGGCGTCGGGCGAGAACTCGCCGCGCTCGTAGAGAAGCCGCACGATCGGCTCGGACATGACGAGCAGCGCCGCCGCAGCGGGCAGCGTCAGGAACAGGGTGAACTCGACCGAGCGGTTTTGTAGATTGGCCGCTTCCTTGAGGTTTCCCCCACGCAAAGCGCGCGCGAGTTCGGGTAACAGAACAGTGGCGACCGCAATACCCACCACGCCGAGCGGAAGCTGATAGACGCGGTCGGCGTAGACGAGCGACGAAACCGCCCCGTCCTGTCCCGAGGCGATGTTGGTGTTGATGAGCAGGTTGATCTGGGTGATGCCGCCGGTAATCGCCGCAGGCAGCGCCAGAATGAGCAGGCGCTTGACGTTGGAGGTAAAACGCGGACGACGGAAACCGATCTTTATCCCGGCATTTCTCACCGCGATCCAGACGATGGCGAGTTGTACGAGCCCCGCCGCCATCACGCCCCAGGAAAGGCCATAGCCGACGCTCATCGCGTCATGGCCGCGATACCAAGCCCACCCCAGCACGCCGATCAGGATGATATTGAGAAAAACCGGCGCAATCGCCGCCGCGAAATAGCGGTGCAGCGAATTCAGCATCCCGCTCATCATCGCCGCCAGCGACATGCAGGCGAGATAGGGGAACATGATGGTGGCGAGCCGGACCGTGCCCGCGAATTTCTCGGGATCGTCGATGAAGCCCGGCGCGATCACATAGCGCACCAGCAGCGGCATGGAGAGTTCCATGATGATGGTGAGGACGAGCAGCACCGTGAAGAGGACGCCGAACACTTCCTCGGAAAAGCGCCTTGCACCGTCGAGACCGTTCTTCTCGATCTCCTTGGCAAAGAGCGGCACGAAGGCTGAGTTGAACGCGCCTTCGGCAAAAAGGCGGCGGAAGGTATTGGGAAAGCGGAACGCGGCGTTGAAGGCATCCGCCACCGGCCCGGTCCCCAACGCCGCCGCCATCAGCATTTCGCGCGTGAAGCCGAAGATACGGCTGGCTAACGTGCCGGAAGCGACGGTGGCGAATTTTTTCACGAGGCTCATGGGTGGGAGGCCTTTTTGATCTGCAGTGCCACTCGACCACCCCGCTCTGTGCCTAGCGCTTCCATCGAAACAAAAACCACTTATTCCGCCGCCTGATGCGCGCGGCTTCTTGCATGGGCTTCTTCTTTGCCGAAAAGCGCGAGCAGCTTGCGCCTTATATTGCCCTGCCGCGCCGGGTTGGAAACCTTATGCCCCACCAGATCGGTGACATAGAAGGTGTCGATCACCTTCTCGCCGAAGGTGGTGATATGCGCCGAGGCGATGTCGAGGGAGAGGCCGGAAATCACCCCCGTCAGTTCGGACAGAAGGCCGGGCCGGTCAAGGCCTTCGACTTCAATAACCGTAAACTTGTTCGAGAGCTTGTTGTCGATCTCCACGCGCGGCTCGACGCGAAAGGCTTTGGCGGCGCGCTTCGGCTTCACGCGCTTGGCCAGCATGTCGGGGAGATGAGAGTGGCCCGACAGCACGTCCTCGATCAGCTTGCCGACCCGCACCGCGCGCCGCTTCTCATCGTCGTCAGTCTCGAATTCGCGGTTGATGAGGATGGTGTCGAGCGCGCGCCCGTCGCTGGTGGTGAAGATCTGCGCGTCCACGATATTCGCCCCCGCCGCCGCGCAAGCCCCGGCGATGACAGAGAGAAGGCGCGGATGGTCGGGGGAGAGCACGGTGATCTCCGTCACCGCTTCGAAGGCGCGCGGCTCGACCATGGTCGCAAGCTGCCTGCCCGCCGCATCGGCCTCGCGGATGAAATCGGCATGGCGGAGCTGATCCTCAAGGCTCACCGTCAGGAAATAGTTCTGATAGTGCAGGTTGAGGTAATTCTCACGCTCCTCGTCAGGCCATTGGCTCAGCGCCGCCGCCAGTTCCCCTCGCGTCTGCTCCAGGCGGTTCTTGCGCGAGACTTCGGAGAAGCCGCCGGTGAGGAGAAGCTCGGTTTCATAGAAGAGCGTGCGCAGCAACTGGCCCTTCCAGCCGTTCCAGACGCCGGGACCGACCGCCTTGATATCGCAGACGGTGAGGATCAAGAGGAGCTTCAGCCGTTCGAGCGTCTGCACCGTGGCGGCGAAATCCTCGATCGTCTTGCGGTCGTTCAAGTCCCGCGATTGCGCGACCATGCTCATGGTCAGGTGCTCCTGCACCAGCCATGCCACCGTCTCGGTTTCGGCGGGCGAGAGCCCAAGGCGCGGGCAGAGCCTGCGGGCGATGCGCGCGCCTGCCACGGAATGATCCTCCGGGCGGCCCTTGGCGATATCGTGCAGGAGCAGCGCGATGTAGAGGAGATGGCGGTCCTTCTTCAGCGCCGGCATCAGCGAATTGGAAAGCGGATGCTCCTGCCCCAGCTCGCCATGCTCGATATCCGAGAGGATGGCGATGCAGCGCAGCAAGTGCTCGTCCACCGTATAGTGGTGATACATGTTGAACTGCATCATCGCGACGATCTTGCCGAAGTCCGGAATGAATTTGCCCAGCACGCCGGACTCATTCATGCGCCGCAGAATGAGTTCGGGATTGCGCGGCGAGGTGAGCACTTCCAGAAACAGGCGGTTGGCTTCCGGATTCTCGCGCAAATCCGCATTGATGAGCTTCAGCGAGCGGGTGATCTGCTGCATCGCCTTGGGGTGGAATTCCAGACCGTGTCTATCAGCCAGATGAAACAGCCTGATAATGTTGAGGGGATCGCGCTCGAACACGCCCTCATCAGCGATATTGATGCGGTGATTGTCGGCGATGAAGTCTTTCGTCCCGGCGAGCTTGCGCTTGCGGCGGGAGAAGGTGAGGAAGATGCGGTTGAAGCCGGGGACGTGCTTGGCCTGCTCCTCCTCCAGCGCGGCGCAGATGATGCGCGTCAAATCTCCGACATCCTTGGCGACGAGGAAATAGTGCTTCATGAAGCGTTCGACATCGTGAAGCCCAGGATGCGAGGTATAGCCCAAGCGGCTGGCGATCTCGCGCTGGATGTCGAAGGAGAGCCGCTCCTCCGCCTTGCCGGTCAAAAAATGCATGTGGCAGCGCACCGCCCAGAGAAAGTCCTCCGCCTTCATGAAGAGCTTGTGCTCCTCGCGCGACAGCACCCCCGCCGTCACCAGTTCTTCGCTGGTGCGGACGCGGTAGAAATATTTGGCGATCCAGAACAGCGTGTGCAGGTCGCGCTGTCCGCCCTTGCCTTCCTTGACGTTTGGCTCGACCAGATAGCGCGTCTCGCCGGTCTTGCGGTGGCGGGCGTCGCGCTCGGCAAGCTTGGCCTGGATGAACTGCGGCGCGGTGCCCTTGACCACCTCCTCGCCGAAACGGCGCTCCATCTCGTCGAAAAGCTCTTTACTGCCGCAAAGGCAGCGCGCTTCGAGCACCGCCGTGCGGATGGTCATGTCCTCGCCCGAAAGGCGGATGGTTTCGTCGATATTGCGGGTGGCGTGGCCGACCTTGAGGCCCAGATCCCAGAGCATGTAAAGGACATATTCCACCACCTGCTCGCCCCAGGGCGTCTGCTTATAGGGCAGGAGAAACAGAAGATCGATATCCGATCCCGGCGCCAGCGCGCCGCGCCCGTAGCCGCCGACGGCGGCAATACACATATGCTCGGCCTTGGAGGGATTAGTGACGGGATAGACGTGGGTGACAGCGAAATCGTAGAGCGTCTCGATGATGACATCCATCAGATGGCAAAGCCGGATGGCGCAGCGCCGGCCGCCGCCATCCTTCATCAGCATCGCTTCGGCAGTGGCGCGTCCATCGGCAAGCGCCTCCTTCAGCGTCTGGAGCACCAGCGCGCGTCTTTGCGGGCCACTTTCATATTGCCGGGCGAGACTATCCAGCTGCTCGCGCAGCCTCCTCGCGTTGATGATCTCGACAAGCTTCAGGTCCGATGCACTCATGAAGAGGGTCCGATGGATGGAGGCCTCGTATAGCGCGTTTTCCCTTGGGTTGGTATGGGGAAGTGTGGAGCGCGACGCACCTCCTTCCCCCTTACGGGGAAGGTGCCCGCGTTAGCGGGCGGATGGGGGTGGTGACGTTTGCGCTTGTGCTGACGAACCTAGAGCAAACGTCACCACCCCCACCCGACCCTTCGGGCCACCCTCCCCGCAAGGGGGAGGGAGGGCGTCAGTCTCTCACGTCGTCGCGTTATAAGCCGCAATCGCCGCCATGTTGACGATATCCGAATCCTTTGCCCCCAGCGAGACGATCTGCACCGGCTTGTCGAGGCCGACGAGCAACGGGCCGATGACGGTCGAGCCGCCCAGTTCCTGCAGCATCTTGGTGGAGATGGAGGCGGAGTGGAAGGCTGGCATGACGAGGACGTTTGCCGGGCCGGAGAGGCGAATGAAAGGATATTGCTCCATCAGCGCCGGGTTCAGGGCCACATCCGCGCTCATCTCGCCGTCATATTCGAAATCGACGCGGCGCTTGTCTAGGATCTTGATCGCCTCCTGGATGCGGACCGAGCGTTCTCCGCCCATATGGCCGAAGGTGGAATAGGCAAGCAGCGCCACGCGCGGCACATAGCCCATGCGCCGCGCCATGCCTGCCGCCTCCTCGGCGATGTCGGCTAGCTCCTCCGCGTCGGGCATTTCGTGGACCGCCGTGTCGGCGACGAAGACCGTGCGGCCACGGCAAAGCGCGATGGAGACGCCGATGACCTTGTGCCCCGGCTTGGCGTCGATAACGCGGCGGACATCCTCGAGGCCGGTGGCGTAGTTGCGGGTGACGCCTGTCACCATGCCGTCGGCATCGCCCAGCGCGACCATGCAGGCAGCGAAATGGTTGCGGTCATTGTTGATGATGCGGTGGCAATCGCGGAAGAGATAGCCCTTCCGCTGCAGCCGTTCATAGAGATAATCGGCATAGACCGTGTTGCGGCTGGAAAGCCGCGCATTGATGATCTCAATGCCCGCCTTGGCCAGATCGACGCCGGCGGCTTCCGCCGTTGCACGAATACGGTCCTCGCGGCCCAAGAGGATCGCAGTGCCAAGACGCTGGTTGGCATAGGAGACGGCGGCGCGCATGACCTGCTCTTCCTCGCCCTCGGCAAAGACGATGCGCTTCGGCTGGCGGCGCACGCGGTCGTAAATGCCCTGCAAGGTGGAAGCGATGGGGTCGCGGCGGGCGGAAAGTTCGCGCGCATAGGCTTCCAGATTGGCGATGGGCTTGCCGGCGACGCCCGTTTCCATCGCCGCCTTTGCGACCGCCACCGGAATGGCCGTGATGAGGCGCGGATCGAACGGCACGGGGATGATATAGTTCGGACCGAAGCGCGGGCGGTTGCCTTGATAGGCGGCGGCGACATCGTCGGGCACGTCCTCACGCGCCAATTCGGCCAGTGCATTGGCGGCGGCGACTTTCATCTCCTCGTTGATGGTGGTGGCGCGCACATCGAGCGCGCCGCGGAAGATATAGGGGAAGCCCAGCACATTGTTGACCTGGTTCGGATAGTCCGACCGGCCCGTCGCCATGATCGCGTCGGAGCGGATGCGCGCTACCTCTTCCGGCGTGATTTCGGGATCGGGATTGGCCATGGCGAAAATGATCGGGTTCGGTGCCATGGAGCGCACCATGTCCTCGGTCAGCGCGCCCTTGGCGGAGACACCGAAGAAGACATCCGCACCGTCCATGGCCTCGGCAAGCGTGCGCTTCGAGGTTTCCACCGCATGGGCGGATTTCCACTGGTTCATGCCCTCCTCGCGGCCCTTGTAGACCACACCCTTGGTGTCGCAGAGGATGACATTCTCGGGCGCAAAGCCCATCGCCTTGACGAGCTCGATGCAGGCGATACCCGCCGCACCCGCGCCGTTGCAGACGAGCTTGGTCGTCTTCATGTCGCGGCCAGTCAGGTGCAGCGCGTTGATGAGCCCTGCCGCCGCGATGATCGCCGTGCCATGCTGGTCGTCATGGAACACCGGAATGTCCATAAGCTCGCGCAGGCGGCTTTCGATGATGAAGCAGTCGGGGGCCTTGATATCCTCCAGATTGATGCCGCCGAAGGAGGGGCCGAGATAGCGCACGGCATTGACGAAGGCGTCGATATCGGTGGTGTCGACTTCCAGATCGATGGAGTCCACATCGGCGAAGCGCTTGAACAGCACCGCCTTGCCTTCCATCACAGGCTTCGACGCCAACGCGCCGAGATTGCCGAGGCCGAGGATCGCGGTGCCGTTGGAAATCACCGCGACGAGATTGCCCTTGGCGGTGTAATCATAGGCGCGGGTGGCATCTTCCGCGATCGCCTTCACGGGAACCGCTACACCGGGCGAATAGGCGAGCGACAGATCGCGCTGCGTCGCCATGGGCTTGGTCGGGTTGATTTCCAGCTTGCCAGGACGGCCCTGGCGGTGGAAATCGAGCGCTTCCTGCTCGGTAACGGAGGGGGCGGTGCGGCTCCCAGCATTGGACGTATCGACGGGCATGTTCCCTCCGGCTAATGTTGTTCTGTGGAGAAAAGTTCGATACCGCTAGGCAGACGGTGTGTAAACAGCGCAACAAGGATTCAGGTGAGGGCGGGCTGCAAATGGCGTCTTTCTGCGCTTCCGGTGCTCATGTACTAAAGTACACTCCGCTCCGGTTCTCGAAAGCCACCATTTTCGCCTCGCCCTGACCTGAATCTTCACCCCAGTCGACCGGGAATGAACTTTGAACGACCTGCCGCAATTCACCGATGGCGCCGAGACCGGCGCGGATAGTTACGACGCGGGCGTGCGCCTGACGCCGATGATGGAGCAATATATCGAGATCAAGGCGGCGAACGAGGATTCGCTGCTGTTCTATCGCATGGGCGATTTCTACGAATTGTTCTTCAACGACGCCGTGGAAGCCTCGCGGGCGCTCGGCATAACGCTGACCCGGCGCGGCAAGCATCTGGGCGAGGATATTCCGATGTGCGGCGTGCCCGTCCATGCCGCCGACGACTATCTGCAGAAGCTGATCGCCAAGGGCTATCGCGTCGCCGTCTGCGAGCAGGTGGAAGACCCGGCGGAGGCGAAGAAGCGCGGCTCGAAATCGGTGGTGCGGCGCGATGTCATCCGCCTCGTCACGCCCGGCACGATTACCGAGGAAAAGCTGCTCGATCCGTCCGAGGCCAATTATCTGATGACGCTGGGACGTGTGCGCGGCGCGGACGAAGGCAGCATGGCGCTCGCCTGGATCGACATCTCCACCGGCACTTTTCGCGTTTCGGAAACTTCCGCCGGCCGGCTGCTCGCAGATATCATGCGCGTCGATCCGCGTGAGCTGATCGTCGCGGAACCGGTTTTTCACGATCCAGAACTTCGTTCCGTTTTTGATGTCATTGGCCGCGCGGTGACGCCGCAGCCGGCGAGCCTGTTCGACAGCGCCACGGCAGAGGCGCGAATCAAGCGCTATTTCGCGGTGGCGGCGCTCGACGGCTTCGGCCAGTTCTCGCGCGGCGAGCTTTCGGCCATCTCCGGCGCCATCGCCTATATCGAGAGGACGCAGATATCCGAGCGTCCGCCCTTGATGCGCCCCGAGCGCGAGCGGGAGGGCTCCTCGCTCTTCATCGACCCGGCGACCCGCGCCAATCTGGAGCTGACGCGCACGCTTTCGGGCCAGCGCGACGGCAGCCTCTTGAAAGCCATCGACCGCACGGTAACGGGCGGCGGGGCGCGGCTACTCGCCGAGCGGCTGACCGCGCCTTTGACCGATGCCGAGGAGATAGCACGGCGGCAGGACTCGGTCGCCTTCTTCCTGCACGAGCAGCAACTGGCCGATGGCGTGCGGGCAGAATTGAAGGGCGTGCCGGACATGCCGCGCGCGCTTTCACGCCTTGCGGTCGGGCGCGGCGGCCCGCGCGATCTCGACGCCTTGCGGCGCGGGCTGGAAGCGGCGCGCGGCATCGCGCAACTCTTCGCGAACCGCCCGTTGCCTGCAGAAGTCGCGGAAGCCTGTGAAGCCATCGCCCGCCTGCCATGGGATTATGCCGGGCATCTCGACCGTTCGCTTGGCGACGAACTGCCCTTGCTCAAGCGTGACGGCGGCTTCGTGCGGGCAGGATACAATGCCGAACTCGACGAAATGCGGGATTTGCGCGACCAGTCGCGGCGGATCATCGCCGGGTTGCAGGCCCGCTATATGGACGAGACGGGCATCAAATCGCTGAAGATCAAGCACAACAATGTGCTTGGCTATTTCATCGAGGTGCCCGCCAGCCATCAGGAAACCATGACCGGCAGCGCGGAAGCCAAGGGCCGGTTCATCCATCGCCAGACCATGGCGAGCGCGATGCGCTTCACGACCACGGAACTAGCGGAACTGGAAACGAAAATCGCCAATGCCGCCGACCGCGCGCTGGCGATCGAGCTTGGCATTTTCGATGAATTGATCGCCGAAACCGTCGCCCATGCGGAAGCGATCCGCGCGGGGGCTGCGGCGCTGGCGGTGCTCGACGTTTCCGCCGCGTTGGCATGCCTTGCCGAGGAGCAGGGCTATTGCCGCCCGATGGTCGATAACAGCCTCGCCTTCAACATCGTTGCCGGGCGGCATCCGGTCGTCGAGCAGGCGCTGCGCCGCCAGGCGGCCAATCCGTTCGTCGCCAATGATTGCGATCTTTCTCCGCAAAGCGGTGCGAAACATGGCGCGATCTGGCTTTTGACCGGCCCCAATATGGGCGGTAAATCGACGTTTTTGCGGCAAAACGCGCTCATCGCCATCCTCGCGCAGATGGGCTCCTTCGTCCCGGCGGGAGCGGCGCATATCGGCGTGGTGGACCGGCTCTTCAGCCGCGTCGGCGCATCGGACGATCTGGCGCGCGGGCGCTCCACCTTCATGGTGGAAATGGTCGAGACCGCTGCCATCCTCAATCAGGCGGGCGAGCGCTCGCTCGTCATTCTCGATGAGATCGGCCGCGGCACCGCGACCTTTGACGGGCTGTCGATCGCCTGGGCGTCAGTCGAATATCTGCACGAAAAGAACCGCTGCCGCGCGTTGTTCGCCACCCATTTCCACGAGATGACGGCGCTGTCGGAAAAGCTCTCCCGGCTTGCCAACGTCACCATGCGCGTCAAGGAGTGGGATGGCGACGTGGTGTTCCTGCACGAGGTCGCAAAAGGCGCCGCCGACCGTTCCTATGGCGTGCAGGTTGCCCGACTCGCCGGGCTGCCGGAGGCAGTGGTCGAGAGAGCGCGCGACGTGCTGCATCAGCTCGAAGCGGGCGAGACCTCAGGCAGGGCGGAAAAGCTGATCGACGACCTGCCGCTGTTCTCGGTGGAAGTGAAGCGCGAGCCGCCGAAACCGCAGAAAGGTAATGACGCGCTGCTGGAAGCCGTGCTGGCGCTCAATCCGGATGAGATGACGCCGCGCGAGGCGATGGATGCGCTATATAGGCTGAAGGGGTTGGCGGTGAAGAACTAGCCCGTTCCCTCCCTCTTGCGGGGAGGGTGGCCCGAAGGGGCGGGTGGGGGTGGTGACGCTTGCGCTACGGTCGTCAGCAAAAGCGCAAACGTCACCACCCCCATCCGCCCGCTGACGCAGGCACCTTCCCCGCAAGGGGGAAGGAAGGGCGTCGCGTTTTACATAAACCGGTCCGCTTCCGCCCCATAGTAGGTAATATACCGGCTCGATATGTGCGATACCGGCAGGATGATGAACACATCCGTGCTGCCGAAGGCATGGTCCACTACCGCGCCGTCGCCGATCATCGCGCCGAGGCGTAAGTAACCCTTGATGAGCGGGGGCATGGAGAAGAGCGCGACCTTTGGGTTGATCGCCTCCAGCGGCATCAGGTCCATCGGATGGTAATGCTGCGGCAGCGCGCGCACGTCCCATTCCGCGGTGGCGCGGCAATTGTGATGAAGGAACGACAGGGCCAGCGCATGGGCGGCAGGGATCGTTCCTGAGAACGAGGCGCAGCCGAACATCACGTCGATGCGATGGCGGCGGCAATAGGCCCAGATGCCCTGCCAAAGCAATTCCACCGTCCGCTTGGAGCGGTATTCCGGCTTGACGCAGGAGCGCCCAAGCTCGAGGAAATTCAAATCGGGCTTGGCCAGCGTCAGCCGGTCCACATCATATTCCCCGGCGGAATAGAAGCCATGGGCTTCACGCGCCTTCTCGCCGCGCATCAGCCGGTAGGTGCCGACGATCTGCCGGTGCTCCGGCTCGGCGATGGCGGTGTCGTAGACGAGGAGATGATCGCAGGTCGCATCGAACCGGTCCGCATCGCGCTCTTCCAACGCCGCCGCGCTTTCATGCTTCGCGCCATGGCCCTCGAAGAATATCTTGAACCGCAGTTCCTGCGCGGCGGCGATTTCCGCTGCCGTCTGGGCAAGCCTGACCTCCAGCGAACCCATGCGCCCCAGGACGCTGGCGTTATCTGGCGGGGTGAAAAGAGCCGTGTGTGCCTCGATGCTCGACATGCCTGCATCTTTAATCATTTGCCGGGAAATTCCAAGCAATGCGCTCATGACGGTCTTCTCCCAGTGTGTTTATTTCACCATTTTCCAAAGAGAAGGTGAAGCAGAAAAAGAAAAATCGAATGAGCGAGCTGTATTCGGCGCAGTTCCGATAGAATTACAGCAAGCCGCTTCGACGTTGAATCAACGATATCGGAAGACTGCTACATCACGATGACAACAAGGTGTCGTGAATATGGCTTTGTGTCCGTCCGCTTCGCAGATTCAATAGGTTAGGCTATTATCCTAGCCTGTCTCCAGCATATCGCGCGCGGTATGTTTCACGATTTCGCGAGAAAGCACCGCCGGGTCCACCGGCTTGGCGATGAAACCGGTCGCGCCGAGCTTCATCAACCTTGCGCGCGTCTCGGGGCGGTCATCGGCGGTCAGCACCAGAACGGGAACCGAAGGCATGGCACCGGCTGCCTCGATCCTGCGAATCGCAGCGAGCGCTGCCTCTCCATCCATATGCGGCATATGCAAGTCCATGAGCAGGATGTCGAAACCGCCGTCCTGCCTTGCCTCGCGAAAGGCTTCTACCGCCCTTGCGCCATCGGCCACGGTCGACACCGTATGCCCGGCCCGCGAAAGAACCGCCTGGGCGAGTTGCAGGTTGATTTCATTGTCATCAGCGACAAGCACGCGAAGCGGCGGCGTTTCCGGCGCGGCCATCGGGGGCACCCGGATGGCCTTCCATAAGGGTTCCGTCAATTCGGCTGTGAGAATGCGCAGAAGGCTCGCCGAACGCACCGGGCGCACGAGAAAAGCATCGAAGCCCCGCCCCATGATGGCGGGCAGATCGCCCTTCTCATCCGGTTTAAGCAGGATAATATGCTTCCGGTTCGTTTGCGGGCGCGGCAGCGAGGACAGAGTGTCCATAAAGGCCGTATCGGCAAGGCTGGCATCGAAGCGCCTTGTCCGCTCCATCTGCCGGGCGGTGGCGTCGTCATGGGCAATGAACACCTCCGCGCCCTCCCCGCGCAGCGTCAGCGCGAG
The DNA here is from genome assembly GCF_049065735.1 of Brucella sp. IR073. Classification (NCBI taxonomy): domain Bacteria; kingdom Pseudomonadati; phylum Pseudomonadota; class Alphaproteobacteria; order Hyphomicrobiales; family Brucellaceae; genus Brucella; species Brucella sp. IR073. The sequence continues at coordinate 102,540 of NZ_JBAKHD010000002.1, forward strand.
AGCTTCCGCCTCATGCCTGTTGGTAGCGAGGATGAGGTATGTGCGGTTGAGCAGCGGGCGGAGCGGTTCCGAAGGCGGCATCCCGGCAATCGGCAGGGTGAAGGTGAAGCGGCAGCCTTTCCGCCATTGGCTCTCGACGGTGATGGCGCCGCCCATGGCCGCGGCTATCCCCTGCGAGATCGCCAGCCCCAGCCCTGTCCCGTCGCGCGTTTCGTCGGCCTGTTCGAACGCCCGGAAAATGCGCTCCCGGTCGCCGGGCTTGAGGCCGGGGCCGCTATCAACGACGCTGAAAACGAGCGTTTCGCCATCCCTCGTGACGTCGAGGAGTACACCGCCCACACGGGTGAACTTGATCGCGTTGCCGATGAGATTGAGGAGCACCTGCCGGACCCGCGCTTCGTCAAGCTTGAGCCTTGCCGGCACCTGCGCCGACACATGGCAGCCAAGACCGATCCCCTTGGCATAGGCGCGAGGGGCCAGAAGCTCGACCACCTGCTCGCAGAGCGGGGTAATCGCCGTCTCCACCGAATGGGGCTCGAAATGGCCGGCCTCGATCTTCGAGACATCGAGAAGATCTTCGATCAGTTGCAGAAGCGCATCGCCGGATTGCAGCACCGCATCGGTATAGGCACGCTGCTCCGGCGTAAGGCCCGTTCCCGCCAGAAGCTTCGCCATTCCGATCATGCCGTTGAGCGGCGTGCGCAGCTCATGGCTGACCGTAGCGAGAAGACGCGATTTCGCCTGGCTCCCCTCTTCGGCCTCGTGAAGGCGGGCTTCCAGCTCGGCGATTTTGGCGGCCGCGCCGCCGGACGCAGCCAGCCCTCGCCGGACGCGCGAGCGGCGGCTGGCGGCGAGGGGGCTGCGGATTGAGGGCCCGGCGATGCTCATGGCCTTGCCTTATCAGCAAGCCGTTCAGACCCGGTTTACCAGAAGTGTCGAATTTTAAGATTATCGTAGCTTAGGCCGGAGATTTCGCAGCACGATGCTCCCAGTCCTGCCGTCATTCTCGGGCTTGTCCCGAGAATCTGCCATAAGAACGAGATAAGCTGTTACCGTCCCGACAGATGGCCGCAAGGTAGATTCTCGGGACAAGCCCGAGAATGACGGAACCCGCAGGCTAATTTCGCGCGTTGCTTTTCCAGCCGATGAGCTCATCGAGGATGATGAGTCCGGCGCCGATAGTGATAAACGTATCGGCGAGGTTGAAGACGGCGAAGGACCATGTGGGAGTGTGGAACAGCACATAGTCGATGACATAGCCATGCAGGCTGCGGTCGATGAGGTTTCCCAGCGCGCCGCCGACAATGAGCGCGAAGCCGAAGCGGGCGAGGCGCTTTTCCGGGCCGCTCGTCCACCACAGATAAAGCACGAAGGCGACGACCAGCAGCGTCATGGCGATGAGGCCGGTGTCGCCCATCGAGGACAGCATGGAAAAGGCGATGCCGTCATTATGGGTCCGGAACAGGGCAAGGAAGGGCAGAAGGTCGATCTGCTGGTGATAATCCATGCCCGCTTCGACCCAATATTTGACCAGCTGGTCGAGAAGGACGGCGAGGGCCACCACGAAAACATTCAGAACCATGGATTTCCGGCTCATTTTCCCTCCGCCCTTTCGTCAAGCACAAGCGCCTCGCGCCGAATCTCGAAAAGCATCACGCCGGTGGCGATGGCGAGATTGAGCGAATCCGCGCGTCCGGCCTGGGGAATGCGGGCGAGACGGTCGCAGGCCGAAGCGAGGCTTTCGGGAAGACCCTGCTGCTCATTACCCATCATCAAGATCACCGGCTTGCCGGCATAGGGGATGCGGCGGTAATCGACCGCGCCCTTCAGATGCGTGCCGACGACGAGGCCGCGAAAACCCTTGCGCCAGGCGAGGAACTCCGTCTCGCTCGCGCGGTAAAGCGGCATGGCGAAGACGGAGCCCATCGTCGCCCGTACCGTCTCGATAGAGAACGGATCGGTGGTGTCGCCGATGAGGATCACGCCCTTCGCCCCCGCCGCGTCAGCGGTGCGGATGATGGTGCCGAGATTGCCCGGGTCGCGCACCCGGTCGAGCGCGATATAGACGTCGTTCCCCTGCGGCCTGAGGCTTCCGAGCGGCTGGTATTTCTGCTCGAAACAGCCCACGACCATTTGCGGATTGTCGCGTCTTGTGATGGCCGAGATGACCTTTTCGCTCACCTCCAGCACCAGCCCACCCTTGGCGACGGTGCGCGCGGCGACCTGTTCGACAAGGCTGTTGCCCTTGCCGGACTTGGCGAAAACCAGTGTGCGGATGCGCCAGCCGAGGTCGAGCGCGTCGATGACGAGTTTAAGCCCTTCTGCGAGAAACACGCCCTGCTGATCGCGAAATTTCTTCACCGACAGCGCGCGCAGATCTTTGATGATCGGGTTGGTCAGGCTGGTGACTTCTTTCACCTTGCCTGATTTCGGAAAATCGTCGTGACCGGTCATTCACGCCACCCAGCGGCTGAAAAGCGATGTGGAAAGCGCGCGCCCGGCGGAGCGCTCGCGCAGGATGAGTTCGCCCGATTCCACTCTTCCGCCGAGCCCGGTGAAGGCCTCGCGCATCAGCTCGTGAATGGCGAAGAAGGAGGCGCGGATCGAATAGGCGGTCAGCACTACGGCGAGCGGATTCGGCGTCAGGATCGAGCGGCAGAGATCGACCATGGCAGGCAGATCGTCGAACAATTGCCAGACCTCGCCATTCGGCCCACGGCCATAGGCGGGTGGGTCGAGCAGGATGATATCGTAGCGGCTGTCGCGGCGCTCCTCGCGGGCGGCGAACTTGACCGCGTCGTCGCAGATCCAGCGGATCGGCTTGTCCGACAGGCCAGCCATTTGCTGGTTCTCCCGCGCCCAGAGGATGGCTTTCTTCGATGCATCGACATGGGTGACCTCCGCGCCTGCCCGTGCCGCCACGAGCGAGGCAAGGCCGGTATAGCCGAAGAGGTTCAGAACCCGCACGGGGCGTCCGGCTTCGCGGATGAGCCTGTCCATATAGGACCAGTGCGAGGCCTGTTCGGGGAAAACGCCGACATGGCGGAAGGAAGTGAAGCGGCCTAGAAACGGAATGCCGTCATAGGCCATGGGCCAGGTTTCGCCCAAGGGCGTACGGGGAAAATGCCAGCGGCCCATGCCTTCTTCGTCGGTATTGCCGGTAAAGACGGCATCGGCCTTCGCCCATTCCGCCGCTTCCCACGCCGGCTGCCAGATCGCCTGCCCCTCGGGGCGTACGATGCGGTAGGGGCCGTATTGCTCGAGCTTCTGCCCGTTGCCGCTGTCGAGCAGGGCATAATCCGCCGATGGCTCGGTCTCGAGGATAAGCGGCAGCTTCTCGTCCGGACGCTTGCCATCGCGGCGCGTGAGAATACGCGGGCGCGCGGGCTCCGCCGCCGAACGCGGCTGCCTCTCCTCCATGGCGCGCTGCGGGCGGACGCTCTTCACGGCCTCACCTTCCGGCCGCTGCCGCTTGTCTTTTCGTTTCGGTGTTTTCAACCGGGATGCTTTCTATCTATCTGAAACCTCGGCRGGACAGCGCCCCCCTCTGTCCTGCCGGACATCTCCCCCGCAAGGGGGGAGATTATGCCGCCATTACCGCTGCCGCCAATCGCCGACGTTGCAGAATGGGCGCCGTCATCGACGCCAGCCAATCTCCCCCCTTGCGGGGGAGATGTCCGGCAGGACAGAGGGGGGCGACGTAGAGCGCCGACGTTTCCCGTAAATCACTCAGCGCTGATTGGTCAATTGCGTAGGAGACACGGGACCAGCGGGACCCGCCTCTCCTACCTCCCGCCGCAACCGGTCCGCTTCTGCCTTGTTCACCCGGGCGCGCTTGCGGTGCTTGCCCTGCCCTATCCACGTCGCGACGCTTCCCAGAATGAGGCCGGCGATGAGTGCGCCGAACAGCCAGACGAAGAGCGGCGCAGACCAGGAGAGGGCGGGATTGCCGGGATTGAAGGGATCGAGCGTCAGGGTCACCATCTCACGATTGGCAACCGACAGCGCGACGAGCACGATCGCCAGCGGCACGAGGATGATGATGGTGACGAAACGGTTTGTCATACTGTTCCTGCTTCATCCGCGGGCTTTCAGGCATCTCCGTCCGGCCGCGGAAAATGCCCTTATTTGTCGGTGGATGCGTTCAGGCGGTCGCGCAACTCCTTGCCGGTCTTGAAGAACGGCACCCACTTTTCCTCGACCTCCACGGCCTCGCCGGTGCGGGGATTTCGGCCGCTGCGGGCGGGGCGGTTTTTTACCGAGAAGGCACCGAAGCCGCGCAGTTCCACGCGGTTGCCGTCGGCAAGCGCATTGCTGATTTCGTCGAATACAGCGCCGACGATGTTTTCCACGTCGCGTTGAAAGAGATGCGGATTACGGCTGGCGATGATCTGCACAAGCTCGGACTTGATCATGGCGGTCGATCTCTCTTTTCACCTTGCTTTCAACATTAGTATGCGCAGAAACCTTGATATTCAACAGCTTATTGTCCGCTTGCCGGAGCCGTCTCCACCTGCCAGGTCGAAAGGAGGCCGGGCTGGAAGAGGTGCTCTCCGGCCACCTCCCGCAGCAGGCTGCCGCTGTCTTCGGGAAGCCCCAGCACGCGGGCGATGAGCCGGGCGGCGGAATGCGAGAAGAAGAAGCCTTCCGAACCCTTCTTTTTCCATTCGATGACCTTTAGATTCTGGTCCACACCCTTGGTTTTCAGCCAGTCGATTGCCTCGTCTTCGCCGCCCAGCTGGTCGACGAGCTTCTTCTCCAGCGCCTGGCGACCGGTATAGACGGCTCCGTCGGCAAGAGCCACGGCCTGCGCATGGTCGAGCGGGCGGCGGCTTTGGACCAGATCGATAAACCACTGATAGGAGTCCATGATGACATTGCGGATCATGGCCTTCGCTTGCTCGCTGGCGGGCGTGAAGGGATTCGGTTCGGCCTTCAGCGGGGTGGACTTGATCGTCTCGACCTTGACGCCGAGCTTGTTCAGAAGCTGCGTCACATCAGGATATTGGAACAGAACGCCGATGGAGCCGACGATGGAGGTTTTTCGCGCCACGATATGGTCGGCGGCGCTGGCGATCATATAGCCGGCGGAGGCGGCGAGCGTGCCGACCTGGGAGACGACGGGCTTTTTCTCCGCGATCTTGCGCAGGGCGTCGAAAATCGATTCGCCGCCGGCGGTCGTGCCTCCCGGCGAGTCCACCGTGACGATCACGCCCTTGACCGCGTCGCTTTCGGCGATCTTCTTGAGCCGCTCGAGCAGCTCGCTGTCTTCCTGGATCGGCCCTTCGATCTTCACCTGGGCGATATGCGGCTCGTTGCGCCCGTCGAACTCGCCCGTGGACCAGGCCAGCGCCCCGACGCCCAGCGCCGCAACAAGCAGGGCCACGACCCGCCAGAAAGTGAGCTTGCGCCGCAACCGGCGCCGGTCGATGATTTCCTCAGCGGATTGTGCCATGATTTTATTCCTAGTCGTTGTTACCCCGAGCCGCGGCTGCTATAAACGGATTCCGGAAACAAACGGTTGCAGGAAATCATGAAGAATTGCCTGCCATTTGGAGCCAAAGACAAGAATCGGTTAGCTATATTTGTTATTCTATCCCAAAATAACCATATTGACTGAGCAAGGGACCGCTCTAAGGCCCAAGGTCGAGCAACAAGACGAATTCAGAAACATATGAACGCGCAAAAGAACAGCTATAACTGGGCGGCGGAACCTGCCCCGGCCCCGAGAAGCGGCACAGGTGCCCGGATGATGGATTTCGGCGCGTCCGAGAAGAACGCCGCGGTCTTCCATGCGGCGCAGCGCCATTCCGGCCGCGTTCGGCTGTTGAAGACCGTGTTACCCATCGCCGCCGTCGCCATTGCAGGCGTCTTCTCGTGGTTCACCTTCTTTGCCGCTCCCTCCGGGCCCATCAAAGTGGAGGCCGGAGCGACGAACATTCAGGACGGCAAGCTTGTCATGACCAACCCGACGCTCGACGGGTTCACCAAGGATAACCGTCCTTATACGATGACGGCCTCCAAGGCGATCCAGGACGTTTCCAAAACCGGCGTGATCAGCCTTGAGAATATAGATGCGGAGCTGCCCCTCGGCGCGGACCAGCGCGCCACCATCGAGGCGAAATCCGGCGTCTACGATAATGCAAACGCGCGTTTGCAACTCGATAAGGATTTTACGGTTACAACGACCGGCGGGCTGAAGGCGAAGCTGAAATCGGCTGATGTCAACATTTCAAGCGGACAGATCACCACCGATCAGCCCGTTGATATTGAGAACGGCAATGCGCATATCTCGGCTGACAAGATGCAGATACGCGATAATGGCAAGGTGATGGTGTTCGAAAACAAGGTAAAGCTTGTCATCGACCCGGCGAAAGAGCAAAAGAGTGTTGTTTCAGCTACGGGGAATGACGGCTGAGGGCAACGCGGCTTAAAGAGCGAACATCGGCGCTGCCGGTTTCTTTTTAGGGGATATGGGAATGCAGCGCAGATTGATGGCACTAGATCACTTCCGTTTGAAACTTCTCCCTGTTGGAGCGGTCATGGCGCTTTTCGCCACGGCGGCGTCGGTTTCGTTTCCGGCACTTGCCCAGCAGCAGCAACAGCAGCAGCAGGGCGCTCCCTTCGGCAGTCTCAATCTCTCGGACAGCAAGGATCCCGTTCAGATCAATGCAGACAAGCTGGAGATGCGCGACCAGGACGGCATGGCCATCTTCACCGGCAATGTCTCCGTCGTGCAGGGCGAGACGGTGCTCAAGTCCGGCAAAATGACGGTTTTTTTCAACAAATCCGACGACAAGCAAGGCAAATCGGGCGGCAAGAGCGCAGCATCCGCGCAAGCGGGTGGCCTGGGCGCCGCCGGCATCGATCACCTTGAAGTCAGCGGCAAGGTGTATCTCAAGTCGGGCACGCAGATTGCCACCGGCGATGCGGGCACCTATGACGCCAAGTCGCAGACCATGACACTGACGGGCAAGAAGGTGGTGCTTTCGGATGGCGACAATGTCGCGACCGGCTGCAAGCTGACTGCCAATACCGGCACCGGCAAGGCTTTCCTCGAAAGCTGCAAGGGCCAGGAGGGCCGGGTGTCGATCATCCTTTCGCCGAAAAACGCGCAGGAGCAGAGTCAAGCCGCCAGCGCGAAACGAAACTAGTTGTTTTCCGCATGATCCTACCTGGAAGTCAGCAACTTTTCGGGATCATGCCCCAAGCCCGAGCAGTCAGAGTCGATAGTGTCAGTTTTGCCAGTTTTCTCGCGCACCAGGGTTGAAGGCGACGAAGGGGTACCGCCCTCCGCCGCACCGGCAGCCGATATTTTTGAGGCGCCCCGCACCGGCCCCACGGGCGATATAGCGCGCCTCAAGGGAACGCTCGTCGCACGCGGCCTGACGAAGAGCTATCGCGGCAGGCAGGTCGTCAACGGCGTTTCCTTCGGCGTCAGGGCTGGTGAAGCGGTGGGCATTCTGGGGCCCAATGGCGCGGGCAAGACCACCTGTTTCTATATGGTGACGGGCCTGGTGCCCGCGGACAGCGGCAGCATCGAGATCGACGGCTTCGACGTTACCAACATGCCGATGTACCGCCGGTCGCGGCTCGGCATCGGCTATCTGCCGCAGGAGGCCTCGATCTTCCGCGGCCTTTCGGTGGAAAACAACATCAAGGCCGTGCTCGAAGTGGTGGAGAAAGACAAGCGGAAGCGCGCCCAGGAGTTGGACGCGCTGCTCGAAGAATTCCACATCGCTCATTTGCGCAAGGCGCCTGCCCTTTCGCTTTCGGGCGGCGAGCGCCGGCGGCTGGAGATCGCCCGCGCCCTTGCCTCGCGGCCAAACTTCATGCTGCTGGACGAGCCGTTCGCGGGCGTCGACCCGATCGCCGTGTCCGATATCCAGCAATTGGTGCGGCATCTGACGAGCCGCGGCATCGGTGTGCTCATCACTGACCACAATGTACGCGAGACGCTGGGCCTCATCGACCGGGCCTATATCATTCATGCCGGGCAGGTGCTTACCCATGGCCGGCCGGCGGAAATCGTCGACAATCCCGACGTGCGGCGCTTCTATCTCGGCGATCAGTTCACGCTTTAAATTTAGCGGGCCATATCCTGCACTATCCACGCTTATAGCGCGCCGATGAATTATAGCCCCGCGATGAACGCGGGGCTTTGCTTCGATAGCTGGAACGGGCGATCAGAACTTGTAGGCGACGCCGATCCGCACCTCATGCGACTTGAATTTGCTCTCGAATTCGCTGTCGGCAAAATCGAATTTCTCCTTGCCGAGATCCACATAGCGGTATTCGAGGCGCAGAAGGATATTATCCGTGGCTGCGTAATCGACACCACCGCCGACAGTCCAGCCGGTCCGGGTCTGCTTCTTTTCGAATGTCTCCAGTCCTGTGCGCGAGATATCGTGCTCGACCTTGCCGAAGGCAAAACCACCGGCAAAATAGGGCAGGAAACGATCCACCGCATAGCCGACGCGGCCTCGTACGGCACCTTCCCAGCGCATCCTGGCTTCATGCGTAAAGCTCGCATCGAGGGGCATGCTGATGGGGCGGAAAGTATCGTCCTTCTTGACGCCGGCATAGACAATGTCGGCTTCCGCGCCGAGGACGAAGCCATTCCCGGCGTCAAAATTATAGCCGCCGTAGACGCCGCCAAGCCAGCCGGATGGCTTCAGCTTGTGGGAATAGATATCGGTGCCTGCTTCAAATTCATCCCTGGAATTGGCCCATGCATAGCCGGCCTGCGCGCCGATATAAGCACCGGTCCAGGAGAATGACGGAGGCAGCGCTGCTTCCGGCGGCGCGGGCTCCTGCGGGATCATATCCGCCGCCCTCGCGGAGGTCGCGGCGCCAAGCGCTATCGCGGAGGCCAGGATCAAATGCATAACCTTCATAGTTTTTTCTCCAGTCTTCGTGAGGCCAAAACCAAGTCTATGTCGAATCTATATACATGCCTATCAAGCATTGTATGTAACTAGAAAGACACGCTCGCCTAAAATCAATATATTTTATCTGTATATTTTTGCTTTATTTCAAAAAGTATGAGGAATTAATCATTAATTAATTGTAAATGCGATAATTATATTTAACTAATATTATAATTATCCAAATAAAATGGCACAAATAAACCCCGCGACAACGCGGGGCTTAGGATTGACGAGCGCATGCCAATTAGAATTTATAGGCGATACCGACACGGACTTCGTGCATCTTGAAGTCTGTTTTAAAGGAAGATTCGTCCGATATCCTGTAATTTTTGTCTCCCAAATCAGTGTAGCGGTATTCGAGACGAAGAAAGATGTTGTCGGTGGCTGCGTAATCAACACCGGCGCCTGCAGTCCAGCCGACCTGTGTCTTCTTGAAATCAGCCGAGTAACGCTCCGGGGTGTCGATGCCTATTGCGGCCTCAATGCTATGCTTGACTTCGCCGAAGGCGACACCGCCCGCGATGTAAGGCAGGAAGCGATCGACCGCGTAGCCGACACGGCCACGAACCGAACCTAGCCATCCCAGCTTGGTCTGCACACTTCCGTAGCCATACTCATCATCGAACCACTCGTCCGTCTTTTTCACCCTTGCGTAGTTGAAGTCCGCATCGGCGCCGAGGAGGAAACCATCCCCGACTTCCCAGTTGTAGCCGGCAAAGACGCCGCCGATGAAGCCCTTGGACTTCAATGTTTCATTCTCGTCACCGAGATCGACGTCGTAGGAGCTGAATTTAGACTTGGCCCATCCATAGCCTACCTGGCCGCCGAAATAGGCACCGGTCCAACTGAACACCGGAGGCATGTATTCCGGCGTCGGCTCTTCGTAAACGGCGTCCGCCGCCCTGGCGGACGTCGCCGCACCAAGCACGATTGCGGAAGCTGCGATGAAATGCATAATCTTCATGGCGTTTCTCCAGTCTTCGATGACGCCGTTATAACCGGCGGGCCTGATTCTCGCTGTAGCGCCAAGGACACATTGGAAGTAATGCACAGAGTAATTTAAAGATTATATTTTAATAACCCAATGATTAAACAGATAATTTTTTGATATGCATTAATCACCTTAAGTATATGTAAATAAATAAAATTCCTACACAGAGAGTATGCTTTATGGCGGGCAAAGCGATGAATACAAGGGTCGATTGGGTCGATATAGCCAAGGGAATATGCATCATCTTCGTGGTGATGATGCATTCAACATTAGGTGTCGAAAAGGCTGCCGAATCAGAAGGCTGGATGCATTATGTCGTCGCATTCGCCAAACCTTTCCGGATGCCGGACTTCTTCCTGATTTCAGGACTATTCCTGAGTCTGGTCATCGACCGCCCGTGGCGGCGCTATATCGACCGCAAGGTCGTTCACTTTCTTTACTTTTATATACTTTGGCTCACGATTCAGTTCCTCTTCAAGGCACCCGGAATCGCCGCCGAGGGCGGCGCGCATGCTGTCATCTCGGCCTATCTGATGGCGTTCGTCGAACCGTTCGGCACGCTGTGGTTCATCTACATCCTCCCGGTATTCTTCATCATCACGCGATTGGTGAAGCGGCTGCCGGTCTGGCTCGTCTTCGGCGCGCTGGCGCTCTTGGAAAGCCTGCCGATCCATACGGGCTGGGTGATGATCGACGAATTCTGCGGGCGTTTCGTTTATTTTTATGCGGGCTATGCCTTCGCACCGGCGATCTTCCGCGCCGCCGAATGGATGCGCCAGCGTCCCCGCGTGGGGCTTGCCGGGCTCGCGGCCTGGGCGCTCGTCGAATATGGACTGGTGTTCACCCCCGCGCCCGCCGCGCTTGCACATCTGCTGACGCCCGAGGCGTTCATGGCCGGGGCGCAGGGCGGATGGAGCGAACTGCCTATCGTCTCGCTGCTGCTTGGTCTTGCCGGTGCGTTCGCCATCGTGGCGACATCGGCGCTTCTGTCATTACTGGCTGAGAGAAACCTGTTGCATCGGGCGCTGAGCTGGCTAGGGGCGCATTCGATCGTCGTGTATCTCGCCTTCTTCCTGCCGATGGCAGTGGCCCGGACGGTGCTGCTCAAGACTGGCATCATCACCGATATCGGCACGATCTCGCTTCTCACCACCATCTCGGGCGTCATCGGCCCGGTCATTCTCTACGCGCTGGTACAATGGAGCGGCTATGGCCACTTCCTGTTCCGCCGCCCGCAATGGGCGATGATCGACAAGGCACCGGCAGGGAAGGCGGCGGCCGTGGCGGCGGAATAGCAAATCTTGTACCCTTCATCCTCGTCCTTCGAGGCTCGCTTCGCGAGCACCTCGCCATGAGGATGAAGGAAGACTGCGCGCCACTAACCCTCATCCTGAGGCGCTCGCGAAGCGAACCTCGAAGGACGAGGGTTACTGGCGATACTTCTCAGCTATGCGCAAAAATATCCTCTTCGGGCCATCCCATCAGGTCGAGCCGGGCGCGGGTCGGCAGGAAGCGGAAGCAGGCTTCGGCTTCCTTTTCACGGCCGTCGCGCTTGAGGCGCGTCTCCAGCACGTTCTTGAGGCGGTGGAGATAGAGGACATCGGAGGCGGCATACTCCAGCTGGGCGGGCGATAGCACTTCCGCCGCCCAGTCGGAGGATTGCTGCTGCTTGGAGATGGTGACCTCCAGAAGCTCGTTGCAGAGATCCTTCAGCCCGTGCCGATCCGTATAGGTGCGGGTGAGGCGCGAGGCGATCTTGGTGCAAAACACCGGCTGCGGCATGACACCGAAGGTGTGTGCCAGCACAGCCAGGTCGAAGCGGCCATAATGGAAGATCTTGGTGATCGACCGGTCTTTCAGGAGGCGCACCAGATTGGGCGCCTTTTTCTGGCCGGGATCGATCTGGATCACATCGGCGGTGCCGTCTCCGGGCGATATCTGCACCACGCACAGCCGGTCGCGATGCGGGTTCAAACCCAGCGTCTCGGTGTCGATGGCGACGGCGTCGACCTGATAGTTGGAGAGATCGGGCAGATCGTTCTTGTGAAAACGGATGCTCATCGGTCCCCTCCCCCTTATTTCTGCGCCAAAGCGGCGAGGATGCGCGCCCAGGAGCGCTGGCCCTTGTGGAAGGAGTCCAGCTCATATTTCTCATTGGGCGAATGGATGCGGTCATCTTCCAGCCCGAAGCCGACGAGCAGCGATTCCATGCCGAGCATGCGCTGGAAGTCGCCGACGATCGGGATCGAGCCGCCCATGGCGATAAGCACCGCCGGCTTCGGCCATTCGTCGGAAAGCGCGTCCTTGGCCTTGGTAAGGATCGGTGAATCATAGGCAAGCTGGATCGCCGGCGAGCCGCCATGCGGGTGGAACTCCACCGAGCAGTCGGCGGGAATGCGGGCGCGCACGAATTCACGGAAGGCGGCGCGGATCTTCTCGGGGTCCTGCTTGTGGACGAGGCGGAACGAGACCTTTGCGGAGGCCTCAGCTGCGATCACCGTCTTGAAGCCCTCCCCGGTATAGCCGCCGGTGATGCCGTTGACTTCTGCCGTGGGGCGCGCCCAAGTCAGTTCCAGAACGCTGCGGCCCTTCTCGCCCGCAGGAATGGAAAGGCCGATGGGGCCGAGGAAGCTCTCCGCCGTGCGGCCAAGGCCCTCCCACATCTGCAGAATCTGCGTCGGCGTTTCCTCCACGCCGTCATAGAAACCGGGCAGCGTCACGCGGCCGTTCTCGTCATGCAGATCGGCGAGGATGCGCGTCAGGATATGGATCGGGTTTGCCGCCGCACCGCCGAAGAAGCCCGAATGGAGATCGCGGTCGGCGGCCTTGACGATGATTTCCTCGCCGACCAAGCCGCGTAAGCCGACGGAGATGGCCGGCGTCTCCGGATCCCACATGCCGGTGTCGCAGACCAGCGCGAAATCCGCTTTCAGTTCCTCAGCATGCGCTTCGAGGAACGGCTTCAGTGACGGCGAGCCGGATTCTTCCTCGCCCTCGAAAAGGATGGTGATGCGGCAGGGGAGATTGCCATGCACCGCCTTATAGGCGCGGCAGGCCTCCACGAAAGTCATCAGCTGGCCCTTGTCGTCGGACGAGCCGCGCCCGGTGATGATCTTGCGCCCCTCGCCTACATCCTTGATCGCAGGCGCGAACGGATCGTTTTCCCAGAGGTTCAGCGGATCGACCGGCTGCACATCGTAATGGCCGTAAAAGAGCGCGTGCGGCGCATCTGATGTAGCGCCTTCATGATGGGCGACGACCATGGGGTGGCCCGGCGTCTCGCGCACGCTCGCTGTAAAGCCGATGGATTCCAGATCCTTCACCAGCCACTCCGCCGCCTTGCGGCACTCGGCCTTATAGGCGGGATCGGTCGAAATCGACTTGATCTTCAAAAGCTCGAACAGCCGGTCGAGGCTTTTATCGAGATTGGCGTCTAGGTGGGAAAGGACGGGTTCGAGCGTGGACATGGAAACTAACCTGATTTCGATTCACGAAGAGCCGCACCCTATTCCATTTTGCAGGGGAATGCACAGGGTTAGCCGCGAACGTACTCGATACGCTTTCAAACAGGAATCAGCGGAATGGAGATCATCTAAAACAGAAGTTCGGCCAAAACAATCTATGCGAGTGGTACTTATACGCGCGACTCCGAATCGAACAGCCTTCTGCCCAGTCCTTTCCATTGCGGGCCTGCCATGAAGAATCTAAAACGCCTTGACCGGAGCCACGTCGTCAAATCTAATATAGCTGCTTTAATTTTTTATCCGCCAGCGGTTTAGCAAAAGGGTGTGCTGTGGCACGCATTGAAGGTTTTAGAGTCAGAAACTATCGAGCGCTTCGCGATGTAACCTTGGGGAGGCTCTGGAATCAGCGAGAGCAAGAACCATTAAGCCCATTGACCGCAGTTATAGGCAAGAACGGTGTTGGAAAGAGCACCTTATTTGATTCATTTGGCTTTTTGTCTGATTGTTTGAGATTGGGCGTAGAGGAAGCTTGTGACGCTCGCGGGAGAGGAGGCTTTGAACGTATTCGCTCTCAAGGCGTTGCCGAACCTATAGAATTTAATATATATTATAAGGAAGACAGCCAGTCGCGCCCGATCACATATGAGGTTGCGATAGATATCGACAGACACGGGCGACCGTTTGTGGCACGTGAGCGCCTAAGACAAAGAAGAAAAGGACAATCTTCAGGTTGGCCATTTTCTTTTCTGATACTGAACAACGGGCGTGGACTCGCTTGGAAAGGTGAAACCTTAGGTATTCAGGAATCAGAGCAGGAATACACCACTCTAGACGATCTTCTTGGTTTAATTGAGCGTGAGAAAAATGATGAAGAACGCGCTGAAACCGAAGTTGTCGAACTAGATGATACTCGCAGACTTGGAATCGCAACCCTCGGATCGCTAAAACAGCATCCGAGAATTTCGGCATTTCGTCGTTTTATTGAGGGATGGCATCTCAGTTACTTCACGCCGGACGCAGCCAGGGGTCTGCCTATGGCAGGGCCTCAACGGCACCTTAATGTTCATGGCGACAATCTGGGAAATGTAGTCCAATTTCTCGAAAGAGAGCATCCGAAACTGTTTCGTGAAATTCTAAACAGAATTTCTTTAAAAATCCCCGGGATACGAAAAATTGACACCCATAAGACCGAGGATGGACGCTTATTATTGAGATTTAATGATCAAGGATTTAAAGATCCATTTTTCGCACAGCAAATGTCGGACGGTACGCTGAAGATTTTTGCGTATCTCCTTTTGTTAGAAGATCCAGAGCCCCCGCCATTTCTATGTATTGAGGAGCCTGAAAACGGCCTATATCACAAGCTTCTTGATTCGCTGGCCTCTGAATTTCGCGAACACGCGTTGGGACGAAGAAATAGTTCTCAGCTGTTTGTGACTACCCATCAACCCTACTTTGTCAACGCGCTTATGCCTAATGAAGTTTGGGTAATGGAAAAAGGTAAGCACGGTTTTTCTTCGATCCGTCGGGCGAGTGATGATGAGGTTGTTCGGAATTTGGTTGCAGAAGGACTGCCACTTGGTGGTCTTTGGTATAGCGATTATTTGGATTCGTAATTATGACTCATTTAGAGGTGCTTGTTGAAGATTCCTCAGGTAAAGCTTCTCTTGAGTTTCTACTTCCCAAAATACTACCGAGCAATGTCAGCTTTCGTATTATATCGTATAAAGGGATCGGCACCCTCCCGAAGGGGCTGACCCCCAATTCCGATCCCAACAAACGCATCTTACTGGACCAATTACCAAGATTGATCTCGGGCTACGGCAAAGCGTTTGCAAACGATGCGCCAGGCTATCGCCGGTGGGTGGTCATCATTTGTGACCTAGACGATCGGGACAAACAGGCTTTCGAAAATGAGATTGCCCAGTTGGTTATAGCTGCCAGTCCGAAGCCCCCTACAATTATCTGCTTGGCAATTGAGGAAGGAGAGGCTTGGCTACTTGGGGATTCAGATGCCGTTCTTGAAGCTTATCCCCATGTTAGCAGGGCTGATCTAGCTCGCTATGTGCCAGACGAGATTTGCGGTACCTGGGAGTTTATGGCCGATCTCATTGAGAAAGGCGGAGCTAAGGGACTTAAAAAGCTCGGGTTCTACGAAGTGGGGCAAGCCAAGCATCGTTGGGCCACAAATATTGCGCCACTTATTGATATCCAGCGTAATAAATCACCCAGCTTCGCGCAACTTGTCAAAGCTCTACTCGAAAGCATAAGCGCGTAGGACTGGCTTTGGAACGGATCCCTAGTGCAGCAGCACTTTCTTGCTCCGTTAGCCAGTGGCGCCGTTCAGAAGCAAGGTAAGCGCCCCAAAAAAGATTTGACCGCTGCGATGAGGGGGTATCGCAGCGGCCAGATCATTATATTAGCGGCAGCCCGGAGAGGGGGGATGAGGCTGCCGCCAGATCCGGGTCCGGCGGGGGACGGGCCGGAAGGCCGGATATCGACATGGCGTCGATGACCCAAATCTGGGGGACGAAGATGGCGATTCAAGGGCACGAAACATTACATGTTCGTAACAAACCCGTGAGAATCGTGAGAGCGAAATGCGGGGCTCTTTTCAAACAATCTGTCCAAATCCAACTCTCCTGACAGGGATTTCATTCCCTTTCCTGGCCGTTTGTTTTAAATCAGCCCCATGAAAAACGGCGATCATCTCTTTCTCGTTGACGGCTCGGGCTACATCTTCCGCGCCTATCACGCTCTCCCTCCCCTCACCCGCAAGTCGGACGGGCTGCCTGTCGGCGCGGTTTCGGGCTTCTGCAACATGCTGTGGAAGCTTTTGAAGGACGCGCGCAACACGGATGTCGGTATCGTGCCGACCCATTTCGCCGTCATCTTCGACTATTCCTCGAAGACATTCCGCCACCAAATCTATTCCGATTACAAGGCCAATCGCACCGCGCCGCCGGAGGACCTCGTCCCGCAATTCGGCCTGATCCGCCAGGCGACGCGGGCGTTCAACCTGCCCTGCATCGAAAAGGAAGGCTATGAGGCTGATGACCTCATCGCCACCTATGCGCGGCTCGCCGTCGAAGCGGGCGGCGACGTGACCATCGTGTCGTCGGATAAGGATCTGATGCAGCTCGTCAATCACAAGGTGCAGATGTATGACGGGATGAAAGACAAGCAGATCTCGGTCCCCGAAGTGATCGAGAAATGGGGTGTCCCGCCGGAGAAGATGATCGACCTGCAATCCCTGACCGGCGATTCGACCGACAATGTGCCTGGTATTCCCGGCATCGGACCGAAGACGGCGGCGCAGCTTCTCGAAGAGTTCGGCGATCTCGAGACGCTCTTGGCCCGCGCACATGAAATCAAGCAGCAGAAGCGCCGCGAGAACATCGTCAACTATACCGAACAGGCGCGGCTGTCGCGTCAATTGGTGACGCTGAAAAATGACGTGCCTATCGAGGTCGATCTGGACGCGCTGGTGCTGGAGCCGCAGGACGGGCCGAAGCTGATCGGTTTCCTGAAAGCGATGGAGTTCACCTCGCTCACCCGCCGCGTGGCCGAGACGACCGGCACCGATGCCGCGCTGGTCGAGCCGGTGCCGGTGGAAACGCAATGGGGCGCGGAGGCCCATGGGCCCGACATGGAAGTGACCGTGACGGTGACTTCAGTGGAAGTGGAGGTGAAGGACGCCGCTTCCTCCCAGGCCGGATCCGGCTCGGAGGTGCTGACGCCCGCTGCGCTCGCCAAGTCCCGCGCCGACAGCGCGATTGGACAAAAGATCGACACCACGGGCTACACCTGCATCCGTGACCTCGCCACGCTGCAGCAATGGATCGACGAGGCGACCGAGAACGGCGTCGTCGCTTTCGACACCGAGACCAACTCGCTGCTGCCGATGGAAGCCGAACTCATCGGCCTGTCGCTGGCGCTCGCTCCGGGCCGCGCGGCCTATGTGCCGCTGGCGCATAAATCCGGCGCGGGCGACCTTCTGGGCGGCGGGATGCTGGAGGGGCAGGTTCCGCTCGACCAGGCGCTCGCAGCGCTGAAGCCTATGCTGGAGGACCGTTCGGTCCTGAAAATCGCCCAGAACATGAAGTTCGACTGGCTGATCATGCATCGCTACGGCATCGATGTCGCACCTTTCGACGATACGATGCTCATCTCCTATGCGCTCGACGCGGGCCCCGGGGGACATGGCATGGACAGTCTGTCGGAGCGCTGGCTCGGCCACAAGACGATCCACTACAAGGACGTGGCGGGCAGCGGCAGAACCGCCGTCACCTTCGACATGGTCGATCTCGAACGCGCCACCGCCTATGCGGGCGAGGATGCGGATGTGACCTTCCGGCTCTGGCAGGCTCTGAAGCCGCGGCTGGCGGCGGAAGGCATGGCCTCGGTCTATGAGCGGCTGGAGCGCCCGCTGGTCGAGGTGCTGGCGCGCATGGAGGCGCGCGGCATCTCCATCGACCGGCAGATCCTGTCGCGCCTTTCCGGCGATCTGGCGCAGTCGGCGGCGGCGCTGGAGGATGAAATCTACAAGCTCGCCGGTGAGCGCTTCAACATCGGCTCGCCGAAGCAGCTTGGCGATATATTGTTCGGCAGGATGGGTTTTCCGGGCGGATCCAAGACAAAGACGGGGCAATGGTCCACCTCGGCGCAGGTGCTGGAGGACCTTGCCGCAGCAGGCCATGAATTGCCGCGCAAGATCGTCGACTGGCGTCAGCTCACCAAGCTGAAATCCACCTATACCGACGCGCTGCCGGGCTACATCCACCGCGAGACGGGCCGCGTCCACACCTGCTATGCGATGGCCGCCACTTCGACGGGCCGGCTTTCCTCGTCCGATCCGAATTTGCAGAACATCCCGATCCGCACCACGGAAGGGCGCAAGATCCGGACGGCCTTCATCGCCGCGCCCGGACACAAGCTCATCTCCGCCGACTACAGCCAGATCGAATTGCGCGTGCTCGCCCATGTGGCGGACATTCCGCAATTGAAGCAGGCTTTCGCAGAAGGGATGGACATTCACGCCATGACGGCGTCGGAAATGTTCGGCGTACCGGTCGAGGGTATGCCGAGCGAGGTGCGGCGCCGCGCCAAGGCGATCAATTTCGGCATCATCTACGGCATTTCCGCCTTCGGCTTGGCCAACCAGCTCTCAATACCCCGTGAGGAAGCGGGACAATATATCCGCACCTATTTCGAGCGCTTCCCCGGCATTCGCGACTATATGGAGTCAACCAAGGCCTTCGCCCGCGAGCATGGCTATGTGGAGACGATCTTCGGGCGGCGGGCGCATTACC
Organism: Brucella sp. IR073; assembly: GCF_049065735.1. Classification (NCBI taxonomy): domain Bacteria; kingdom Pseudomonadati; phylum Pseudomonadota; class Alphaproteobacteria; order Hyphomicrobiales; family Brucellaceae; genus Brucella; species Brucella sp. IR073. Next base: position 121,237 of record NZ_JBAKHD010000002.1, read on the forward strand.
CGGAAATCCGCTCCTCCAACCCGCAAATGCGCGCCTTCAACGAGCGCGCGGCCATCAACGCGCCGATCCAGGGTTCGGCGGCTGATATCATCCGCCACGCAATGATCCGCATGGACGACGCGCTGGAGCGGGCGGGGCTCTCGGCGCGGATGCTTTTGCAGGTGCATGACGAACTGGTGTTCGAAGCGCCGGACGAAGAGGTGGCGGAAACCATCACCGTCGTCCGCCGCATCATGGAAAACGCCGCCATGCCGGCGGTCTCGCTCTCAGTGCCCTTGCAGGTGGATGCACGGGCGGCGCAGAATTGGGATGAGGCGCATTAGGTAAAATAGAAAATGCCGGCGCTCTACGTCGCCCCCTCTCCTGCCGGACATCTCCCCGGCGAGGGGGGAGATTGGCTGGCACCGATGACCGTACCATTCTGAGACGTCAGCGATTGGCGGCAGTGTTAATGACTGCGTAATATCCCCCCTTGCGGGGGAGACGTCCGGCAGGACAGAGGGGGCGACGTAGAGCGCCAACATCTCCATTTTATCGTAAAACGCTACCTCCCCCGAACCAACCGCAATTGACGCATCGGCGCTAAGCCGCTAAAGACAACCCAAACGTAAATTTATCCCGCACCGCCCGCCGCTATGAAAACTGCATGGGTCCCGCAAGGATCGAGGCAGCGGTGGCCGTGCCAGCGAAAGCCATTCATGACCCTGCCTTCTACCATCGCTCCGGCGCTGTCCGGCGCTCTTACCGCACGTGGCTATACGGCCCTCACCTCCGTGCAGACCGCCATGCTTGATCCGCAGGCGCGCGACGCCGACCTGCTCGTTTCCGCCCAGACCGGCTCCGGCAAGACCGTGGCCTTCGGCCTCGCCATTGCCCCGACGCTGCTCGACGATGCCGAGCGGTTCGACAATCCGGGCGCGCCGCTGGCGCTCGTCATCGCGCCGACGCGCGAGCTTGCTCTCCAGGTGCGGCGCGAACTCGAATGGCTCTATGCGGATGCGGGTGCGCGCATTGCCTCCTGCGTCGGCGGCATGGACATCCGCACCGAGCGCCGGGCGCTGGAACGCGGCGCGCATATCGTGGTCGGCACGCCGGGGCGCCTGCGCGACCATATCACCCGCGGCGCGTTCGATATGTCGGCGCTTCGAGCCGTGGTACTCGACGAGGCCGACGAGATGCTTGACCTCGGCTTCCGCGAAGATCTCGAATTCATCCTCGGCGAAGCGCCGGACGACCGCCGCACGCTCCTGTTCTCCGCAACGGTGCCCGCGCCCATCGCCCAGCTCGCCAAGCGTTTCCAGCGCGATGCCCTGCGTATTTCCGCGACGAGCGAGAAGGAGCAACATGGCGACATCAGCTATCAGGCGATGCTGGTGGAGCCGCGCGAGCGCGAGAACGCGATCATCAACACGCTGCTGTTCTTCGAGGCGCAGAACACCATCATCTTCTGCTCGACGCGCGAGGCGGTGAAGCATCTGACCAGCCGCCTCACCAATCGCGGCTTTGCCGTGGTGGCGCTTTCGGGCGAACTCTCCCAGGCCGAGCGCACCAATGCGCTGCAATCGATGCGCGACGGGCGCGCGCGGGTCTGCGTGGCGACCGATGTGGCGGCGCGCGGCATCGACCTGCCGAACCTCGATCTCGTCATCCATGCCGACCTGCCGACCAATCCCGAAACGCTGCTCCACCGCAGCGGGCGCACGGGGCGCGCCGGGCGCAAGGGCACCTGCGTGCTGGTGGTGCCGTTCTCGCGCCGGCGCGCCGCGGAACGGCTGTTGCAGATGGCGAAGCTCAAGGCCGTTTCGGTGAGCGCACCCGGCATCTCCGCCATTCAGGAGAAGGTGAAGGAACGCATCCTCAACGACCCCACTTTGTCGGAAGCGGCGGATGAGGATATGCTCGATCTCGTCCGCGAGCTTCAGTCGCTCTACTCCCCCGAACAGATCGCCGCGGCTTATTTGCGCCGTGAGCTTGCCTCGCGCCCGGCCCCGGAAGAAATCTCCGACGTGCCCGTGCGTCCGCTCGGGCAGGACCGCAAGACCGGCGAGCGTACCGGCAAGTACGAACAGCGTACCGGCGGGTACGATCGCGAAGGGCGCGGCGAACGGGAAGAGCGCCCGGCAAAATTCATGGATGATGGCGTGTGGTTCTCGCTGTCGCTCGGACGCAAGCAGCGCGCCGATCCGCGCTGGCTCCTGCCCATGATCTGCAAGGCAGGCGACGTGACCAAGCGCGATGTCGGCTCGATCCAGATATTGGAAACGGAAACCCGCTTCGAAATCGCCAGAGCGAAGGCCGGGGATTATCTCGCCACGCTGCGCGAGCGTGGTACGGGCGAGAAGGGCGTCGCTATTCGTCCGGTCGATGGAGGAACGCCCGCTCCGCACTCACGGAAAGAACGCCCCGCACCAAAGGCGAAAAGCTGGCAGAAAAGGGATGGCGCGGAGAAAGCCTATCACGGCGACAGACCGGCAAAGGCGAAGAAGAAGTTCCGCGCCTGAGTTGATATCCGCTGCGGCGACGGCAGCGTTGAGGCATGGATTCCTGTGACAAGCACAGGAATGACGGCAGGTTGGTATCGCGGCGAACCTTCGGCGTTTCCGTCATGCAGGACGGTTCTTATCGGAGCGGAAGCATATCCACCTCGTCATTCCTGTGCTTGTCACAGGAATCCATGCCTCTACATTCTCACCGCCGCGACGGTGTAGAACAAATTCCCGATAACCTTTTGCTAACGCTGATTTCCGGGTTCTCCGGCATCTTTCGATGCAATTGTGACAATTAATTCTATTTTTAAAAACTTGGGCAAAGCTGCAATCCATAGGGGAAACCCGTCGCGCGGGGAAACGCGACGGGGGCATATCAGGGCCGCATGATCTTGACCGAAAAGTCTGCAACTTTTTGCTGACGCTGACCTTCGGTTCGGGATCATGCTTTATGGGGGTTGCGGGCAATGTTTTTTCTCAAGGCATCCAACAAATACAGGCTGCGCGAACTTGAGCGCGCCTATCTGATTGCGGGGCTGGCGCTGGGGGCGGGGCTCGCCGGTGCCGGTTTCGTTCTCGATACGCGCTACAGGCTGCTGGTCGGGCTTTCCGGCGATGCGTGGACGACGTTCACCGGAACGATCATGCATTTTCTCATGCTGTTCCTGCCTTTCATCATGGCGGGGCTGTTCCGCCAATTCGGGCGCAGCCAGCAGCTTTATCTCGACCAGATGCGCCGGTTCGAGCAGGCGGAGGAGCTGACGCGCAAGCAGGCGCATAGCGATACGCTGACCGGCCTTTTCAACCGCACCTATCTTGCAAAGGTGATGGAGGAAGGGCTTTCGACACGGCAATGGGAAGCGCGCCGCGCCCATGCCTATCTGCTCGATCTCGACGATTTCAAGCATATCAACGACACGATGGGGCATGTGGCGGGCGACCATGTGCTCATGGCCATCGCCGGACGCCTCAAGGAAACGGCGAAGCCCGGCGATGTCGTGGTGCGGCTCGGCGGCGACGAGTTTCTGGTCGTGCATTTCCTGGAAGCGGACGAAGAGGCCAGCGCTTTTGCGGAGCGGCTGATCGCGGCAGTGGTGCAGCCGATCCCGTTCGGCGACGCGGAAATCATTCCGAACACCAGCATCGGCATTGCCCGCATCGGCCATGACGGGCGGACGCGCTCTGATATCCTGCGCTGCGCCGATCTTGCGCTCTACGAGGCGAAGGGCGAGCCCACCAGCACCTACCGCTTCTACAGCGCGGAACTTAAACTGGTGCGTGACCATGAGGCGGCGCTCGAGGCTGAAATGCGCCTTGGCATAGCGCGGGGCGAATTCCATGTCTATTACCAGCCGATCTATTCCGTCTCAACCGGGCAGTTGCGCAGCTTCGAAGCGCTGCTGCGCTGGAAGCATCCGGAACGCGGCATGGTTTCGCCCGTCGAGTTCATCCCCATCGCCGAGCGCTCGGGCATGATCATTCCCATCGGCCAACAGGTATTGCGCGATGCCTGCCGCGCCGCTGCTTCGTGGCCGGCTCCAATCGGGGTGTCGGTCAATCTGTCGGTGGTGCAGTTCAAGGATAGCGGGCTGGTTTCCAAGATCGAAGAGGCCTTGCGCGAGAGCGACCTTGCACCCGACCGGCTCGATCTCGAAATCACCGAGAGCCTGCTGCTGGAACCAAGCCCACGTGTCATCAGTGCCATCGAGCGGGTGCGCGCGCTCGGCATTCATCTCACCATGGACGATTTCGGCACCGGCTTCTCCAGCCTCAACAATCTGCGCCGCTTCCGCTTCGACCGGCTGAAAATCGACCGCTCCTTCACCCGCGACCTCGACAGCAGCGACAGCGCCGAGATCATCCGCTCGATGATCAGCCTCTCCAAGGCGCTGCGCATGGAAGCGACGCTGGAGGGCGTGGAGACCGAAACGCAACTCGCCTTCGCCCGCAACGAGGGCGCGACCGAAGTGCAGGGCTTCTATTACGCCAAGCCGATGACTGTGGAGGATGTCGCGGTTCTCCTCAGCGAACAGCGGGGCGTCAGGGCGGCGTAGAAGCGGAGCCTTTCACCAAAGCTTCATGCCGATGTCACCCAGCCGACATCGAGGCGCTCTATCGGGACAGGACCCATCAACGTCCATGCAGGATCTGTCCCATGAAAGCTCTGCTTCTATCGACGACCGCGATTCTCATCGCGATTGCCCCTAATCCGGCTTTCTCCGATGAGACGAAATTTCCCGCCACGCTGAAGGCGCAGGCCGTTCTGCCGGCGAATTCGGTCATCAAGGCGCCGGAGGATGCGCCGGAGCATCTGCAGACATCGGGCAAGTTCACCACGCCGGACCGCCACCGCGCCACGGGGCTCGGCACGGTTCCAGGCAAGGATGAAAACCGCCCGACCGGGATTTCGGTGCCGCTCGACGGCCAGCCGCTGCAGGGCTTCTCGGGCATCAAGGCGATGGGCGACGGCACCTTCTGGACGCTGTCGGACAATGGCTTCGGCAACAAGCTGAACTCGCCCGATGCGATGCTCATGCTGCATCATGTCAAGTTCGACTGGGACCAGGGCAAGGTCGAGCGGATGGAGACGATCTTCCTCTCCGACCCCGACAAAAAGGTGCCCTTCCCCATCGTGCTCGAAGGGGCGGAGAAGCGTTACCTGACCGGCTCTGATTTCGACGTCGAATCGATCCAGCCCGTGGATGACGGCTTCTGGCTGGGCGAAGAGTTCGGCCCCTTCCTCGTCCATGTAGACAAGACCGGCAAGGTGACGGATGTGGTGGAAACATCTATCGATGGCGAGCCGGTTCGCTCGCCCGATTATCCCGCCTTCACGCTGCCCGCCAATCCGACGCTCAAGAACCCTGCCATCAACCTCAAGCGCTCCGGCGGCTTCGAGGGCATGGCGCGGTCGAAGGACGGCTCGAAGCTTTACGCCCTCTTGGAAGGCCCGCGCTATCTGGCCGACGGCTCGGTGGAAAAGGCCGGCGACAATCCGGCGCTGCGCATCATCGAGTTCGACATTGCCGGCAAGAAGTGGACGGGCCGCAGCTGGCTTTATCCCTTGAGCGCGGGCGGCGCGGCGATCGGCGATTTCAACATGATCGACGGCACCACCGGCCTCATCATCGAGCGCGACAATGGCGCGGGCACGGCGGCGAAGGCCTGTGCCGACCCGAAGAACCCGCAGCCGGATTGCTTCTCGACGCCCGCCAAGTTCAAGCGCATCTACAAGATCGAGATGACCGACGCGAATGCGGGCGGTCCTGTCCGCAAGATCGGCTATATCGACCTGATGGATGTCAAAGACCCCGACAACAAGGCGCGCCAGGGCAGCGAGAACGGCACTTATACAATGCCCTTCGTCACCATCGAGAATGTCGATGTGGTGGATGAGAACCATATCGTTGTCGGCAACGACAACAACCTGCCCTTCTCCGCCGGCCGCCAGATCGACAAGGCCGACGACAATGAGTTCGTGCTGCTGGAAGTGGGAGATTTCCTGAAGGCGAAGTAATTGCGCTTTGTTCCCGTTTTCCCGTTAACGGACGCCGTAACGTCCCTTTAAACCGCCGCAATTACCCTGCAACGCATGGGTCATTGCGACGGAAACGGAACGGACGGATTGTAAGACGGCATGGCTTCGGGTGGCGAGAGGGACAAACGGATCGAACCTTCGTTCGGGGATGAGCCCGGCGAGCGGGATGATGATTTGCGCGTGGATGACGAGGATCGCGCCTCGCGCGCGCCGCGCCGCAAGGCTTCGCGCAAAACCTCCTCGAAAGGCAGCCGCAAGAAATCGGGCCGCGGCGAACGCCGCGGTTTTTTCGGCCTTGTCCGCCGCATGGTCTACTGGTCGCTGGTCATGGGGCTGTGGGGCGGCATCGCGCTGGCCGGTGTCGTCGTCTATTTCGCGGCCAAAATGCCGCCGACGACCGACTGGGCCATTCCCGACCGGCCTCCTAACGTCAAGATCGTCGACGTCAACGGCAATCTCATCGCCAATCGCGGCACCACGGGCGGCGAGGCGGTCGGCCTTCACGACATGTCGCCCTATATCCCGCAGGCAGTCATTGCCATCGAGGACCGGCGCTTCTATTCGCATTTCGGCATCGATCCCATCGGCCTCGCGCGTGCCATCGTCACCAACATTTTGAGCGGCCGCACCGTGCAGGGCGGCTCGACCATCACGCAGCAGCTGGCCAAAAATTTGTTCTTGACCCCCGAGCGCACCATCGAGCGCAAGGTGCAGGAGGTGATGCTGGCGCTGTGGCTGGAGCATAAATATTCCAAGGACCAGATCCTGGAGATGTATCTCAACCGCGTCTATCTCGGCTCCGGCTCCTATGGCGTCGATGCCGCCTCGCGGCGCTATTTCGACAAGTCGGCGCGGGACGTGAACCTGATGGAAGCGGCGACGCTGGCGGGGCTCCTGAAAGCGCCCTCACGCCTTTCGCCCGCGCGCGACCCGGAAGCCGCGTCCGAACGGGCGAAGCTGGTGCTGAACGCCATGCGCGAGCAGGGCATGATCAAGGAAACCCAGCTTGCCGAAGCGATGAGCGAGCCGGCCACCCGCGCCGCCGCCTATTGGTCGGGCTCGGAGAATTATGTCGCCGACCGGGTGATGGAGGAGCTTCCCGGGCTGATCGGCGAGACGAAGAACGACGTGACCGTCGAGACCACCGTCGATCTGCATCTTCAGAAAATCGGCGAAGAGGCGATCCGCGACCTTATCTCCGCCAATGGCAAAAAGATGGGCGTCAGCCAGGGCGCGCTCGTTTCCATCGACGGCACGGGCGCGGTGCGCGCCATGGTCGGCGGCTATGACTATGCCAACAGCCAGTTCGACCGCGCCACGGAGGCCAAGCGCCAGCCGGGTTCCACCTTCAAGCCTTTCGTCTATCTCGCCGCGCTCGAACAGGGTCGCACGCCGGATTCGGTACGCAACGACGCGCCGGTCAAGATCGGCAACTGGACACCCGGCAATTACAACGGCAAATATTTCGGCCCGGTGACGCTCGCGACCGCGCTGTCGCATTCGCTCAATTCCGTTGCCGCGCAGCTCGTCATGGAAGTGGGGCCGAAAACGGTGGTGGACACCGCCCACCGGCTCGGCATCCAGTCGAAGCTTACGCCCAACGCCTCGCTCGCGCTCGGCACGTCGGAGGTGACTCTGCTCGAACTGACCGACGCTTTCACGCCCTTCGCCAATGGCGGCTACAAGGCGCCGGTGCATCTCATCACCAAGGTGACCGATTCCAGCGGTAAGGTGCTCTACGAGAACAAGCAGGGCGCTATGCAGCAGGTCATTTCCCCGCGCAATGTCGGCATGATGAACGCCATGCTGCGCCGGACCGTGGAAGACGGCACGGCGAAGAGCGGCAATTTCGGCTGGCCGGCGGCGGGCAAAACCGGCACCAGCCAGAATTTCCGCGACGCCTGGTTCATCGGCTATACGGCTAATCTTACGACCGGCGTATGGTTCGGCAATGATGACGGCAAGCCGATGAAGCATGTCAGCGGCGGCTCGCTCCCGGTCAAAGCCTGGAAGGAATTCATGGTGGCCGCGCATAAGGGCGTTCCCGTCGCCGATCTGCCCGGCAATTACCAGATCGAGAATGTGCTGCCCGGCGGCAGCGACGAACTGCCCGATTCCAACGCGCCATCGCCCTATGATGCAAACGCGCCGATGCCCGTCGCAAGTGAGGACGAGGGCTATTGGCCTCCCGCGCCAAGCGCGCCCCGGAACGGCGGCGTACCCGGCATGATCGACAGCGCGCCCGTCGCCGCGCGCGGGCCCATTCCGCCAGCCGATGTCGGCGGCGGCCCGCAGCCCGCCCATGGCAAGCCCACGACCCTGCTCGACCTCATCATGGGGAACGCGCAGTAAGCGTGTGACAGCGCGTGGTGAGAAAAGAAAACTTGCTCACCACCGCTAATCAATGGCCTCGAAATCTTGAGTGGAATGGTCTATGAAAAAGCCCTCAACAAAGGTGCCTTTCATGACCGACACCAGAAAAACGCTTGTGCTGACCGGAGCGAGCCGCGGTATCGGACACGCGACCGTAAAGCGCTTCTCGCGCGCGGGCTGGCGCGTCATCACCTGCTCGCGGCAGGATTTTTCCGAGAATTGCCCTTGGCCTGCCGGGCCGGAGGATCATATCCGAATCGACCTTGCCGACGCGGAGGATATAGGCCGTGGCATCGCTGAAATCCGCCGCCGGCTCGAGGCGGATGGCGGCCAGTTGCATGCGCTCGTCAACAATGCCGGCATCTCGCCCAAGGCGGAAGGCGGAAGGCGCATGAATTCCCTGGAGACGCCGATGCAGGTGTGGCGCGACGTGTTTCAGGTGAATTTCTTCGCGCCGATCATGCTCGCGCGCGGCCTCTTCAAAGAACTGGAAGCAGCCAAGGGCTCGGTCGTCAACGTCACCTCCATCGCCGGAAGCCGGGTGCATCCCTTCGCCGGGACCGCCTATGCAACCTCGAAGGCGGCGCTTGCGGCGCTGACGCGCGAGATGGCCTCGGATTTCGGCCCGCACGGCATTCGCGTCAACGCCATAGCGCCGGGCGAGATCGAAACGTCCATTCTTTCCCCCGGCACGGAAAAGCTTGTCGAGCAGATGCCGCTGCGCCGTCTGGGACAGACTTCGGAAGTGGCCGAGACGATCTATTTCCTCTGCACGGAAGCCTCGTCCTATGTCACCGGCTCGGAAATCCACATCAATGGCGGCCAGCATGTGTGAGGTTGAAAGAGCAGCAGAAACGGGATAGCGCTTCAGGGGTTCAATCGATTAGAAAAGTGGAGGAGGTCCGCATGATCATTTCCTGCGGCGAAGCGCTGATCGACATGCTGCCACGCGAGACCGTCGGGGGCGAACCGGCTTTTGCCCCTTATGCGGGCGGCTCGGTGTTCAACACCGCCATCGCCATCGGCAGGCTTGGCGCGCCGGCTGGTTTCTTCTGTGGCCTGTCCTCGGATTTCCTCGGCGATATCCTGCGCGACACGCTGAAGCGTTCGAATGTCGATACGTCCTTCTGCGTCACCTCCGACCGCCCGACGACGCTGGCCTTCGTGCGCCTCGTCAACGGCCAGGCAAGCTATGCCTTCTATGACGAGAACACGGCGGGCCGCATGCTGAGCGAGGCGGATCTGCCATCGCTCGATTCGCGTGTGACGGCGCTGCATTTCGGCGCGATCAGCCTTATTCCCGAGCCCTGCGGCACGGCCTATGAAACGCTGATGGCGCGCGAGGCTGAACGTCGGGTGATCATGCTCGATCCGAACATCCGCCCCGGCTTCATCACCGACCGCGAAAAGCATCTGGCCCGGATGCGCCGCATGATCGCCATGGCCGATATCGTCAAGCTGTCGGACGAGGATATCGCCTGGTTCGGCGAAGGCGACGACCATGACGCCATCGCCGCCGATTGGCTCAAGCGCGGGCCGAAGCTCATCATCATCACGCGCGGCGCGGCGGGCGCGGACGCCTATACGGCGCGCGGCAAGATCAGCGTTCCCGGCGTCAAGGTGACGGTGGCCGATACGGTCGGCGCGGGCGATACGGTCAATGCCGGGGTGCTGGTGAGCCTTTACCGGCAGGGGCTGCTCACCAAGGACGCGGTCGCCAATCTGACGGAAGACCAAGTCCACGCCGCCGTGGCGCTGGGCGTGCGCGCCGCGGCGGTGACGGTTTCCCGGGCGGGGGCAAACCCGCCGTGGGAAAGCGAGATGGTGGATTAAGGCTCTAAAAATTCAGCCGCTGGCGGGACAGCACCCCCTCTGCCCTGCCGGGCATCTCCCCCACAAGGGGGGAGATTACGCCTTCATCAACGTTCGGCACCAACCGCGAACCTCGCAGAATGAGGGAAGAGCGTTGTGTCAGCCAATCTCCCCCCTTGAGGGGGAGATGCCCGGCAGGGCAGAGGGGGGTGTTTGGCGACTTCGTCAACGCGGGGCCTAATTGCCTACCCTATCCCCCCGCAACGCCGGATACAGCGCCCGATAGCGCTCATATGCTTCATCGAAGGCGCCGCGCAGATGTGCCTCCGGCTCGATGGTTTCCGCGATAGCGGGCAAGGTGCAGACCGCCCACGGATCGGCTTTTTCCGCCGCGATGAGGCCCAGCCGCGCTGCGCCGAACGCGCCGCCGAAATCGCCGTCGCCGGGAACATCGACGGGAATGCCGAGCGCGGTCGCAATCGCCTTCAGCCAATAATCGGAGCGCGAGCCGCCGCCGACCGCCGTTACCCGGTCGAGCTTCGTGCCGGCAGCGGCGAGCGCCTCGAGGCAATCGCGGAAGGCGAAGGAAACGCCTTCGACGACCGCCTGCGTCAGCGTGGCGCGATCGCTTTCGCGGCCAAGACCGACAAAAGCGCCGCGAATGGCGGCGTCGTTATAAGGCGTGCGCTCGCCCGAGAGGTAAGGCAGGAAGGTAACGCCGGATGGCGCTTTCAGCTCATCGCCCAGTTCCGCCGTAAGATTGGCAGGCGTGCTGCAGGCAATGCTGGCATACCAGTTGAGCGCGTCGGTGGCCGAGAGGACGACACCCATCTGGTGCCATGTGTCCGGCAGGGCGTGGCAGAAGGTGTGGACCGCGCTTGCCGGGTTGGGAAGATAAGCGCCGTTGGCCGCGAAGAGCACGCCCGAGGTGCCGAGAGAGACGAAGGCATGGCCGGGCGAGACGACGCCCATGCCGCAGGCCGACGCGGCATTGTCGCCGCCGCCGCCCGCCACAACCGGCGTGCCTTCGATACCCCAGCGGCGGGCGAGTTCCGGCTTCAGGACGGCGGAAACTTCCGTGCCCTCGACCAGCGAGGGCATGTGGCTTTCGTCCATGTCCGTTGCAGCAAGCAGTTCCGGCGACCAGCGGCGCTTGCCCACATCGAGCCAGGCGGTGCCTGATGAGTCCGACATATCGGAGACATATTCTCCGGTGAGCCAGAAGCGCAGGTAATCCTTGGGCAGCAGCACCTTCGCCACCTGGGCAAAGATTTCCGGCTCGTTGTTCTTCACCCACAGAAGCTTCGGCGCGGTGAAGCCGGGGAAAACGATGTTGCCAGTCATCTCGCGGAAGCGCGGATCGGCATCGAGCCGGGCTGCTTCCTGATAGGACCGGGTATCGTTCCACAACATGCAGGGACGCAGCACCTTGCCTTCGCCATCCAGCAGCGTCGCGCCATGCATCTGGCCGGAAAGACCGATGCCGCGCACAGCCGCAAGCCTTGCCGGAAAGGTGGATCTGAGGACGCCCATCACGGTTTCCAGCGCGTCGACCCAGTGCGCCGGGTTCTGCTCGGACCAGCCCGAATGGGGCCGCGAAACGGTGAGGGCAGCGGAAGCGGAAGCGGTGATCCGTTGATGATCGTCGATCAGCAGCGCCTTGATGCCTGATGTGCCAAGATCAATTCCGAGATACATGAAGTGCCATCCTCCTTGGCCAACATATCTTCCTGATTGCACAATTTTGGAGCGAGCGAAAGCGCGCCGGCGCCCTTCCGGCTTCACTTCTCAATTCAGACTTTTACGAGATGCTCCGCGCGGTCCTCATTGCCGAAAATCTTGAGATAGCGCTCCACTTCCCTGGGGTCGCCGGTGGCCTTGCGCGGGTTGTCGGAGAGCTTCACCGCCGGGTGGCCATTGGCCTCGCTGACCTTGCAGACGAGCGAAATCGCGTTGAGACCGCTGATATTGGTCGGCGCGCAGCCGGCAAAATCATTGGTGAGGTTGGTGCCCCAGCCGAAGCTCATCCGCACCCGGTCGTGGAAATGATGGTAGGTCTCCTCGATTGTATCGACATCGAGCGCGTCGGAGAAAATGAGCAGCTTGTCGCGCGGGTTCTTTCCCTTCTCCTCCCACCAGCGGATGATGCGCTCGCCCCCCTCGATGGGCGGGGCACTGTCTGGACGGAAGCCGGTCCAGTCCGCCACCCAGTCCGGCGCGTCGCGCAGGAAGGCGGCGGTGCCGAAGGCATCGGGCAGCACGATCAAGAGATTGCCGTCATAATAGCGCTCCCAATCCTTGAGCACGCGATAGGGCGCGCCGCGCAGCTCCTTATCGTTGCGCGAGATGGCGGCGAGCACCATAGGGAGCTCATGAGCATTGGTGCCGAGGGCTTCCAGATCGGTATCCATGGCGAGCAGCACATTGCTCGTGCCGGTGAAGGCGTCGCCGATGCCTTCCTTCAGCGCCTCGACGCACCAGCGCTGCCAGAGGAAGGAGTGACGGCGGCGGGTGCCGAAATCGGAGATTCTAAGATCGCGCAGCCGCCGCAACCGCTCGACCTTGCTCCACATCTTGGCCTTAGCGCGGGCATAGAGCACATCGAGCGCGAAGGGGCCGAGCGATTTCATCGCCGCGCGCGAGCGCAGTTCGTTGATGATGGCGAGGGCCGGGATCTCCCACATGGTGGTGTGCATCCACGGCCCATGGAAGTTCAGCTCGAACTGGCCGTCGCGGCGAACGAGCTCGTAATCCGGCAACTGGAAATTGGCGAGCCAGGCGAGGAACTCCGGCGAGAATATCTGCTTGCGGCCATAGAAAGTGTTACCCGCCAGCCAGATCATCTCCTTCTTGGTGAAGCGCAGCGTGCGGGCATGATCGAGCTGCGCGCGCAGTTCCGCCTCGTCGATCTCGTCGGCAAGGCGCACGGTGGTGGTGCGGTTGATGAGCGTGAACGTCGCCTCCACCTTCGGGTAGAGGCCCCAGATCATCTGCAGCATCAGCAGCTTGTAAAAATCCGTATCCAGCAGGCTGCGGATAATCGGATCGAGCTTCCATGTGTGATTGTAGACGCGCTGCGCGATGTCGGTTCTGGTCATCGGGCTCTCCGAGAGGGGAGTAAGGGAACAAGCGATAGGGGAGTAAGGATAACTGGATTCCCTTACTCCCCTATTTCTCTATTTGCTTATTCCCCTACTCCGCTTGTGCCATCTTGGGAAGCTCCACAATGATTTCGTGCTCGCCGGTCTTCTTCAGCGGGATGCCCTTTTCGGGGCTTGCCACTTTCTTGCCGTCAAGCTTGATCGAACCTGCCTTGCCGCCCGTTCTGATTTCGATGCGGTAGGTGGCGTCGTCCACGCGCAGCGACACCGAGCAGCCATTCCATGCCGAGGGCAGCGCTGGGTCGATAAACAGCCGGTCGGCGCGGCGGTTGAGGCCGAGTATGCCTTCCGTCGCGACGCGATAGAGCCAGCCGGCCGAGCCGGTGTACCAGGTCCAGCCGCCCTGCCCGCGCCGCGGCGCGACGGAATAGATATCGGCGGCGACCACATAGGGCTCGACGCGATAGCTCTCGGGGTTGCGGCTGTGATGGATCGGGTTGATCATCTCGAACCAGCGATAGGCCTCGTCATTCTGCTTGAGCCGCGTCAATGCCAGAATGGCCCAGGTCGCACCATGGGTATATTGGCCGCCATTTTCGCGAACGCCCGGCGGGTAGCCCTTGATGTAGCCGGGATCGTGCACGGTCTTGTCGAAGGGCGGCGTGAAGAGACGGATGAGCTCGCCTTCCACGTCCAGCAACTGCTCGCGCAGCGACTGCATCGCCTGCCCGGCACGCTCCGGATCAGCCGCGCCCGACAGCACCGCCCAGCTTTGGGCGATGGCGTCGATGCGGCATTCGTCGCTGTCCCTGGAGCCGAGCGGCGAGCCGTCGTCATAATAGCCGCGGCGGTACCATGCGCCATCCCAGCCGGCTTCTTCCAGCGCAGCCTTGAGGCTTTCCAAATGGCGTGCCCAGGCCTCCGCCCGCTTTGCATCCTTGCGCGCTTCGGCGATGGGGACGAATTGCCGCAGCGTATAGGCGAGGAACCAGCCGAGCCAGACGCTCTCGCCCTTGCCATGGACGCCGACCAGATTCATGCCGTCGTTCCAGTCGCCGCCGAGAATCAGCGGCAGGCCGTTTTCGCCAGTGCGGGCAATGGCGAGATCGAGCGCCAGCGCGCAATGCTCGTAAATGCTGGCGGTCTCCTTCGACACTTGCGGCTGATAGAAGGCATCGTGCTGGCCCTCCTCCAGCGCCTGGCCTTCGAGGAACGGCACTTGCTCATCGAGGACGGCGAGGTCGCCCGTTGTCTGCGTGTAGAGCGAGGCGGCATAGCCGAGCCAGACGACGTCGTCCGAGATGAGCGTGCGAACGCCCGCCCCGGTCGAGGGCAGCCACCAATGCTGCACATCGCCCTCGCGGAACTGGCGCGAGGCGACATTGACGAGCTGCCTGCGCGCCAGCATCGGGTCGAGCGCCAGCAGCGCCAGCGTATCCTGCAACTGGTCGCGGAAGCCATAAGCGCCGCTCGCCTGATAGAAGGCGGCGCGAGCCCAGATTCGGCAGGCGAGGCTCTGGTAGGGCAGCCAGCGATTGACCATCAGGTCGAAGGCCGGGTCGGGCGTTTTCACCTGCAGGCTACCCAGGAAATCACGCCAGACAACACGCGAGGCCTCCAGCGTATCGTCAAAGGACTTCACCCGCTGTGCGGCGATGAGGCGGCGCGCCTCGGCCTCGCCCTCGGTGCAGCCGAGGTAGAAGATGATCTCTTCCTCCGCGCCTGCCGCAATCTCCAAATCGAAGGCGAGCGCGGCGCAAGGATCGCGTCCGGCTTCGACCGTGTTCAGAAGCGGCCTGCCCTGGAGGACGGTATCCGGCTCCTCTACGGAACCGGTATTGCCGATGAACTCGACACGATCCGACGAAACGGAAGTGGGCTGGCGCGACGCCGCGAAGAAGGCGACCTGACCGGCCTTGTCCACCTGATAGGGGTTGCGGGCGAAGAGGGCGCCCAGCTTTTCATCATGCGCGGGCACGATGAAAGGCGCGGTCCTGGAGCGGACATTGCCGAGCACCCATTCGACGTATGCGTAGACGCGCAGGCGCTTCGCCGCGCGGCCGCGATTGCTGATCACCAGCTTCGACATGCGGACCGGCTCGGCCGGATCTACGATGTGGGTCAGCGTCATCGCGGTGCCGCCCCGCTCGCTCGCAAAGCGGGCGTAGCCGGCGCCGAACTTCGCCTCGTAATCCGCTTCCTCGTCGCGCAGCACGGCAGCGACCGGTGAGGAGGCTTCGCCCGTATCGAGATCGACCACATAGACCGCTTCGCCCGGCCGGTTCGCTACCGCATCGTTGGCCCAGGGGGTCAGCTGGAAATCGCGGCTGTTGCCGGCCCAGGTGAAGGCTGCGCCCTCGGCGGAAATATGGAAGCCGAAATTCGGGTTGGAGATGACGTTGATCCACGGATGGGGCGTGACGCGCTGGCCATTGAGGCGCACCACATAGTCGCCATCCGCGTCGAAGCCGCCATAGCCGTTCCAGAATTGCAGGCCCGTGCCGTCAGGCTGCGCCCGTTCCTTCACCGGCAGGACAGGCGTCGTGACCAGGGGCTTGGCAATCTCCGCCGCGCGCTCGGCGGCGGAAACGGCGCTTTCGGCCTCGGCGATGCTTTCGCTGCGCGCGGCGAGGTCGCCGGTGATCTCCTGCGTGCGCCGGAGCTGCTCGGCGAGCGAGCCGTTCTGCGCATGCATGACGATGCGGGCGGAAGCGAGCAGGGTGTTATAGGTCTCCTCGCTCATCTGGTCGCGGCGCACCGCGAAGATGTGCTGGCGCGGACCCGCCCACGCGCCACGGGCGCGATAGCTGTCGGCAACCCATTCGATGCCGCGGTGGAAATCCTGCGCATAGGAGAAGGCACGCTCGTTGATGGCGACGACATCGACCACCAGACCCTTGGCCCGCCAATATTCCTGCGCCTTCAGCACCTCGCGCAGCACGTCCAGCGCGGCTTCGTCATCCATGCGCAGGGCAAAGATCGGGAAGTCGCCCGAGATGCTGAGCGGCCAGAGCTCCGACTGCTTGCCGAGCCCGCTGGCAATCGCCTCCGGCGACTGGCGGAACGCCCGGTCGGGGTAGAGAAGATAGGTCGCGACCTTCTGGTAATCGGCGGCCTGCGCCGGGCCGATGCCGATGTGATGCAGCCGCACCTGCGAGCGCGTCCACGAGAGCGAGAACTCGCGGGCGAAGCATTCGGGGTGACGGTAGCGCGACACCGTTTCTTCCAGTCCCTGGCGGCTATCGCTGGCGAGCGTCCAGAAGACGAGGCTCACCTTCTTGCGCGCCGGAACGCGCACGCGGCAGCGCACCGAGGCGATGGCATCGAGCACACAGCCCTGGCTGCCGAGCAGCGGCGCGTTCGTATCCAGAACAGCGGGGTTGCGTAAGGAACGGCCGCGGCCGATGAAGACGCGGCGGTCGGTTTCGGCTTCCGCCTCACGCGCCGCGCCGGAGAGATCGGCGACGAAATGCGCCACATGGATATCCGGGTCCGACGGCGCGCGCTTGCGCCTGGTCGCATAGACCGTCGTGCCGTTGGCGGCAATCTCGGTTTCCACGAACATCTTGGAGAAGGCTGGGTGGGCGCTGTCCGATTCGTCCGGGGCGAGCACCAGCTCGGCATAGGACGTCAGCTCGATGACACGGTCGCGCGAGCTCGTATTGATGATGTCGATGCGCCGGCCCTCGCCATTCGATTCCGAAGCGACGATGCACTCGACCACCGTCTTGATGTCGCCCACCGTCTTGAAGAACTCGGCCTTCTCGTCGGTGAAGACGGCCTTGGCCTCGCCTTCCGCATTGCGGGTGGGCTCGCCGGTGGCGGACCACCAATGGCCGGTTTCGACATCGCGCAGGAACAGGAAGGTGCCCTGCATGTCCTCGGCGGCATCCGCCTGGAAGCGGGTGACGGCGAGATTGTTCCAGCGGCTGTAGCCGGAACCGTTGGCGGTGAGCATGACGGCATACTGGCCGTTCGACATGATCTGCGTGGCGCGCGGCGCTTTCAGCGGATTGTCGATGATACGCATGGGCGCATCGTCGAAACCGCCGTCGTCGGTGCGCATCGGGTTTTCCGCCTTGGCGTAAACCATCGGAATTTCGCGCGGCGCCTTCTCCTGCAGAAGCAGCTCTGCCGCCTCGATCACAGGATCGCTGTGGAAGCGCTCGCGCATGCGGCCATCGAAGATGACGTTGTTGACAGCAATAATCGACATGCCGCTATGGTGCGCATAATAGTTGCGCACGACCGCGCATTTCTCGCCTTCAGGCACGCGCGACGGGGTGAAATCCACCGAATCGTGGAAGCCATAGGGCCCCAGCGCGCCGACCGTACGCAGGCGCTTCAAATTCGCCACCGCTTCCGCCGGCTGGTACTGCGCGGCAAGCAAGCTGGCATAGGGCGCGATGACGGCGTTGCGCGAAAGGCCGCGCTTCAGGCCCAGCGTCGGCACACCGAAATTGGTGTACTGGTAGTTCATCTCGGGATCGCGGGCATTGTAGGCCGCTTCCGAAATGCCCCAGGGCAGGCCGCGCGACGTCGCATATTCGATCTGGCGCTTGACCACGAGCCGGTTGGTCTGGTCGAGTAGCGAGCCGAGCGGTTCCTTCATCACCAGCGGCGGCATCAGATATTCGAACATCGAGCCGGACCAGGAAAGGAGCGCGCCCTTCCAGCCCACGGGCACGAGTAGGCGTCCAAGCCGGAACCAATGATCGACAGGCACGTCGCCCTTGGCGATGGCGAAAAGGCTGGCAAGGCGGGCCTCCGAGGCCAGAAGATCGTAGCAGCTTTCGTCCAGCTCGTTTTCCTGTACGCGATAGCCGATGGAGAGGAGACGGCGCTCCTTGCGCTCCAGGAAGTCGAACTGCATGTCGAAGGCAAGCTGGCGGGCGCGGGTAGCGAACTCACGCAGCCGCTCGCGTAGCGCATCCGTGTCGTGCTCGCCGATGGCGTCGTCCGTATGCGCCTTGCAGGTATCGACGAGAATGCGCGCCCACTGGCTGGCGGCGAGGCTCCCCGGCGTGCCGATCTCGCTGTTGAGCTCATCCGTCAGCTTGACGATGTCATTGGCGAAGAGCGCCAGATTGATCGTGCGGAAGGAAGCGGTTTCCGGCTCCTCCTTCACCGTGCGGACGGCGCGGCGGAAGTTGGAAATGCGCTCTTCCAGCCTGCGGCGTAACGGGCGCAGAATGCGCCGGTCATCAGGGATTTCGGCCAGCGTTTCCTCGAGAATGTCGTTGACATCAAGGATGCCGTCGAGATCGCTTTGGAGATAGACGGATGGCGCTTCGGCCCATTCTTCGAGGGCGGAGGAAAGCGTGACCAGATGGCCCGCCAGATTGCCGCTGTCCACGGCGGAGACATAAAGCGGCATCAGCGGCTTCAGGCTGGTCGTGTCGTACCAATTGTAGAGATGGCCGCGATATTTCTCCATCTTCTCGACGGTGCCGAGCGTCCGGTCGATCCGGTTGAGCGCATCGGCAAAGCCGATCCAGCCGAAATCGCGCGCGGCCACCACCGAGAGGAGATAGACGCCGATATTGGTCGGCGAGGTGCGCGGTGCGACGACCGGGAACGGGTCTTCCTGGAAATTGTCGGGCGGCAGGTGGTTGTGCTCTTCGGTCGTGAAGGTCTCGAAATAGCGCCAGGTGCGGCGGGCATAGCGGCGTAAATCGCCCTTGTCCGATGAGCGGACCTCCAGCGTATCCTGCGGCTTGGCCGAACGGCTGACCAGCCAGGCGATGAGCGGCGAGAAGAGCCAGAGAACAGTGAAGGGCACGGCGACGAGCAGCGCCTTGCTTTCCGTAAGAAGCGGGATCATGAGCGACACGACCCCAAGGGTCACCGCCGGCCACATCAGCCTGATGTAATAGGCAAGCGTGTCCGGAGAGGATTTCGCCTGCGCCGCCGTGCGCCATTCCAGGAGATTGCGGTGGGATACGCCGAGGCGATAGAGCGTGCGCACGATGGCGTCCGCCATCAGGCAGGCATTGTTGGCGAGGAAGGTGGTGCGGAGCCATACATCCGCAGCGCCAAGCCTGACCTCCGTCAGCAGCGATTCCAAATGGCCCTTCACGGAATAATCCATACCGGGCGGAAGCAGGTTGCGGATCAAACCGAAGGTCGGGGCGACGAACATGCTGGCCAGCAGGAAGAATTGCCACAGCGCAGCCACGCCGAGCGGCAGGAAGGTCCAGCCGGCGACCGAGGCGATGACCCAGAGGATCGGGTTCAGCGATCGGCGCAGATTGTCAGCCATCTTCCAGCGGGTGATGGGATTGACGCCGCGCCCGGTTGAGAAAAGATAGGACAGGAGCTGCCAGTCGCCGCGCGCCCAGCGATGATGGCGCGAAATATCGACATTGTAGCCTGTGGGGTAGTCCTCGACCACCTCGACATCGCTGACGAGGGCGCAGCGCGCATAGCCGCCTTCCAAGAGATCGTGGCTGAGAACGGCGTTTTCTTCGATACGGCCGGCCATGGCCTTTTCGAACGTGTCGATCTCGTAGAGGCCCTTGCCCGTGAAGGTGCCCTCGCCCAGCACGTCCTGATAGACGTCCGACACGGCGAAGACATAGGGGTCGATGCCGCGATTGACCGAGAAGACGCGCTGGAGGAAGGAGGCGTCGTCGCCCGTCGTCAGCGAGGGCGTGACGCGCGGCTGGAGGATGCCGTAGCCGCGCACGACCTCGCCCGTCTTCGGATCGAAAACGGGGCGGTTGAGGGGATGGCTGAGCTTGCCGGCGAGATGCGTGACCGCCTCCGGCGTCAGGCGCGTGTCGGCGTCGAGCGTCATGACGAACTTGACGTCCACAGGCAGGCGCGGGTCGGCAGGGAAGAAGCTCGTGTCCTGATCGCCGCGCAGAAGCAGGTTCAGCTCATGCAGCTTGCCGCGCTTGCGCTCCCAGCCCATCCAGCAGCCCTGCCGCGGATTATAGAGGCGGCGGCGATGCAGGATGAAGAAGCGGGGCTGTCCTTCGCCGGTATAATGATAGTTCAGCTTGTCGATTTCGGCGCGGGCATATTCCAGCACCTCCATATCCGCTGCGGTGATTTCCTGCTGCGAATCGACCCAATCGCTGACAAGGGCGAAATAGACCTCGCCGCGCGGATTGGTGAGGTAATGGACCTCGAGATTGCGGATCTGTTCATCGACCGAATCCCGCGAGGTGATGAAGGTGGGCACAGCCACCAGCGTGCGCGCCTCGGGCGGCAAGCCCTCCTTGAACTCATAGCCGATAAGCCGTGTGGGCTGGATGAAAAGCGGCACCAGCGAATTGAACAGCGCATAAGCGGCCTCCATCGCCGGGAAGAGCGCCAGAAGCGTGAAAGCCGCCGCCGCGCCTGCCGAAACGCCGAAGGCCGAGAGACCGGAATGGACAAGCGCCAGCAGCACCACCGTGAAAATAGCGATGGGCACGGCGAGGCCCCAGAGCCCAAGGCCGCGATAAAAGCGCAGGAGGCGCAGCGACAAGGGCGGCTGATACTCGCAGATGCGCTCTAGCTCCGGCCTGCCGTCGCCCGCCAGATAATAGGCGACAGCGCCCGTGCCCTTCGCTTCCTCACGGCCGGCGATTTCGGCCCGGTTGCCGTCCTCGGCAAGGCGCAGCGCCGCCCAGGTGATCTCGATCTCGGTTTTCGGCGAATGGCGCGCCATCTTCTCGATGGTGACGCGATAGGCGTTGCGCGAGCGGAAATCGAGCTTCTCGAAATCGCTGTGCTCGCGCAGGATGGCATCGACCTCATTGACGGTCTCGAACCAGGAGGTCCAGTCCACGTCGTCGATGGCCTTGAGGCTGCGGATGATATTGCCCATCGACACGCCGCCGGTGGACTGGCGGGCATGTTCCTGGATGATGGCGTCTTCGGCATCGCTGCCGTGCTTTTCCAGCTCCTTTTCCAGCCAGTCGGCGGCGACGCCCACATCGTTCGGGCTGTTGCGCAGGCGGTAGAGAAGATGCGTAGCGAAAGTGGGGTCGCGCGCGGCATCGGCATATTGCGAGAGAACGCGCTGCATATCCTCCTTCGACTGCGCCAGCTCGATTTCGTCCGCCACGCGGTTGGCGAAATTGCGCATGCCGCGCGCGCGCTCGACGCGAAGCGCAAGACGGCGGGCGTTCTCGATCAGCACAAATCGAACGGCTGACGGCAGCGCCCACAATTCGCCGATGCGCAGGGGCTCTACCGTCTGGAAGCCCCTGACGATCGCCGTCAGCGTCTTCAGCGAGAAATTGCTATCGCTATGGGCGACATAGAGCCAGGCCAGCGCGACGATACGCGGCATACCCTCCACCGGCGGGTAGGGCGGCAATTGCCGCAGGAAGCGCGCGGGCAGGGAGCGGCGCACCTGCTGGATGTTCTTGTCAACCGTATAATGATTGTCGAGCAGCCATTGCGCGGCAGGAGTGATCGTCTCGCCGGCGCGCGCGGCAGCATCGGAGGTGCGATAGACGTGAAGGATCAGCCCGGCATTTTCGGACAGCCGCTTGGTGAAATCGAACGGCTCATATTCCGGCAGGCGGATATGCTCGCCCCGCGCCACGGCGGCGGCAAGCGTCTCCAGATCTTCCGGCGACTTATAGGATGCCCGGATAGGGATAGGCAGTTGGGCTAGAAGTTTCCCATCGGGCTTACGCGAAAAGAAAGACGACACAGAAAAAGACAAAGCCGGCATATGCCCTTGCAGCCCTATGAATTGACGGTTTCAGTTTTCCGAATTTTGGCCGGAAGCAGACGGTTGTAGCACACCGCAGCCATTTGAAAAACGATGCGTTTCCCCCGAAGCCCCCGATCCGTGGTGCTGACGAGTTTTGGCCAAAATGCGTCAGCGTTCCTCAAGTCCGGCTAAATCGATTCATCCGCAACGCACAAATCGTGTCCAGCCGTAAATCTGCGTTAGAAGATAGGGCGGCGCAAGGGATTTGCCAGTGTGATGTAATCGGCCATTGGGAATGGGTGCTCGCGGCCTGTGCGATCGAGCAGGCCCGGCAAAAACTCGCCAAGCGGCAGCCGTCTGTATGAGAACGTCGCTGCCTGCTATCTCGCCTTCTCCGCAAACAGCTTCCAATGCTTCGGCATGAAAACGATCCGGCTGCCGTCCGCCGCGGGATAGCCGGCGGAAACTTCGATCTCGACGCGGGTACCCTCCACCTCCAATTCGATCCGGCGCGTGCCGCCCACCCGGCGGCTGGCCACCACCGTCCCGGCAATGCCATGGCCGGAGCCATCGGCAAGCTCCACATCATGCGGGCGGAAGTACAGCGTCGCCTCGCCGTCCGGCAGGCTGTCAGAGGAAAGGCCGGTGTTCTGTCCTGACACGAGCACAGCACCGTTTTCGATCTTCACCGGAAGGGTGCTCGACTCGCCGATGAAACCGTAGACGAAGGGCGAGTTGGGCCTGTCATAGACCTCGTCGGGCGTGCCGACCTGCTCGATGCGGCCCTGGCTCATGACGACGACGCGGTCGGCGAGCTCCAGCGCTTCGTCCTGGTCGTGGGTGACGAAGATCGTGGTGTGGCCGGTCTTGTCGTGGATTTCGCGCAGCCAGCGGCGCAGTTCCTTGCGCACCTGCGCGTCGAGCGCGCCGAAGGGCTCATCGAGCAGCAGCACCTTCGGCTCGATCGCCATGGCGCGGGCGAGCGCGACGCGCTGGCGCTGGCCGCCGGAGAGCTGCGCGGGGTAGCGTTTTTCCAGCCCGTTCAGCTGGACGAAGTCGAGGAGCTCCAGCGCGCGGCGGCGGATTTCTTCCTTCGGCGGGCGGCTCGAGGATGGGCGCACTTTCAGGCCGAAACCGACATTATCGAGCACCGTCATGTGCCGAAATAAGGCATAATGCTGAAAAACGAACCCCACATTGCGTTCCTGAACGGTCTTTTTCGAGGCATCATCATGGCCGAAGAACACCGTCCCCTCCGTCGGCGTCTCCAGCCCGGCGATAAGGCGCAAGAGCGTCGTCTTGCCGGAGCCGGAGGGGCCGAGCAGCGCGATCAGCTCGCCCGACCTGATATCGAGCGAAACATTGTGCAGCGCCGGGAACCGGTCGAACTCCTTGCGCACATCGACAACGCGAACTTCCATTCAGTATTCCCCTTTTAGTGTCCTGTTTCCCGCATAATCTTGACCGAAAAGTCTACAACTTTTCGGGATCATGCACCTGCCGCTACGAGCTCGGCGCTGTACCGCATTTCCAGAAGCGATTTCAAAACCAGCGTGACGAGCGCGAGCAGGGCTAGCAGCGACGCCACCGCGAAGGCGGCGACGAAGTTATATTCGTTGTAGAGAATTTCCACATGCAGCGGCATGGTGTTGGTCAGGCCGCGAATATGGCCTGAGACCACCGACACGGCGCCGAACTCGCCCATGGCGCGGGCATTGCAGAGGAGCGTGCCGTAGAGCAGGCCCCATTTGATGTTGGGCAGCGTGACATAGCGGAAGGTCTGCCAGCCGCTCGCGCCGAGCGACAGCGCGGCTTCCTCGTCGCCCGTGCCCTGCTCCTGCATCAGCGGGATCAGCTCGCGCGCGACGAAGGGAAAGGTGACGAAGATCGTCGCCAGCACGATGCCCGGCACGGCGAACAGCACCTCGATGCCGTGGCTCTTGAGCCATGGGCCGAGCACACTGTGGCTGCCGAAGAGCAGCACGAAGACGAGGCCGGAAATGACCGGCGAAATCGAGAACGGCAGGTCGATGAGCGTGGTCAGGAACGCCTTGCCCTTGAACTCGTATTTGGCGATGGCCCAGGCGGCGGCGACGCCGAAGACGAGATTGAGCGGCACGGCGATGGCCGCCACGAGCAAAGTCAGGCGGATGGCGGCAAGGGCATCCGGCTCGAAGAGCGAGGCGATATATTCGCCGGGGCCCTTCCGGAACGCCTCGACGAAAACCGAGACGAGCGGCAGCAGCAGGAACAGCACGAGAAAGACGAACGCGACTGCCATCAGGCCGTAGCGCGCGGACGGGCTTTCCGTCACCGCACTGTGGCGTTTGGGAGGCGCCTGCCGGCGCACCTTCACCGGACTAGGCGCCATAGCCATACCTCCTGCGGCTCCACGCCTGAATGAGATTAATCAAAAACAGCATGATGAAGGCGATGATCAGCATGATCGTCGCCACGGCGGTCGCGCCGGCATAATCATATTCCTCCAGGCGGATGACGATCAGCAGCGGCGCGATTTCGGTCTGGTAGGGCGTGTTGCCGGCGATGAAGATGACGGAGCCGTATTCGCCGACCGCGCGGGCGAAGGCGAGCGCGAAGCCGGTGAGGATGGCGGGCTGCAGCCCCGGCAGCAGCACGCGCCAGATCGTCTGGAACCGGCTCGCGCCCAGCGTCGCCGCTGCTTCCTCGATCTCGCGATTGATCTCCTCCATGACCGGCTGCACAGTGCGCACGACGAAGGGCAGACCGATGAAGGTGAGGGCCACGATGATGCCGAGCTTGGTGAAGGCGATGCGCAGGTCAAGCGGCGCGACGAGCGAGCCGATCCAGCCATTGGGCGCATAGAGCGCGGTGAGCGCAATGCCGGCGACGGCGGTGGGTAGCGCGAAGGGCAGGTCCACGATGGCATCGACAAAACGCCGCCCCGGAAAACGATAGCGCACCAGCACCCAGGCGACGATGACACCGAACACCGCATTGATGAGCGCCGCCACCAGCGAGGTGCCGAAGCTCGTCTCCAGCGCGCGCAGTGTGCGCAAATCGGTGGCGATGTCCCAGAAGCCGGACCAGCCAAGCCCCGCCGTGCGCCATACGAGCCCGGAGAGCGGGATCAGGATGATCAGCGTCAGATAGGCAAGCGTAAAGCCGAGCGTCAGCCCGAAACCGGGAATGATGCTCGGCTTTTTCCACTGCCACCCCGCCCGCGAAGCGACAGGAATGGAGGTCATGTTTTCATCGTCCCCACTGTCTTTTCTGGCCGTCATTCGTGGTCCTCGGGTTTAACCCGAGGATGTCCCAAGAATGACGGGCGGATGACCCGTTTATTTCCCGGGCTTGTAAATCTGGTCGAACGTGCCGCCATCGCCGAAGTGATAGGGCTGCGCCTTGGCCCACCCGCCGAAAATGGGATCATCGATCGTCACCAGCGTCAAGTCCGGAAGTTTGGCGCGTTCCTCCGCCGGGACGAGTTCCGGCTTGGACGGGCGGTAGAAATGCTTTGCGGCGATGCGCTGGCCTTCCTCCGAATAGAGATAGGAGAGATAGGCTTCGGCGACCTTTCGTGTGCCCTTGGTATCGACATTCTTGTCCACGACGGCCACGGGCGGCTCGGCCAGGATCGATTGCGGGGGCACGACGATATCGAAGGCATCGGGACCAAATTCGGCGACCGAGAGATAGGCCTCGTTCTCCCAAGCGAGCAGCACGTCGCCGAGCTGGCGCTGGACGAAGGTGGTGGTGGCGCCGCGCGCGCCGGTATCGAGCACCGGCACATGCTTGAAGAGATCGGCCATATATTGCTTTATCTTGGCTTCATCGCCGCCATATTGCTTGTGGGCCCAGGCCCAGGCAGCGAGATAGTTCCAGCGAGCGCCGCCCGAGGTCTTCGGATTCGGCGTGATGACCTCGACGCCGTCCTTGATGAGATCGCCCCAATCCTTGATCCCCTTGGGATTGCCCTTGCGGGTGAGGAAGACGATGGTGGAGGTGTATGGCGCGGAATTGTTGGGCAGGCGCTGGCGCCAATCGGGGTTGACGCTGCCCGATTCCTTGACGATGGCAGAAATGTCGCTTTCGAGCGCCAGCGTCACCACATCGGCATCGATGCCGTCAATGACAGAGCGCGCCTGCTTGCCCGAGCCGCCATGGGAGGTGCGGATCGTCACGTCCTCGCCGGTCTCGGCTTTCCAATGCTTGGCGAAGGCGGCGTTGTAGTCCTTGTAGAGTTCGCGAGTCGGGTCGTAGGAAACGTTGAGGATGGCCTGGTCGGCAAACGCTCCGGGGACGACGCCGAAAACGGCGACACCGGCGAGGAGCGCCGCGAAGGGAATGGAGAGACTGTATCGAGCCATTGCGCTATCTCCGTGCTGAAGCCCTGTTTGGCCGCATGGGTTTCTCACTCATGCTCGCAAAGGCTATCAATCACGAAAGAATGCGTGAATGCCATAAACCACCTATTTTGGTGGAATTTAAAAAAATTTTCCTCCTCCGGTGGGGGAGGAAGGGAATAAGTGAGTAGGGGAATAGGGAAAGGGGTATTGTCTGACGGTCAGGCAATCCCGAACATATTCCCTTATTCCCCTATTCCCCTACTCCCCTGATCGACATAAGCGAACTGCACCACGCCTGCGTCATGAGCGCGCGAGAGTTCGGTCTTATGCGGGCTGCGGTCGGCGCTCGCCGGCGCGATGAGGGCAGCCACGGTGAGCGCGGCGGCGGCGGCAATGCCGAGACGTCTTTCGGTGCGTGAATTCATCTCGTGTTTTCCTTCGTCCCAATAACAGCGAAACGCCTTCAATGCCGTGGGATAAAAACTAGACCGCAAAGTCTGACGGAAATCAGCCAGAGGATCGGCAAAAATGCGGGCGGCGGCGGGCATTTGGTCGCAGCCATCCGGGTTAACTGGACCACGCGGCAACCCTGCACATGCTGCGCTTTGTTTTGCCGCATGATCTTATCCGAAAAGTCTGCAACTTTTCGGGATCATGCTCGAGTGCCGCAAATGACATCCGCCCAGACGCGAAATCTCCGGCTTCAGGCCGGGACGGCCGCTCGGCAGCAGATCGAGCTGCCAGGAAAGCCCATCCACCGCCGCGACGCGGTGGGAATCAAGACCGATCATCAGGTCCTCCAATCGAAAGGGTTCAAGGCCCAGACATCAAAGGTTAAAGCGCAATCATGCGCATCTATATAAAGCCTAGAGTTCACCCCATAGTCAATGCCGATTTTATTAAAGTGTTTAGATTTCAATAAGTTAGAATTATTCTAGACTATTATAGTCATATTTAATCCCGGTTGCGAAGAGTGGAGGCGGGGGATTACCCCGCCACCAGATTTTTCAGCTTTTCGAGCGCCGTATCCGGATTTTCCTCGAAGGCGATGGTGCCCTTCAGCCGGCCATTGCGGTCGATCAGGAACAGCGAGGCGGTATGGTCCATGGTGTAGCCGCCATCGTCGAGCGGCACCTTGCGGGCATAGACTTTCCATCCTGCGACCACCTTGGCGATTTCCGCGGGATCGCCGGTGATCCCGGTGATGCGGTTGGTGAAATTGCCGGTATAGGCCTTCATGATCTCGGGCGTGTCACGCTCCGGATCGACACTGATGAAGAAGGCGCGCAGATCCTTGCCCTGGTCGCCCAGCTTGTCGATAAGGCCCGCGAGCTCATAAAGCGTCGTCGGGCAGACATCCGGGCAATGGGTGAAGCCGAAGAACAGCACGGTCGGATGGCCCGCGAAGGCCGCCTCGGTGATCGGCTTGCCGTCATGGTCGATGAGGTTGAACGAGGTGCCCAATTCCGCCGGCCTGACGGCGGGCTGGAACTTGCCATAGGCATAGACGGCGGCGACCAGCAGGCAAAGGACGGCTACCGCCGCCCAAAGCCCGTAACGGATGACCCTGGCGTTCATCAGTGCTGGTGCTCCGAGGAAGATGCGCCTGCAGAGCCGACCTTGAAGGCCACATCCACCTTGCCGGCCTTCTCGAATTCGAGCGTGACGGGCACGGTCTCGTGTTCCTTAAACGGCTTCACCACGTCCATGAACATGAGATGCAGGCCGCCCGGCTTCATTTCCACCGTCTCGCCCGCAGGCACGGCGATGCCGTCCTTCAACTGGCGCATCTTCATGACATCGTTCTCCATGGTCATCTCATGGATCTCGACGCGTTTGGCGGCGGGCGATGTTGCGCCGACGAGCCTGTCGGCCTCGCTGCCGCTATTGGCGAGCTTGACGAAACCGGCGCCGACCTTCGCGCCCGGCACCATGGCGCGGACGAATGCATGGGAAATCTCGATGGAACCGGCTTTGACCACCTTGTCTGCGTCGCCATGAGTACCATGCCCGGCATGCTCATCAGCAGAAGCGGCGGCGAGGACCTTCAATTCCGGCGCGGGGTGTTTCAAATCGTGCGGGTTCTGTCCCTCGGCGGGGATTTCCGTCCAGGCAACGGACGCATCCGGCCCGCATGATTGGGTGGCGGGGAAATAGAGCACTGTGTCCTTGTCGAAATTCGCGAGCCGCCCGACCACCACGAACTCATCATAGAATTCGTCCGGCAGGCTGCCGTCCGTCCAGCGCACCTCGACCACACCGGAGCGCACGTCCTTGCCATGGACCGTGTAGCTCTTCTGGTAATCGCCCTTCACCGTTTCCGTCTTCCAGCCGGCTTTCGGCATGGGTTGGGCGGAGACAAAGCCTTCCGGCAGCTTGATGCTGACGGCGGTGGTCGCCTTGCCGTCGCAGCCATGTGGAACGCGAAGAACGGCCTTGTAGGAGCCACCCGCCTTGGCCTCACCCTTTTCGAGCGTGGCGTGGGCGTGGGCGATAACGGGCATACCGGCGAGCGCCATAAGGGTTGCCGCGAAGGCGGCAGAGGGAATGATTTTCATCGTCTGTTTCCTGAAATGGGGATGTGTGGCGGCCATGCGCGAGCACGCGCGGAAGCCGGGATAATGCAGGTCAGGTCAGACGAAGGGCGGCGCTTGCGGCGGGGCCGAAGGCGGATAGCTGTCGCGCCGGATGACCGGCGCCACCGCAACGCGCGCGGCGACTTCGCCGGTGCTTAAGGCCGGTCCGGGCGCCTTTGGCGGGACCGGGCAAACGAAGCCTGAGGAGATGCGGCAGGCTTCGCAAGCCTGGCTGTAAAGGTGATCGTCATGGCCGCGATGATCGTCCCCTTTGCCCGAGGGCAGGCAGAGGACGGGGACGGTACCGTCAGGCAAGGTATAGGCGGCCAAATCATACCCGTCGCCGGGCCCAAGATCGATGGGCTTGTGCGCAAAGGCGACAAAAACGAGCGCGAGCGCGCATAAAAAGCGCACCATATACCGCCCGTTCAAGAGAATGTCGCGCATCGGTCTGCAGCTCGCCTTATTCACTTCTTGTTGATAGCGCACAAGCGAGAGCTTTGGAATGCGACAAACGCGAGCAGTTTGATTCCGCGCAAACAGAAGAAGGAAAATCGCCGCTGCGCCGCAACTCTTTAGCGGGCGCACCATTGGCCTTTGTAACGAACTGCATTATCTCAGGCGCACGGATTTCAAGAACGGTTCAAAACATGACAGGCGTAACGCGCGAAAAGGTTCTCGAGCGGCTCAGGAGCGTAATCGGGCCGGATTTTCAGAGCGACATCGTCACGCTCGGCCTCGTCTCGGATATTTTCATTGCCGATGGCAAGGTCTTCTTCTCAATCACCGTCCCCGCCGAGCGGGCGCAGACACTCGAGCCGTTGCGGGCCGCCGCGGAGCGGGCGGTGAAAGAACTGCCTGGTGTGGCGGGCGCGCTGGTGACGCTGACGGCGGAAAAGAAGGGCGGCAAGACCAGCGATGACGCGCCCCCTCCCCCCAGGGTCGCCGCGCGGCATATCCCGCAGCGGGCCGCTCCAGCCGGCGCGACACCTCCCCCGCGCGTGCCGCGCCCGCAGACAGTGTCCAAGCCCGGCATTCCCGGCGTCGGCGCGATCATCGCGGTGGCGTCAGGCAAGGGCGGCGTCGGCAAATCGACGACGGCGGTGAACCTGGCGCTGGGATTGAGCGCCAACGGCCTCAAGGTCGGCATTCTCGACGCTGATGTCTACGGCCCGTCCATGCCACGTCTCCTCGGCATTTCGGGCAAGCCCGAAACGGTTTCGGGCCGCGTCATGAAGCCGATGGAGAATTACGGGCTCAAGGCCATGTCGATCGGCTTCCTCGTCGAAGAGGAGACGCCGATGGTCTGGCGCGGGCCGATGGTGATGTCGGCACTGACGCAGATGCTGCGCGAGGTGGAGTGGGGCGAGCTCGACGTGCTCGTGGTCGACATGCCGCCAGGAACCGGCGATGCGCAGCTGACCATGGCGCAGCAGGTACCGCTCGCGGGCGCGGTCATCGTCTCGACGCCGCAGGACCTCGCGCTCATCGACGCGCGCAAGGGGCTCCACATGTTCCGCAAGGTGGATGTGCCGCTGCTCGGTATCGTCGAGAACATGAGCTACTTCATCGCGCCCGACACGGGCAAGCGCTACGACATTTTCGGCCATGGCGGCGCGCGGAAAGAAGCGGAGCGGCTCGGCGTGCCTTTCCTCGGCGAGGTGCCGCTGCACATGGATATTCGCGAGACGTCGGATGCGGGAACGCCCGTCACCGTCAGCGAACCGGACGGCGTCCACGCGAAAATCTATCGCGATATCGCCGCCAAGGTCTGGCAGGGCGTGGAAGCTGCCCGCGCGACGCAGGCGAGGCAGGCGCCGGCGATTGTGTTCGAATAGGCGGCGCGCATGGTGCTGAGGATAGAACCTCTCGACCGGTACAATCTGAAGCATGTGGGGCAAGTCGACGGCGCATTCATCGTCGATGCCGAGCTCGCCCTCTCCTTCGAGGCGGGCTCATTCCATCATAAGCTTATCCCCGTCACCCCTTATACGAAACGTTACGAGGAGCCCGAGACGCTATCCGATTATCTGGATGCGCCTGATAGCGCGGGCTTCATCGCCTATCTCGATGGCCGTCCGGCGGGCTATGTCCTCATTCGCGAAAACTGGAACCGTTTCGCGCTCATCGAGGATATCGCGGTGGACGCAAATTGCCGCCGTCATGGAGTCGGGCGGGCGCTCCTGGAAAAGGCCGGGTCATGGGCGGGAGCCCGGAAACTGCCCGGCCTGATGCTGGAAACCCAGAGCAATAATGTCGCCGCCTGCCGCCTTTACGAGGCCTGCGGCTTCGTCCTCGGCGGCTTCGATCGTTTTCTTTACACCGGAGAAAACCCGAAGAGGACCGAGATAGCCCTGTTCTGGTATCGTAGGCTCGAGGCCGTCAGGTAATCACATTCGGCCCGTTACGACCGGTCCATTTCCGGATCTGGGCGATATCCTCTGCCGCCACGATCAGATCGGCCAGCGCTTCCTGCGTTTCGATATTCTGCCGGGCGGAGTCCGGCTCATAGCGCTCAATGTAGACGCGGAGGGTTGCGCCCGAGGTGCCGGTGCCGGAGAGGCGGTAGACGATGCGCGAGCCGCCCGAGAAGAAGATGCGAATGCCCTGGTGCTCGCTTACCGAATGATCGACGGGATCGTGATAGGCGAAATCGTCGGCATGTTCGATGGTCAGGCTGCCAAAGGAAGTGCCGGGAAGTGCTGCGAGCCGTCCGCGCAGATCGCCGATCAGGCTGTTGGCCGCGCTGGTTTCCAGTTCCTCGTAATCGTGGCGGGAGTAATAGTTGCGGCCATAGGTGCGCCAATGCTCCTCGACGATCTCGCGCACGCTCTGCCGGCGGACTGCGAGAATGTTGAGCCAGAGCAGCACCGCCCAGAGCCCGTCCTTCTCGCGTACATGGTTCGACCCTGTCCCTGAGCTTTCCTCGCCGCAGATCGTGACCAGCCCGGCGTCGAGCAGATTGCCGAAGAATTTCCAGCCGGTCGGCGTTTCATACATGCCGATGCCGAGTTTCTCCGCCACCCGGTCGGCGGCGCGGCTTGTCGGCATGGAGCGGGCGATGCCTGCTATCCCGGCCTTGTAACCCGGCGCGAGATGGGCATTGGCGGCGAGCATTGCCAGTGAGTCCGAAGGCGTGACGAAGATGCCGCGCCCGATGATCATGTTGCGGTCGCCGTCGCCATCGGATGCCGCGCCGAAATCCGGAGCCTCTGATGACATCATGAGGTCGTAGAGTTCCTTGGCATAGACGAGGTTCGGGTCCGGGTGATGGCCGCCGAAATCGGGCAGCGGCACGAAATTGATGACGCTGCCATCGGGCGCGCCGAGGCGGCGCTCGAAAATCTCCGTCGCGTAGGGGCCGGTGACGGCGTGCATGGCGTCGAAGCGGAGACGGAAGCCGGAACGGATGAGCGCGCGGATGGCGTCGAAATCGAAAAGCTCTTCCATCAGGGCTGCGTAGTCAGTGACGGGATCGATCACCTCCACCGTCATGCCGCTGAGCTTCGTTTCGCCCAATTCGTCGATGTCGATATCGCCGGCGTCGATGGTCAGATAGCGGTCGATGACTTTGGAGCGGGCGAAGATCGCCTCGGTCAGCTTTTCGGGCGCGGGGCCGCCATTGCCGATATTGTACTTGATGCCGAAATCGCCATCGGGGCCGCCGGGATTGTGGCTCGCCGAGAGGATGATGCCGCCGAAGGTGCCGTATTTGCGAATGAGGTTCGAGGCGGCGGGCGTTGAGAGAATGCCGCCCTTCCCGACCATGACGCGCCCGAAGCCATTGGCAGCGGCCATCTTCAGCACTGTCTGGATGACCTCTCGATTGTAGTATCGTCCGTCGCCGCCAAGGACTAGCGTCTTGCCCTCAAAGCCTTCGAGAGAATCGAAGATGGACTGGACGAAATTCTCCACATAGTTGGGCTGCTGGAAGACGGGCACCTTCTTGCGCAGGCCCGAGGTGCCGGGCTTCTGGTCGTCATAAGGCTTGGTGGCGATGGTCAGAACGGTCATGTGGCCCTCTGGGTTGGGGAAACGTCACTTAAAGCGTGCTGCATTTTATCGCATTCATGGAACACGCTTTAAGTTTTTGTTTTTGCGCATGTCTTTATCCCAAAACCGGTTCCCACTTTTGGGAGACATGCTTTAGCTATTGCGGATAGCATCGGTTTCCATACCGGTCGCTTGGCAGGATAGATCAAGTTTATTGTTTTGAAATAACAATTCGTCAGGGCGCTTCCTTGAACAGAACGCTCTGGTCGAAGAGATAGCGGTTGAAGAGCGGCAGGCTGGCGCCGCCCATGGCCTTGGCGTGGACGCCGACCTTGCCTTCGACGATCTGCGGCGCAGTAATACCCTGGAGATCGAGACGGGCGATTTCAGCGCCTGTCGCCTCGACGATGCGGCGGCGCACCGATGCGGGGAGCCAGCCATCGATGATCGCTGCGGAAAAATCGATGATCGAAGCTGCTGCCACCGTGGCATGGGCAAGGTTGCGGGCGGTGAGCGCGATCCATTCATCGACGGTTACGCCGAAACCGTCCCAGTTTTCAGGTGAGAGCCAGAGGGGAGCCGTGTCGATCCCCCTTTCCTGCAACATGCGCTCCAGCACGAAGATGGACGCCGCGTCGATCAACTGCCTGGGCTTGCCGTCGAAGGAGGGCACGGGCATGGAGCCGAGCGCGCCGGCATTGCCTGATCGACCGGGATAAAGCGCGTTGTTCAGCACCACGCCGCCGCCGATGAAGGACCCGATGAAGAAATAGATAAAATCCGGAAAATCCGGCCCGCGCCCGAAGGTGAGTTCCGCACCGCAGGCGGCGGTGGCGTCGTTCTGCACGAACACCGGAAACGGCAGATGCGCGGCGAAGTCGCGCGCCAGATCGGCATTGCGCCAGGCATCGAGATCGGCAGGCGGCGCGCCGACCTCCTCCACCCAGTTCCACAGCTCGAAGGGCGCGGCAATGCCGAGGCCGGCGATGCGGCGGCGCTCGTTCTCATCGAGCGAGGCGCTGAATTGCCCGATCCCATCGAGCGCGAATTTTTGAATCGCGTCGGGCACCGGCCAGCGATAGGTCTCATGCAGGCGCATTCTTATAGTGCCGACGAAATCCATCAGGATCAGCTCGGCGCTGCGCCGCCCGATCTTCAAGCCGAAAGAGAACACCCCTTCGGCGGCAAGGCGCATCGGCGTCGAGGGTTGGCCGACGCGCCCGCGCACCCGCTCGCCGCGCGTCAGCAATCCGTCCTCTTCCAGCCCGCGAATGATGACGGAGACGGTCTGTGCCGAAAGCCCGGTCAGCCTTGCGATGTCAACGCGCGGCAAGGCGCCATGGCGGCGGACCAGCGACAGGACGAGACGCTCATTATAGGCGCGCACGCCTGACTGGTTCGAGCCGCGTCCGATGGCGGGGCCATGGTCCACGGCATGATCGGGCCGCAAACCGGTGCCTCGCCCATCTCCGCCCGTTTCGCCTTTTGCCTTGCCCTGCACCGGCCGCTTCTCCTTCATGGTCCCCAGCCGAAGATTGCATGGCGAATTAATAAATCAAGCGGATTTATTTATTGACAGCTGCGCGGGTGCATGTTTCCTTTCAAGTCGCGTGTGCCGGAAGGAGGACAGAACCGGCGCATCGAGGAGCACAATTCAGCCGGCTTCGGAGCCGGCACAATCGGGAGGGACTTTCATGAGACAATTGATTCTTGCCCCGGCATTTGCAGGCCTGATGCTGGGCGTGGCCGCCATGTCCGCCAGCGCCGCCGAGCCGGGCGCCTGCCTTATCACCAAGACCGACACGAACCCCTTCTTCGTCAAGATGAAGGAAGGCGCTGTCACCAAGGCTGGAGAATTGGGCGTGAATCTCAAGACCTATGCCGGCAAGATCGACGGCGACGTGGAGAGCCAGATCGCCGCGGTGGAAACCTGCATTGCCGATGGCGTCAAGGGCATTCTCATCACCGCCTCCGACACCAAGGGCATCGTGCCCGTTCTCGAAAAGGCGCGGCAGGCGGGCATTCTCGTCATCGCGCTCGATACGCCGCTGGAGCCGGCTGATGCCGCCGACGCCACCTTCGCCACCGACAATTTTAGGGCGGGCGAACTGGTCGGCAAATGGGCTGCCGAAACGCTGGGCGACAAGGCGAAGGACGCGAAGGTGGCCTTCCTCAACCTGACCGCATCGCAGCCCAGCGTCGACGTGCTGCGCGACCAGGGCTTCGACAAGGGCTTCGGCATCGACCCGAAGGATGAAAAGCGCCTTGGCGACGAGGACGACCCGCGCATCGTCGGGCGCGACCTGACTGACGGCAATGAAGAAGGCGGACGCCGGGCGATGGAAAATCTTCTCCAGAAGGACCCGGAAATCAACGTCGTCCACACCATCAATGAGCCTGCTGCGGCGGGCGCCTACGAAGCCCTGAAGGCGCTAGGGCGCGAGAAGGATACGCTGATCGTCTCCATCGACGGCGGCTGTCCGGGCGTCAAGAACGTGCAGGAAGGCGTCATTGGGGCAACGGCGCAGCAATATCCGCTGCAAATGGCCGCGCTCGGCATCGAGGCGGTCAAGAAATTCGCCGATACGGGCGAAAAGCCGAAGCCGACCGAGGGGAAGAATTTCGTGGACACGGGCGTGGCGCTGGTGACCGACAAGCCGGTGCCAGGCGTGCCGTCCATCGATACGAAGACGGCGCTCGGGAAGTGCTGGGGGTGAGCGGCTCGCTTCGCTCGCAAAGGGAGTAAGGGAATAGGGGAGTAGGGCAGTAGGGGATATTTTAACATACTCCCCTACTCACTTACTCCCCTACTCCCCTCATCATGAGGGAACCGCACATGACCCAACCAACCCAGGAATTCGAGCGTGTGCTCTCCGGCAGCGCCAGCGAGGTTGCGTCGTTCGAAGATAGCGGCAAGACGTTTCTGCAGCGGGCGCGGACGTTCCTGCATGGCAACCCCGCTGCCGTGCCGCTGATCGTGCTTCTGGCGTCGCTCATCATCTTCGGCCTGCTCGTGGGCTCGAAATTCTTTTCCGCCTTTGCGCTGACGCTCATTCTCCAGCAGGTGGCGATCACGGGCATTGTCGCGGCGGCGCAGACGCTGGTGATTCTCACGGCGGGCATCGATCTTTCGGTCGGCGCAATCATGGTGCTGTCCTCGGTGGTGATGGGGCAGTTCACCTTCCGCTACGGCCTGCCGCCGGAACTTGCGATCCTCTGCGGCTTCGCCGTGGGTGGGCTTTGCGGCTTCATCAACGGGTTCCTCGTCGCCTATCTCAAGCTGCCGCCCTTTATCGTCACGCTCGGCATGTGGCAGGTGATCCTGGCCACCAATTTCCTTTATTCCGCCAACGAGACCATCCGTGCGCAGGAAATCAGCTCCAACGCACCGATCCTGCAGTTCTTCGGCGAGAATGTCCGGGTCGGCGGCGCGGTGCTGACCTATGGCGTCATTACCTTCGTCGCGCTCGTTCTCCTGCTCTGGTACGTGCTGAACCACACCGCATGGGGGCGGCATGTCTATGCCATCGGCGACGATCCCGATGCAGCCGAGCTCTCCGGCGTGCGGGTGAAGCCCATTCTCGTTTCGGTCTATGTGCTCTCCGGCCTCATCTGCGCGCTGGCGGGCTGGGCGATGATCGGGCGGCTCGGCTCGGTCTCGCCAACGGCGGGACAATTCGCCAATATCGAATCGATCACGGCTGTCGTCATCGGCGGCATCTCGCTCTTCGGCGGGCGCGGCTCGATCCTCGGCACGATGTGCGGTGCTCTCATCGTCGGCGTGTTTGCGCTGGGTCTCAGGCTATGGGGCACCGATCCGCAATGGACCTATCTGATGATCGGCCTGCTCATCATCGCCGCCGTCGCAATCGACCAATGGATCAGAAAGGCTGCGGCATGAACGCTTCCGTAAACGCTTCCGGCCAACCCATCCTTTCCGCACGCGGCCTGGTGAAACGCTATGGCAGGGTGACGGCGCTCGACCATGCCGATTTCGATCTCTATCCCGGCGAAATCCTTGCTGTGATCGGCGACAATGGCGCGGGCAAATCCAGCCTTATCAAGGCGCTGTCAGGTGCGATTTCCCCCGACGAGGGCGAAATCCGTCTCGACGGCAAGCCGGTCCATTTCCGCTCGCCCATGGATGCGCGGGCAGCGGGCATCGAGACGGTCTATCAGAATCTGGCGCTGTCTCCCGCCCTCTCCATCGCCGACAACATGTTTCTGGGCCGCGAAATCCGTAAGCCCGGCGTGCTGGGCCGCGTCTTCCGCATGCTCGACCGCCCTGCCATGGAGCGGACGGCGCGCGAGAAGCTCTCCGAACTGGGGCTGATGACGATCCAGAACATCAGCCAATCCGTGGAAACGCTTTCCGGCGGACAGCGGCAGGGCGTGGCGGTGGCGCGCGCCGCCGCCTTTGGCTCCAAGGTCGTTATCATGGATGAGCCGACCGCAGCGCTGGGCGTGAAGGAATCGCGGCGTGTGCTCGACCTCATTCAGGATGTGAAGGCGCGCGGGCTGCCCATCGTGCTCATTTCGCACAACATGCCGCATGTCTTCGAAGTGGCGGACCGTATCCATATTCATCGCCTCGGGAAGAGGCTCTGCGTGATCAAGCCATCCGACTACTCCATGTCGGACGCGGTGGCGCTGATGACGGGCGCGATGAAGCCCTCGGAAGGTCTGGCCGCCTGATGGAGCGCATCGACCGGGAACAACTGCCTTCGGCCATCCTGTCGAAGGCGAAAGGCGGCGGGCGGTTTCTCCTTGGCATCGCCGGGCCGCCCGGCGCGGGCAAATCAACGCTGGCCGAACAATTGCGCGATGCGCTCAACAAGGGAGGCGACGGACCATCCGCCATCGTGCCGATGGACGGCTTCCACCTCGACAATGCCATTCTCGACCAGCGAGCCTTACGCAGCCGCAAGGGCTCGCCGCCCACCTTCGACTGCGCCGGTTTCGAGATGCTGCTCAGGCGGCTCAAAACGGCGGAGGAGGATGTCGTCATCCCCGTTTTCGACCGGACGCTCGATCTCGCCCGCGCGGGCGGGGCCATTGTCGAGGCGCGGCATCGCATTCTCATCGTCGAGGGCAATTATCTGCTGCTCGACGAGGCACCATGGAATCGCCTTCATGGCGTCTTCGATATGACCGTCTTCCTCGACGTGCCCTTCGACGAATTGGAACGGCGGCTCGTCCAGCGCTGGCTCGATCATGATCACACGCTTGAAGAGGCGCGGGCGCGGGCCCTCTCCAACGACATTCCCAATGCGCAGCTCACCGTCACAGCGTCGCGCCCGGCGGATTATGTAATCCGCACAGAGAGTTGATGGAACGGCTGCGGCGTTTAGAGCCTTTCCTTCGCACTTGCTGCATGATTAATACAGCGGGCCGAACCGGCGCGCTTCTCCCGGCGCGCCAAAGCAATAACCAGGACCGCATGCCCGCCCTCCCACGGCGCATCGGCCTTCCGTTGTTTATGCAAGGAATCGCCATGATTGTGAAAAAAGTACCCAACGTCGTGTTCCGCACCCGTGTGCGTGACGAGAGCATCGAAGGACCGAATCCCTATCGCTGGGAAGACAAGACGACGGCCGACTATTTCGCCAATAAGCGGGTCGTTCTGTTCTCGCTGCCCGGCGCCTTCACGCCCACCTGCTCCACCTACCAGCTGCCCGATTTCGAGAAGCTCTATGAGGAGTTCCAGGCGGAAGGCATCGACGAGATCTATTGCATCTCCGTCAATGACGCTTTCGTCATGAATGCCTGGGGCAAGTCGCAGAACCTTGAGAACGTCAAGCTCATTCCGGATGGATCGGGCGAGTTCACCCGCAAGATGGGCATGCTTGTCTGCAAGGACAATCTCGGCTTCGGCATGCGCTCCTGGCGCTATGCCGCCGTGGTCAACAATGGCGTCATCGAGAAGTGGTTCGAGGAAGAAGGCTTCTCCGACAATTGCGAGACCGACCCCTACGGCGTTTCCTCGCCACAGAACATCCTTGCCAGCCTCAAGACCGCGAAAGCGGCCTAATCCGGCAAGTTCCCGGCCGCATTTAGGCGGCCGGGACAATTCTTGCCACGATTTCGTTGCAATGAGAGAGCGATTCTGAAGGAAGGTTGTGCATGACTACTCATCTCCCTCAAGATTTACAGGACGCTCTCGACCGTTTCATCGCCAGCAAGCAGGGCAGCGTCAACAAGACCGAGGCGATCGCCATGATCCTGCGGGACTGGATGGTGAAGGAAGGCTATCTGCCGGCCCGCAAAGACGAGGGCCTGCCGCCTGAAGCGCTGAACTCCAGCAACGACGACTGAGCCCGCAGGCGCATGGAGACCCCGCCGCCCGAGCTTCTGCCGCCTTCCACGCTGGGAAGGCGCCTCGCCATCCTCGTGGCGCTGGCCGTGATCCTGCTCACGGCGCTCATCTGGATGACTATCTATCTGCTCGACGCGACGGGGCATATCGATATCGATCCGTTCACCTTCACCGCCAGCGATCTGGACGAGATCAATCTCCTCTTACCGCGGCTTCTTTAAGCTTCCACCACAACGGGCAAACGTGTTAGAAACGAGGGAATCCCAAGAGGAACGCCCATGGCATTTGAAGACATCAAGGCGGAAATCGCGCTGCTTTTCCAGGAAATGGTCAACCAGCCCGAGGGCGCGGCGGAAATTCGCGAGGCCATTCGCGAGAAGCTGAACGCGCTGAAGGCAAGCGGAATGCCCTTGCCTGACGATCTGGTGGAACTCGAAAAGCAGCTTGGCAAAGATTTCGACGTCTGATGCGGATGCAATTTTCTTCTTTTCCGGCTCTTGCCCTCTGTTCGCTCGCCCTCGCCGCCTGCACCACGGCTAAGCAGGAAGCGCCCAACCCCGCGCTTGCGCCGGCAGCAAGCCCCGTCGCCCTCGCGCCCGAAAAACCCGCCGAGCAACAAGCGGCGGCTCCGCAGAAGCGGGGCGTCGATGCGCTGATTTCGGAATATGCGACAGCCTATCAGGTGCCGGAGACGCTGGTTCGCCGCGTCGTGCACCGGGAAAGCAAGTTCAATCCAGCGGCGCGCAACGGGCCTTATTTCGGCCTCATGCAGATCAGCCACAACACGGCGCGAAGCATGGGCTATTCCGGCCCGGCGAACGGCCTGCTCGATGCCGAAACCAATCTCAAATATGCTGTGAAATATCTCTCGGGCGCTTACCGTGTGGCTGATGGCAATGAAAGCCAGGCCATCCGCTTTTATTCTCGCGGATATTATTACGATGCCAAGCGCAAGGGGCTGCTGGAGGAAACCGGGCTGAAAGCGCAGGCTTTCACCGCCGATCCGGTGCTGCCAGCTGCGTTCGCGCTGCCGCTTGTTCCGGAACGCCCGCTCTATCCCCAGATGATCACGGCTTCGGCCACGAATCTCTCATCCAATTGACAAAATCGCCCTTCATCCTTTTGCAACAGGATGGCTGCATCCTGTTGAGCTAAGCTGCCCGATCCATCCCGTCTGGAGATTCATGGTCGGGGCGAGAGGATGGCGATGGGCGACCGTTTGAAATTACCCGAGACGATCCGCTGGGATTACGACATCGCCGAATTATGGGCTGATGGCGTTATCCATGTAGTGGGCGTGACGCTGGCCGTCATCGGCGCCATCGCCATGACCGCCTTTTCCCTGCGCGTCGACCCGCCGCATTTCTTCATCGCGGCGATCATCTATGCCGTCAGCCTCGTCGCGACGCTCGGCATGTCGGCGGTGTATAATATTTGGCCTGTGACGCCGACGAAATGGTTCCTGCGCCGCTTCGACCATGCCATGATCTATTTACTGATTGCGGGGACCTATACCCCCTTCGTCATGAAAATGGGCGGGCAGTCCTGGGTGCTGCTGGCGGCTATCTGGGCGATTGCGCTCATCGGCATGGGGCTGAAGCTCCTCCTGCCGGGCCGCTTCGACCGGCTTTCCATCGTCCTCTATCTGGCGCTCGGGTGGAGCGGCGTGCTCATCTACGACACGATGACCGCCTCGCTTTCCCCCGCCGTCGTCTGGCTCATCGCAGCGGGTGGCATCGTCTACTCGCTGGGCGTGATCTTCCATGTCTGGCGCCGCCTGCGCTTCCAGAACGCGATCTGGCACGGTTTCGTCCTTGCCGGCGCAATGCTGCACTATGGCGCGGTGTTCCATTCGATAGCCATCACCTGACCGGACGTCTCCTTGAAGTCATATACGAATCATATATGCTTCGTATAGCTTTCCAGGAGACGCCCATGGGCATCGTAAAAATCAGCGACGAATTGCATGAGGAACTCCGCAAGGCGAGCGACGTCATGTGCCGCTCCATCAATGCGCAGGCCGAATATTGGATGAAGATCGGCATGCTGGCGCAGGCCAATCCGGACCTTTCCTTCAATGAGATCGTGCAGATGCAATTGCGCGCTGCCGATGTGCATCTCCCGCCCATGCCGCTTCAGCCGTCATGATCAAATCAGCAGCCGATCTGCAAAAAATGGCGGCGGCAGGCTCGCTGCTGGCTTCCGTGTTCACGCTTCTCGACAGGACGAAGCTTGCCGGCATGACGACGATGCAGGTGAACGATCTCGTCGAGGACTATATCACGCGGACCCTGCAGGCGCGACCGGCGAGCAAGGGGCAGTATGACTATCCCTATGTGCTCAACTCATCGAAGAACAAGGTCGTCTGCCACGGCATGCCTTCCGATGACGACATCATCGCCGAAGGCGACATCATTAATTTCGACATCACGCTGGAAAAGGACGGCTTCATCGCCGATTCCAGCAAGACGTATATGGTCGGCGACGTCGCGCCCTTCGCCTCGCGCCTGGTGCGGGTGACCTATGAAGCCCTGTGGAAGGGCATTGCCGCCGTGCGCCCCGGAGCCTTTCTCGGCGACATCGGCCACGCCATCGAGCGCCACGCCAAGCGGAATAGCTACAGCGTTGTCCGCGAATATTGCGGTCACGGCATCGGTCGGCAGATGCATGAGGAACCGCAGGTGCTGCATTTCGGCAAGCCGGGCACCGGGGTTCGGTTACGCGAAGGCATGGTTTTCACCATCGAGCCGATGCTCAATCAGGGTTCAGCCCGGGTGAAGACCGAGGAAGATGGCTGGACGGTCGTTACCCGCGACGGCAAGCTCTCCGCGCAGTTCGAGCATACGGTGGCGGTGACGTCGGATGGGGTGCGTGTGCTGACCTTGCGGCCTGGCGAGGAGAAGATGCTGGCGGGGATCAGGCGGGCGGCTTGATGCGCATTGAGCGATGCGTTTGGCTGAATCGCTAAGCCTTACTTGTTTTGATGGAATCGCCAAGCGCCCTCCCCTTCAAGGGTGAGGGCGCTTGGCACTATTCAGCCAATCACCCCTTACGATCCCGCGCCGCCAGCGTGCGCAACCGCAATGCGTTCAGCTTGATGAAACCCGCCGCGTCCTTCTGGTCATACGCGCCCTGGTCGTCCTCGAAAGTGACGAGCTTGTCGGAATAGAGCGACTTCGGCGATTCGCGGCCGATGACCATGACATTGCCCTTGTAGAGCTTCAGCGTCACTTCGCCCTCTACATTTTTCTGGCTCAAGTCGATGGCAGCCTGCAGCATCTCGCGCTCCGGCGAGAACCAGAAGCCGTAATAGATGAGCTCGGCATAGCGCGGCATCAGCTCGTCCTTCAAATGCGCCGCGCCGCGGTCGAGCGTGATCGATTCGATGGCGCGGTGGGCGGCGAGCAGGATCGTGCCGCCGGGGGTCTCGTAGACGCCGCGCGACTTCATGCCGACGAAGCGGTTCTCGACCAGATCGAGACGGCCGATGCCATTGTCGCGGCCATAATCGTTCAGCTTCGCCAGAAGCGTCGCTGGCGAAAGCCGCTCGCCATTGATTGAAACCGCGTCGCCCTTCTCGAAGCCGATCTTGATGATGGTTGCCTTATCCGGCGCATCCTCCGGGGAAATGGTGCGCATATGTACATATTCCGGCGCGGCTTCCGCCGGGTTCTCCAGCACCTTGCCCTCGGAGGAGGAGTGCAGGAGATTCGCGTCGACGGAGAACGGCGCTTCGCCCTTCTTGTCCTTGGCGACGGGGATCTGGTGCTTTTCGGCGAATTCGAGCAGGTCGGTGCGGCTCTTGAACGACCAGTCGCGCCATGGCGCGATGATCTTGATATCCGGGTTCAGCGCATAGGCGGAAAGCTCGAAGCGCACCTGATCATTGCCCTTGCCGGTCGCGCCATGGGCAATCGCATCCGCGCCAGTCTTTTTGGCGATCTCGATGAGATGCTTGGAGATGAGCGGGCGGGCGATGGAGGTGCCCAGCAGATAGACGCCCTCATAGACGGCATTGGCGCGGAACATCGGGAAGACGAAATCGCGCACGAATTCCTCGCGCACATCTTGAATAAAGATTTCCTTGATGCCCAGCATCTCCGCCTTCTTGCGGGCCGGCTCAAGCTCCTCGCCCTGGCCGAGATCGGCGGTGAAGGTGACGACCTCCGCGCCCAGCTCCGTCTGCAGCCATTTCAGGATGATCGAGGTGTCGAGGCCGCCCGAATAGGCGAGCACGACCTTTTTGACGTCTTTCCACTTGCTCATGTTTTTTGTCCGGTAGGGGATTTATGAGGGTTCGACGGGTCTTTTATCAGCTAGGCGAAAGCGCGCAAGCAACATGCGGACAGGCCGGAAACAAACTATGGCGGCGAAGTCAAAACCGCGTTAGAGTCGGCACTTTCCGGAGCTTGCATCATGTCCTTCATTCCCGATTGGGCCGTCCTCGTCCAGTTCGCCATCGCCACTTTCATCCTAACGATTACGCCGGGACCGGATATGACGCTGTTTGTCGGGCGGGCGCTTGCGCAAGGACGTGCGGCGGGGCTCGCCTGCCTTGCCGGAGCCTGCACGGGCATTGCGATCCATACATCCATGGTGGCGCTCGGCCTTTCCGCGCTGATCGTCGCCTCACCGCAG
Source organism: Brucella sp. IR073 (assembly GCF_049065735.1). Lineage (NCBI taxonomy): Bacteria > Pseudomonadati > Pseudomonadota > Alphaproteobacteria > Hyphomicrobiales > Brucellaceae > Brucella > Brucella sp. IR073. Next base: position 165,057 of record NZ_JBAKHD010000002.1, read on the forward strand.
GCCTTCTTCCTACTCAAAATCGTCGGCGCTGGTTATCTCGTCTGGCTCGCCTTCCAGGCCATCCGCAATGGCTCGGCCTTTTCGCCGGAAAAGAAAGGCGGCAACGGCCCGCAGAGCCTCGCCCGCAACTGGGCGACCGGCCTCGGCATCAATCTGCTCAACCCGAAGATCATCCTGTTCTTCATGACCTTCCTGCCGCAATTCGTCTCGGCCCATGATCCGCATGCGCCGGGCAAGCTGTTCTTCCTCGGCCTGTCCTTCATTCCGCTGTCGCTGCCCTTCGTCATCCCGATGATCCTCGCTGCGGACAAATTCGCGGGATTGCTCAGGAAGAACCCGACCGTGACGCGGATTACGGACTGGCTGTTCGCCGGGGTGTTTTCGGCGTTCGCGATGAAGATTTTGATGACACAGGCGAAGTGAGTCAGCGCCTCGGCCCCGCGCTCCGTCCGGCTATCGCCCAATAGACAAAACCGGCAATGATCCCTGCCACGGCGGCGCTCGTCAGGAAGAGCGCATAGTCCGAAGGGCCGGCCTGCGCGTTCTGGACAATGTTGTAACCGACGATGCCGACGCCCATCAGCAGGCCAGCGAGGCTGTAGAACAGCCAGTCGCGGCGGGCAGCGAATTCAGCCCAGACGATGATGAAGAGCGACGGGACGAAGGTTCCGGCTCCGACATATATGATCGTAAACGGCGTGGCCACGAGGCTCACCTTGAGGAGATTCTCTACCGTGTTCTGATCTGGCGGGCCCTTGACGGCGGCGAAGAGCAAGACGGTAATGACGAAGGCTGCGACGATGACCGCCACCAGCCAGGCGACCGAGGCCAGAATAAAGCGCCAGAGCAGATAAAAGAAGGCGCTCATATGGGCCTGCTCATTCCTCGCCGTGTCCTACGATCATCATGGCCTCCAGCGCCAGGCGGTCCGCCTTGCGCATGCGCTCGGATTCCGATTTCAGCTGGCCACAGGCGGCGAGGATGTCGCGGCCGCGCGGGGTACGGATCGGAGAGGCATAGCCGGCATTGTTGACATAGTCGGCGAAGCGCTCGATCTGCTCCCAGTCGGAGCACTGATAATTCGTGCCCGGCCATGGATTGAACGGGATCAGGTTGATCTTGGCCGGGATGCCCTTCAAGAGCCGCACCAGTTCCTTGGCGTCTTCGAGACTGTCATTGACGTCCTTCAGCATCACATATTCGAAGGTAATGCGGCGGGCGTTCGACAGGCCGGGATAAGCGCGGCAAGCGGCGATCAGCTCTTCCAGCGGGTATTTCTTGTTGATCGGCACCAGCATGTCGCGCAGGTCGTTGCGCACCGCATGGAGCGAGATGGCGAGCATGACGCCGATCTCCTCGCCGGTGCGGTAGATCTCGGGCACGACGCCGGAGGTAGAAAGCGTGATGCGGCGCTTGGAGAGCGAGAGGCCGTCGCCATCGGAGGCGATCAGCAGCGCCTTCTTCACTTCCTCGAAATTATAGAGCGGCTCGCCCATGCCCATCATGACGATATTCGTCACCTTGCGTCCCTCGGCGGGTACGATGGCGCCATCGGGTGTGTCCTTGTCGGGAAAGTCGCCAAGGCGGTCGCGGGCGGCAAGAAGCTGGGCGAGGATTTCCTCGGCGGTCAGATTGCGCACCAGCTTCTGCGTGCCGGTATGGCAGAAGGAGCAGGTGAGCGTGCAGCCGACCTGGCTGGAAATGCACAGCGTGCCGCGCCCTTCCTCGGGGATGTAGACGGTCTCGATTTCGACGGGTCGCCCAGCACCGCGCGGCGGAAACCGGAACAGCCATTTGCGGGTGCCGTCATTGGAAATCTGCTCGTCGACGATTTCCGGACGCGCGATGGAGAAATGCTGCGCGAGAAGCGCGCGCATATCCTTGGAGATGTTGAGCATGTCGGCGAAGTCAGACACGCCGCGCACATAAAGCCAGTGCCACAATTGCGCGACGCGCATTTTCACCTGGCGCTCCGGCACACCGATGCCGGCCAGCGCCTCGCCCATCTCCTCGCGCGTCAGCCCCACCAGTGAGGGCTTGGGTGCCAAGGTGGCGCGGGCGGTGGCGGCAAGCGCGTCCCGTGCGGAAGGAACGGTCAGGTCAAACGAAATGGACATCGGCTTTCAACATTCGAGAATTTCGGTTATATGGGCGCTCGCCCATGGCAGCGCCAGTCGCGGGCGCATCTTGCGCGGCTCTTAGCATGGAATTGGGGCGTAGTCATCCTGGCACCCCTCCTTCCCCCTCGCGGGGAAGGAGGGGTGCCAAGGCCTGCAAAGCAAAAAGGCCGGAGTCACCTCCAGCCTTTCGTGCCTACTGCCGTGCCAGCGCTCACTTACATTTCTGAATAGCCGCCAGCGCTGCGGAAATGCCCTTCAGCGAATAAGTATAGCTGGTATTGGTGCCGCGCTTGGAGACGGCCTTGACGGTCATGTCCGAGCCGCCGCGCATGGCGGCGATCAGTTGCGGCTCCTCGGCTGCGTTCTCCATCCAGCCGGACTTACCGTTGACGAACATGGTGAAGCTGCGGTTGCCCACGCTCACCGTGACCTTGGAATCGGGCTTCAGCTCGTAACCCGCCATGAATTGCGGCTCGAAGGAGACATTCTGGCCGGGCTTCTGGCTGACGAGGAAAAAATTATCGCCGTGATCGACGCTGGCTGGCGCCTTCTGGGTCGGCACCGACAGGACATAGCAGACCTTGCCATTGCCCGACTGGTAGCTGTAGGCGCCCCAAGCGTTGAACTGGCTGATCTGGCTCGGGGTCTGCGCGAGTGCCGTGCCCGCCATCCCCATCATGAACACAGAAGCCGCGACGATCGATTTTCCAAGCATGTTCCTACCGGTTCTCTTTCGTTTGCTTCATACCCGAATCCGGGACGGCTGCCGCTATCCGCGCCTCCCCGTTCAAATTCCCGATTAATTTGACTTAATCTGGGTTACGAAACGGTGAAGTTTTGCGGACGCGCACGCTTTTCTCACACGAAAAAGCTCTAGAAGCCCCTGAAGCGATTTTGCTCCGGTAAGGTTCTCCAAAAGAAAGCGGCGAGAATGTGTTTCCGTAAAATGCCGGATGTCTATCCTTAATATTTGGTTAATCCAGCTTCGAAAGCGCCGCGCGGGCCGCCTCTCGGTGGGCCGGCGTGATATGGGAACGCACGGCGTTCAAGGCCGTCATCAGCACCGCCACATCGTCCGTAAAGCCGAAAGGCAGGAGAAAATCGGGAACGAAATCGAGGGGCAGCACGAAATAGGCGAGCGCCGCCATCAGCGTCAGGCGCACGCGGCGCGGCGTATGCGGATCGAGCGCGCAGTAATAGGCGGCCACCACCTCCTCCATGAAGGGGATGTAGCGGGCCGCCTTGCGCACCGTCTTCCAGAAAGCCTTGCGCACGCGGTTTTCCCGCTCGCGCTGGTTTTCCTCGCTGCCGGGCTCCAGAATCTCACCGATCTTGACCTTGTCCATCATTCTCATCTCCGGATGGAAGCCGATCAAACATGGGAAGCCCGGCTCCCGCCCGCAAGAGGAGCCGGTATGTGGTCAAAACGTCCATTGCGCGTCCAGATAGCGCGGGGAGGACTGGCGGCGCGATTGCAGCGGCCATGCCTCCTCGACCACATAAGGACCGCCGCCGACCGAATCGCGTGAGGACATCAGTACGAAACGCCCGACCCGGAAGGGCACGGTGGCGAAATTGCCGCGGGAGGAGAGATAGCGCGCCACATCCTCGTCGCGGACATTTTTCAGCCGGGCGAGCGTGACATGCGGCGTGAACTTGCGCGGATCGGCGGGAAGCCCGAGCCGCTGGCAGATGCGCTCGATTTCCGCCTGCAGGGCAAAGAGATCGGGCGACGGCGCAACGCCCGCATAGACACTGTGCGGCTTTTTCGAGCCGAACGCGCCGACGCCGGAAAGGCTCAACATGAATTCCGGACGGCTGACACGGTCGAGCGCGTTGGCGACCTCGTCGGCCACATGGCCTTCGATGTCACCGAAGAAGCGCAAGGTGATGTGGTAGTTCTCGACATCGATCCAGCGTGCGCCGATAAGGCCGCCTCGTAACAGCGAGAGCGAAAGCGCGGCGTCACGCGGAATTTCGAGGGCAGTGAAAAGACGCGGCATGGCATCCTCCTCGAATCGTTCTACCCCTCTACCGAAACACCGAATGGAGGCAAGAGCAAGCCGTTTATTCCAGCGTGTCCCGGCAGGGTGAACAAGCGATGCTCAGTTTTCCTTCGATTTGAACTCTTTCAGCACCTTCTCCATGACAGGCAGGAAGCCCTCGACCATGCGCGCCACACCTTGGGCATTGGGATGCATTCCATCATCCAGCACCATGGTCTTTTGCGCCGCGACGCCATCGAGGAAGAAGGGATAAAGCGGCAGGCCGTATTTTTCCGCCAGGGCCGGGTAGAGGGCGTTGAAGCGCTCGTCATAGGCCTTGCCCATATTGGGCGGGGCGAGCATTCCGGCGAGAACCACGGTCATGCCGCGGTCTTTCAGGCGCGTGATCATGGTCTCGAGATTCTTCTCGGCGATATCTGGCGCGATCCCGCGCAGCGCATCGTTGGCGCCAAGTTCCAGAATCACGATGTCCGTGCCATCGGGGATGGACCAGTCGAGCCGGGCAAGGCCGCCCGCCGTGGTATCGCCCGATACGCCGGCATTGTCGATTGTCACGTTGTAGCCCGCCTTCTTCAGCGCCTCCTCCAGCCGGGCGGGGAAAGCGTCCTGCGGCGGCAATTGATAGCCGGCCATGAGACTGTCGCCGAAGCCGACGATGCGGATCGGCTTGCCATCTTCAGAAGCGCTCGTCTGAGCCTCGGCCATCGGCACGAGGATAAGGCTGAAAAGGACGAACGATGCGGCCATTATGCCGGCAATAAATGCATGTACTGGTTTGAATCTCATCGGCGGCAACCCATATCAAAATTCCTTCCTCATGCGATGTCCCGCATGACAGTCCCGAACATATAGGAAAGACTTGCCCGTGACAGAACCCGTGATCGCTCTCGACAATGTGCATCTGACCCTGGGGAGCGGCGCTTCGACGGTCCATGTCCTCAAAGGCGTGTCGCTGACAATCGAGGCGGGGGAATCGGTGGGCATTGTCGGCCCGTCCGGCTCGGGCAAATCGACGCTGCTGATGGTGCTGGCGGGCCTGGAACGGATCGACAGCGGCACGGTGTCGATATCAGGCGCGCGGCTCGACAATATGAGCGAAGATGAGGCGGCGGCCTTCCGCGGGCGCAATGTCGGCATTGTCTTCCAGTCCTTCCACCTCATCCCCAACATGACCGCGCTTGAAAACGCCGCTGTACCGCTGGAACTGGCGGGCCAGACGGATGCCTTCGACATCGCGGCGCGCGAACTGAAGGCCGTCGGGCTTGAGCATCGTATGTCGCATTATCCGGGCGAACTCTCGGGCGGCGAACAGCAGCGCGTGGCGATTGCGCGGGCGCTCGCGCCTTCGCCGAAGATCCTGATCGCCGACGAGCCGACCGGCAATCTCGACGCGGCCACCGGCGCGAAAATCGCCGACCTTCTCTTCCAGGCGCAGCGCGAGCAAGGGTTGACGCTGGTGCTCGTCACGCACGATCCTGCGCTAGCCGCGCGCTGCGACCGCGAAATCCACATCCGCTCCGGGCAGATCGAACCTGACAGTGCCGGCGCCGCTCCACAGCGTATCGTGGCGGCCGGCCGATGAGCACAGGTCCTTCTTTCCGTCTCGCGCTGCGCTTCGCCTTGCGTGAAATGCGCGGTGGTCTCTCGGGTTTTTACATCTTCCTCGCCTGTATCGCGCTCGGTGTCGCGGCCATCGGCGGCGTCAATTCCGTGGCGCAGTCGATCGGCGGGGCCATCGCCACGCAGGGGCAATCGATCCTCGGCGGCGACATGCGGTTCGAACTGAACCAGCGCGAGGTGTCGCCTGATGAGCGCGCCTTTCTCACCTCGCACGGGCGGCTCGCCGACAGCGCATCCATGCGTTCAATGGCGCGGCTTCCCGATGGCTCGGACCAGTCGCTGGTCGAGGTGAAGGCGGTGGACGAGGCCTATCCGCTATACGGCACGTTCAAGACCGAGCCGGCACTGCCGCATGACGCTCTTTTCGGCGAGAAGAACGGCGCCTATGGCGCAGCGACGACGCAGCTTCTGCTCGACCGGCTGGGGCTCAAGCTCGGCGACCGGGTGGAGCTTGGGCAGGCGACGTTCGAACTGCGCGCCATCATCACGGACGAGCCGGACATGCTTTCGGACGGCTTCGGCTTTGCGCCGCGCTTCATGGTTTCGCTCGATGGGCTGCGCGCGTCCGGGCTCATCCAGCCGGGCAGCCTTGTCGAGCATGTCTACAAGATCGCCCTGGCCGCCGGCGCGACCGATGCGGACATCAGGGCCATCGAAGCCCAGGCGCAGCAGAAGTTTCCGGAAGCGGGGTGGAGCATCCGCACACGCAGCAATGCCTCCCCTGCCCTATCAGCCAATATTGAGCGCTTCTCGCAGTTCCTGACGCTGGTGGGACTGACGGCGCTGATCGTCGGCGGCGTGGGCGTCGCCAATGCCGTGCGCGCCTATCTCGACGGCAAGCGCGGCGTCATCGCCACGTTCAAATCCTTGGGCGCGCCCGCCAATTTCGTGCTCATCGTTTACCTCATCCAAATCCTCATCATCGCGCTCATCGGCATCGCCATCGGCCTGTTGCTCGCCATCGCCGCGCCCTATGCTGCAGCGGCGGCGCTTTCCTCCGTCCTGCCGGTGGCGAGCGCGGCGGGGGTCTATCCGGGCGCTCTGGCGATGGCGGCGGTCTTCGGCGTGGTGACGACGCTCGCCTTCGCCATTCTGCCGCTCGGACGCGCCCGCGATATTCCCGCGACCGCGCTTTTCCGCGAGCAGGGCTTCGACCAGCGCGGCTGGCCGCGCGCGGTCTATCTCTTTGCTGCGGCGGGATTGATCCTACTGCTGGCGGCGCTTGCCATCCACTTCGCCTATGACCGGAGGATCGCGACGATCTTCATCGTCTCCACGGCCCTCGCTTTCCTGGTACTGCGGGCGGTCGCGACAAGCGTACAGTGGCTGGCGCGCCGCGCGCCGCGGGTGCGCTCCACAGCGCTCAGGCTCGCCATCGGCAATATTCACCGCCCCGGCGCGCTGACGCCCTCGGTGATCCTGTCGCTCGGCCTCGGGCTGACGCTGCTGGTAGCGCTGACGCTCATCGACGGCAATCTGCGCCGCCAGATATCCGAAAGCATCCCGGAGCACGCGCCCAACTTCTTCTTCGTTGATATCCAGAGCGCGGAGATCGACAATTTCAGGAAGCTGCTGCAAGAGGCCGCGCCCGGCGGTAAGGTCGTCAGCGCGCCGATGCTGCGCGGGCGCATCGTGGCGCTCAACGGAATCGATGTGTCCAAGCTCACCATCCCGCCCGAGGGCGCATGGGTGCTACGCGGCGACCGGGGCATCACCTATGCGCAAAACATTCCCGAAAACTCGACGCTGAGCGAAGGGCAGTGGTGGCCTAAAGATTATACGGGCGAGCCGCTCGTCTCCTTTTCAGCCCAAGAAGGGAAGGAACTCGGCCTGAAACTCGGCGACACGGTGACGGTCAACGTGCTCGGGCGTAACATCACGGCCAAGATCGCCAATTTCCGGCAGGTGCAGTGGGAATCGCTGGCGATCAATTTCGTCATGGTGTTTTCGCCCAACAGCTTTGCCGGTGCACCCCATGCATGGCTGGCGACGCTGACGGAGCCCAGCGCTTCGCCGGAACAGGAAGCCAATGTTCTGCGCACGGTGACGCGGGCCTTCCCCGCCGTGACCTCCGTGCGAGTCAAGGACGCCATCGATGTCGCCAACGATCTGGTGGGTCAGCTTGCGACCGCCATCCGCGCGGCGGCGGCCGTCGCGCTCGGCGCCTCGGTGCTGGTGCTGGGCGGGGCGCTTGCGGCGGGCAACCGGGCGCGCACCCATGACGCGGTGGTGCTGAAGACGCTGGGCGCCACGCGGCGGACGCTGATCAAGGCATTTTCGCTGGAATATCTGATGCTGGGACTGGCGACGGCTGTCTTCGCGCTCATCGCGGGCGGCGTCGCCGGCTGGTATGTGGTGGCGCGCGTCATGCAATTGCAGGCGCAATTCCTGCCCGATGTGGCGCTGATGACGGTGGCGATCGCGCTGGTGCTGACGGTCGGCTTCGGCCTGCTCGGCACATGGCGCATATTAGGCCAAAAAGCCGCTTCGGTGCTGCGGAATCCATAAAAACGCAATAAATTGGGGCCAGAATGGTTGTCGCTGGCCCCAAAACAGCTTTTTCAGCCGCATGATCCTATTCGAAAAGCCTGCAACTTTTCGGAATCATGCTCGCGACACTTGTGAAGGCACCTTTGAATCCCCATAATCTTGGGCAGGTATGCTGGGGTCCCGCCAGCGGCGCCCGGGGAGTGCCCCCGATACCGGACGGGACAACGCAAGAGGAAAACCATGGTTGACTATCGAAACATGCAAGCGAGAAGCCCGGCCGGCGTCCGTGTAGACACTGGCGTCGATCAGGGCCTTCGCAGCTATATGCTGGGCGTCTACAATATGATGGCCCTGGGCCTTGCCGTCACCGGCATCGCGGCTCTCGGCACATCGGTACTTGCCCAATCGAACCCGGCCTTTGCCCAGCTTCTTTACGCCAGCCCGCTGCGCTGGGTGATCATGCTGGCTCCGCTGATCGCCGTGTTCTTCCTGAGCTTCCGCATCGAGAATTTTAGCGTCGGCGCGGCGCGGGTGACCTTCTGGGTCTATGCCGCCCTGGTCGGCCTGTCGCTTTCGTCGATCTTCCTGGTCTTCACCGGCCAGAGCATCGTGCGAACCTTCTTCGTGACCGCCGCGTCCTTCGGCGCGCTGTCGCTCTACGGCTATACGACCAAGCGTGATCTTTCCGCGATGGGCTCGTTCCTGATGATGGGCGTGTTCGGCCTCATCCTCGCGTCCATCGTGAACATCTTCCTCGGCTCGACTGCGCTGCAGTTCGCCGTTTCGGTGCTCGGTGTTCTCATCTTCGCAGGGCTGACGGCGTATGACACGCAGTCGATCAAGGAGATGTATTTCGAGGGCGACTCGTCCGACACGATGGGCCGCAAGATCGTGATGGGCGCGCTCAGGCTCTATCTCGACTTCATCAACATGTTCATGTTCCTGCTGCAGTTCATGGGCAACAACCGGAACTGATTTTTCTGGACCAAGGATTGAAGAAAGGGCAGCGGAAACGCTGCCCTTTTTGTTTCCAGGGATCGCCCTCCTTCCCCTTGCGGGGAAGGAGGCGCTATACCTCAACCAGCCGCAAGCTCTTGTCGAACACGCGCAAGACCCGCTCCAGTTCGTGGCCGCGCTTGAGGATGAGACCGCTGGCGGCGATGACCGAATAGGCTCCCTGGCGCTGCGCCAGCTTCGGGTTCTTTTCGATGCGGAACAGGGGGATTTCGCTGGCGCGGCGAAAGATGGAGAAAACGGCGCGGTCGCTCAGGTGATCGATGGCGTAGTCGCGCCACTCGCCGGATGCCACCATTCGCCCGTAAATGCGCAGGATTTTATCGAGTTCGTGGCGGTTGAAGGTTACCGGCAGGACCTGTTGCCGCGCCCTTGCCGCATCGATGGATATCGCCGAAGCTTCGATCTGCGATGAACCTCTGTTTCCGCCGTCCATCATATCCTCTTCGCTCGAGCATAGTCAGGCGCGGGCCGCCCTCCGGCCTGCACCGGAACCACATGACAGTTCCATGACTAGAAGGTGAAACCTCGCACCTGGCTTTTCAAGCCAAAATGCGCAATTGCTTTGAAAATTCGCAAGCTCTCACGAAACGCTACACCGTGTTGCCATAGGTTACGGCCCGCCACATTTTCGCCTTTTGCCGTTCGCATTGCAGCCCAATTATGCCAGCAACATCCCTCTCGTTGCCTGAGACGGTTCGGTCTGGACACGCTCAACCCCAAGCCCCCCGCCCAATGGGCTGTCCGGACCGAACCAGCAGCATTCAGGATGGTGAAAACCACTCAGCTTTTCACCATCCGCAACGGCAACAGCCACGAAAGCTTCAGGCTGGCAATGCGCCGGCCTCTTTTTTTGCATCAACCATCACTCGAAAAGTTTGTCAGGCCTGCGCCGGAGCATGGCGGCGCCCAGAATGCCGCCCAGGCGGTTGTCGTAACCGACTTCCTGCAGCAGCACGGCGCAGCCTGAGGCCTTCTTCTTCGAAAGCTCCGAAGCCGGGATTTCCACGCGCAGCGGCTTACCGTCCCACATGCCGATCGTTTCGATATCGCGGACCGCGTTGCGGTAGGTGACCGAGCGTCCCCTGTTGTCGCCCTTGCCGATGGGGACGGTTATCTTGTCATCAAAATAGGCCACGAGAAGATGAACAGGGGTGTCCGGTTTCCTGCCCGCGCCTGCCTCGATGACGAGGCGCTGGCCGTCTTGCCTGCTGATCGAAACAGGTACGCTGAGGCCGCCGGGACCGTCAGCCAGCCTTGCAATACCTGCCTTTATGCTCTTCGCGTCATTGCCGTTGAGCTCGGTGCGGCCGTTGAGAATGACTTGGGGGGTATAGATCATTCGCGCTTTCAGCGCATTGCGATAGGCATTCTGCCGCGCCGTGTTCTCAGAGGTGGCGAGCGTGTCGCGCCAGCCGAGATAATCCCAATAGTCGACGTGGAAGGCGAGCGTCACGAGATCCGTGCGCTTGGCGAGCTCGCTCAATGTGGCATCGGCGGGAGGGCAGGAAACGCAGCCCTGGCTGGTAAAAAGCTCCACTACGCCGCGCGTAGCGGACAAAGGCGGCGCTGCATACGCATCGTCGGCATAAGCCGGGGACAGTTGCGCCGCGATGGAAAGGAGGCCTGCGAACAGCAGGAGGTTCCAATCGCGCGCGGATGGAACAGAAAAATATCGGCCCCATGGATAATAGTCGGCGATCGGTTCCAAGGCTCTCTCCGGCTCTCACCATCTTACGCAAATTGTAGGGGACCTCTACTTTTACGCGACCGGCCGATCAAGGGGAAGTCACGTTGAGGTTATCGATGGGGCCTTGCTTAACGCTTCATCAACCACGAATGAGGCAAAGTCGCCTTATTCGTTGTGTTTGGGGTCGTGTAGCATCCATGTCGAGAGAACCGGATTATCTGAACCGCCGGGCATTCATCTTCGGGGCCGGGGCGGTGGCGCTTACTGGCGCGACTGGATGTTCCCAGACTTTTGACATGTCGGGCCTCAATCTCGACACCATGCCCACAGGGGCGATCCGCCCGCAGATCAGCGTCGACAAGGCGGTCACCACGCCAGATGTCATGTATGCTGCGGTGCAGGAGGGACCTTACTCCCTGCCGGCCATTCCCTACGAGAAAGTGCCGAAGCAGTTCCGCCGCCAGATCGTTCCCGATCCCACGGGCGAAGCGCCCGGCACCATCGTGGTTAGCCTGAAGGACCGCTATCTCTATCTGGTACAGCCGGGCGGCGATGCCATCCGCTACGGCGTCGGCATTGGCAAGGACGGCTTCCGCTGGTCGGGCCGCGCCAATGTGCAATATAAGAAGCAATGGCCGCGCTGGACGCCGCCGCCGGAGATGATCCAGCGCAAGCCCGAGCTCGAGCAATATCGCAACGGTATGGAGCCGGGCCCGCAGAATCCGCTCGGCGCCCGCGCGCTCTATATTTTCAAGAACGGTGCCGACACCGGCTATCGCATCCATGGCTCGCCGGAATGGTGGTCCATCGGACAGGCGATGTCTTCCGGCTGCGTGCGGCTGATGAACCAGGATATCATCGACCTCTATAACCGCGTGCCGGGCAAGGCGCCCATTGTCGTCGGGTAAAAGGTCTTTCGAGCCGGCCTTCGGTTCGGCTCAGGCGGCGATGCCTTCCGCATAGGTGCGGTTCCGTCCGGCCTTCTTGGCGGCGTAGAGGATGCCGTCGGCGCGCTTCACCGCGGCCCATAAGTCTTCGTCTTCGCGCAAGCCGGTGATGCCGAAACTGCAGGTGATGATCTGCGTCGAGGCGACCTTGTCGAAATGCTGGTTCTGCACCGCCTTGCGGATGCGCTCGGCGAAAAGATAAGCGTTTTCCACCGCCATTCCCGCCAGAACCAAAACGAACTCCTCGCCGCCGATCCGGGCGACGAGATCGGTGGCGCGGGTCGATTTTTTTAGAATCCGGGTGAAATGGATCAGCACGGCATCGCCCGCTGCATGGCCATAGGTGTCGTTGATGCTCTTGAAGTAATCGAGATCGCAGACGATGACGCTCGCCCTCTGGCCGCAATTTGCGAGAAGTTGCGGAAGCTGCGCGTCCAGTCCCCTGCGGTTCAGCGCGCCGGTGAGTGGGTCCGTATCCCGCTCGCTGCGAAGAGCGATGACGATGTCGGCCCCGGAAATGGTGATCAATCCGAGGGCGAAAGCCGCACCCACGATGGTGACGGAGCCTTTGGTCCAATGCCAAAAGCTGCTCATGGATAGTTCCTGCAGACGCTCGGCCGGCGGAAGGTGAGCGATTGCCGTCACTGACCCGATCGTCAGATATGTGCTGATAAAGAATTGCAGGCCCATGACCAGGACCAGCCAGAAGAGCAGGCGGTCCGTGACAGCACCCTGCCGGAGAAATCCCGCCCGTGCCGCGAGAAAAAGAAAAATTGTGCCCATCCCGAAGTGGAGAATATAGATCCGGGCAATCAGATTCCGGTCTATTGCATAGAAATAGGTGATCGGTATCAGGATGGTGAAAAAGGTCGCCGCGTAAAATCCCCGCGGCAGGGTACGGTTCGATCTGGCCAGGATGCCGTGGACCAGGAGCAGACCTCCGCCGACGAAGAGCGAGCCGGAAAGCACCGCGTTCTGGCCCGAGTCGGATGGAAAATGGGCGAATTGCGAGAGCATCCCCAGGCTGAAAGCGAGAAATGCCGCGCCATAAGTGATGAGAAAATTATATTTGCGCTCCGGCAGGACAACCCGGCAGGCAGCCCAGATTCCAAAAAACGCCAGGCTGAAAATAATCAGCAATATCGGGGCGACGAATATCATCGTTTCATGAATGCCCGGGAGAGCGGCACAAGCGCCGCGGGAAGATAACTAAACCCGACACTACGAATTTTCTAAGCCGAATAGTTTTCATTTCTAAGGCTGGTGGAATACGCGGATCGGATTTCCACCGAAATTACATGTGGCGTTCAGGTTTTGGCTAATCAATAGCGCGTCAATAGGCGGTGATGAGGCGGGGTACCCGCTCGGATAAAGCAAAAGCCGAGAGTGATGCTCCCGGCTTCATTTCTCTCAATCGAATGTCTGGCTATTCCGCCGCAATTCTGAAAGCCGGGCTGGTCTTGCCTTCGGCTGGCAGCGCGGTCGCTACATGGCCCGCCACCATCTCCGCCGTCGCCGTCGAAAGCGTCCAGCCCAGATGTCCATGGCCGGTGTTGTAGAAGACGCGTGGATGCTTGCCCGGTCCGACGCGCGGCATCATGTCCGGCATCATCGGACGCAGGCCCGCCCAGGGCACCACGCTCGACGTGTTCATGTCGGGGAAAAGCTCGGTGCTCCAATCGATGAGCGGCTTGATGCGGTCGTAGCGGATGTCGCGGTTCTCGCCGTTGTATTCAGCGGTTCCGGCAACGCGCAGGCGGCCGGCGCCGAGGCGGCTCGTCACGATCTTGGCGTCATCATCGAGCAGGCTCACCCAGGGCGCGGCTTGCTGGCTCTGCGTGTCATTGAGATTGATGGTGATCGAATAGCCCTTCACCGGGTAGATATTGACCCGGTCGCCGAGCTGCGCGGCGAATTTGCGGCTGGCGACGCCAGCGCAGACGATCAGCCCGTCAAAGCGCGTCTTCTCGGTCTTCACATCGTCGCCCTTGCGGGTGATCTCGGCCCACTCGACGGTGACGCCGTCAGCGGCATGGGACAGCTGGCGCACATCCGCATCGCAGATGATGGTGACGCCGCGCTTCAGGCAGGCATCGGCCAGGCCGCGGGTGAATTTGTGGATATCGCCGGTAGAGTCCGATGGGGTGAAGAAACCGCCATAGAGCGGGCCGGTCAGGGCCGGCTCGATATTGCGGATTTCCGCAGCCGAAACCGGATTGCGCTCCAGGCCGCCCGCCTCAAGCAGTTTGTTGACGCGCGCCGCGTGGTCATAGCCCTTGGCAGTGCGGTAGATATGCAGAATGCCCCGCCGCTCCAGGTCGAAATCGATGCCTTCCGCCTTCGCGATCTCGAACATATGCTTGCGCGCTTCGATGGCGAGCCGGGTGGTGGCGATGGTGTTCTTCTCATAATTCGGGATGTTCGCGACGAACTCCGCCATCCAGGAATATTTATGCCAGGAGGGCATGGGGTTCATCAGCAGCGGCGCATCTTTGCGGAACATCCATTTGATGCCCTTCTTGACCGTCGCCCAGCTGTTCCACACCTCTGCGTTTGACGCCGAAAGCTGGCCGCCATTGGCAAAGGAGGTCTCCATCGCCGCATAGCGGTTGCGATCGAAGACGGTCACCTCATAGCCTTGGCGTACGAGGGCATAAGCAGTCGTAATGCCGGTGATTCCGGCTCCGATAACGGCAATGCGGGTCATTTTAAGGTCCTTGCGACACCCGGTTTCTGCCTTGCCGCCCATTTCGGGCAGCGACGAAACCCCATCTGTCACTGAACCTGAGAGCTTTGGCCGGGGCCGGAGACCAGATGTTTGCCACCTGTGTTCCAGTCCGCGCTCCATCGGACCGATCAAAGGTCCGCCGGATGGCTTTTCTCCTTCGGTGGACGTCTCGCTTTTAACAGGCGGACGCCTCTCTCCAGATGTTCACAACCATTCTGGTCCTTTTGCCTGAGAGTTTCCGGGGCGGTTGCTCCGTCGGCGCCGGATTTTACCGGTCTCTCCCAGATGGTCTTATCGAACCCCTCTATCATATCGCAGCCGCGTATGCCGTACAACTCTTTTGCTGCAGCGCGATTTTCGCTAGAGGTGATACTTAAGTTGGAAAAGGAGACTGTTCATGAAACCGGTTTTTCTGCAATTGCAGTGCGCGCCCGGCAAGACCTATGAGGTCGCGGACGCGCTCTTCGAGCGTGAGATCGTTTCCGAGCTTTATTCCACCAGCGGGGAATTCGACCTCCTGATGAAAATCTATATCGAGGAGGATCAGGACATCGGTAAGTTCATCAACCAGAACATTCTGAATATACCGGGAATCGTCCGTTCCTTGACGACGCTCACATTCACCGCATTCTAATTCTTGTTACTCTCCCCTTGCGGCTATAACTTAATGAAAAGTCATGGGAGCGGTGCGATGCTGGACAGGCCAGACAAAGAAGCATTCGGCGAAGCTGCGACCTTTTCGCCTGAGGAGCGCGCCGCGCTCTATAAGGCCATCTACACGCGCCGGGACGTGCGCGACGAGTTTTTGCCCGATCCCATTCCTGATGATGTGGTGAGACGGCTGCTCGACGCGGCGCATCATGCGCCCTCCGTCGGCTTCATGCAGCCATGGAACTTCATCGTCATCCGCGATGAGAGCCGTCGCGCCCATATCCATTCGCTGTTCACCAAGGCGAATGAGGAAGCGGCGGGGATGTTTCCGCGCGAGAAGCAGACTCTCTACCGCTCCTTGAAGCTCGAAGGCATCCGCAAGGCACCGGTCAATCTCTGCATCACCTGCGACCGCACGCGCGGCGGCAAGGTGGTGCTGGGCCGCACCCATAACCCGCAGATGGACCTCTATAGCACCGTCTGCGCGGTGCAGAATTTATGGCTCGCCGCGCGGGCGGAAGGAATCGGCGTCGGCTGGGTCAGCATCATCGATGACGCCGCCCTGCATGAGGCGCTCTCCATCCCCGCGCATGTCGAGATCATCGCATATCTCTGCCTGGGCTATGTCGATCATCTCTATCAGCGCCCCGAGCTGGAGGTGAAAGGCTGGCGCAACCGCCTGCCGCTCGAGGAGCTGATCTTCGAGGAAACATGGCAACCGGAATGAAAGGAATCCGCCTGTAGGTTCGGCTTCTCACCGCAAGGAGCCAATGGGGCGGAATGGACGCGCGCAGGCACACGAGACAGGACAACCGCATCGACTTCGCCTCGATTCTGGCCGAGGTGGAGCGCCAGCCTGCCGCTGCATCCGCAAACCCGCGTCCGTTTTCCTTCGATTTTCTCGATGCGCTCACCCATCTTGCTCCGGCCAGCGAGGGTTATCGGCAACCGAATTTTCTTCTCGAAGCCGATGAAAACGCTTCCCAGCCGGAACCTGAATCGCCGCTTCCCAGCATCGATCCCGATGAGATTGCCCGTGAATTGCGGCTCTCGCCGGGAATGTCACCCGCTGAACTGACCCGTGTGCGGCGGCGTTTTGCGGCGATGAACCACCCAGACCGGGTTGCCGCCGCCTTGCGTGAGCGGGCTTCGGACCGCATGAAGATCGCCAATGCGCTTATCGACAGGGCGCTTGAGGGTGCCCCCTCACGCGAAATTTAATTTCGTCATTCATCTGATTTTTTGCTTTATATTGCATATATGCTAGGAGAGGTCCGAGAGGGGGCGATTTTACGCGTTGCGCGATGCTGCCCTCTATGAGAGGACAAATCTAAAGAATTTCCGGCAAGGATTGCACAGGATGCCCGCTTATCGTTCACGTACCACCACCCATGGCCGTAATATGGCCGGCGCGCGCGGCCTTTGGCGCGCCACCGGCATGAAGGATTCCGATTTCGGCAAGCCGATCATCGCGGTGGTGAACTCGTTCACGCAGTTCGTGCCGGGCCATGTGCATCTGAAGGATCTGGGCCAGCTCGTCGCCCGCGAGATCGAGAGCGCCGGCGGCGTCGCCAAGGAGTTCAACACCATTGCGGTCGATGACGGCATCGCCATGGGCCATGACGGCATGCTCTATTCGCTGCCATCGCGCGAGATCATTGCCGATTCGGTTGAATACATGGTCAATGCGCATTGCGCCGACGCCATGGTCTGCATTTCCAATTGCGACAAGATCACGCCGGGCATGCTGATGGCGGCGCTGAGGCTCAACATCCCCGTGGTCTTCGTCTCGGGCGGCCCGATGGAGGCCGGCAAGGTCGTCTGGGACGACCAGGTGAAGAAGCTCGACCTCGTCGATGCGATGATCGCCGCCGCCGACGATCACTATACCGATGAGCAGGTCAAGGTGATCGAGCGCTCGGCCTGCCCCACCTGCGGCTCCTGCTCCGGCATGTTCACCGCCAACTCCATGAACTGCCTGACCGAGGCGCTGGGCCTGTCGCTGCCCGGCAATGGCTCGACGCTTGCCACCCATGCCGACCGCAAGCGCCTCTTCGTCGAGGCGGGGCATCTGATCGTCGATCTCGCCCGCCGCTATTACGAGCAGGACGACGAAAGCGTGCTGCCGCGTTCCATCGCTACTTTCGCCGCCTTTGAAAACGCCATGACGCTCGACATCGCCATGGGCGGCTCCACCAACACCGTGCTGCATCTCCTCGCCGCCGCCCATGAGGGCGAGGTCGATTTCACCATGTCTGACATCGACCGCCTGTCGCGCCGCGTCCCCGTGCTCTGCAAGGTCGCGCCCGCCGTCGCCAATGTCCACATGGAGGATGTCCACCACGCCGGCGGCATCATGGGCATTCTCGGCGAGCTCAACCGTGCCGGGCTGCTGGACACCTCCGTCGGCTCCGTCCATGCAAAGACGCTTGGCGACGCGCTCGACCGCTGGGACGTGAAGCGCACCCAGAACCAGATGGTCCATGATTTCTACCGCGCCGCCCCCGGCGGTGTGCCGACGCAAGTGGCTTTCAGCCAGGACCGCCGTTTCGACAGCGTCGATCTCGACCGCGAAAAGGGCGTCATCCGCGATTTGGAGCATGCTTATTCGAAAGATGGTGGCCTCGCCGTGCTCTATGGCAATCTAGCCGAGGATGGCTGCATCGTGAAGACGGCGGGCGTCGACGATTCAATCCTGAAGTTCTCCGGTCCCGCCCGGATTTTCGAAAGCCAGGATTCGGCGGTTCTCGGCATCCTCAACGGCAAGATCGTGCCGGGTGATATCGTCCTCATCCGCTATGAAGGCCCGCGCGGCGGCCCCGGCATGCAGGAAATGCTCTACCCGACGAGCTATCTGAAATCCAAAGGCCTCGGCAAAGCCTGCGCCCTCATCACCGACGGCCGCTTCTCCGGCGGCTCCTCCGGCCTCTCCATCGGCCACGTCTCGCCGGAAGCGGCGGAAGGCGGCACGATCGGCCTTGTCGAGGAAGGCGATATCATCGAGATCGACATCCCCAACCGTAAGATCCACCTCGCCGTTGACGACGCCGAACTCGCCCGCCGCCGCGAGGCGATGGAGGCCAAGGGCGACAAGGCGTGGAAGCCCGCCGAAGAGCGCAAGCGCAAGGTGACGACGGCGCTGCGCGCTTATGCGGCGATGGCGACGAGTGCCGCGAAGGGGGCGGTGCGGCAGGTGCCTTAACCTGCCAGCGCCTTCTCGATAACCGGCATCAGTTCGTCGCGGATCGATGCCGGATCGAACGGCCCGACATGCTTGTAAACGATCTTCCCATCCCGCCCGACGAGGAAGGTTTCCGGCACGCCATAGACGCCCCAGTCAATGGCGGCGCGGCCTGTCGTGTCCGTCCCCACCGCTGAAAACGGGTTGCCGAGCTGAGTCAGGAAACTGCGGGCGTTTTCCGGCTTGTCCTTGTAATTGAGGCCGACGAGGCGGATGCGGTTGTCTTTTGCCAGTGCCATGAGGAGCGGATGCTCGACACGGCAGGGCACGCACCAGGACGCCCAGACATTCACCAGCGTTACTTGACCGGCGAAGGATGCGGGATCGAGGCCCGCCAGCGGCTTGCCATCCTTTGCGAGGCCTTCCAGCGGCGGCAGCGTCATGTCAGGTGCGGGCTTGCCGATCAGGACGGAAGGGATGACGCTTTCGTCCTTTCCCGACAGAAGCTGCACGGTAAACACCGCCGCCAGCGCCAGAAAGATGGCGAGCGGCAGCAGCGCCAGCAGGATGCGGCGGCGCGGGGCTGGGGATGCCGCGCTGTCGCTCATGGCTCCACCGCCTTCTGCGAGCGCCGGCGGATGCCTTGCGCTTCCAGCCGTTTCAATTCCGAGCGCTGCGAGCGCTGGTCGATGAGCAGCCACGCGACGAGGCCGAGAAGCACCGCCAGCGAAATGCCATAGGAGAGGAGGACAAAGGCGAGATGGCTCATGCGGCTGCGGCCTCGTTCCGGTCGGCCTTGCGCGCCGCCATCCGCCGCATGGCGATGACGCGCCTGCGCCAGATTTCATTGCGCATCGCCATCATGTGCAGCGTGAAGAAGAGGAGCGTGAAGCCCGCCGCCATCACCATCAGCGGCCAGAGCAGCGTCGGATCGATGGTCGAGCCGCCGGCGCGGAACACCGAGGCGGGCTGGTGCAGCGTGTTCCACCAATCGACGGAGAATTTGATGATGGGAATGTTGATGAAGCCGACAAGCGTCAGCACCGCCGCCGCCCGCGCCGATTTCGCCGGGTCGTCCAGCGCGCGCGAGAGCGCGATGATGCCGAGATACATCAGGAACAGCACGAAGACGGAGGTGAGCCGCGCGTCCCACACCCACCATGTCCCCCACATCGGCTTGCCCCAGAGCGAGCCTGTCATGAGCGCCAGCGCCGTGAACGCCGCGCCGATGGGCGCCGCCGCCTTGGCCGAGACATCGGCGAGCGGATGCCGCCACACCAGCGTGCCGAGGCTCGAGGCTGCCATCAGTGTGTAGCACATCATGGAAAGCCAGGCGAACGGCACATGGATGAACATGATCTTGACGGTCATGCCTTGCTGGTAATCGTCGGGGGCATTGACCGACATATAAAGCCCGATCGCCAGCACCAGCGCGGAGAGCCCTGCCAGCCACGGCAGGAGCGTTCCCGCCAGCGACAGGAAGCGCGTGGGGTTGGCAAGGTCGAGCAGTCTCAAGGGCTGGCTAGCGGTGTCTGACATGGCCAATTACATAACCCTACCGGGCAATTCCGGCAATTGACTTGTATTAAAACCATTCCAAATCTCGTCAGTCCGTCGAGAGTTTCAATGCCGCAGCCGCAGCCACCGGGCCGATCACCGCGAAGACCAGCGTAATTGCCGAGAGGATGAGGAAAGGCGCGAGAAATGGCGCACCCTCGGTCGTCGCGCCATAGGCGGCGGAAACGCCGAAAATCAGCACCGGAACCGTGAGCGGGAGCACGATCACGGAGACAAGCAGTCCGCCGCGCGGCAGCGACACCGCCAGCGCCGCCCCCACCGCGCCGATAAGCGTGATGGCCGGGGTGCCGACAAGCAGGGTTAGAGCGGTCGCGCCGATGGCCTCGGGCGCCATGTTCATGAACAGGCCGAGCAGTGGCGCGGCGATGACGAGCGGCAGAACGGTCGCAGTCCAGTGCGCCAGGCATTTGACGAGCACGGTGACGCCAAGCATATGCCGATCAGCCGCCATGACGAGGAGATCGAGCGAGCCGTCCTCCCGGTCCGCCTGGAACAGCCGGTCAAGCCCCAGCAGGGCGGCAAGCAGTGCCCCGACCCAGAGCATCGCCGGACCGATGCGGGAGAGAAGGTTGAGATCCGGTCCGACGCCGAATGGCACGACGGTTATGACGGCGAGAAAGAACAGGACGCCCACCAGCGCCCCGCCGCCCGCGCGCAAAGCCAACCGGAAATCGCGGAAGAAAAGGGCGGTCATTGGATGCTTCCTCGTGCGCGATGACGAGTCTTTGTTTCAGCGGAATTGCGAGGCGCCCCCCTCTGTCCTGCCGGACATCTCCCCCGCGAGGGGGGAGATTGGCTGGCATCGATGACGGCGCTCAATTTGCGACAGCGGCGATTGGCGAAAGTGGAAATGAGAGCGTAATCTCTCCCCTTGCGGGGGAGATGTCCGGCAGGACAGAGGGGGGCGCTGTCCCGCCGAGATGTCCATCCAATAATGAACGCTTGACTGCCGGAGGATATGAAAGCGCCGCTCATCCCCATCCCCCCATCCTCAACTCCCGCGCTCCCTCCAGCCCCAGCGGCAAATGCGTCGCGGCAACGATAATGCCCCCTTGCTCCAAATGCCCCCGCATGAGCCCCGCAAACCGTCCTTCCGAAATCTTGTCCAGCCCCGCCGTAGGCTCGTCGAGCAGCCAGACCGGACGATAACTCACCAGCAGCTTGGCAATCGAAATGCGGCGCCTCTGCCCGGTCGAGAGATAGCCGAAGGGCAGATGGTCGGTGCCATCCAGTCCCACCGTCTCGAGCGCCGCGTCGATATCGAGCCGCGCTTCGCCGTGGAACGCCTGCCAAAAGGCGAGATTTTCGCGCACGCTCAGGGCATCCTTCATCGCATTCTTGTGCCCGAGATAATGACAGGCGGTTTGCAAATCAGGAAAGCCATCCGCACCCTCCAGCCGCACCTTGCCCGCAGCAGGCGCGAGCAGCCCGGCGATGATTCGCAGGAGCGTCGATTTTCCGGCACCGTTCGGCCCGGTCACGACAAGCGCGCTGCCCGCTTCGATCACAAAGTCGAGATCGGCGAAGATCGTCTCGCCGCTGCGCTCGGCGCTTAATTTCAGGGCTTCAAGCCGCATTTGCCCTCCGGATAAGCCAGATAATGGCCGGAAAATATGCCGCAACAATTCGCCGCAATCGCTGATTTCGCGCAATAACAGTCTGGAACAGTTTTAGGAAACTCTTTATATAGCGGCTACCATACCAGCGGTCGGTGTGGGAACCCATTTTTGGCCGATCTCAAATGTTCGCTTTTCGTGAGAAGCGGGCAGCGGGACGGACAGCGGAAATGACTGCACCCGCACCTTGAGCCGCGTCCTTGAAACGTGAGCATTAGGCGTTCGTCTCGTGGTTTCGGCCCACAGCATAAGGACGAATGTTCGTGTCACATATCGACAGCTTCAAATGCCGTAAAACCCTCACCGTGGGGGACAAGGAATATGTCTATTACAGTCTGACCGAGGCCGAAAAGAACGGTCTGGAAGGCATTTCCCGGCTTCCGTTTTCGATGAAGGTTCTGCTCGAGAACCTGCTGCGCTTCGAGGACGACCGCTCCGTCAAGAAGTCCGACATCGAGAACATCGCCAAATGGCTTTCCGACCGCGGCAAGGCCGGCGCGGAAATCGCCTATCGTCCGGCGCGCGTGCTGATGCAAGATTTTACCGGCGTGCCCGCCGTGGTCGACCTCGCCGCCATGCGTGATGCGATGGTGTCGCTGGGTGGCGATCCGGAGAAGATCAACCCGCTCGTTCCCGTCGATCTCGTCATCGACCATTCGGTCATCGTCGATGAGTTCGGCAACCCGCAGGCCTTCAAGCGCAATGTCGATCTCGAATATCAGCGCAATGGCGAGCGCTATCGCTTCCTGAAATGGGGCCAACAGGCGTTCCGCAATTTCCGCGTCGTGCCGCCCGGCACCGGCATCTGCCATCAGGTGAACCTTGAGTATCTCGCGCAGGCCGTCTGGACGAAGGAAGAGGGCGGCGTCACCGTCGCCTACCCCGACACCTGCGTCGGCACCGATTCGCACACGACCATGGTCAACGGCCTTGGCGTGCTCGGCTGGGGCGTCGGCGGCATCGAGGCCGAGGCGGCCATGCTTGGCCAGCCCGTCTCCATGCTTTTGCCTGAAGTCATCGGCTTCCGCCTGACCGGCAAGCTGAAAGAGGGCGTCACCGCCACCGACCTCGTGCTGACCGTCACGCAGATGCTGCGCAAGAAGGGCGTCGTCGGCAAGTTCGTCGAATTCTTCGGCGAAGGTCTCGATAATATGACGCTCGCCGACCGCGCCACCATCGGCAACATGGCGCCGGAATATGGCGCGACTTGCGGCTTCTTCCCGGTGGACGAGGAAACGCTCAACTACATGAATATGTCTGGCCGCGACGAAGAGCGCATCAAGCTCGTCGAAGCATATACGAAGGCGCAGGGCATGTGGCGCGAATCGGGCTCGCTCGATCCGGTTTTCACCGACACGCTGGAACTGGACCTCGGCGACGTCGTCCCCTCCATGGCCGGCCCGAAGCGGCCCGAAGGCCGCATCCCCCTGCCCGAGATCGCTTCCGGCTTCGCCAAGGCGCTGGAGACGGAATATAAGAAGACCACCGGCCAGACCACGCGCTATTCTGTCGAAGGCGAGGATTTCGATCTCGGCCATGGCGACATCGTCATCGCCGCCATCACCTCTTGCACCAACACCTCCAATCCGAGCGTGCTGATCGCCGCGGGTCTCCTCGCCCGCAATGCGGTCGCCAAGGGTTTGAAGACCAAGCCTTGGGTCAAGACCTCGCTTGCTCCCGGTTCGCAGGTCGTCGCCGCTTATCTCGAAAGCGCCGGGCTGCAGAAGGACCTCGACGCGCTGGGCTTCAACCTCGTCGGTTTCGGCTGCACCACCTGCATCGGCAATTCCGGCCCGCTGCCCGCGCCGATCTCCAAGACCATCAACGACAAGGGCCTGATCGCCGCCGCCGTCCTCTCCGGCAACCGCAATTTCGAAGGCCGCGTCTCGCCGGATGTGCAGGCGAACTACCTCGCCTCGCCGCCGCTGGTCGTCGCCCATGCGCTCGCCGGAACGGTGACCAAGGATCTGACCAAGGAGCCGCTCGGCGAAGACCAGAACGGCAACCCGGTGTTCCTGAAGGACATCTGGCCGTCCAGCCAGGAGATCCAGGACTTCATCGCCAAGAACGTCACCCGCAAGATTTTCACGGAAAAATATGCCGATGTCTTCAAGGGCGACGAGAACTGGCAGGCGGTGCAGGTCCCTGCGGGCCAGACCTATGCCTGGGACGACCAGTCGACCTATGTGCAGAATCCGCCTTACTTCGTCGGCATGGGCAAGGTGCCCGGCAAGATCGAGGATATCAAGGGCGCTCGCGTCCTCGGCCTCTTCGGTGACAAGATCACCACGGACCACATCTCACCCGCCGGTTCCATCAAGGCGCAGTCTCCGGCCGGTTCCTACCTCATGGAGCATGGCGTCGGCGTCGCCGACTTTAACCAGTACGGCACGCGGCGCGGCAATCATGAAGTCATGATGCGCGGCACCTTCGCCAATATCCGTATCCGCAACTGGATGCTGGGCGAGAACGGGCGCGAGGGCGGCTACACGATCCATTACCCCTCCAAGGAGGAAATGCCGATCTACGACGCCGCCATGAAGTACCGGGCCGAAGGCGTGCCGCTGGTGATCTTCGCCGGTATCGAGTACGGCAACGGCTCCTCGCGCGACTGGGCGGCCAAGGGCACCAATCTGCTCGGCGTCCGCGCGGTCATCGCCCAGTCCTTCGAGCGCATCCACCGCTCCAATCTGGTGGGCATGGGCGTCATCCCCTTCGTGCTGGATGAGGGCGTGAGCTGGCAGTCACTGGGTTTGAAGGGCGACGAGACGGTCGAGATCGACGGTCTCAACGCTATCAAGCCGCGCCAGAAGACGGTGGCCAAGGTCACCTATGCCGACGGTACGGTGAAGGAAGTGCCGATCTGGTGCCGCATCGATACGCTCGATGAGCTCGATTACATGAAGAATGGTGGCATCCTGCAATATGTGCTGCGTGATCTCGCGGCCTGATCGAACATTCCCAAAATAATAGAGCCGCCGGAGAAATCCGGCGGCTTATTTGTTTTTATCGGCTGGCGCCGGCGGCAAAGGAAGGCGCACTTTCCCAAAAAACGTGCGTTCAATAATCCTTTTCGTAGAACACGCCGACGCTCGAATCGGTGGTGCCGAGTGCGCCCTTGGCTTTGAGGTTCTTGGTGATATCGAGGTTGATCGTGGCCTTGGTGTTGCCTTCCGCGCCCGCTTCCACGCCGAGATAGACATTGTCCCTGATATAGCGGCCCGCGCGCACGCCTGCATTGCCCTTCGCATCGGTGACGATATCGAGATCATCGAGGCCGGTGCTGCGCCGGAGGCTGCCGAGGAGCGAGGTGTTCTTGCCGCCAGCCAGTTCCGCCGCCGCGGCGGCGAGCTGCGCGATCTGGAAGGCGGAGAGCTCATTGAGCGAGCGGTCGAAGATCAGCCGCGCCAGCACTTCGTCCTGCGGCAGCTCGGGCTGCGAGGAGAAGGTGATGGCGGGATCGTCCACCGTGCCCGCCACGGTGATGACGACGACGATGTCGCTCCGCTCCGCCCGCGCGACGAAATTCAATTGCGGGTTCAGGTCGCCCACCAGCGTCACCTGCCCTTCGTCGAAGGTGATGCGCTGGCTCAGCAGGTCGAGCCGCCCGCGCCGCAGCGAGAAACCACCAACGGGGTGGATATTCGTCACCGGCCCGGTCAGGCGCACGGAGCCGCCCAATTCCACATCGAGCCCGCGGCCGCGCACGAAAATCCGGTTCGGCGCGTTGACTTCGACATCGAGGCGCACGACGCTGGGGCGCGCAACAGGCTTGGGAACACCGCCGCGGCCAACCACTTTGGCGCGCTCCAGGGTGCGCTCCACGGCGCGCGGGGTGAAGATATGCTTCACATCGATATTAGCCGCGCCGCCGCCGAGCTTCT
The DNA here is from genome assembly GCF_049065735.1 of Brucella sp. IR073. NCBI lineage: Bacteria > Pseudomonadati > Pseudomonadota > Alphaproteobacteria > Hyphomicrobiales > Brucellaceae > Brucella > Brucella sp. IR073. The sequence continues at coordinate 190,582 of NZ_JBAKHD010000002.1, forward strand.
CAGGGACCGAGATTTCCGCTTTCTCCACATCGATGCGCCCCGAAATCAACGGATCGCGCAGGAGCGGGCCGGTGATGGCGAGGCCGCCATTGAAGGTCGCCACGATCAGGTCACCATCAGCGTAGCGGGTGCGGTTGAAGGTCAGGCGAAGGTCGGCGGGGAAATTGGCGGCGGGATCGATCGAAATCGTCCCGTTGGCGCTGATCGAGCCGCCGGTGGAGAGCGCGGCGGCGGCATTGCGGATCGTCAGCGTCTGCCCGTCCATGCTGCCCATGACATTGATGTTGCGCAGCTCGACATTCGTTTCGGGATCGATGAGCCGGGCGCCATTGGCCGAGAACATGCCCCGGACAGACGGTTTGTCGAAACTGCCGGAGACGCTGGCAGTCAGCGAGAGCGTGCCCGACGCCTGCGCGCCGCGATCGGCGAGGAAGCGGTTGGCGAGGGTCAGCGGCACGCTGCCGGTGACATCGACGCCGAGCCCCGCGCCCGAAAGCGGCACGCGGCCCTTACCGGACAAGGCGAAGCCCTGCGGGCCGTCTATGGTGACGGAGGAGAGATCCACCGCCTTGTCGGCGTAGCGGCCGCCCGCGTGCAGAGTAAGGGGCGCCAGGCCGTTGTCGCGCAGCGGCTTTGCGGCCAGTCCCGCGCCGCTCACCTCGAAGGTCGCGGTGGGATTGGCGCGGGTGCCACCAATGCGGGCGGTGCCGTTGACGGTGCCTCCCAATTCCAGGTCCGGACGGAAGGTGTTGGCGATGGCGAGCGGCAGATCGCGAATGGCGACCGAGAGGCCGAGCGTATCGGCTATTGCGCCGCTCAAGGACACCTGCCCGCCGCCGACATCGAGCATGATATCGCCGAGCGTGATATCCTGCCCCTTCACGCTGATCGTCGCGGGCCGCACCAGCCTTGCAGCCAGCGTGCCCTGGCGCAGATCGGCGTGGCTGAGCGACAGGCGATAGCCGCCATTCTGCGGCTCGAGTGCGCCCTCCAGAGCGGCGGTGGTCCCGTTCCGGAGCTTGGCGTTCGCGGAAAAATCGGTTTTGGAGCCGGCCTGGGCGGCTTTGGCGTCGAGGCTATCGACCGCCTGCCCGCCGAGAACCATATTGCGCGCGGTCACCGTGCCGTTTCCGGCGGGAACGCCGAAGAGATCGCGCACATCAGCCGCTATATCCGCCGTGCCGATCTCATTTTCGTCGGCTTTGAGATTGCGCACCGAGGCGGTGATATCGGCGTTCTGGCGGCCATCCTGATGGTCGAGGCTGATATCGGCCTTGGCCGCGCCGGACGCATCCATCAGAAGCAGGGCGGCGGCGGTGGAAACATCGGTCGCGTCGAGCGAGAGGTTGCCCTGGTAGAGGCCATCCGCCCCTTCAGTGATGCCGCCGGTGATGCGCGTGCCGCCTGCGCTGAAGGCGAGATCGGTCAGACGCTTTTCGCCATTGGCAAGGGCCAGCAGCGTGGAGAGATCGACCCGATCGCCATTGAGGAAAGCGAGGCCCTTGACCGCACCGCTCAGATCACCCTTGTCGAGCGTACCGTTGAAATCGACAGCTCCCTCGGACAGTTTGCGGCCCGCCAGCGTACCCTGCGGTACGGCGGCGTGGACGGAAAGATCGATTTTGTCTTCCTGCCCCTTGGCGCTTCCCTTAACGGTCAATTTTCCGGATGCCTTCTCGGAAAGCAGCGCCAGATCGGCCAGCGCGACACCGAAATCAAAATCGGCGGATTTGGAGGAGAAGGTGCCGTTGGCGGTGATTTCGCTTTGCGGGTTGCCGATGCGGAAATCACGGGCGGTAAGGCCATTCTCGCCGCGGGCGACGCCGCCGGTCAGCCGCGTTTCGCCCGCAATGATGCGGTCGACCACCTCATTGCTCACGCGCATTCCATTGGCGTCGCCATTGAGCGTCAGGTCGAACGCGCCGGAAAGCGGCTTGATCGTGCCATTGGCCTTCAAATCGAGACGGCCCGCGAGATCGCGCCCGGCGAGCGCGGAGAAGGGCGCAATACTCTCCGCTTTGACGGTCGTCTCACCGTTAAAGACATAATCCTTGATGTCGCCCGTGAGCCAAACGCTGAGGCCATTGCCCGCAATCTCGGCTTTGGAGAGACGCACCGGCGTTCCCGCCTGCCAGGCGCCATCGGCGGTAAGCCGGATGGTGCCGCCCAGCGCCTTGGCGATATCGGCGCGCTTGGCGGTGATGCCCGAGACGTCACCGTTAACGTTGAAGGTGATGTGCCGCGCCGTGGGCAGGTTCAGGTTTTCCGCAACACCGCCCATCTTCAGCGCCACCGCCCGGGAGGCGAAACTGTCCGTGGTAAGGTCGCTTATATCGAGCGAGCCGGTCCAGTCATTGGTCGGACGGTCGCCGAAGGCCACATGCAGCGCGGCGTTTTGCACCGTCGTCTGGCCGCCCGGCACCGGCAGGATCACTTTCTTGCCCGTGGGATCGGCGAGGCGCGCATCGACGCGCAGGCGATTGAGGAAGCCGTCCGCACTGGTTTCGGCAGAGGCGGTCAGGTTCAGCGCCGCGCTCGTCAGGTCGAGCCCGTCGATGCGCATCCCGCCTCCATCCTTGACGAGCCCATGGGCGGCGAGCACGGTCTCGGCCCCGAAGAAATCGCGGAACATAGGCGAGACGAGCACGGCAATCGGCCCGCGAAAATCGCTGCGGAAGCCGAGGCCGCCATTTTGCTTGTCGAGGCTCACAAGGCCCGTCAGCACCCGTTTGCTGGCGGCATCGAGCGCGAGGTTCAAATCGAGACTGTCGAGCGGCCCGGCCCCGGCCAGCGTCAGATCGACAGGAGGACGCCCCTCGATCTCAAGGAGATTGGCGACGATGCCGTTGGCGGGTTCCGACAGTTTCAGATTGAGGTTCAGTTCGCGCGTCTTGTTGGCGTAGGCGGCTGCCAGATGAAGCTGGCCGCCCGGCCCGTCGAGCCGCCGGATATCGAGCACGGTATCGAGCGAGCCGTCAGCGAGGCTCAACCGCCCATTGGCCGTGACTTCCGAGGCGAGGCCGAAGACATCCTTGCCGAAGGTCAGATGCGCAACGTTCAACTGGTCGAGATTGATGGCAAGCGGCAGTTCCGGCAGGCTGAAACCCCTCGCCTCGGGCGAAGGCAGGCTATCGTCCGGCAGAGGCTTGCGGATGACGTCGATGCGGTCGGCGGCAAGCGTCTGGACGCTGAGCCGCCCGGTCAAAAGCGCGGCGCGGCTCCACACAATGCGCGCATTGGTGACGCGCAGCCAGACGCCCTCGCGGTCGGCCACGGTGATGGAGCCGATGGTGGCTTCCGACGACAACACGCCCTGAATGCCCGAAATGGTGATGCGGCGGTTCGGCGTGGAAAGCTGGTTTTCCACGAAGGAGAGGAAATAGGACTTTTCTTCTTCGGCATTTTGCGACGCAGCAGGTGCGTTTTGCTGCGCAACAGCCGGCGCGTTTTCCTGCGCGAAGGCGGGAAACGCGAAGAGAAGAAGGGCGATGAGAGCGAACAACCGGGTCAAAACGCCTGTCCTATGCCAACGTAGAATGCCAAACTCGGATCGCCGGAACGGCGGTTCAAGGGAACGCCGATATCGAGACGGATGGGGCCAAGGCCGGTCTGGTAGCGAACACCGCCGCCGACGCCGACGCTCATTTCCTGCGAGAAATCGGGCAACGTATCCTTGCCGACATAGCCAGCATCGACGAAGCCGACGAGGCCGATATCCTCAGTCACCCGCGCGCGCACCTCGCCCGACGCCTCGACCAGCGAGCGCCCGCCGATGATGTCGCCCGTGGAGGTGACGACGCCGATATTGCGGTAGCCATAGCCGCGCACCGATCCGCCGCCGCCCGCGAAAAACAGCTTGTCGGGCGGAAGCTCCGAAATGTCCGGCCCGGCGATGGCGCCAAACTTGAGACGGCCGGCCAGCACGACACGGTCATCCTCGCCGAAGCCGTAATAGGTGCGGCCTTCGGCGGTGAACTTGGTGGCGAAATTGCCGTATTCGAACTCGTAGAACGGCTCGATCACGCCTTCGAGGAAAAAGCCCTTGGTGGCGTCGGTCTTGCTGTCGCGGTTGTCATAGGTGAGGCCGCCCAGCACTCCGGCGGTCAGGAAATCGCGCTTGCCGAAATAATCATCGGCGAAACGCGCTTTTGAAACATTGGCGAAGGCGCGGCCCGTCAGCTCATCATTGAAGATATGGGTAAAACCCGCAAGCCCCGTCACGGCCGTGCGCGTGTAGGCGTCGAGTACCTCGCGCTCGGCGAGGAGCGAGGCGACGAAATCCGTATCCGGCGTGAAGGTGCCGGGCTTGGTGAAGGTGACGCCGCCCAGATAGCTGTAATTCTTCGGATCGAAGGCTTTGTCCTTGGTCGATCCGATGCCGCTGATTTTGGCATCGAAGCGCAGGCGCTCCGCCTTGCCGAACAGATTGCGGTGCATCCAATAGGTTTCGACGCCCGCGCCGTCGAGCGTGGAATAGCTGCCGCCGACGCCGAAGCGGCGCAGCGGGCGTTCCTGCACGCTCAAGGTCATGGGCAGGGAGCCGTCCGGCCCGATCTCTTCCGCCTCGGTGATCGTCGCGGCGCGGAATACTTCCAGCCGGTTCAACCGCTTTCTGGCGCGCTCGATATCGCGCGGATTATAGACCTCGCCCGGTTTCAGCCCCGTCTGCCGCGCGACGAAGTCCGGGTCCATGCGCTCGGTGCCCTTGACCGTCAGCGGGCCGTAATGGGCGCGGCGGCCGGGATCGACGGCAATATCGACATCGACCGTACTGTCGCGATGGTCGGCGGTGATGCTGTCCTTGGTGGTCTTGGCCTTGGCGAAACCCTGCCTGCGCCAGCCATCGACGGCCAGAAGCTGGGCTTTGACGATCGTACCCGAAAACGCCACCTTGCCCGGCGCGAAACCTTCCTCCTGTGGCGATTTTACCGCATCGCGCGGATCGGCCGGCGGCGGGGCGAGTTCGCGGATGCTGGTACGCGCGAAGAGGAATTGCGGGCCGGGATCGACCGATATCGTTATTGCCGACTGAGCAGGCAGTTCCGTGTCGATGGGAATATCCGCTGCCTCGCGGCCATTGACCTTGATGCTGATCGTGCCGCCATAGCGGCCATCGCCATAGAGCGCTTCGAGAATGCGGCGGTAGTCACCCCTCGCCTTGGCGAGCAGGCCCGCCGCGCCGGAGACGGGCTTGTCCTCATCCGCAACAAGGCCGGAGGCGCCTTCCACCGTTTCCTTGGCGTCGCTCTCGCTGCCATCATGATTGCGGATATTGCCGGTGACGACGACCTCAACCTTATAGCGCTTCGGGTCGGTGATCGATGCGTCCTCGGTCTCCTTCTTCTCCCCCCAAAGGTGGATGCCGAAGAGATCGAAGGCGCGGGCGGGATCAAGTGCGAGCGGGGACACCTGTGCGGCAAGAACAAGCGCGGCAATGCCAATTCTTCGCAAGGGCCCTCTCATCAATATGTTCTCTGGACGGAAAATCTGGCTCAACTCGTAAAATTCCGCAGATGCGGGTTGAAGCCCCTCCCCCAAAGGCCGGAACCGGCGAATATCATAGCCGGGAACGGCGGCAAAACATATGTTTAAAATTTGAGCTTTTACGTCAATGAACCGTTAATGTGGCATTCACGCAGCATCGATCCCGCCGTTTCCAGCGGGATGATGGCATAATTTTCCGCAAAGCTCGGAATCGCGCCCGATGCTGCCGCTCATCTGCCATGACGGCCTGTCGGGGAAGACGGACTGCCGCCGCCCCAATGCGGGCGTTGCCAGGGCGGGCGAACCGGGCCGGGACCGCCATAGGTCGGGCGTCCCCAGCGGGGGCCCGCGGGCCAGCGCGGACCGCCCCAGAACGGCCCGCCCCACGGGCGGTGGCGGTGCCAATAAGGCGGCGGGCCCCAAGCGGGAGGCGGACCCCAGAAGAAGGGGTCGTCATCGTCCCAGAACGGGTCTACGCCGCCGCCGATGATGACGGTGCTGGTCGAATAGCTGGGCGCGGGAGCAGGCGCTCCTCCTACCGAGAGGTAGCGGGCGGATGTCCAGCCGGTGATTCCCGCAGCACGGACGCTGCACCAGCTACCGCTGCAGGCCCTTATATCCACCGCATAACCGCCCGGCAAAGTCGCCACGAGCGGATAGCCCGCACCGGGGCCGGCCCTGACATTCAGTGACGTCACCGTATAGGCAAGCTCCGCCAGCGCAGCGGGCGAAAATAGAACCGCCGACAGAAGAACAGCAGAAAAAGCACCGCCGCGAAACTTCATGTCAAACCCCTCACGAAGAATAATTGATCGCCAGACGATAGATGATATCAAGACTACAGCAAGGTATTTACACGAGTATTATTTACACGAAGATAATAAAAACACAGAGAATACATATTAAATACTATTAATACTGACGGGACATTAAAGGCACCCGGCAATGCCGGCTCCGCTTCGTCAGAACAATCGCTCGGCGAAGCTCTATGCCCAGCGAAGGTAATTATCTTTCTTTACGAGGCATGCAATCGTCACTTTTCTTTCACACGCATTCACATTAAAGAAATCCCACGTCGGGCGTACTTGGAATCCTGCAACCCGCCCGCCACAATATGACAAGTGATAAGTGGGTTATAAAATGACAATCGCTGCAACGGATACGGTTACGCCGCAAGCGAATTCCGCGCGTCGTGTTTTGACCGCGAGCATGATCGGCACGACCATCGAATTCTTTGATTTCTATATTTACGCAACCGCTGCGGTGATCGTGTTCCCGCAGCTCTTCTTCCCGGCCAGCGACGGTAATTCGGCGCTGCTGCAATCCTTCGCCACTTTCGCCATCGCCTTTTTCGCCCGCCCCATCGGCGCGGCCCTTTTCGGCCATTTCGGAGACAAGATCGGGCGCAAGGCAACGCTCGTCGCGGCTCTGATGACCATGGGGCTTTCGACCGTCGCCATCGGTTTCCTTCCGACCTACGCCTCGATCGGCGTCGCGGCTCCGCTTCTGCTGGCGCTTTGCCGTCTCGGCCAGGGCCTCGGCCTCGGCGGAGAATGGGGCGGCGCGGTGCTGCTTGCAACGGAAAACGCGCCCGAGGGCAAGCGCACCTGGTATGGCATGTTCCCGCAACTGGGCGCGCCTGTGGGTTTCATCCTTGCAACCGGCATCTTCGTCGTGCTCGGCGAGATCATGACGGATGAGCAGTTCTTCGCCTATGGCTGGCGCATTCCGTTTATCGCCAGCGCGGTTCTCGTTGCCGTCGGCCTGTTCATCCGCCTGAAGATCGCCGAAACACCGGAATTCCAGAAAGCCATCGACAAGGCGGAGCGCGTCGCCGTTCCCGCGGCGCAGCTGTTCCGGCAGCACAAGCTGAACCTGTTTCTCGGCACCATCGGCGCGGTCGCCACTTTCGTGCTGTTCTACCTGATGACGGTGTTCTCGCTCGGCTGGGGCACGCGCGTGCTCGGCTATAGCCGTGAGCAATTCCTCGTGCTGCAGATGATCGGCGTCTGCTTCTTCGGGTTCATGATCCCGATTTCGGCTCTGCTCTCCGACCGCTACGGCATGCGGCCCGTCATGGTCATCGTGACGGTGCTGATCGGCGCATATGGCCTCATCATGGCGCCGCTCTTCGGCGCGGGCACGCTGGGCGTCTTGTTGTTTCTCATCATCGGCTTCGGCCTGATGGGCATGACCTACGGCCCGATCGGCGCGGTGCTGGCGGAACCCTTCCCCACCGCCGTCCGCTATACGGGCGCGTCGCTCGCCTTTAACCTCGCCGGCATCATCGGCGCGTCGCTGGCGCCCTATATCGCGACCTGGCTTGCCACCCATTACGGCTTCAGCTTCGTCGGCTACTACATGATGGCGGCGGCCATTCTCTCGCTGCTTGGCCTTGCCTTCATCACGCTTAAGGACAAGCAATAGACGTTGCTGCCCTGCCCTGATGGTAAGAGGCAGGCACCGAATCAATCCGTGAGGCCGGCAGTTTCTTCCTTGGTGAGGATGCCGGCCTCGACGCAATAGCGCACCTCGGCGTCGAGAATATCGCGCGGGCGGATATTGGCAGATACATTGCCATTCTTGTAAAGAGTGAGGTCCGCCAGGCTCTGCCTGCATCCCGCCTTCTGGATGGCCATGGCATCCTCGACAGGCGCCGTGGCAGCAGGAGCGGAGGGAGGCGTTAGGGTGGCGGGCGCGGCAGGCGCTTCATGCTCGGGCCCGTGCAGAAGCGGCCTTTCAAGCCCGGCATTGCTCGTCAGGTAATAATAGGCGAAGACGGCCGTTGCCAGCACGAGCGCTCCGAGCCAGAAAACAAGCCTGCGATCCCGCATATATCCTCCCATACTTCTCGCGCGCGATGATGATTTTTATATAAGCCCTTTCCCCCTATAGCAGCGTTCAAGAAAAAGAGAGTGACAAAAATCAAAATAAAAAAGGCCGGGGCAAGCCCGACCTTCTTCACTCATCTCAACGCCAGTGCCAGTACATCCGTGGTCAAAAGCGGAGACGAAACTGTTAACCTTATATAGGCCTGCCGAGACCCAATTACAACCGATGGCGTTGCTTTATGCCTCATTTCATCCGCTTGATCCTATCGAGATCACGCGGCGGCCCTATTCTCCGAATAATCCAGCACATCGCCAAGGCATTGCTGGAACAGATCGAGATCCACCGGCCCTATCCGGCTCAGGTAAATATCGATCTCATCAGGACCCAGACCGCGATTGAGCAGTTCTGAAATCGCCTCAAGCAGTATGGCCCTCTGATCGAACCTATATCGTAGCATAGCTCTGCCCCCAGAAGCCCAACCGCAACCGATAGAATGGATGATGCATGGACATAGTTAACGAAAAGTTAACGGGACGCCAGCGGATTCGAAAATAATAAAATTTTCGGAAAATGATTCACAGGAGGGTATGGATTTGGTGGAGCCAAGCGGGATCGAACCGCTGACCTCCTGCATGCCATGCAGGCGCTCTCCCAGCTGAGCTATGGCCCCATTTCCCTTCGCTGCACTAGATGTCCCCAAGGCCTGGAAACGCCTCGGGATCGTGCTCTACCCGGTGGTTCCGGGCGGGATCGTCAGATGCATCGCCCTGACGAGGCGGCTTATTAAAGGGCGCCGCGGCGAAGATCAAGAGCTAAATCGCATCTCTTTTAGCCAGATACGATTTATTTTCGTGAGGCACGAAAATTCGCGCCTCACGAGATCGAGGAGCAGGCCCGCAAATTACGCAAGTCCTGACGGAAAACCGCTTCGCACTTTTCCTGGACTTGCTTAGTGCTCCTCGTCGTCCGAGCCGACGCCGCCGCCCAGAATGCCGGAGACGTCGTCGTCATCCTCGTCTTCCTCTTCCTCGAGGAAGGGATCGTCGTCGCCATCGTCGATATCGACCTCGTCATCGCCGAGATCCGGCAGGTCGTCGGCGCCCTTGGCCTCGTCGTCGGCTTCCTCGAGCGAGACGAAGTCGGGCTTCTCCAGAACGGTATCGACCTCTTCCTCCTCCGTCTCCTCTTCGGCGACACGGGATTCCAAGGTCGCTTCGAAATAGGAGCGCGGGTAGGACAGGCCCGTATAGGGCGAGACGATCGGATCGCGGTTCAGATCGTAGAATTTGCGGCCCGTTTCAGGGCAGATGCGTTTTGTGCCAAGTTCGGGTTTTGCCACGGGGAGCCTCGCTGCTGACTGGCTAGCACATCCTGCCCATCACCCACGGCTGAACGGGATATGCTTTTTTCGGTATTTTCGGTGCATAAGCGCAATTTGCCGCCTTTGTCAAAGCTTATGGCTCTCGGATGCTTATATTGCCGGATGACCCGGCGGCAAGGCTATGCTAGGGAACGCCCGCTTTCTTTTAATTCAGGGGCGGCGCTGCCCGCCCGAACGCGGCGATAGACATGTCCCATACCGCTTCTTTGAAACCCGCAACCGCCCACCGCTCGCGCGATCTCAAGGGCGACATCCGTATTCCCGGCGACAAATCGATCTCGCACCGCTCCTTCATGTTCGGCGGCCTCGCCTCGGGCGAGACCCGCATCACCGGGCTGCTCGAAGGCGAGGACGTCATCAATACCGGCCGCGCCATGCAGGCCATGGGCGCGAATATCCGCAAGGAAGGCGCGACCTGGATTATCCAGGGCACCGGCAATGGCTGCCTGCTGGAGCCGGAAGCGCCGCTCGATTTCGGCAATGCCGGGACCGGCGCGCGCCTCACCATGGGTCTGGTGGGCACCTATGACATGAAGACGACCTTCATCGGCGACGCCTCGCTCTCCAAGCGCCCGATGGGCCGCGTCCTCGATCCCCTGCGGCTAATGGGCGTACAGGTGGAAGCGGCCGCGGGCGACCGCCTGCCGCTGACGCTGCGCGGGCCGAAGACCGCCGCGCCGATCAGCTACCGCGTGCCGATGGCCTCGGCGCAGGTGAAATCCGCGGTGCTTCTCGCCGGCCTCAACACGCCGGGCGTAACCACCGTCATCGAGCCGATCATGACGCGCGACCACACGGAAAAGATGCTGCAGGGCTTCGGCGCGGACCTGACTGTCGAGACCGACCGGGAGGGCGTGCGCCACATCCGTATTGTCGGGCAGGGCCAGCTCAAGGGCCAGACCATCGACGTGCCGGGTGACCCTTCCTCCACCGCCTTCCCGCTGGTGGCGGCGCTGATCGTGCCGGAGTCCGACGTGACGATCCGCAACGTGCTGATGAACCCGACCCGCACCGGACTGATCCTGACGCTGCAGGAAATGGGCGCCGACATTGAGATTCTCAATGCCCAGCTTGCCGGGGGCGAGGATGTCGCCGATCTCCGCGTGCGCGCTTCGGAGCTCAAGGGCGTTACCGTGCCGCCCGAGCGCGCGCCGTCGATGATCGACGAATATCCGGTGCTCGCCATCGCCGCCGCCTTCGCGGAAGGCGAGACTGTCATGGACGGACTCGAGGAACTGCGCGTCAAGGAATCCGACCGTCTTTCAGCGGTCGCCGCGGGTCTCAAGGCCAATGGCGTCGATTGCACGGAAGGCGAGGCATCGCTCACCGTGCGTGGGCTTCCCGGCGGCAAGGGCCTCGGCGGCGGAACGGTCACGACCCATCTCGACCACCGTATCGCCATGAGCTTCCTCGTTATGGGGCTGGCAGCAGAAAAGCCCGTCACGGTCGACGATTCGGCCATCATCGCCACGAGCTTTCCAGAGTTCATGGATCTGATGACGGGGCTAGGGGCGAAAATCGATTGAGAGGGCGTGAATAACAAGCCTATCGCTCCGAATATTGTTGCCTGCCGCGCAATGTTGCTATTATGTTCTCCCTATGGAGGGGGATTGAAACATGAGCGACAATGATAACGGCCCAGTACATCTCGTCGAAGACTCAGAGACCGGAGACCGGTTTCTGGTCTATGGCACAGATAGGGGTTTACGCCTCGATATCCGCTATGAAGGCGAAACCCTTTGGATGACGCAGGCGCAGATTGCACAGTTGTTCGGGAAGGATGTATCAACCATATCCCGTCATATCGCAAACGTGCTCGAAGAAGGGGAATTGGACGAATCGAGTTCTTTGCAAAAAATGCAAACAACTACCGGCAGACCGGCTGTATCCTACAATTTGGATATGGTGATCTCGGTCGGCTATCGCGTCTCGTCCGCGCAAGCCACCCTGTTCAGGCGTTGGGCGACCAGCATTCTGGTGCAGTTTGCGAAAAAGGGTTTCGTTGTCGATGCCCCCCGCCTCAAGCAGCCCGAAGCCCGCGACCGGGTTGCGGAACTTCGCGAAATCATTCGCGATATCAGGTCGGACGAGGCGAATGTCTATCGCGAACTGCGCCGAATCTGCGCGATGTGCCAGGATTATGACGGCACGACCGAAGCGGCGCGCGAATTCTATCAGCGCATGCAGGCGAAACTGGTCTATGCGGTAACTTCGCACACGCCTGCGGAGATCATCGCGAACCGCGCCGATCACACGGCTCCCAATATGGGCCTGGCGAGCTGGCCGGGCGACAATATCCGCAAGGCCGATGTGGCCGTTTCAAAGAACTATCTTGCCGAAGCCGAGGTGAAGGAGCTGAACCGGCTCACCACCATCCTCCTTGATATATTCGAGGATCAGCTCGATATCGGACGGCTTGTCGTCATGCAGGACGCGCAGGAACTGCTGGACAAGCAATTGGCAAGCCTGGGGCGCAGCGTCCTGAAGGCAGGCGGATCGATAAAAACCGTCGCAGCCAAGCAGTTCGCGAAAAACGAATACGAAAAATTCGATCAAGCCCGAAAGCTGGAGCGACAGAAACAGGCGGATGAGGCGATTGCCGCCTTGACGAAGCAGGCAAAACAGCTACCCAAGACACCCAAACGCTGAACCATCAAGCCAGATCGCGCGGTTATCATGTCCACATCCTTCATCATCGCCATCGACGGCCCCGCAGGCGCGGGCAAGGGCACGCTCGCGCGGCGGCTTGCCGATCATTACCGGCTCAACCTGCTCGACACGGGCCTCACCTACCGCGCCGTCGCCCACGCGATGCTGGAGCGAGGGCTGCCGCTCGATGACGAGGCGGACGCGGTGGAGGCGGCCTATGCGGTCGATCTCGGGAAGCTCGACCGGCAGGTGCTTTCGGCCCATGCTATCGGCGAAGCCGCCTCGCGGATCGCTGTTATCCCCGCCGTACGGCGCGCGCTTGTCGAAAAGCAGCGGGAGTTTGCGCAAACGCCGCCCGGAGCCGTGCTTGACGGGCGGGATATCGGCACGGTCGTCTGCCCCGATGCCGACATCAAGATCTATCTCACTGCCAGCGCCGAGGTGCGCGCCAAACGCCGGTTCGACGAGATCGAGGCGCGTGGCGGCGTGGCGGACCTCACCACCATCCTCGCCGAGATCAGGCAGCGCGACGCGCGCGACATGGGCCGCACCGATTCGCCCCTTAAACCCGCTGATGATGCGCACTTGCTAGATACAACCGAAATGGATATAGAAACAGCGTTTCTGGCCGCAAAACGGCTGGTTGACGGGGCATTGGCGAAACGCCAAGCCTAGGGCATTGGCTAAGCGCCAAGCCTGATCCATATATCGCATGACACGATTGCCTGCCTCCCGGTCCACGCGCCGGACTGCCCTTGAGGGCGGACCGGATGCAGGCAAAACGAAACACCAACCCGCCGGCGCCGTGTCCGAGGATGAATTCCGGGCACATCAGGAGATTACATGTCACAAGCAAACCCCACGCGGGAGGATTTCGAAGCCCTCCTCGCCGAGTCCTTCGCCAACAATGACCTTGCCGAAGGTTATGTCGTCAAGGGCCGTATCGTCGCCATCGAAAAGGACATGGCGATCATCGACGCCGGCCTCAAGGTCGAAGGCCGCGTGCCGCTGAAGGAATTCGGCGCCAAGGGCAAAGACGGCTCGATGAAGCCGGGCGACGAAGTCGAAGTCTATGTCGAGCGCATCGAAAACGCGCTTGGCGAAGCGGTTCTCTCGCGCGAGAAGGCTCGCCGCGAGGAGAGCTGGGTCAAGCTGGAACAGAAGTTCAACGCCGGCGAGCGCGTCGAAGGCGTCATCTTCAACCAGGTCAAGGGCGGCTTCACGGTCGATCTCGACGGCGCTGTGGCCTTCCTGCCGCGTTCGCAGGTCGATATCCGTCCGATCCGCGACGTCACCCCGCTGATGCATAACCCGCAGCCCTTCGAAATCCTCAAGATGGACAAGCGCCGCGGCAACATCGTCGTCTCGCGCCGCACCGTGCTCGAGGAAAGCCGTGCCGAACAGCGTTCGGAAATCGTGCAGAATCTCGAAGAGGGCCAGGTCGTGGAAGGCATGGTCAAGAACATCACCGATTACGGTGCGTTCGTTGACCTCGGCGGCATCGATGGCCTGCTGCACGTCACCGACATGGCATGGCGCCGCGTCAACCATCCTTCCGAGATCCTGAATATCGGCCAGACGGTCAAGGTGCAGATCATCCGCATCAACCAGGAAACCCACCGCATCTCGCTCGGCATGAAGCAGCTCGAGAGCGATCCGTGGGATGGCATCGGCGCGAAATATCCGGTCGGCAAGAAGATCAACGGCACGGTCACGAACATCACCGACTACGGTGCGTTCGTGGAAATCGAGCCGGGCATCGAAGGCCTGATCCACGTCTCCGAAATGTCCTGGACGAAGAAGAACGTGCATCCGGGCAAGATCCTCTCGACCTCGCAGGAAGTCGAAGTGGTGGTGCTCGAAGTCGATCCGGTCAAGCGCCGCATTTCGCTCGGCCTCAAGCAGACCCTCGACAATCCGTGGACGACCTTCGCCCAGAAGTACCCGACGGGCACCGTCGTGGAAGGCGAAGTCAAGAACAAGACCGAGTTCGGCCTGTTCATCGGCCTCGACGGCGATGTGGACGGCATGGTCCATCTCTCCGACCTCGACTGGAACCGTCCGGGCGAGCAGGTCATCGAGGAATACGCGAAGGGCGACGTGGTCAAGGCGGTCGTTCTCGACGTGGACATCGAGAAGGAGCGTATCTCGCTCGGCATCAAGCAGCTCACCGGCGACAAGGTCGGCGAAGCCGCTGCTTCGGGCGAGTTGCGCAAGAACGCGGTCGTCACCTGTGAGGTCACCGCGATCACCGATGGCGGCATCGAGGTGCGCCTGGTCGATCACGACATCGACTCGTTCATCCGCCGCTCCGACCTGTCGCGCGACCGCGACGAGCAGCGCCCCGAGCGCTTCTCGGTCGGCCAGAAGGTCGACGCCCGCGTCATCGCCTTCGACAAGAAGACCCGCAAGCTGCAGGTCTCCATCAAGGCGCTGGAAATCGCCGAAGAGAAGGAAGCGGTTGCCCAGTACGGCTCGACCGACTCCGGCGCTTCGCTCGGTGACATCCTCGGCGCCGCGCTGAAGAAGCAGGAAAAGAACTAAGTCGTTCTTTTGAACGCTCGAAAAACGAAACCCGCCGGTCAAGTGCCGGCGGGTTTTCTTTTGATGTTTTGTAACAGGAATCAGAGCCAAGCGCCCTCGTGGTTCGATGCTCGTTTCGCTGCGCTACACTCGCACCTCACCATGAGGGTTACTGCAAGCACCGCGCCTCGCTACCCTCACCCTGAAGGCGCCGACGCCCCTTTACCCTCATGGTGAGGCGCGACCGAAGGGAGCCTCGAACCACGAGGGTAAAGGGGATGATTGCATTTACATGACTCCAAGCGCCAATATGAGCCCATAACTGATCGTTCCCAGTGCCAGCAGCGACAGCACTGCGGCGAGGGTGACCCTCCCGCCCGAGCGGGCAACGGTGCGCAGGTCCGTGCCGAGGCCGAGGGCGGCCATGGAGATGACGGTGAGAAAAGTTGAGACCGTCTCCATTGGGCCATGCAGCCCCGCCGGAATGAGGCCGAAGGTTCCGAGCGCCATCATCAGGAGGAAGCCAATGATGAACCAAGGCACGAGGCGGGTGAGCGATGGGCGCGCGCCAAGGCTCCTGTCGCCCAGTAGAGCCAGCGTGAGGATGACCGGCCCCAGCATCAGGACGCGGACGAGCTTTACCAGCGTGCCGAGCTGAACGCTCATTTGCGCGACGGGCGCGGTGGCAGCGAGGACCTGCGGCACGGCATAGACAGTCAGGCCAGCCAGAACGCCATATTGCGCCACCGACAGATCGAGCAGGGGCACGAGCAGCGGCAGAAGCAGGACGACCACGACCCCAAGCACCGCCGTGAAGGCGATGGAGGCGGCGACATCGTCGCCATGGGCGCCTATGACCGGCGCGGTGGCGGCAATGGCCGAGTTGCCACAAATCGAGTTGCCGCAGGCGACCAGCACCGCGAGGCGATGCGGCAGGCGCAGGAGCCGGCCTATGCAATAGCTAAGCCCGATGGCGATAATCACCACCCCGACGATGCCCAGAATGAGGCCCGGCCCCGCCGCCGCAATCGCGCTCGCGCTGACCGAAGCGCCGAGCAGCACGATGGCGATCTCAAGCAGGATCTTGGCGGAAAAGCCGATACCCGCATCGAACCGTCCGCCCGGACGGCACAGGGTGCGGATGGCCGCGCCGATGAGGATGGCGAGCACCAGCCCTTCCAGCCATGCACGGCCCATGAGGCGGGTTTCGACTATTTGCAGCAGCATGGCTATGGCAGCCACGGCACCACTGAGAAAAATTCCCGGCATTAACTCGGTAATTTTTGAATGATTTTTGGCGAGCATCGCCATACTCCGACATGATTTTTCTAACCTTATCGGAAAAATCGGATATTCAATCCATCGCATAATATGGCATATTCCATTCGATAAAATCGAACGGTTGGCCGGATGACGCTCGAACAGCTGAGAATCTTCATTGCGGTCGCGGAGCGCGAGCATCTCACCCGCTCGGCAGAGGCGCTGCGCCTGACGCCATCGGCGGTGAGTGCGGCCATCCGCGCGCTGGAGGACCGCTATGGCGTCATGCTTTTCAACCGGATCGGGCGGCGAATTGAGGTGACCGATGCCGGACGGATCTTCCTCGATGAAGCGCGGGCGGTGTTGACGCGCGCGCAAGCCGCCGAGCTGGCGCTCGCGGAACTGGGCGATCTGAAGCGGGGCTCCTTGCGCATCCATGCCAGCCAGACGATCGCAAGCTACTGGCTGCCGCCCTATCTGGCGCGGTTCCATGCCGCCTATCCTGCCATAGACGTCAGCCTTGCGGTCGGCAACACACAAAGCGTCGCCCGCGCGACCCTGGAAGGCGAGGCGGATATCGGTTTCGTCGAGGGTGCGGTGGATGATCCCGCGCTTCTTACCCAGCACATCGCGGAAGACCGGATGATCGCCGTCATCGCCCCCTCTCATCCGTGGGCGGATAGACGTGAGGTGACATGGAAAGAGGCCGCGGGGGCCCATTGGATCATGCGCGAGCCCGGCTCGGGAACCCGCTCGGTGTTCGAAAATGCGGCGCGGGCGCAAGGGCTCGACCCGCTCGCGCTGAAAGTCTCGCTGGAGCTTCCCTCTAACGAAGCCGTGCTTTCAGCCGTCCAGTCGGGGCCGTATGCGGCCGTCCTTTCCGAACTGGCGGCGGCACCCCACCTGGCGACCGGACGGCTCATCAAGGCCAATTTCAGCCTGCCGCAGCGGCGTTTTCTCCTGCTTTCGCATAGGGAGCGATATCGCAGCAGGGCCTTTCACTCGTTCGTCGACTTGCTCCTGAATGAAGGAGCAAGGCTCAGCGAATCGCGCCAATCAGCGCTTTCTCCGGAAAGCAGGTGACCGCCCGCCCCTGCTTCGCCTGCCAGTCGCCGATGGAGCGGCGCGTCTTGAAGCCGGGCAGGCCATCGGCCTTTCCGACGTCATAGCCCTTGGCCTGCAATGCCTTCTGCATCGTGGCGATATCGGAGCGGTAGAGGCCGCCGACATCGCCCCAAGGGCGCGAGAAGCCGCCCGAGCCATGAGCGATACGGTCGGCCATATGGCCGATGAAGAGCGCGTAGAGATCGCTCATATTATAGTCCTTGAGGACGTAGAAATTGGGCGTGACGATAAAGGCGGGCCCGTGGCGGCCGGCAGGCATGAGCAGATAGCCCTCCCCCGCGAGTTCCTTTGCCGGAAACGGCTTGCCATTGACGCGGGTGACGCCCATCTTCGCCCAATCGGCAATCTTGAGGCCCTGATCCGGGCCTTCCAGCGCGCAGGTCAGTTCAGCCGGAACATTGACCTCGAAGCCCCAGTCGCGCCCTGACTGCCAGCCATGCAGGCGCAGATAGTTGGCGATGGATGCGAGCGTATCCGGAACGGAGTTCCAGATATCGCGCCTGCCATCGCCGTCGAAGTCGGCCGCGTGCTTGAGATAGGATGTCGGCATGAACTGCGGCTGGCCCAGCGCGCCCGCCCAAGAGCTTTTCATCGTGCCGGTGTCTATATAGCCCTTCTGGGCGATTTCCAGCGCCGCCAGAAGCTCCTTGCGGAACATCTCCTTGCGCGTTGCCATGAAGGCTTTGGTGCCCAGCACTTCGAAAGCGTTATAGGGAATTTTCACGCCGCCGAAGCCGGACTCGCGGCCCCAGATGGCAAGGACGATTTCGCCCGGCACGCCGTACTGTTTTTCAATCGCGGCGAGGGTGCGGGCGTGCTGCGCGGCCCGCGTGCGGCCGCCCGAGACGACATGATTCACCGTCTTCTCGTTGAAATATTTGCCGGGAGAGCCGAATTCCGCCTGTGTCTGGTCCTTGGGCGTCACCGGCTTGGTACCGGGGGGCACCAGATCCGGCAGTTTCCAGTTCAGCTTCACATCTGCGAAAGCCCGGTCGAATGTGGTGCGGGAGATGCCCTTCACCTTAGCCTCCGGCCATAGGTCACGAACGAGCCATGCCCGGAATTGCGCTTCCGTTTCGGCCTTGGAAGGGGATGCCGCTACCGGATTTATGAGCAGGAACGGAAGGAAGAGGATTGCCCATCTCAGATATTTCAAAGCCACCTGCAATTTATACGCTATCCCTCTTCACCCAATCCAACCATCTGCTATTCATATCATATCGGGGGCAGAAGCAGAAAGCGCCGAGACCAGCCGGCACCACTGGCGATCGATGGCCGCGTCAGCCAAGGCAAGTGGCCCTTGCCTCCGGTACGGAGGATAGCTATGTGGCGAAAACCATTTAGCATCACCTTACAAATACGAAAGAACCGGACGTGCTGGTCATTCACCGTCCGGTTCAAACGTAACGAAAAGTAAGGTAAAAGGTCGATAGGGAGTTCTGGCTCCCTATCGGCACTCCGGAATATAATAGAATCGAACGCAGGTTTTCAAGACCTCATAAAGCCGTCCGGGCGCGCAAGGCTGCGGCCAGCGTTCCTTCATCGAGATAATCAAGCTCACCGCCGACGGGCACGCCATGGGCGAGCCGCGTCACGCGCAAGTCGAAACCGGACAATTGATCTGTAATGTAATGGGCGGTGGTCTGCCCTTCGACGGTGGCGTTGACGGCGAGGATCACTTCTTTCACCTCGCCCGCGCTCACCCGGTCGACCAGGCCGCGAATGTTGAGGTCCTCAGGCCCGACGCCGTCGAGCGGCGACAGACGCCCGCCCAGCACGTGATAGCGGACATTCATCGTGCCCGCGCGCTCCAGCGCCCAGAGATCTGACACGTCCTCCACGACGATGATCGTCGCGGAATCGCGGCGCGGGTCGGTGCAGATGGTGCAGGGATCGCTGGTATCGGCATTGCCGCAGGTGGAGCAGACGCGCACCTTCTCGGCGGCTTCCTGCATGGCACTGCCAAGGGGGATCAGCAGCGCTTCCTTCTTCTTGATCAGATGAAGCGCCGCGCGACGCGCCGAACGTGGCCCCAGGCCCGGCACGCGGGCAAGCAGCTGGATCAGGCGTTCGATTTCGGGACCGGCGATTCGTTTGGACATGATGACGTAGGGAATAGAACAAAAAGGGAGTAGGGGAATAGGGGATTAAGGGAATATGCTGTGCCCGTACTTACTCCCCTACTCCCCTTATTCCCCTACTCCCTTAAATCGGCAGCTTAAAGCCCGGAGGCAGCGGCAGGCCGGCGGTCAGGGCCTGCGTCTTCTCGGTCATCAGCGTTTCGATCTTGGTCTTGGCCTCGTTATGGGCTGCCACGATCAGGTCCTCAAGGATTTCTGCCTCGTCTTCCTTCAGCAGCGACGGGTCGATCTTGAGCGCGCTCATCACGCCCTTGCCGGTCAAGGTGACGCTGACGAGGCCGCCGCCGGAATTGCCGGTCGCTTCGAGAGCAGCGATCTCTTCCTGCAGCGCCTGCATCTTGGCCTGCATTTCCTTTGCCTTGCTCAGCATTCCCATCATGTCGCGCATGGGGCTCGCACTCCTTTACTTACCCTAATCAGTCGTCTTCATCCGGCGTCAGGGAAACATCCGGCATTTCGCTGTCGAGGTCGCCTATGGCGTCGTCCTGCGCTCCATTGGCGGCGATGCGCACGTCGGTGATCCTTGCACCGGGAAACTCGGCGAGGATCGCGGCCACATCCGGGTCGGCGCGCGCGTCGGTGACCAGCATGTCGCGGCGCGCGGCTTCCATCTCCGCCATGGTCTGGCCGCCCGCCTCGCGCGAGACGGAAACCATCCAGCGCATATCGGTCCAGGCGAGAAGCTTCTGCGCGATGTCGCTCGGCAGCGTCTTCGGCGCATCGTCGGTGAGGCCGATCTCCAGCCGTCCCGGCGAGATGGCGACGAGGCGCACGCAATTCTTGACCAATATCTTGAACTGCACGTCGCGATGCTTATCGGCGAGGGCCATGATATCGGCAAGGCTGTTTACGGGAACAGCGGGTAAAGGCTTCTCCGCGGCAGGCTCCGGCTGTTTCGCCGTTTCCTGAACCGGACGAGCCATCGGCTCCGGCTGGACAAGGCGCATCGTCGCGGCCCCGGCGTTGGCCGACACGCCCATGGGCGCGGATGCCACGGCATTCACCGCCGAACCGGCAGGCGCTCCGCCGCCAGACGAACGGGGGCCGTCGCCGGCTGCGCGCGGCGCCGGGACGGTACCGCCATCCAGCGCCTTCAAGGCTTCGTCCAGCGTGGGCAGGTCGGCAGCGTGGGCGAGGCGAATCAGCAGCATCTCCGCCGCCTGCACCGGGCGCGCGGCGGTTTCCACTTCGGAAATGCCCTTCAGCAGCATCTGCCAGGTGCGCGACAGGGTACGGATCGACAGTTTCTCGGCAAAATCGCGGCCGCGCACGCGCTCGTCTTCCGACAACGACATGTCGTTCGCCACCTCGGGCATGAAGCGCAGCCGCGTGACCAGATGGTTGAACTCGGCAAGGTCGGTCAGCACCACCGCCGGGTCGGCGCCGACATCATATTGCGCGCGGAACTCCTTCAGTGCCGCCGCTACATCGCCGCGCATCAGCATCTCGAACAGGTCGATGATGCGGGCGCGGTCGGCGAGGCCCAGCATGGCGCGCACCGTCTCCGCCTCGACCTTGCCGCCGCCATGGGCGATGGCCTGATCGAGAATGGAGAGCGAATCGCGCGCCGATCCTTCGCCCGCCCGCGCGATCATGGCCAAGGATGTATCGTCGATCTCGATTCCTTCCTGCCCGGCGATGTTTTTCAGATGACCGGCGAGAAGGCCCGAGTCGATACGGCGCAGGTCGAAGCGCTGGCAGCGCGACAGCACCGTGATCGGCACTTTACGGATTTCGGTGGTGGCGAAGATAAATTTCACATGCGGCGGCGGCTCCTCAAGCGTCTTCAGCAGGCCGTTGAAGGCCTGGTTGGAGAGCATGTGAACCTCGTCGATGATATAGACCTTGTAGCGCGCCGAGACCGGGCGGTAGCGCACCTGCTCGATGATCTCCCTGATATCGTCGATGCCGGTGTGCGAGGCGGCGTCCATCTCGATGACATCGACATGGCGGCCTTCCATGATCGCCTGGCAATGCTCGCCGGGCACAGAGAGATCGATGGTGGGCTGATCGATGGTGTCGGTCTTATAGTTCAGCGCCCGCGCCAGAATGCGCGCGGTCGTCGTTTTGCCGACGCCGCGAACGCCGGTCAGCATCCAGGCTTGCGCGATACGGCCCGTGTGAAAGGCGTTGGTGAGGGTGCGGACCATCGGCTCCTGGCCGATGAGATCGCTGAAATTCTGCGGACGGTATTTCCGGGCGAGAACGCGATAGGCACCGCCTGCCGTATTCGTCTCCATGCCCAGTTCCTTGCGCGCTTCTACGAGGGAGAGGGTGGGAGGCTGGCACGGTGACCCGTGCCCGGCTCGTTAGGGCTGCTTCCTTCCGGACCTGACCCGGTTGGCGAGTGGCTCGTCCACCACCAACCTCCCACGCCTCATATCGGCTACGACGGCGCAAAAAGCAAGCCAAGGCTCAAAAAAACTGCTATTTCCATGTTCATGACAGGTTTCACGCTCGATAACAGGCTCGCCGCCGATACATTCCCCATTGCAAGGCTCGGCCTTTGCGATTTGCGGCTGATGAACGACCGCCGCTGGCCCTGGCTCATCCTCGTGCCGCAGCGGCCTGACATGGCCGAAATTATCGACCTGACGCCGCTCGACCAGACGGTGCTCACCTTCGAGACAGGCATTGCCGCGCAGGCGCTGAAGTCCGTGACGGCGTGCGAGAAGATCAACATCGGCGCGCTCGGCAATATCGTGCGGCAGTTGCATATCCATGTGATCGCTCGAAACAGCGGCGACACCGGCTGGCCGGGGCCGGTGTGGGGATATGGGACGCGGGAGACTTATGCGCGGGGGGATGCGGAGGCGTTTATCGGGGCGTTTCGGAAGGCGTTGTAAAGCTTGGCGCCCTTCCCTCCCCCTTGCGGGGAGGGTGGCCCGAAGGGTCGGGTGGGGGTGGTGACGTTTGCGCTACGGTCTTCAGCAAAAGCGCATTCGTCACCACCCTCATCCGCCCGCTAACGCGGGCACCTTCCCCGCAAGGGGGAAGGAGAGCGCCAAGGTTACTCCCCCGGCTGTTGCTGCGTGTCGCGGAACGGATTGGCTGGATAGACACCGAGAATGCGCATTTCCTTCGAAAAGAACGCCAGTTCCTCGAGCGCCAGCTTCACGGGCCGCTCTTCCGGGTGGCCTTCGATATCGGCATAGAACTGCGTGGCGGTGAAGGTGCCGCCTAGCTGGTAGCTTTCGAGCTTGGTCATGTTGACGCCATTCGTCGCGAAGCCGCCCATGGCCTTATAGAGCGCGGCGGGGACGTTGCGCACCCGGAAGACGAAGGTGGTGACGATGCGGCTGCCATCCGCTGGAAGCGGGGCCCGTTCTTCCGTCTTCGAAAGCACGACGAAGCGGGTAATGTTGTTTTCCATGTCCTCGACATTCTCCGCCGCGATGTCGAGGCCGTAGAGATCGGCGGCGAGGCGGGGGGCGAGCGCCGCCATGCTCCGGTCGCCAAGTTCCGCGATGAGACGCGCCGCGCCCGCCGTATCGCCCGCCACGACAGGCTTCCAGCCATTGTTGCGGATGATGTTGCGGCACTGGCCGAGTGCGTGGATGTGGCTGTGGACCGTTTTGATCTCGTCGAGCTTCACCCCCGGCAGCACCATCAGCTGGAAGCGGATGGGCAGGAAATATTCGCCGACGATATGGAGCCGCGAATGCGGCAGGAGGTGGTGGATATCGGCGACGCGCCCGGCGATGGTATTTTCGATGGGGATCATGGCAAGGTCAGCCGCGCCCGTCTCCACCGCGTTGAAGGCATCTTCAAATGTCGGGCAAGGCAGAGGCTCCATGTCCGGGAACATGTTGCGGCAGGCCGTATCGGAATTCGCGCCTGGCTCGCCCTGAAATGAGATTTTGTTGGTCTTGCCCGTCATGTTGGTGTCTTTCTCTTACATGCTCTGCAGAATTGCACGCGCGCGTTCCAGGTCCGCGGGCGTATCGACGCCGAGCGGCACGGAATTGACGATCTCGACATCGATGCGCATTCCCGCCTCCAGCGCGCGCAGCTGTTCCAGGCTCTCGCGCCGCTCGAGCGGTGACTGTCCCATTGCCACGAAACGTTCCAGCGCAGCGCGGCGATAGGCATAAAGCCCGATGTGATGATAGAGCGGCCCGTCGCCCCAAGGGGCGGTGGCGCGGGTAAAGTAGAGCGCACGCAGGCGTCCTTCCGCAAGCGGCGAGCCGACGATCTTGACCACACTCGGCGCGGTCTTCTCGCTCTCCTCGGTGATTTCGACGCCCAAGGTCGCGATGTCGGCCGGGCCTTCGGCCAGCGGCTGCAGGGCCTTGGCGATAATCTCCGGCTCGATGGTCGGCAGGTCCCCCTGGACGTTGATGACGGCTTCCACGTCGCCGTTGGGGTCGAGCGCCTGAAGCGCCTCGTAAATGCGGTCCGAGCCGGATTGGTGATCCGAGCGGGTCATCACCGCCTCGAAGCCATACTTGCGGACGGCGTCGGCGATTTCCTCACTATCGGTGGCGACGACCGTGCGCCCGAGAGTGGCGGCAGCGGCGCGCTCGGCGACATGGACGATCATTGGCTTGCCGGCAATATCCGCCAGCGGCTTGCCCGGCAGGCGCGTCGAGGCCAGGCGGGAAGGAATAAGGACAAGGGTTTTCATGATTGGGGTCATCGACATCTGCCGAAAGTGTCAAAAAGTCACGGGGTTCAGCGCCCTTATAGGTGTTGCATGAAAGAAGCAAAAGACCTAGTTTCCGCGCCATCTTGGACATGGAGGGGACCGGTTCCAGCCTTGGAGCGCCTGCGCCTCCGGAACATTGGACTCTCGCAAGGGGGAGCGCTGATAGTCGATGGAATCACAAGCCTATAAATATACCGGGGCATTTCTGGCGGCAGTTTTCGTCATGATGTCCGTCAGCCTTCTCTCCGACGTCATTTTCGACAGCCCGAAGCCGGAAAAGGAAGGCTATAACATCCAGCCGCTGGAAACCTCCGCCGCCGCACCGGAGAAGCCTGCCGCCGCCGCTGTGCCGATCGCCACGCTCCTGCAAAATGCCGATCCCAAGAAGGGCGAAGCCGTGTTCAAGCGCTGCCAGGCCTGCCATAGCGGCGAAAAGGGCGGCCCGAACAAGGTCGGCCCGCATCTGTGGGATATCGTCAACCGCCCGATCGCCTCAGTGTCCGATTTCAGCTATTCCGCTGCCATGAAGGAATTCGCCAAGACCGCCAAGGTCTGGGACTACGAGCACCTCAACGGCTTCCTCACCTCGCCCAAGACCTATGTGAAGGGTACGGCGATGGGCTTTGCCGGCGACAAGAACGACCAGGAGCGCGCCGACCTCATCGCCTATCTGCGTACGCTCGCCGACAACCCCGCACCGCTGCCGGCGGCCGAGGCCCCTGCCGAGGGCGCCAAGCCTGCCGAAGGCGAGCCGACGAAGCCCGCGACCGAGACGGAAAAGCCTGAAAACGAAGGCGGCCAGCCCGGCGGCGGCACCGGCAACCCCGCTGGAAACGTCGCTCCGACACAGGGCGAACAGCCGGCCCCGGCGCCGGAACAGCAGCCAGCACCGGCCGCGCCTGCAGCACCGGCACCAGCCGGGCAGCCCGCCCCGGCGCAGTAAGGCCGTCATCCTCGTCCTTGGGGTAAACCCGAGGATGACGGAGGCGTAGCGACCGAGACGACGAAGGTGTAGCGAAAGCCGGGAACTTTCCGGCTTTTTTCATTTTTCCCCAGCTAGCGCCTTTCTTCCTCCGCAAAAGACATTACTCTGGCCTTACGGTTAGAATCCCTAGAGAGGGCAAGGCATGAGGGTTATGCTGGCAGGCGCGATAGCGCTGGCTTTGGTGGCTGGGTTTTCGTCATATGGAAACGCGCAAGATTCCGAGCCCAAATGGCGGCATGCAAGCAGTCTGGTCGGTGAACCCAAATATCCTGCCGGTTTCAAGCAATATGATTATGTAAACCCGAATGCTCCCAAAGGCGGGACGCTCAATAGCGTGGCTGTCGGCACATTCGACAGCCTCAATCCGTTCGTGATTCAGGGGGTACCCGCTGCTGGATTTTCACCCCTCCTTGGAGGACTTCTCTATGACTCGCTGATGGCGCGCTCCGCTGATCAAGACTCGGTCAGCTACGCCCTTGTCGCGGAAGCAATGCAATATCCCGACGATTTTTCCTGGGCGAAGTTTCGCCTAAACCCGGCGGCGCGCTGGCATGATGGCAAGCCGATCACCGTGGAAGACGTGATCTGGTCGTTCGAGACGGTCAAGAAAAACACGCCTATCTATAATAAATATTACGCCGATGTGGTGAAGGCGGAAAAGACGGGCGATCACGAAGTCAAATTCACCTTCTCTCAAAAGGGCAATCGGGAACTCCCTGCTGTGATGGGAGACTTGCCGGTTCTGCCGAAACATTGGTGGGAAGGAACCGACGCCAGCGGCAAGAAGCGAGATATCTCGCGCCCGACGCTGGAAATTCCGCTTGGCTCCGGCGCATACAAGGTTGAAAAGGTGGATCCAGGTCGCTCCATCGTCTGGGCGCGCGTACCGGATTATTGGGGCAAGGATCTGCCGATCCATGTGGGACGCAACAATTTCGACCACATCCGGTACGACTATTTCATGGATGCGAATGCAGCCTGGGAGGCATTCAAGAAGGGCGGGCTTGACGATTACCGGCCAGAAAACCGGATACAACGCTGGATGCAGGAATATAATTTCCCCGCCGTCGAGCGTGGCGACGTGATCAAGCGCGCCTTCCCCATCCATTCCATGGGCCGGATGCAGGCTTATTTCCTCAATACGCGGCGGGAAAAATTCAGCGACCGGCGCGTGCGTGAGGGGCTGAACTGGGTGTTCGACTTTCAGTCGATTAACCGCACACTCTTCTTCAACCAGTACAAGCGGGTCGAAAGCTATTTCGAAGGCATTGATCTGGCCTCAAGCGGGCTGCCCACGGGCAAGGAACTCGAAATTCTTGAGACCGTGCGGGACCAGGTACCGCCTGAAGTCTTCACCAAGGAATTCAAGGAACCGGTCTTCGATACGCCTCAGGCGACGCGAACGAATTTACGTCACGCGATGCAGCTGTTTCAGGACGCAGGATATACGCTCAAGGACGGGGTTCTGACCGATAAAAACGGCAATCCCTTCACCATAGAATTCCTCGGCAACGATCCAACCGATGAGCGCATCTTCAACCCGTTTGTCGAGAATCTTCGCCGCGTCGGCATACGGGCGACCGTGCGCATCGTCGACAGCGCGCAATACGAGGCGCGGGTGCGGGATTTCGATTATGACGTGATCGCCACCATTATCGGGCAGACCAATTCGCCCGGCAATGAGCAGCGCGAATACTGGGGTTCCGCCGCGGCAGACATCAAGGGCGGCAGGAACTATTCCGGCATTAGGAATCCCGCAGTCGATAAACTCATCGACCGGGTGATTTACGCCAAGGATCGCGATGAACTCGTCGCCGCCGTCCGAGCGCTCGACCGGGTACTGTTGTGGAACTATTACGTCGTGCCACAATGGTATGACGATAAGATTCATGTCGCCATCTGGAACAAATTCGGCATGCCCGAGAAGCAGCCGGATTATTCGGGCATCGATCCGTTCTCCTGGTGGATCGACCCGGCCAAGCAAAAAGCGCTGCTTGCGCGCGGGGAGTGAGGCGAAACATGCGGCGGGCCATTTCATGATCCTCAAGCCGAAGCTCGACAGACGCTCGTTCCTCCTGGCTTCCGGCAGCGCGGCGATTGCCGCCTTCCTGCCGGGACGGGCTTTTGCGGAGACGCCGGCGGGCAAGCCGCTGCACGGGCTCTCGGCGTTCGGAGAGCTGAAATATCCCGCCGGTTTCCCGCATTTCGGCTATGCGAGCCCGGAGGCGCCGAAGGGCGGGACCTTCACCTTCAGCCCGTCTTACTGGTACTACAACCAGAGCACGCGCACCTTCAACACGCTGAACAGTTTTTCGAACAAGGGCGATGCGCCGCCGCGCATGGAGCTTTGCTTCGATTCGCTGATGACTTCCGCGCTGGACGAGCCCGACGCAATCTACGGCCTTGTTGCCGAGAGCGTAACCATCGCGGAAGACCGCAAGTCCTATATCTTCAAGCTGCGGCCGAAAGCGCGGTTTGCTGATGGCACGCCGCTGACCGCCGAGGACATTGCGTTCAGCTATCGAACGTTCAAGGAAAAAGGTCATCCGGAACTGCTTCTGGCGCTGACACAGCTCGATGAGGCGAGAGCGGAGGATGCGCATACGCTGCGCCTCACCTTTTTGCCTGACCATTCCGCGCGAGCCATTCTCGACGCGGCGGGGATGCCGATCCTGTCAAAAGCGTGGTACGCGGCCCGCGACTTTTCCGCCTCCACGCTGGAGCCGCCGCGCGGCTCCGGGCCATATAAGGTGGGGCGCTTTTCCGCGGCGCAATTCATCGAATATGAGCGCGACAAGGACTATTGGGGACGCGACCTGCCCGTCAACAAGGGCTTCTACCATTTCGACCGCATCCGCATCGAGTTCTACCGCGACCGGCAGCCGGAGTTCGAGGCGTTCAAGAAGGGTGTGCTCGACTGGCGCTCGGAAAGCTCGTCGAAGTTCTGGGCGACGGAATATAATTTTCCGGCGATCTTAGACAAACGGGTCGTGAAGCACACCTTTCCACGCGAAAAGCGGCCCAGCATGCAGGCCTGGGCGGTGAACCAGCGCCGCGAGCGCTTCCGCGATCCCAGGGTGCGCGAGGCGATTGCCCTCTGCTTCGATTTCGAGTGGACCAACAAGAACCTTTTCTACGGCATATATACGCGCTCGCAATCCTGTTTCGGCGGGTCGGATTTCGAGGCGAAGGGCAAGCCCTCCCCCGCCGAACTCGCGATTCTGGAGCGCTATCGCGACCGGGTGCCGGAGGCGATCTTCGGCGAGACGGTGACCATGCCGGTTTCCGACGGCTCGGGCCGCGACCGCAGGCTCTTCCGCCGCGCCATCGACCTCATGACGCAGGCGGGCTTCAAGCGCGAGAACGGGCGATTCACTGATAAGGAGGGCAAGCCCTTCGATCTCGAACTCCTGACCGATTCGGAAGGCTTTATCCGCGTCTACAATCCCTTCGTGCAGAATTTGCAGGCCATCGGCATCAACGCATCGGTGCGCTTGGTCGATCCGGTGCAGTACCAGGCGCGCATCCAAAGCTTCGATTACGACATGATGGGCATGGCGGTCGTTATGGCGGCGACGCCGACACAGGAATCGCTGAGCTCCATGTTTTCTTCCCAATCGGCCGCTATGCCGAGCACACGGAACTATCCGGGCACCGCCGATCCCGTTGTCGACGCGCTGATCGAGGAGGTCGGCAAGGCTTCCTCGCGCGAGGCGCTCGTGCCTCTGCTGCAGGTATTCGACCGCCTCTTGCGTCTCAGGCGTGACTGGATTCCAAATTGGACTTCGGCGAATCACCTGGTCGCCTATTGGGACAAGTTCGGGTTCAGGGAACCGAAGCCCGACTATGGTTTTCCCGTAGAGACACTCTGGTGGATGGATGAAGAAAAGGCCAAAGCCATTGATAAGGCTTGAACGAAATAAAAAGATTGCGGGAGCGGCAGGCTGATGGGCGCCTATATTCTGCGCCGCCTGCTGCTCATGATTCCGACCATGTTCGGCATCATGGCCATATCCTTCGCCGTGGTGCAGTTCGCGCCCGGCGGCCCGGTCGAACGGGTGATCGCGCAACTTTCCGGCCAGGGGGGCGACGCGCTCGACCGTCTCTCCGGCGGTGGCGGCGATATGGGTCAGAGCAACAATTTCGATTCCGGCTCCATCAATTCCAGATATCGCGGCGCGCAAGGGCTCGACCCGCAATTCATCGCCAGCCTCGAAAAGCAATTCGGCTTCGACAAGCCGCCGCTCGAGCGCTTCTTCGATATGCTGTGGAACTATCTGCGCTTCGATTTCGGGCGCTCTTATTTCCGCGACATCAGCGTGCTCGACCTGATCCTGGAGAAAATGCCGGTTTCGATCTCGCTGGGCCTGTGGCTGACATTCCTGTCCTACGCCATCTCGATCCCGCTCGGCATCCGCAAGGCGATCAAGGACGGCTCGCATTTCGATGTGTGGACTAGTGCCGTCATCATCGTCGCCTATGCGATTCCGAGCTTTCTTTTCGCCATTCTGCTGATCGTGCTTTTTGCGGGCGGCTCGTTCTTCGACTGGTTCCCATTGCGCGGCCTGACCTCGTCCGACTTCAGCCAGCTTTCGCTGTGGGGCAAGATCACGGATTATCTCTGGCACATCGCGCTGCCCGTAACCGCGCTGGTGCTCTCCGCCTTCGCCACCACGACGCTACTGACCAAGAACTCTTTCCTCGAAGAGATCCGCAAGCAATATGTGACGACAGCGCGAGCCAAGGGTTTGACGGAGCGGCAGGTGCTTTATGGCCATGTCTTCCGCAATGCCATGCTCATTGTCATCGCCGGCTTTCCCGGTGCCTTCATCTCCGCCTTCTTCACCGGCTCGCTCTTGATCGAAACCATCTTCTCGCTCGATGGGCTGGGGCTGCTCGGCTACCAGTCGGTGCTTAACCGCGATTATCCCGTGGTCTTTGCCACGCTCTACATCTTCTCTCTGCTGGGCCTGCTGGTCGGGCTTCTCTCGGACCTTCTCTACACCTGGATCGATCCGCGCATCGATTTCGAGCGGAGGGATGTCTGATGGCGAAGGCTGCTGCCCATATCCGCATTCCGGAACAGGCCGCGCCGGTGCGCCGGCCATGGCTCTCGCCGCTCAACCAGCGGCGTTGGAAGAATTTTAGGGCGAACCGGCGCGGCTGGTGGTCGCTCTGGCTGTTCCTTATCCTCTTCATCGCCTCGCTCTTTGCGAATTTCATCGCCAACGACAAGCCGATCCTCGCCTATTACAAGGGCGAGCTGCTGATGCCAGTCTTGGTGGATTACCCCGAGGAAAAATTCGGCGGGTTCTATGCCGTGACCGATTATCGCGATCCCGTTATATCGGACGAGATCAACAAGCATGGCTGGATGCTGTGGCCGCCGATCCGCTATTCGTACCGCACGGTCAACAATGAGATTCCGCAAGCCGCGCCGTCTAAACCCTCCTGGCTCTATACGAAAGAAGAGCGCTGCCAGCGCTATCCCAAGGGCGTCGATGACGAAAACTGCGTCTTCGGCAACTGGAATCTGCTGGGCACTGACGACCAGGCGCGCGACGTCTTTGCCCGCACGCTCTATGGCTTTCGCATTTCCGTGCTGTTCGGGCTGATCCTGACGGCGGCCTCGGCGCTTATCGGCGTGACGGCGGGGGCGATACAGGGCTATTTCGGCGGCTGGGTCGATCTCCTGTTCCAGCGGTTCATCGAGATCTGGTCGGCGATTCCCGTCCTCTATCTCCTGCTCATCATCGCCGCGGTGTTGCCGCCGGGCTTCTGGATCCTGCTCGGCATCATGCTGCTGTTCTCTTGGGTGGCCTTTGTCGGCGTGGTGCGGGCAGAATTCCTCAGGGCGCGCAATTTCGAATACGTCAACGCGGCGCGGGCGCTGGGCGTACCCAACGGCACGATCATGCGCAGGCACCTCTTGCCGAACGCGATGGTGGCGACGCTGACCTTCCTGCCGTTTATTTTGAACGGCTCGATCACCACCTTGACCTCGCTCGATTTCCTCGGCTTCGGCTTGCCGCCCGGCTCGCCTTCGCTCGGAGAATTGCTGGCGCAGGGCAAGAACAATCTGCAAGCGCCCTGGCTTGGTATCACCGGCTTCATCGTCATATCGCTGATGCTATCGCTGCTGATCTTCATCGGCGAAGCGACCCGCGATGCCTTCGATCCGCGAAAGGCGTTCAAATGAGGGGCGTGATCCACTATATTACCCCAGCGAAACACGGGGTCTGAAGCCATGGGTGTCACGATCAAGCATTATAGGGCATCGAATTTGCCCAAGGAATTGCGTGAAGGATTGCCTGACGATGCGCTGGTCAGCGTGACGGTGGAGCCGGAGTCGCCGAGGCGCGGAGCGACGACTGCAGAGGAATTGCAGCGCGAAATCGAAGAAGCAAGAAAATCGTTCAAAAACCCAATAACCATGGAAGAAGCGGTCAGGCAAATAAGGGAACTGCGCGACGAGTGGGATGACTGATGGAGGTATTCCAGCGCCTCTATTTCGATACGAACATTTTCATCGGACTAGGCGAAGAAATAGGCGCGCGGCAGCAGGTTCTTAATGCGATTACCGCTCTAAGAATGAAAAACGGAAGGCCGTTCATCTGTACAAGTGAACTCACATTGGCTGAATTGCTGGTTCGCCCGCTGCGAGAAAAGGACGAAGCTATGGTCCGGTTTTATGAAAACTGGATCACGCCAGATAGCGCTTGGCTGGATGTGCGTCCGGTAACGCGAAACGTTCTTTGGAGCGCCGCGCTTGTCCGGCGGGATTATCCCAGGGTGAAACTGCCGGACGCGATCCACCTGGCTACGGCTATCGATTTTAAATGCAGCCATTTTTTAACTGCCGACAAGAAAGTTCCCGATCAAGTTCATGTCGCAACCGATCACTTGGGATATAGCCGACCATCGCCAATCCTGACGGTCATCGAACCCACACCCAACATCCTCCAATCGATCCTGAGCGACCGCGCATGAAGAAAGCCCCTCTCCTCTCCGTCCGTGATCTTTCCATTGTCTTTACCCAGGATGGCAAGGAGAGGATTGCGGTCGATCATATCTCCTTCGATATCGACAAGGGGGAGACGGTGGCGCTGGTGGGCGAATCGGGCTCGGGCAAATCGGTGTCGGCGCTGTCGATCCTGAAATTGCTGCCTTATCCTTCCGCGAGCCATCCCTCCGGTCAGATCCTTTTCAACGGCAGCGACCTTTTGGACAAGGACGAACGCGACCTGCGCCGGGTGCGCGGCAATGACATTTCCATGATCTTCCAAGAGCCGATGACCTCGCTCAACCCGCTGCATACGATCGAGCGGCAGGTGGGGGAGACACTCAGGATTCATCAGGGCATGGGCAATAGCGCCGCGCGGGCGCGGACACTGGAGCTTCTCAACGAAGTCGGCATTCGCGAGCCGGAAAAGCGGCTTAATGCCTATCCGCACCAGCTCTCGGGCGGGCAGCGGCAGCGCGTGATGATCGCCATGGCGCTTGCCAACAAGCCGGCGCTGCTCATCGCCGACGAGCCGACCACGGCGCTCGACGTGACCGTACAGGCGCAAATCCTTGAGCTTCTGGCTGAACTCAAGGCCAAGCAGGGCATGTCGATGCTGTTCATCACGCATGACCTCGGCATTGTGCGCAAGATCGCCGACCGGGTCTGCGTGATGACCAAGGGCCAGATCGTCGAGGCGGGGCCGACGCAGGAAATCTTCGATAATCCGCAGCATGAATATACACGGCATCTGCTTGCCGCAGAGCCGAAGGGCAAGCCGCCCGCAGCCAATGCCAAAGCCCCTTCCGTCATGGAAGGGAGGGATATCAAGGTCTGGTTCCCGATTAAAAAGGGTTTTCTGCGCCGCACCGTCGATCATGTGAAGGCGGTGGATGGAATCGATGTAACGATCCGCGCCGGGCAGACGCTGGGCGTCGTCGGCGAATCCGGCTCCGGCAAGACGACGCTGGGGCTAGCGCTGGCGCGCATGATTTCCAGCCAGGGCGATATCCGCTTCGACGGACGCGAGATCGAGGGCCTCAGCTTCAAGCAGATGCGGCCGCTCAGGCGCGAATTGCAGATCGTCTTCCAGGACCCGTTCGGCTCCTTGAGCCCGCGCATGTCCATTGCGGACATCATCGCGGAAGGCTTGAGCGTGCATGAGCCGCGCCTCTCCGCGGCGGAGCGTGACGCGCGGGTGGTGGCGGCGCTAGAGGAGGTCAATCTCGACCCGGACACGCGCTTCCGCTATCCGCATGAGTTCTCCGGCGGCCAGCGTCAGCGCATCGCCATCGCGCGGGCGATGGTGCTTAATCCGCGCTTCGTCATGCTGGACGAACCGACCTCGGCCCTCGACATGAGCGTGCAGGCGCAGGTGGTGGATCTGCTGCGCTCGTTGCAGAAGAAGCACGGCCTCGCCTATCTCTTCATCAGCCATGATCTGAAAGTGGTCCGGGCGCTTGCCAATGACGTGCTCGTCATGCGCAACGGCAAGGCGGTGGAATTCGGCCCGGCGGCAGAAATCTTCACAAAGCCGAAGGAGGATTACACCAAGGCCCTGATGGCGGCTGCGTTCCGCATGGAAGTGGCGAATGGAGTGAGGCAGTAGTGCCCAAGCGCCCTCGTGGTTCGAGGCAAATTCCGCTGCGCTCCATTCGCACCTCATCCTGAGGTGCGGAGCGACGCGGAGCCTCGAAGGATGAGGGTGAAGGGAATCATTTCATGCGCGGTAATTGATCGTCTCGAACCGCGCCGCCAGCCCATCATAGAGCAGCAGCCTGCCGACGAGCGGCTTGCCAATGCCGGCGATGAGTTTGATGATTTCCATCGCTTGCAAGGAGCCGAGAATGCCCGGTAGCGCGCCCAGCACGCCCGCTTCGGCACAGGTAGGCACTTGGCCGGGCGGCGGGGCTTCCGGGAAGAGGTCGCGATAGGACGGGTTCGGCCTGCCCTCTTCATCCGATTCATAGGGCTTCAGGACCGTCAGCGAGCCATCAAAGCGCCCGATGGCGGCGGTGACCAATGGCCGTTTCGCAGCGGCGGCGGCATCGGCGACGATGTAGCGCGTGGTGAAATTGTCCGAGCCGTCGGCGATGATGTCGTAGCTGCCGATCAGGGCTTCGGCATTGTCTGCGTCGAGCCGCAGCGTGTGCGTTTCCACTTTCACATGCGGATTGATGCGGGCGATGTTGCGCGCGGCACTCTCGGTCTTCAATTCGCCGACGCTGCCGGTGTCGTGGATCACCTGCCTTTGCAGGTTGGAGAGCGAAACGCGGTCGTCGTCGATAATGCCCAGCGTGCCGACGCCCGCCGCCGCCAGATATTGCAGCGCGGGAGCGCCCAGACCGCCCGCGCCCACCACCAGCACGCGGGCGCGCTTCAGCTTGTGCTGTCCCGGCCCGCCGATCTCGCGCAGCACGATATGGCGCGCATAGCGCTCCAGTTCCGGGCCGGACAGAGGTTCGTCCTGATGGCTCATGGCGTTACCTCCTTCAGCCGGACCCGTGCCTCAATCGCCGTTCTCGTCCGTCTCCTTCAGCTCGTCCAGCGTCGGCATGGAGACGATGTTGTAGCCGGAATCGACGAAATGGACTTCGCCGGTCACGCCGCTCGAGAGATCGGACAGCAGATAGAGCGCTGAATTGCCGATCTCGTCGATATCGACGGTGCGGCGCAGAGGCGCGTTGCGGCGCTGATAGTTGAAGATGGCGCGGGCATCGCCGATGCCGGCACCGGCGAGCGTACGCACGGGGCCTGCGGAGATCGCGTTGACGCGGATGCCTTGCGGGCCGTAATCGGCGGCGAGATAGCGCACCATGGCCTCGAGCGCCGCCTTGGCGACACCCATGACATTGTAGTTCGGGATGGTGCGCGTCGAGCCGCCATAGGTCAGCGTCAGGATGGAGCCGCCGTCTTTCATCAGCTTTTCGGCGCGCTGCGCCACTTCCGTGAAGGAGAAGGCCGAGATCACCATGGTGCGGCTGAAATTCTCGCGCGTGGTCACGTCAGCATAGCGGCCCTTCAGCTCGCTCTTGTCGGAAAAGCCGATGGCATGAACGAGGAAATCGATCTTGCCCCAGCGCTTCTCAATCTCGGCGAAGACGGCGTCGACGGTTTCAATGTCTTCCACGTCGCAAGGGAGAACGAAATCGGAGCCGACCTGCGCGGCGAGCGGCTTCACCCGTTTGCCCAGCGCGTCACCCTGATAGGTGAATGCAAGCTCGGCGCCATGCGCGGCGAGCTGCTTGGCGATGCCCCAGGCAATCGAATGATTGTTCGCGACACCCATAATGAGGCCGCGCTTGCCCTTCATCAAACCTTCCATATTCATTCCTCTCTCAGCCCGCCTTTTTTAGCCGCATGATCTTGTCCGAAAAGTCTACAACTTTTCGGGATCATGCTTGATACCGCTGGAATACCAGCGTCGCATTCGTTCCGCCGAATCCGAAGGAGTTCGACAGGACCGTGTTCAGGCGAGCATTGTCGATGCGTTTGCGGACAATGGGCATGTCGGCAAAGGCGGGATCCAGTTCCTCGATATGGGCGCTCTCGCAGATGAAGTCGTTCTGCATCATCAGGAGCGAGTAGATCGCCTCCTGCACGCCCGTCGCGCCCAGCGAATGGCCGGTCAGCGACTTCGTCGCCGCAATCGGCGGGCAATTCTCGCCCGAGCCGAAGACGCGGCGGATCGCGTCGATCTCGGGCGCGTCGCCGGCGGGCGTCGAGGTGGCGTGCGGGTTGATGTAATCGATCTTTTCCTTGACGGTGGAAATCGCCATTTTCATGCAGCGCTCCGCCCCCTCGCCCGAGGGAGCCACCATGTCGTAGCCATCGGACGTCGCGCCATAGCCGACGATCTCGCCATAGATCTTGGCGCCGCGCGCCTTGGCGGTTTCCAGCTCTTCCAGCACCACAACACCGGCGCCGCCGGCGATCACGAAGCCATCGCGGTTCTTGTCATAGGCGCGGGAGGCGGTGGAGGGGCGGTCGTTATATTTGGTGGACATCGCGCCCATGGCGTCGAAGAGCACCGACAGCGTCCAGTCCAGATCCTCGCAGCCGCCCGCGAACATGCGGTCCTGCTTGCCGTACTGGATCATCTCATAGGCGTTGCCGATGCAATGGTTTGAAGTCGCGCAGGCCGAGGAGATGGAATAGTTGATGCCCTTGATCTTGAAGAAAGTCGCGAGCGTCGCCGAGGCGGTGGAGCTCATCGCCTTGGGAACCGCGAAGGGGCCGACGCGCTTGGGGCCTTTCTCACGGGTGATGTCGGCGGATTCGACGATGGTGCGCGTCGAGGGGCCGCCGGAGCCCATGATGATGCCGGTGCGCTCGTTGGAAACCTCGCTCTCGTCAAGGCCTGCATCGAGGATCGCCTGGTCCATGGCGATGTGGTTCCATGCCGTTCCCCGGCCATGGAATCGCATGGCGCGGCGGTCCACCAACGCCTCGACATCGATCTGCGGCGCGCCGTGGACCTGGCAGCGGAAGCCGAGCGCGGCGTAGTCCTCCGCGCGGGAAATGCCGGACTTCGCCTCACGCAGGGAGGCGAGAACCTCCTGGGTATTGTTTCCAATCGAGGATACGATCCCCATTCCGGTGACCACCACACGCCGCATCGCGTTCTCCTTTATGCCTGTCCTGCCTCGATCCAGCTTAGGCGGCAGCTTCCATTTTCAGCCGCATGATCTTATCCAAAAAGTCTACAACTTTTTGGGTTCATGCTTTGAAAAGCCCGACGCGCAGATCGCTCGCCTTATAAATGGTTTCGCCATCGGCCTTCAGCCAGCCATCGGCGATGCCGAGCACGAGGCGTCCGCGCATCACCCGCTTGAAGTCGATACCATATTCGACGAGCTTGGTCTTGGGCGTAACCATGCCTGAGAATTTTACTTCACCCGTGGAGATGGCGCGGCCCTTGCCGGGCTCGCCGAGCCAGCCGAGGAAGAAGCCGGTCAGCTGCCACATGGCGTCGAGACCCAAGCAGCCGGGCATGACGGGATCGCCGATGAAATGGCAGGGGAAGAACCAGAGGTCCGGCTTGATATCAAACTCGGCGCGGATAAAGCCTTTCCCGTGCTCGCCGCCTTCCTCCGAAATTTCGGTGATCCGATCGAACATCAGCATCGGCGGCGCCGGCAATTGCGCGTTGCCTTGGCCGAACATCTCGCCGCGCGCGCAGGCGAGGAGTTCCTCATACCCGTAGCTCGATTTACGCTCTGCCATCATGTCTCCCATCATCAGTTCCAGACCGCGCTCCGCGCTGTCTGAAATATTGACACATCCTTAACCGGAGTGTTTCCAACAGTAAAACCGGGTCAATGGCTTTTTCCCGGCCTTTCATCGCCTAAGGAAACGCTATTGATCGTTGTCTCGCGAGGGCATATATCAATCCTGATACGCCATCGGCAACCGCCTGCGGCGTTTTTGACCAGATTTGAAGCGAAGTTGACGGAAGGCCGTGCACACAAACCCCGCCCACGCCACCAATATCGAGGATCGTCTTCGCCATGCGGGCCTGCGCCCGACGCGGCAGCGCATCGCGCTGGCCAGCCTGATCTTCGCGCAAGGGGACCGGCATCTTTCCGCCGAGCAATTGCATGAGGAAGCTGTCGGCGCAGATGTGCCGGTATCGCTCGCCACTGTCTACAACACGCTCCACCAGTTCACCGAGGCGGGCATGCTGCGCATGATCGCCATCGAGGGCTCGAAGACTTATTTCGACACCAACACCTCTGATCACCAGCATTTCTTCATCGAAGGCGACAACGCGGTCATCGACATCCCCAACGGCCCGAAGGGTCAGCCGGTCGTCGGCAATCTGCCCGAGCCGCCCGAAGGCATGGAGATTGTCAATGTCGATATCATCGTGCGGCTGAGGCGGAAGGGGCTATAGGGCCCAGCATCGTCAAGACATGAACAAGCGGCCCTTGCGGGCCGCTTTTGTTTTGGATGCGCTCCAATCATTCTACCAATCGCAACGATCCGGCTGGCTACGCGTTATCTTCGCCTCGACAATTGCGGAGCAGCCGGAATGGATCGGGACTGGAAACGTCAGCATTCTCTCTGGCGGCGCGGAGGCCTGTCCGGCTTGTTCGCCGTTATCGCGCAGACGGCGCTTGCCGCGACGACCTACACCGTCCAGCAATCTGCGAAAACAAACGAACTGGAAATTAGTGTCGAGCGTCCGGCTAAAGCTCCCGTCACGTCGCTCGTCTTGCGCGGCGCGCGGTTCGGCATTGCGCCGCAGGTCGAAGCACCATCTTGTGACGGCAAACCGCTTGTAGCGGCTGGAAAAGGCCGATGGAAGGTTCCAGCCGAATGCCGGAACGTCAGCTGGAAAGTGCCGCTCGAA
Source organism: Brucella sp. IR073 (assembly GCF_049065735.1). NCBI lineage: Bacteria > Pseudomonadati > Pseudomonadota > Alphaproteobacteria > Hyphomicrobiales > Brucellaceae > Brucella > Brucella sp. IR073. Next base: position 228,968 of record NZ_JBAKHD010000002.1, read on the forward strand.
CCATCGGGCGCAGAACCGGCAAATGCCCAGCGAAGCCTTTCGATGACAAATGGCGTTCTGCTGTCCGAAGCGTCATCGCTCCCTCGCCTCGACGACGCGGGTCCTGAGAAGCTGAGCCTGCCACCGGGTCAGAACTTTCCTGCCGCCAAAGATGGCCTGCCCCTGCCACCGGCCGGCAAGCCACCGCTGTTCGTACTGCTCGGTGTAAATCCTGCGGAAACGCGCACCGCTGATCAAATCAAGCTGGTTTACTTTTTCGACAACCCTGCCGCTCGCTCCCGTGTGCCGGATATGGCCGAACACCTCGCCGGTCTTCGCTGGCTGCGGGACCGGGTTCCTTCCGACGGGCCCATGCGTTTTTCCGTTCTCTGGCTCGGCGTGCCGAAAAAGCTTCTTTCGCTGGGGGGTGCGCAAGGCGACGGACTGCTTCTGGTCAATTATCTCGCAAGCGACACGCCGGAGCCTTTCGGCAAAGCGATGCGGCTTTACGTGCCATTGCATGAAGCCATGCATCAGTTCGCCGCGACAGGGCGGAAACGTCCGGTCTGGATGGAGGAAAGCCTTGCAAGCTATTTCGCCATACGTGCTGTTCTCGCAGTGACGCATGATGCGGCGGGGGCTAAGGCTTTATTTGAACGCTTCAAGGAAGGGGCAAAAGCCTTTCCCGAAGGTCTCGTCGCCATTTCAAGCCGTGTGGATGAGACCGGTGATCAGATGGCCGGCATCGGCGCATTCTACACCAAGGGCGTCGCCTTCTGGGACGCGGTGAACATGGCGATGGAGAAGGCGGGCGGGCAGTCGCTGGAGAGCCGGCTGACGGTACTGGTAAACACCGATTTCGACGGCGATAAAACGCCGGATCGCCTGCGCACCCTTCTCGGCGTTCCCCCGGAAATCTGGGCTCCTATCCAGAAACAATATCTGGATTAGTCGAACTGCTCCCCTGGATAAGCGCCCCAGAGCTCGCGCTGTCTTATCCAGCCGCTGACTCGCTCTATCTTGAATTCGCACCACTCGCCGTCGCATTCGTTCAAGGTGCCGATCACGCCCGGCTCGACGCGCGCGACGAGGTTCGAGGTCTCGCTCGGGCCTGAATACAAGTTCATAAGCGTCTTCGGGTCGTCCTTCTTCCACGGCGCGACGATGCCGGTGCGCTTGCCTGACAGCAGCGACTGGTAGACCCAGCCCTCCGCGCCATCGGCATCGCGGATGCGGCGCCAATTGTCATATTCCTGGATGATTTCGACCGGCAGGCCGGATTTCTGAAACAGCCAGGAGACGGCATATTGACGCCCCGGCCCGATGCGCAAGTTCACCTTGCTGGGCTTCAGGCTGACAAAGCGCGGCAAAGGCAGGCCGCTCGGCCCCAGCACGGTGCCGGGGGCGGGGTCCGCAGCCGCGGCGTGGTAATCGCCGGGACTGGCGAGCGGTACGCCCATCAGAAACAGGAAAACAGCCCCCGCCAGGAAGAAGGGGGAACGCAGCTTAAAATCCTTGTACAAATCCGTCCTCGCCGGTTCTGCCGTCACGTCTTTTCGGGTGTCGTTCCGGCGATGGTGCCGGCCCCTGTTTTTCTTTGTCTTTGGCGCGCCGCCTTGGTAGACAGGATGATAGTCTGCACCCTCCGTAGTTAAGGAGGCCTCAACTTGATTGGTTAAAGAGAGCTTAATAGCTGACATCAAGGAGCCAATAAGGCTCTGTCATTGTTTTATGCATGATATTGTCCGAAAAGCCTGAGGGCTCGCCGGGCGCATGTGAGGGGCGGGACGGCCCGGATTCAAGAGGTGGACATGCCGACAAGAAAGAAGCCTTTGGTCGTCATCACGCGGAAGCTTCCCGATCCGGTCGAGACGCGCATGCGCGAGCTTTTCGACGCCAGGCTGAATATTGACGACCACCCCATGTCCAGAGACGAAATCATCGCCGCGATGAAGGAGGCCGACGTCCTCGTGCCGACCATCCGCGATGTCATCGATGCGTCCGTCATCGATGAGGCCGGGCCGAATCTAAAGCTCATCGCCAATTTCGGTAATGGCGTCGATAATATCGACGTCGCCGCTGCGGCCAGACGCGGCATCATGGTGACCAACACGCCGAATGTGCTCAACGAGGATGCCGCCGACATGACCATGGCGCTGATCCTCGCTGCACCGCGCCGTCTGGTGGAAGGGGTGAACGTGCTCAGCGAAACCGGCAAATGGCCGGGCTGGTCGCCGACATGGATGCTGGGCCGCCGCATCTGGGGCAAACGCCTCGGCATTATTGGCATGGGCCGCATCGGTACGGCCGTGGCGCGGCGCGCCAAGGCGTTCGGCCTGTCGATCCATTATCACAACCGGCACCGCGTCAGCCCGCGCGTCGAGGAGGAGCTGGAGGCCACCTATTGGGAGAGCCTCGACCAGATGCTGGCGCGCATGGACATCATCTCGGTCAACTGCCCGTCGACGCCCGCGACCTTCCACCTGCTCTCGGCGCGGCGCATCGCGCTGATGCAGCCGACCGCCTATCTCGTCAACACCGCGCGCGGCCAGATCATCGACGAGAACGCGTTGATCGAGCAGATCGAGCAGGGCAAGCTGGCGGGCGCCGGCCTCGACGTCTTCGAGCACGAGCCGACCATCGACCCCCGCCTCGCCCGCCTCGCGGCCGAGGGCAAGGTGGTGATCCTCCCCCATATGAGCTCCGCCACCATCGAGGGCCGCACTGACATGGGCGACCGGGTGATCATCAACATCCGCGCTTTCGTGGACGGGCATAGGCCGCCGGACCGGGTGTTGCCAGAGAGGGGTTAGGGCGGCTCATGTTTTGACGGCATCGCGAGGGCGACGTGGAGCGCTGCCGTTTCAGTTACTCCACTCCTATCCTGCCCCGGCCTTCTCACCACGGTCGGATATTCATAAAGATACGCGATCCGCTCTATCGCCTCGCGCAGCGGCTCATAGGTGACGGTCATGGTATGGCCGCTGGCGTGGATGAGCGTGCTTTTATCCGCCGCAATCGCCACATGACCTTTCCAGAAAACGAGATCGCCGCGCTTCAGATTGCCATAATCGGCGTCTGGCTCGATCACTGTCCCGATGGTCGGGGCCTGCATATCGCTGTCGCGTAGCACGTCCCTGCCCGCCATGCGCATGGAGAGTTGCACCAGACCGGAGCAATCGATGCCGAAGCCGGATGTGCCCCCCCAGAGATAGGGCGTGTGAAGCAGGGTTTCAGCGACCGCGACATAATCCTCGGCATATTGACCGGCAGGCGAAAGGTGACGGGCGATGACCGCATCGCCGTTTTCAAGAAGAGAGTACCGCGTTCCGCGCGTCTCCGCCTCGCCCACGATTGTCACGCCGGAGCCGAGCGACAGCGAGCTTGTGTGGGGAAAGCGCAAATCCGCCCCGGGATAGACGAAGGTGCGGGGCACGTTCACCACATGAGTCGGCTCGCCGCGTATTTCCTCAAGCGCGGAATTCATAACATAGCCGACATAGTCGTCGCGCACCGCCTGCACCCAACACCAGCCATCCGCCTCGTCGAAGACCATGACGTCATCGCCGAGGAGAAGCTGGGTCTGCGGGCCGCTCTCGAGGCTTGGCCTGCCGCGTAAGTCCACCACTGGCACGGCCACGCGCATGGGCCGGCCCTCAGTGAAGCGCTCCGCCTCCACCCGGCCCTTCAGCCTTATATCGGCAAGGTCGGGGCGGTGGGCGTGGAGGCGACGGTCGAGACTCATAATGGCAATTCCCTTGATTTGGCGATGACCAAATCGCCCAGCCGCTCAACATAGAGCGCGCCGCTTACGGTTCTCTTTATCAGCACATTGCGGCGATCTTTCTCATCGCGATGCCGCGAGACAAGGCCCAGCGCGCCCATCGTGTCGAGCGCGCGGGTGATGACGGGCTTGGTCACGCCGAGCTTCGCCGCAAGGCCCCGCACCGTATGGGGCGGCGGCTCCAGATAGATCGTCAGCAATATCGCCAGTTGCCGCCATGTGAGGTCGGGCATCTCGTCGCGCACTTCGGCGAGGGCCACGCTCTTCAACAATGTCAGCGCCTGCAGCGGCTTCAGCTCGACGGGCATGGGAAACCATATCGTTTCGGCTCCGTATCATTCAACCGTCTTTCGCCGCTTCACGCAAGCTCTGTCATGCCGTGGGAAAGCGCTGCTTCAACAGATGGTAAAGAGCGCGTATCGCCTGCGCCTCGCCGCCGATGGGCGCGGCGGGCTTTTCCACGGGCGTCCAGCCGAAAATATCGAAATGGCTCCATGCGCGCGCCTTGTCGACGAAGCGCCTGAGGAAGAGCGCTGCCGTCACCGAGCCGGCGAAGCCATCGGTCGTTACATTGTTGATGTCGGCAACGCGGGAGGAAAGCTTCTTCTCATAGGGCGTCCAGAGCGGCATGCGCCAGACCGGATCGGCCACGGCATGGGCGGCTTCGGCGACATCTCCGGCAAAACCGTCATCGTCGGTGTAGAAGGGCGGCAGGTCGGGGCCCAGTGCCACGCGCGCGGCGCCGGTCAGCGTCGCCATGTCGATGAGCACCTCGGGCTCTTCCTCGTCGGCGAGCGCCAGCGCGTCGGCCAGAACCAGCCGGCCTTCGGCATCAGTGTTGCCGATTTCGACCGTAATCCCCTTGCGGCTTTTCAGGATGTCGCCGGGGCGGAAGGCGTTGCCGGCGATGGCGTTCTCCACCGCCGGGATTAGCACGCGCAGCCGGATGGGCAGTCCAGCGTCCATGATCATGTGGGCAAGGCCCAAAACATTGGCTGCGCCGCCCATGTCCTTCTTCATCAGCAGCATGCCGCTCGCCGGCTTGATGTCGAGACCGCCGGTATCGAAGCAGACGCCCTTGCCGACGAGCGTGACCTTCGGGTGGTCCTTGTCGCCCCAGATAATGTCGATAAGCCTTGGTGCCTCAGCACCCGCGCGGCCGACGGCGTGGATCATCGGGAAATTACGGTCCAGAAGCGCCTCCCCTACCGTCACCGCGATTTCAGCGCCATGGGCGGCTGCGAGCTTGCGCGCGGCCTCCTCCAGCGCTTCCGGCCCCATATCGTTGGCGGGGGTGTTGATGAGATCGCGGGCGAGCGTGACGCCTGCGGCGACGCGCCTTGTCTCGGCTTCCTCGACGCCTTCGGGCAGAACGAGAACGACATTTTCCTTCTCCGGTTTGCTGCGATAACGGTCGAAGCTGTAGCCGCCCATGAGGAAGGCGAGCGCCAGGAGATCGCCGTCTTTCACCGCGCCTTCGATATGCCATGTGCCTTCCGGAAGGCTCCGCGCGAGCTTGCCCGGAAGCAGGCGCGACTGGCCGTCTTTGCCGGGCTTTTCGGTGCCGAACAGCGCGCAGGCAATGCCGCCGGTACCATCGGGTACGGTGAGAAGCTGCCCCGCCTGCCCGGTAAAGCCGTTGGCGCGCGCCCATGCGAGGGCATGTTCCGGCAAGGGCAGCCGGTCGAAACCGTCTTTCGTGACCAGCCAGACCGGGCGGCTTTCGGCAGTTTTCTGGGCGGAGATGTCAACGGGCATGGAAGCGACCTTTATTCCTGATGAAGTCCAGAACGGCATACACCCAAGCACGCCGTTTCTTAATCATCTGTTAGGGTTAACAGAATATTTCTCGTTGAGGGAATGATGTGGGCGGTTTGCGGCAAAAAGCCGGAACCGGTTTCGGAGCGGCGGGAAATGGGCATCAGGGCGACCGGCGCGGCCAGGCGGGGCCGTTTTGTTTTTTCGGCAATGGCAATGTTACTTGCGGCGGGCGCTGCCGGCTGCACCACCACGGACCGGACTACGACCGGCTCGATCTCCCGCTCGGCGGCGCGTCCTGTCGAGCAGATGAACAGCGCCGAACTGGCTGCAGCCGTGCGCGGCTATGGCTTGCAATATCAGAAGGACCCCAAGAACAAGCCCGTCGCGCTCGCCTATGCCAATGTGCTTGCCATGACGGGCCGCAACGACCAGGCGCTGGCGGTGATGCGCGCGCTGGCGATTGCCTATCCGCAGGACCGGCAGGTGCTGGCCGCCTATGGCAAATCGCTGGCAAGCGCGGGCGAACTGGAAGCGGCGCTCGATGCGGTGCGGCGGGCGCAGACGCCCGCCTATCCCGACTGGAGGCTTCTCTCCGCCGAAGGGGCGATCCTCGACCAGATGGGCCAGTCCGAAGCCGCGCGCGCGCTCTACCGCCGCGCGCTCGAAATCCAGCCGAACGAGGCGTCGATCCTCTCGAATTTCGGCATGTCCCACATGCTGAGCGGCGATTTGAAGAGCGCCGAAACCTACATGCGCAACGCCGCCATGGCGCCCGGCGCCGATAGCCGCGTCAGGCAGAACCTGGCGCTGGTGGTGGGCCTGCAAGGCCGCTTCCAGGAAGCCGAGGCCATCGCCCGCCGCGAGCTTTCCCCGCAGCAGGCCGAAGCCAACATTCAATATTTACGCGCCATGCTGGCCCAGCAGAATTCGTGGAATATGCTGAAGGACAAGCCGAAAAAATAGGGCTTACCTGCCGAACAGCCCGCCCTGTGCGCTGATCTGGATAAAGGCGGGGCCGAGGATGACCATGAAGAGCACCGGCAGGAAGAATATCACCATCGGTACGGTGAGCTTGGGCGGAAGCGCGGCGGCCTTCTTTTCCGCCTCGGTCAGCCGCATGTCGCGGCTTTCCTGAGAGAGGGTGCGCAGCGCCTGCGCGACGGGCGTACCGTAGCGTTCGGCCTGGATCAGGGCCTGCATAACCGACTTCACCGGCTCCAGCCCCGTGCGGTTGGCGAGGTTTTCATAGGCCTGCCGGCGCTCGGGCAGGAAGGAGAGCTCGGCATTGGTCAGCACGAATTCCTCCGCCAATTCCACCGACTGGATGCCGATTTCCTCCGCCACCTTGCGGAAGGCGGATTCCGTGGACATGCCCGATTCCACGCAGATCAGCATCAGATCGAGCGCGTCGGGCCAGGCGCGCTGGATCGATTGCTTGCGCTTGCTGGCCCGGTTCGAAACATAGAGATTGGGCGCGTAGAACCCGGCATAGGCGCCGAGAATGCAGACGATGAGGCGCAGGAAAAAGGGCTGGTCCGCCAGGAGGCCGAGCCCGAAAATGTAGAACGCCGTCAGCAGAAAACCGGCGAAGGGCAGGACGAAACGCAGGAACAGAAAGACGTTGAGCGGGTTCTGGCCGCGGAAGCCGGCATTGTGCAGGGCGGCGATGGTTTTCTCATCGGCGAGGGCGCGCTTCAGGTCGAGCTTCTCGACGAAATCGCGGATGCCCTGCTTCTGGGTGCGGCGCAGGCCGCGCCGCTTCTCGCCCTCGGCAACCATCCGGGCGCGCTCGCGGATACGGATCGCATCGCGCTCCAATGCCACCGTTTTCATGCGGGATCGCAGTTGATTCTGGCTAAGGAGTGGCAACAACACGGATAAAAGTGTCGCAAAGACGGCAACACTTACAAATGCTGCAACGAGAAATTGCGGGTCGGCGAAGCGGGTAAGCAGTGTCATGAGCCGATCCCCTACATGTCGAAATTGATCATTTTGCGCATGATCAATATGCCCGCCAGCATCAGCACCCCGGAGATGGCGAGCAGCATGTGTCCTGTCCCATCGGTGAAAAGCAGCATGATATATTGCGGGCTCGTGAGATAGATGAGGACCGTGACGATGAAGGGCAGCGCGCCGATGATCGCGGCGGAGGCCTTCGCCTCCATCGACAGCGCGCTCACCTTGGCCTTCATCTTCTTGCGGTCGCGCAGCACGCGCGAGAGATTGCCCAACGCTTCGGAAAGATTGCCGCCGGCCTGCGACTGGATCTGGATGACGATGGCGAAGAAATTGGCTTCCGGGCAGGGCATGGAATCCGGCATCTTGCCCACCGCGTCGGGAATCGAAAGGCCCATCTGCTGCGCTTCGACGACACGGCGAAACTCGGCCCGTACCGGCTCGCGCGCTTCGCTGGCGATCAGCCGCAAGCCGTCATTGAGCGGCAGGCCGGAGCGCACGGAGCGGACGATGACATCGAGTGCGTTCGGAAACTCCTCCAGAAACGCCTTGATGCGGCGGCTGCGCCGGTGGCCGACGAACCATCGCGGCAGACCGACGCCACCGGCCAGAAGCACGCCGGGCGCAAGCCACAGCGGCACGCCGAGAAGGAGAGCGGCGAGCGTGATGACCAGCCCTGCGACAGCCGAAAAAAGATAGAAGCGCTGGACGCTCATGCTCAGCCCGGCCTGAGCCAGAAAAATGCGCAAGGGCGGCGATTTCTGGTTTTTCTCGCGCAGCTTCTGCCGGTCTTCCAGATCCTTCAGATTGTCCTGCAGCGATTTTCGCCGCTTCTGGATTTCGGCTGCGCGGTCGCGCGCGGCCTTCCTGCTTGTCGCTGTCGTTGCCGATTGCTTGACGCTGCTGAGCCTGCGTTCCTGGGCCTTGCCCTCGGCGATCCTGTCATAAAGCAGCCCATAGGCGAGCGCTGCCGCGGCGACAGCGGCAAGCAGCGCGAAGAGAAGTGTCGAACCGAACATCCGTCAGCGCCCCTTCCCGCTCATGGCTGGCCGCGTTTTTCCATGGCGTCGAGGGCAGCGGCGAGGCGCTGCTCCTCGCCATAATAGCGGGCGCGCTCCCACAAAGCCGGGCGCCCGATACCGGTGGAGACATGCTCGCCGATGATGCGGCCTTGCGCGTCCTCGCCCTTGATGTCGTAGGTGAGCAGATCCTGCGTGATGATGACATCGCCCTCCATGCCCACCACTTCAGTGATGTGGGTGATGCGGCGCGAGCCGTCGCGCAGGCGCGCGGCCTGGATAATGACATCCACCGAGCCGACGATGATCTCGCGCACGGTCTTTGCCGGCAGCGTGAAGCCGCCCATGGCAATCATCGCCTCGATGCGGTTTAAGCACTCGCGCGGGCTGTTGGAGTGAATGGTGCCCATGGAGCCGTCATGGCCGGTGTTCATCGCCTGCAGGAGGTCGAACACTTCCGGCCCGCGCACTTCGCCGACGATGATGCGCTCGGGGCGCATGCGCAGGCAGTTCTTGACCAAATCGCGCATGGTGACCTCGCCCTCCCCTTCCAGATTGGGCGGGCGGGTCTCCAGCCGCACCACATGCGGCTGCTGCAATTGCAGTTCCGCCGAATCCTCGCAGGTGATGATGCGCTCGTCGGCATCGATATAGCGGGTGAGGCAGTTGAGCAGCGTCGTCTTGCCCGAGCCGGTGCCGCCGGAGATGATGACATTGCAGCGCACGCGGCCGATGATCTGCAGAATTTCCGCGCCATGCGGCGAGATCGCGCCGAAACGCACAAGCTGGTCGAGGGTCAGCTTATCCTTCTTGAACTTGCGGATGGTCAGCACCGCGCCGTCGATGGCGAGCGGCGGGGCGATGACATTGACGCGCGAGCCGTCCGGCAGGCGCGCGTCGCAGATCGGGCTCGATTCATCGACACGGCGGCCCACCTGGCTGACGATGCGCTGGCAGATGTTAAGAAGCTGCTGGTTATCGCGAAAGCGGATGCCGGTTTCCTGCACCTTGCCGTCGACTTCGATATAGGTCTTGCGCGGACCGTTGACCATGATGTCCGCAATGTCGTCCCGCGCCAGCAGCGGCTCCAGCGGGCCATAGCCCAGCACATCGTTGCAGATGTCGTCGAGCAGTTCCTCCTGCTCGGAAATCGACATGGCCAGATTCTTGATGGCGATGATGTCGTTGACGATGTCGCGGATTTCCTCCCGCGCCGCGTCGGGCTCCATGCGGGAGAGCTGCGACAGGTCGATGGTGTCGATCAGCGCGGAGAAGACCTGGCTTTTCGTGGTGTAATAGCCCTCGTCCTTCTCCCTGACAGGGACGACGGGAGCAGGCGCGCGCACCTGATGAGGCGGCTGGGAAAGGCTGCCCGGCTCGATCACCGCCGCCTGTGCGGGGCTGAGCGCTGGCGATACGGCCATCGCAGGGGCAAGCGCGGGACGGGGCGCCTGTCCCGTTTGCCTTACACCGTCATTGCCTCTTCTGCCAAACATATGCTTCCCACCCGAATCTTTGTTTTAGCCGCGCGAAAACGTGCCCTACTTCCCGCGTGACAGGCGCTCGAGAAGGCTCGTCAGGCCGCTCTTCTTTTTGGCTCGCACCTCGACCCGGCCGGTCAGGATATGCGCGATGTCGCCGATCACGCCCGTAATGGCGTGGGAAGAGTCTGTCTCGCCCAGCATTCGGCCATTGTTGGCGGCATTGCCGAAGAGCTGCGGCTCGAAACCGATCAGTCCTATCGGCTCGACGCCCAGGGGCTCGGCAAAATCGGCGGGCGATATTTCCGGGCGCTTCGGCACGCCGATCTGGTTCAGAATCAGGCGCGGCGGCGTATCGTTGGGTCGCAGGGCTTTCAGCGTGTCGATCAGATTCTTGGCGTTGCGCAAATTGGCGAGGTCGGGCGCGGCGACGATCACCACCTCGTCGGCGCGGGCGAGCGTGGTGCGCGTCCAGCCGTTCCAGCCATGCGGCACGTCGAGAACGACATGGGGCGCGGTGCGCTGGGCGACGTCGATCAGATTGGTGAAGGCATCCTCGCCGAAGTCGAACGGACGGTCGAGCATGGAGGGCGCGGCGAGCAGCGACAAATGGTCGGCGCATTGCGCCAGCAGGCGGTCGAGATAGACCTCGTCGATCCGCTCGGGGGCGAACACCGCATCGGCAATGCCCTGTGCCGGGTCCTGATCGAAATTGATGTTGGCGGTGCCGTAGGGAAGGTCCATGTCGGCGATGACCACATCGCTTCCGAACCGGCTCGAAATCGTCCAGGCGACGTTATGGGCGATGGTGGAAGAGCCGACGCCCCCCTTGGCGCCGATGAAGGCGAGCGAGCGGCCCAGCGGCTCCGCCTCCGGCGCAACGAAGATGGAAGAGATGATGGCGAGGATGTCGGCGAGCGAAACAGGCGCCACGACATATTCGGAAATGCCGCGCCGGATCAGCTCGCGATAGAGCCAGACATCATTGGAATGGCCGATGACCATCACCTTGGATGTGGGATCGCAGACTTCGGCAAGCCGCATCAGCTGGTCGAGCAGCGCGCGCGGCTCGGCCGTCGATTCGACGATCAGCAGATTGGGCGTCGGCGCGCTTTGATAGAACTCGATCGCGGTGGCGATGCCGCCCATATGCACCTTGAGATGGGCCTTCGCCATGCGGCGATCCTCGCCCGCCCGCTCGATGGGCTTGGCGACGCCATCGGTCTCGCAAAAGGCCTGGATCGAAATGCGCGGTATCGGCCGCAGCGATTGCAGGAGCGCGATGTTCTCCTGCCGGAGATAGAAATCCGGATTTTCATCCGTCTCTTCGGTTTCATAGGCCAGATTGTGCATCAATACTCGACCTCCCGCGATTCCTGCCACACGGAGCTGGTGCTCTGTGACCTGTCCTGATAATCGCCGATCACATTGCCGCGCCGCGCCGCGTCGACTTCACCGGGGGCGCGCGGTCCAAGCAGATCGGCCGGATTGGCGATCTGCGCGGCGAGATTGTTCTGGCTGGCACAGCCGAAATTCGCATAATGCTTGTTCTCGACGGTGTTGAGCAGATCGTCAGGCCAGCGTCCGCACGGACCGGCGGCGGCGGTCATGGCGTAATAGGTGATGCGGATGGGCCCGACATCGGGCGAGGCGACCTTGTAGGTCTCCGTCGCAATATTGCCGGGACGCACCCCGCCCTTGCGCAGTACATTGGCGATCTGCGTGCTCAGCCTATAAGCCGCCGCCTCATTATAGGATCCCGAGGGCAGCATGATGTAGACCATGCCGGAGCCATTGGCGCGGTAATTGAGAAGCGCATTCTGAACGATGCTGCGCTGGCTGGCGGAAAGCCTGGTATCGCCATGGCGGACGGGTATATCCACCACCTGCTCGCGCTCGGCGATGGTGATGGGATGATTGGTGCGGTAATCGTCCGGTATGGAGCCGACCGTCATGTTCTGGTTGCTGGCGCAACCGGAGAGGAGGAGGGCGGCGGTGAAGGCGAGAACGTGGCGCATGTGAATCCCCCCCTCTGCCCTGCGGGGCCGGTTGAGCACCCTCCTTCCCCCTTGCGGGGAAGGTGCCCGCGTCAGCGGGCGGATGGGGGTGGTGACGGGTGCGCTTTTGCTGAAGAACGTGGTGAACGCGTCACCACCCCCACCCGACCCTTCGGGCCACCCTCCCCGCAAGGGGGAGGGAGGGTGCGAGCCCGGCCCGGCAGGGCAGAGGGGGGTGTCGCAGCGCAAACGTTTCAGAAACATCTTCTTCCCCCTCACTTGTAAATATAACCGACGACGCCGTGGTAGCGGCCGGACGGAAGCTGCGCTTTGCCGGTGCCATAGACGCGGTTGACCTGGCCGAGGATGTAGCCCGCCGGATCGCTTGCCGGAGCGAAATTGTCATCGGGCCGCGCCAGCGCGTTGCGCGCCACGGGGCGCACCAGATAGGGCGTGACGAGGATGACGAGTTCGCTTTCGTTGCGAACGAAATCGCGGCTGCGGAAGAGCGTGCCGAGGACCGGTATCTTCGATAATCCCGGCATGCCTGATATCGCCTGCCGCGTCTCGTCGCGGATGAGACCCGCGATCATCATCGAGCCGCCGGAAGGCAGCTCCACCGTCGTATCGGCGAGGCGCTTGCGCAGCGACAGGATGTTGCCGGCGGGGCGGCTGCCGCCGGCGCTCATGGCGATGGAGCCTTCCATCGTGGGCTCGGAGACGGAGGTGCGGACCTTGAGGCTGATGCGGCCGGGCGAGAGCACCACGGGCATGAATTCGAGGCCGATGCCGTACTCGATCTTCTCATGATTGGTGACGAGGTTTTCCGCGCCGGTCTTCTCGTTGACCTCGATCTCCTGGCCGGTGATGATGTTGTATTCACCGCCGACCTTGAAAGTCGCCTTCTCGCCCGAGACGGCGGTCAGCGTCGGCTCGGCGAGCGTCTTCATCACGCCCGCCAGTTCCATGGCGTTCAAATAGGCGCTGAGGGTGCCACTGCCGAAACGGCCCGAGATCATTCCGCCCGAATTGGTGATGGCTTGACCCGCGAGAGCGGCGACATTTTCTGAAATGCCGCCATAGGTGATGCCGTCGGCGCTGCCCGAGCCGATCATGTTGACGCCGAGCTGTTTCATGACCGAGCGGCTGACTTCCGCCACCGTCACCTTCAGCGTCACCTGATCGTCGCCGATGGTCTTGATGAGGTTGACGATCTTGCTGGTGCGGCGGGACTCTTCATCCGAGCCGTCGATAATCGAAATGCCGCCGCCGCCGGTCTGCGCCGAGGGGCTGCTGTTATATTGTCCCGTCGTCGCCTCACCACCTGACACGAAGAGTTCCGCGAGCTGGGCGGCTCTCGCCGAATCCTGCGGCGTCTCCACCGTCCCCGTCAGCACCACATTGTCGTTGATGAGCTCGACGGTGATGTCCGAGCCGGGGATATATTTCTTGAGATAATGGTTGAGGCCCGCGACATCGCGCTCGATCTCGAGATCGAGGCTGGCGATCTGCTCGCCGCCCGGCCCGAAGACGAAAATGTTGGTCTGCCCCACCTGCTTGCCGAACAGATAGATGCGCCGCGCCGTGCGCGTCACCGCATCCGCGACATCGGGATTGGCGACGAGGATGTCATAGGCATCGCGCGGCAGGTCGATGACGATGGATTTGTTGAGACCAAGCTTGATGCGCTTGGCGCCGCCGGTCTGGCTGAGCTGGACGATGTTGGCTTGGGCGTGGGCCTCCAAGGGAATGGCCGCAGCAGAAGCGAAAAGCACCATGCCGGCGAAGAGCGCGCTGGAGATTTTCCGAAAGCGGAGACGCCAACCGTTCATCAATAGGCCGCTCAAAAGCGGGTTGCCATTCATAATCATCGTGCCCCCACTTCCGTCACGGTTCCCGATTTGATGAGCTTCACCGTCCCGCGCCGTCCGGGGGCGGATACGAGATAGTCGGCCTCCTTTTCCGCCGGTTCCTGCGCGTCATGCGCGGAGCGCAGCGCGAGGCTGAGGCGGTCGGCCATTTGCTGGGCGACGATGATGATTTCCGATTGCTGCGGGGTCAGCTCCAGTGTCGCCGTCTGGCCGACGATCACCTTGTTGCCCTTCTCATCCTCCTGGATATTCTGGTCGATCGCGAGGACGCGGATGTTTTCCAGGATCGTCTCGGTCAGAAAGCGGCGCTCGCCGCTTGAACCTTCCTGCTTGCGGGTCATGATGACGTCGACGAAATCATTGGGCAGGATGAAGCCGCCGGCGGAGGTGTCGGCGGAAATCTGGGTGGCGACCGCGCGCATGCCCGGCGGCAGCATGGCCGACATGAAGCTCTGGCCCGGGCCGATGAGCTTGGCCTTGCGGATGGGCTCGCCGGTCATCAGCTGCAGGCGCACAGTAGAGCCCTTCAGCTCCTCCATCGCCTGCGGCTCGGCATCGCGGGTGATATAGCCTTCGGTGATCGCATCGGCGGGCCAGGACTGCCAGCGCATCTGCCCGGAGAGCTCAGCGCCGACGCCGAGATTCTCGGTGGCGACGAGCACGTCGCGCAATTCGATCTGCGGCCTCGCATCGGCCGCCTCGACCACAACGGGCGCAGGCGCCGACATGCCCATTGCGATATAGCCCGCCCCGGCAGCGGCAATAACCGCGACGGCCAGAATGACCAAGCGTGCTGACTTCATATTCCCACCCCACGCACCCTACGCGAGGCCACCATGCAGCGGGAATCGTGTAATTATGGTTAACGCAATCTTATGAGATCGAAGAAAGCCGCGTGAGGATCCACAGGCCGAGCGCAGATTGCGGAAAGGTGAGAAGACCGGCGGCGCCGAGCGCTATGCCATAGGGAATGCCGACATCCTTTTGGGCAAGCCGGTGCATGAATTCAAAACGGCCCGCGACAACGGCCAAGGGCGAGCGGCGATAGGCGAGGATCGCCAGCGTCAACATGCCGCCGAGCATGGAACCGATAACGATATAATTGACGAGATCGACGCTCCAGCCGAGCCAGACGGCCGTCGCCGCCATCAGCTTGGCGTCACCCCCGCCCATGGCGCGGATGGCGAAAAGGCCGAAGGTCGCCGCGAGGACCGCAAGCCCGGCGACGAAATGCATGGCGTAGACATCCAATGCCATGCCGGTCAGCGGCGCGAGAATGGCGAAGGCGCCGACGAGGACGAGCGACACGCGGTTCTGGATTGTCATCGACAGAAGGTCGGACACCATCGCGAAGGCCATCGCGAAAGGGAAGATGAGGAGGATGGCTGCTTCGGTCATGGCGGCGTACGCTCAAGCGTTCGTTTCTATTCGCCGGTAATAAACGCCCCGAGGAGGCGGAACGTCGCGTCTAAATTAGCGGAAAGCTGCAAAAGCCCAGC
The DNA here is from genome assembly GCF_049065735.1 of Brucella sp. IR073. NCBI lineage: Bacteria > Pseudomonadati > Pseudomonadota > Alphaproteobacteria > Hyphomicrobiales > Brucellaceae > Brucella > Brucella sp. IR073. The sequence goes on from NZ_JBAKHD010000002.1 coordinate 244,315, forward strand.
CAGGATGGCGAGGGAGATAAGCGCACCGATCAGGCAATATTCGATCGCAGTGCTCCCGGACTGATCACGGAGATAGCGCTTGAGGATCGTCATCGGGTGCGGCTTTCTGTTTTGAATTCAACCTGGACGAACGAACCGCCCGACTGAGGGGCGGGCGGTTCCTTTGACGCAACTTAGCCGTTGGTATTCGGGGCGGTCGGCGCAGCCGGCGTCGTGACCGTGGTGGCGAGACCATCGAATCTCGTATTGAGGCTGGTGCCCAGAGCTTGGGCTCCGCCGATGATGGCGACGGAAATGAGGGCGGCGATCAGGCCGTATTCGATGGCGGTTGCGCCGGATTCATCCTTGGCGAAGCGCTTGAGAAGATTCTTCATGATTTTGGCTCCTGAACTCTTTGTTGATACAGCACTTCCGTCAACTTGTTGTTCTGGTCTCGTTGATCGGATGGCCGCAACCTAGGAGCAGCGGATTGCAATCGCCTTAAAAAACACCCTTAGGAAAAGGTAAATGCGGGACTTGATTTGATGTGGTTAATCCGAGGGAAATATTTTCCGTCCGTTTTGAAGTATTGGGCGCCATGCGCCTGATTTTTAAACCTTCCTTCACCAATGTGGCTCATGGATGGATAAGGATTTGTTGAGGGCGGGGAGAAGCCACGTGTTACATAAAGGCCGATATGGGATGAGCCGTGCCCTTCTGACGGCCTTAGTTCTTTTAACGGTGTTCGTTACCAGTGCGGGTTCCGCCGCCGCCGATGAGGGCATCAAGCTTCTCACCAATCAGGCGCGCGTGCTCCGCCTCGCCCGGCCGGCGGATACGGTCGTGATCGGCAATCCGAAAATCGCCGATGCGGTGGTGCAGGATTCCAAGACCGTCGTGCTGACCGGCAAGGGCTTCGGCGTCACCAATATCGTCGCCATGGATGCGGAAGGCCGCGCCATTCTCGACAGCTGGATCGTCGTCGGCCGGGACGATACCAAAGTCACCCGCGTCTATCGCCGCGCCACCGTCCAGACGCTCTCCTGCACGCCCTTTTGCGAAGACGCCTATCAGGGTGACGATGCGGTCAACTAATATGGTTGACCTGATGTAACGATTTTTCCTTCAATTTGCCCCCTTCCGCATACGGGAAAGCAACATGTCCGCGCCTATGATGCGGTCATGGGCTAAGGTTGTGGGGAGCCGGGGGACAATGCAATCGCATCAATCAGGATTCATCGCGCTGCTGCGCCGCTTCAGGCGCGACCGCAAGGGCGGGACGGCGATCGAATTTTCGTTTCTGATCCTTCCTTTCCTGCTGCTTCTCTTCTCGATCATCGAAGTCTGCGTCAGCTTCATGGGGCAGCAGCTTTTGTCGAACGCGGTCGACCGGGTCGCCCGGCAATTGCGCACCGGCGAATTACGGGCGGCGGATGTTGAGGGCACCAAGCTGCACAAGCTCATCTGCGACCAGATCGAGATCCTGGTTCCTTCCGGCTGCCCGGGGCTGAGCGTCAATCTGCAATCCTACTCGACATTCGCGGCGGTGCCGAAGAGCGGCATCGTCAATGCGGCCGGGCAATTGAGCCTCGGCAACAGGATCGATCCCGGCGAGGCCTTGTCGATCAACCAGCTCAACGCGCTTTATCGCTGGCCGCTGCTGACCGACATCATGCGCCGGCAGCTGAGCGCCGCGAATGGCGACGGGACCTGGCCGCTCTTTGCGACCAATAGCTGGCAGAACGAGCCTTTCCCGCTCGACAGTTAAGGTATCGGGACCAGGCCAGAGGGGGCAAACCATGAAAATGACGGAAAGGTTCAGCCGGTTCCTGCGCGATCGATCAGGCGTGGCGGCGGTGGAATTTGTGCTGGTCGCGCCGCTGATCATTCTTATCTATCTGGGCGCGGTGGAGCTGAGCCAGGGCATAGAGGTGAGCCGGAACGTCAACCGCACCTCCGGCATCGTCGCCAATCTCGTCGCCCAGCAATCGGTCATCAGGAAAAACCAGCTCGACGATATCCTCGAGATCGGCCAAGCGACGATGTATCCCTATAACCGCGACACGCCGAGCATCAGGATAACGGCCATTCAGGTCGAGGCCACCCCTTCGTCGAATGCATCCGCCACAGTCGCGTGGTCTTATGCCAATGGGCAACTCACGCGCGACGCAAAAGACAGCCAGATCGCCATTCCCGCCTCGTTCAGGGTGGCGGGCATGTTTCTTGTCAAGGTGGATGTCGCCTTGAGCTATGTGCCGATAACCGTCTGGGGCTTGCGCAACATCGCATCTGTCAATGGCGGCCTGCCGCTGGGTGAGACCTACTATTTCTCGCCGATCAATTCGGAGATCATCATCTGCCCGGATTGCTAAAGACAGTTCCTAAAGTTCCGCCTTCTGCCCTGTGATCGCCGACAGCATCTTTTGCGGCATGCGGTAGTCATGCGGGCCGACGGCGACGAAGCCGCCGCCATGCACCCGGTCGAGGAGGTCGTAGACCTCAGGGTCCTGGGTCGAAAGCGAGACCAGGAATCGGCGCAGGATCAGCTTCGCATCAGGGGCCAGATTGCTGCGCACCGCATGAGGGCCATAGCGCAGCAGCGAGGATTCCCAGGCGACCCGGTAGCTGCCCGGTTTCATGCCATACTTTGCCAGGCGCGACAGTGTGCCGCCGCTCGGGGCCTTATCGTCGCCGCTGGACGGCACCCAGCCGAAAAATCCATCGGCCTTGCCGGCGACGAACAGCTTCTCCGCATTTTCGAGCGAACCGGCATTGATGAAGGTTTCGCGGACGGCATCGGTGTCTCTCCCCGAAACCATATAGGCCGAGACCGGACCGAGCGACGCCGCCTTTGCCGCCTCGGCAGGCAGGGCGATGCGGACGCCCTTCAGGTCCTCGCCACCGATGCCGGGGCGCAGCAGGAGGATGGAGCGGATGCCGAGCGAGCCATCGGCTCCAACTGGTGCAACCAGCGGCTCGACGCATTCGCATGCGGCGTAGGCGGCGGCGTAAGCGGCGGCGGTGTCGATTGCATAATCGACCCGCTCGGTCGCCTGCGCATCCACCAGCGCCGGAATGTCGGGAAGCACCACCAGCTCGACCGGCATGTCGAGCGCCTTCGCATAAGCCGATTTCAGCTTTTCGATATCGGCAGGCGGAAGCTCGGCAACGCGCGGCGACGCCACGCCGATGCGGAACTGTCCCATCTCCTTGCGCCAGTCGGCATGGGCGGCACTGGTCAATCCAAGAACGGCGATGCTGCCTAGAACCAGCAGTCTCGAAAAGGCATTGGCGGAAAGCATTATTCAGAAACCCTCAATGGTTTCCCACTTGGCTTTTTATGCATCGTTCGCCCTATGCCGGATTGTGTGGCGCAAGGGTTAAAGCTCCGTTAACCATGATGAATTTTTCGTGGCCCGGCGCATGGTTTGTGTTCGCGAGGATTTTCTTCTATCTCTGGCCGCAACAGATGGACCAATCCAATGCCAAGAGCCTTTCTTTTCGTGCTTGATTCCTTCGGTATCGGCGGCGCGCCGGATGCCGGTCAGTTCGGCGATGCGGGTGCGGATACGCTCGGCCATATCGCCAAGGCCTGTGCCACCGGCGCGGGCGACCGGGACGGCCTGCGCTCGGGCCCGCTGAGCCTGCCGAACATGACCGCGCTGGGACTCGCCCAGGCGGCGAAGCTAGCGACAGGCAGAATTCCGGACGGGCTTGACGGTGCGGTGTGCCCGAGCGGGCTCTGGGGCGCGGCGCAGGAGGTCTCGCGCGGCAAGGACACGCCGTCAGGCCATTGGGAGATTGCGGGCGTGCCCGTCGCCTTCGACTGGGGCTATTTCCCTCATAGCGTCCCCGCCTTTCCAGCCGATTTCCTCGCAGAGATCGCGCGGCGGACCGGCATACCAGGCACGCTCGCCAATTGCCATGCGTCGGGGACGGAGGTGATCGAGCGCTTCGGCGAAGAGCATGTCGCAACCGGCAAGCCGATCTTCTACACCTCAACCGATTCCGTCCTGCAGATCGCGGCGCATGAGACCTATTTCGGCCTCGAGCGGCTATATGATCTCTGCGCCGTTGCCCGCGCGCTGGTCGATCCCATGAATATCGGGCGCGTCATCGCGCGGCCCTTTACCGGCGACACGGCGGCGACGTTCCAGCGCACCGGCAACCGCCGCGACTATTCGGTACCGCCGCCCGAGCCGACCGTTCTCGACCGTCTGGCGGAGGCCGGGCGCAAGGTGATCGGCGTCGGCAAGATCGGCGACATCTTCGCCCATCAGGGCGTCACCGATGTGCGCAACGCCAATGGCAACATGGCGCTGTTCGACGCGACGCTGCAAGCCATGACGGATGCGCGCGACGGGGATCTCGTCTTCACCAATTTCGTCGATTTCGACATGCTCTACGGCCACCGCCGCGACGTGCCGGGTTACGCCGCCGCGCTGGAAGCCTTCGACAGGCGCCTGCCGGAAGCCTATGCGCTGATGCGGGCGGGCGACCTCCTGATCCTCACCGCCGACCATGGCTGTGACCCGACCTGGACAGGAACAGACCATACGCGCGAGCGGGTGCCGGTGCTGGTCCATGGCTCGGGGGCGGGCGAAATCGGCATCCTCCCGACCTTCGCCGATATCGGCGAGACGGTGGCCGCGCATCTGGGAATTCCTGCCGGCAAGCACGGTACGAGCTTTCTTCGGCCGTCATTCTCGGGCTTGTCCCGAGAATCTACGACGGTGAAAACCCAATGACCGTCCTGATTGGCTTTGCGTTGCAGATTCTCGGGACAAGCCCGAGAATGACGACCGAGGTGCGCAAGAATGCCTGAACTCCCCGAGGTGGAAACCGTCCGGCGCGGGCTCGAGCCGGTCATGGAGGGCGCGCGGATCGTTTCCGTCGAACAGCGGCGGCCGGATTTGCGCTTTCCCTTTCCCGAGCGCTTCGCGGCAAGGCTCGAAGGCCGGCGCATCGAGGCGCTGGGGCGGCGGGCGAAATATCTGACCATGCATCTCGACGACGGGCTTTCGATCATCAGCCATTTGGGCATGTCGGGCTCCTACCGCATCGAGATGGAAGAGACGGCGGACGCGCCGGGCATGTTCCATCACGACCGCTCGAAGAACGCGCTGCACGATCACCTCATCCTGCATATCCAGCGCAAGAAGGGCGGCGTCGCCCGCATCGTCTATAACGACCCGCGGCGCTTCGGCTTCATGGTGCTGGCGGAGCCGGGGGAGCTGGACAGCCACCCGATGCTGAGCGGCCTTGGCATCGAGCCGACAGGAAATGCACTTTCCGGCGAAATTCTTGCGCGCCTCTTTGCGAACAGACGCGCGCCGCTGAAAGCCGCGCTTCTCGATCAGCGCCTGATCGCGGGGCTCGGCAATATCTATGTCTGCGAGGCGCTCTGGCGGGCGGGCCTTCTGCCGACGCGGGAGGCGGGAAGCCTTGGCGGCGCCGGCGAGGCCGACGCGCTCGCCATCGCCATCCGCGAGGTCATCGCCGAGGCAATCACGGCAGGCGGATCGACCTTGCGCGACCATCGCCAGGCCGATGGCACGCTCGGCTATTTCCAGCACCGTTTTTCCGTCTATGATCGCGAGGGCGCGCCCTGCCCGCGCGCGGGCTGCGGCGGCACCATAGCGCGCATTGTGCAGAGCGGGCGTTCGACCTTCTTCTGCGCCCGCTGCCAGAATTAATCATTGGAGGAGCCGGCCATGGCCTATCACAACATCATCGTCGAAACTTTCGGACCGGTCGGCCTTATCAGGCTCAACCGCCCGGAGGCGCTCAATGCCCTGAACTCCGCGCTTCTTGGCGAACTCAACGCCGCGCTTGCCGATTTCGACACGGACGAGGAAATCGGCGCGATCGTGCTGACCGGCTCGGAGAAGGCTTTCGCCGCCGGGGCCGACATCAAGGAAATGCAGCCGCTCGAATTCGCCGATGCCTATAAGTCTGATTTCATCGGCGAGTGGGAGAAGGTCACCCATATCCGCAAGCCCATCATCGCGGCGGTGGCGGGCTATGCGCTGGGCGGCGGCTGCGAGCTTGCCATGATGTGCGATTTCATCATCGCGGCGAGGACGGCCAGATTCGGCCAGCCTGAGATCACGCTCGGCATCATGCCCGGCATGGGCGGCACGCAGCGGCTCGCCCGTTTCATCGGCAAGGCCAAGGCGATGGATCTGGTGCTCACCGGGCGGATGATGGATGCCGACGAGGCGGAGCGCGCGGGGTTGGTAGCGCGTGTGGTGGCGAGCGAAGAACTGGTCGACGAGGCGATCAAGGCCGCCGGCAAAATCGCCTCCTTCTCGCGCCCCGCCGTCATGATGGCCAAGGAAACGGTCAATCGCGCCTATGAGACGACGCTCAGCGAGGGCCTGCGTTTCGAGCGGCGGCTCTTCCATTCCATGTTTGCGCTGGAAGACCAGAAAGAGGGCATGAGCGCATTCGTCGAGAAACGGACGCCCGCCTTCAAGCATCGGTAGGTGATCGGGCGATATTTGATTGACGTCTGTGGAAAGCTGATCTATAAGCCCGCCACGGTTTGGCTGCCACCAGGGTGGCCCATATGGTTTCACGCCCGGCAGAGGCCGGATAGCTGACAGAAAAGAGAGGCATTCATGGCCAACACTCCTTCGGCCAAGAAAGCGGTGCGCAAGATCGAAGCCCGCACGGAAGTCAACAAGGCTCGCCGTTCGCGCGTGCGCACCTTCCTGCGTAAATTCGAGGACGCCGTGGCGAGCGGCAACAAGGCAGCCGCCGAAGCCGCCTTCAAGGCTGCCGAGCCGGAAGTGATGCGCGCCGCCAGCAAGGGCGTGGTGCACAAGAACACCGCCTCCCGCAAGATTTCCCGTCTGGCCAAGCGCCTGAAGGGCATGGCTGCCGCCTGATCGGTTTTTCTATATTCTCTAATGAAACCCGGCTTATCATTAGCCGGGTTTTTTATTTGCGTCGCAAGGACATGGTTAACGCCAGCGCTCCGGGGCCAAGTTTTTGCGTATCCGCGAAGGTAATATTTATGTAAAAAATCATTTGCGAAAAAAAGAATGAACGGCGCTATTTGTTTAGGTTTTTCAAAGAGTTGCTCGCTACTGTCCACAGATATCCACAGGCAGGCGAAGAATCCCCGGCGAGCAAAAATGTCAAGCAATTTTTTAAAATTTTTTTCCGGTGCGCGGGGCGCGCGCGCAGGAAAAATGGAGGGCGGAAAAACGCGTTGAATCCGAAGACCTTATCGCATTAACCATGAGGCGAGCGCCTTGCGGGAGGGCCGCGGGAGGGGTCAAAGGCTTAAAAAACGGTAAGCTTCGCACTTGCCCTTGCCGCCCCGGTTTTTGTAATGTCCTCCCCATCGAGAGGGATGGGCCACCGGCCCAGGTCAGCAAAAAACGACTGTCAATTCGAACGCAGATTCCATCTGCGGACGGTGTTCCATTGTCTGAAGACAAGGTGATGGAAAAATGGGGATGCTGGAGTGCAGGCTTGGAATTTACCGGGCATTAACCGGAACGAACATTTGCGCGGCAAATGAAAATTTGAATGGTTGTTGAAAGGCGGCGTTCAGGCAATCAGCAACGGGCGGAGGGAGAGTGAGTCGTAGAGACCAGCCGGAGCAAGCTGGGCAATACGGGTCGGGTGGACCCAGGAAATAACAAGAAGTGCCGGAAACGGCGCGCCGGAAAAAGAATGACAGGCGAGGCAAGATGATTTTGAGCAGCAAGGCGAATGAAGAGATGCGCAATGAGGCGTACAATTCCGCCATTCCGGCACTACCAGTTTCAGGCTCCGAGAGGGATGTGATGGATGCGAATGGCGAGGCCGTCTTCGAACGGCTGATGAGCAAGCTGAAGGCGCGTGTCGGCAGCGAGATTTATTCCAGCTGGTTTGGCCGCCTGAAGCTCGATGAGATTTCGAAGAGCGTCGTTCGCCTCTCCGTTCCCACCGCCTTCCTGCGCTCCTGGATCAACAACCATTATGCCGATCTCCTGACCCAGCTCTGGCAGGAAGAAAACGACCAGATCCTCAAGGTGGAAGTCGTGGTGCGCAGCGTCAGCCGCGCCGTCCGCGCGCCCTTGAGCCAGCCTTCCGGCGATGTCACGGAAGCGACGCGCACGCCGGTTCGTGAAAAGATCGTCTTTCCCGTCGGCCAGTCCAACAGCGACAAGCGCATGGCGCCTGTTCCCGCCGAGGGCGCCAATCAGAGCTCGGTGCTCGGCTCTCCGCTCGATCCGCGCTATACGTTCGAAAGCTTCGTCGACGGCGCGTCCAACCGCGTCGCGCTTGCCGCCGCCCGCACCATTGCCGAGGCCGGCTCGAGCGCCGTGCGCTTCAACCCGCTGTTCATCCACGCCTCGGTCGGCCTTGGGAAAACCCATCTGCTCCAGGCCATTGCAGCGGCGGCGCTGAAGCGCCAGGAAAAGGCGCGCGTCGTCTATCTGACGGCGGAATATTTCATGTGGCGCTTCGCCACCGCTATCCGCGACAACAACGCGCTCTCCTTCAAGGAGCAGCTGCGCGACATCGATCTCCTCATCATCGATGACATGCAGTTCCTGCAGGGCAAGTCGATCCAGCACGAGTTCTGCCATCTCCTGAACACGCTGCTCGACAGCGCTAAGCAGGTGGTGGTGGCTGCCGACCGTGCGCCGTCCGAGCTGGAATCGCTCGATGTGCGGGTGCGCTCGCGCCTTCAGGGCGGCGTCGCGCTCGAAATTGCCGCGCCTGATTATGAGATGCGGCTGGAAATTCTGAAGCGCCGCCTTGCCGCCGCCAAGGTCGAAGACCAGACCCTCGACATTCCTGAAGAGATCCTCGCCCATGTGGCGCAGACCATCACCGGCTCGGGCCGCGAGCTGGAAGGCGCGTTCAACCAGCTCATCTTCCGCCAGTCCTTCGAGCCCAATCTCTCCATCGACCGCGTCGATGAACTCCTCGGCCATCTGACCCGCGCGGGCGAGCCGAAGCGCATCCGCATCGAGGAAATCCAGCGCATCGTCGCGCGGCACTATAATGTCTCCAAGCAGGACCTGCTTTCCAACCGGCGCACGCGCACCATCGTGAAGCCACGCCAGGTGGCGATGTATCTCGCCAAGATGATGACGCTGCGCTCGCTCCCCGAAATCGGCCGCCGCTTCGGCGGACGCGACCACACCACCGTGCTCCATGCGGTGCGTAAAGTGGAGGATATGGTTGGAGCCGACCAGAAGCTGGCGCAGGAGCTGGAACTCCTGAAGCGGCTCATCAACGACCAGGCCGCCTGATCAATCAGAACAAACGGTTATCAACAGAAAGCAGGCCCGGGCAGGGGGCATGACCGCTCCCGGGCTTGCTTTTATGCCTTGGTTTCTGCCACTTTATACCCCCTTGGGGTGGGCTTCCCGCCCTTCTGGCCAGGCGGAGCAAATGGTCCGCGCAGGCCCGCAGCCAGTCGAGTCCAGTCTATCATGCGTGTTGCTCTCGAACGTTCCAATCTTCTGAAGTCGCTCAACCACGTTCACCGCGTCGTCGAGCGGCGCAATACCATTCCCATCCTGTCGAACGTGCTGCTCAATGCCGACGGCACGAGCCTCAAGATGAAGGCGACGGACCTGGATCTGGAGATCACCGAGGCGACCCCGGCGCAGGTGGAGCAGGCAGGCGCGACCACGGTGCCGGCGCATCTGCTCTATGACATCGTGCGCAAGCTGCCTGACGGGGCGGAAGTGCTGCTCGCCACCAATCCCGACGGCAATTCGATGGCGGTTTCTTCCGGGCGCTCGAATTTCCGCCTGCAATGCCTGCCGCAATCGGATTTTCCCGAGCTTACCGCCGGGTCCTTCACGCACACATTCCAGCTGCCGGCAACGGCGCTGAAGCGCCTCATCGACCGCACGCAATTCGCCATTTCCACGGAAGAGACCCGTTATTACCTCAACGGCATCTATCTGCATTCCATCGAGGACAATGGCGCGCTGAAGCTGCGTGCCGTGGCGACCGATGGCCACCGCCTGGCGCGCGCCGAACTGACCGCGCCCGCCGGCTGCGAGGCCATGCCCGGCATCATCATTCCGCGCAAGACGGTCGCCGAACTGCAGAAGCTGATGGACGATCCGGAGCTGACCGTCACGGTCGAGCTTTCCGAAGCCAAGATCCGCTTTACCATCGGCTCCGTGGTGCTGACCTCAAAGCTGATCGACGGCACTTTCCCGGATTACCAGCGCGTCATCCCGCTCGGCAATGACAAGAAGCTGACGATCGACCGGCAGAGCTTCGCCGCCGCCGTCGACCGCGTCTCGACCATTTCGAGCGAGCGGGGCCGTGCCGTGAAGCTCGCCATAAACGATGGCCAGCTGACGCTCACCGTCAACAATCCGGATTCCGGCAGCGCCACGGACGAACTGCCCGCCGACTACGACGCCGACGCCATTGAGATCGGCTTCAACTCCAAATATCTCCTCGACATCACCTCGCAGCTCTCCGGCAGCGACGCCATCTTCCTCTTGGCGGATGCCGGATCGCCGACCTTGGTGCGCGACACCGGCGACGAGGACGCGCTCTACGTGCTGATGCCGATGCGCGTCTGACCGTGAGCGATTCCATAGAGGCAAATGGCAAACGGCCGGACCGGGTGGCGGTCCGACGGCTGCAGCTTGCGCAGTTCCGCAACTATGCCGGCCTCTCGCTTACGCTTTCGCCTAGGCATGTGGTGCTGACGGGCGAGAACGGGTCGGGCAAGACCAATCTTCTCGAAGCAGTTTCGTTTCTCTCGCCCGGACGGGGGCTGCGCCGCGCCACCTATACGGATGTGACGCGCAATGGAGCGCCGGATGGATTCGCCATTCACGCGACGCTGGAATGCGAGACTTATGGCGAGGCGGAGATCGGCACGGGGCTTGCCGGTAATGCGCCCGGCGACACGGCGCGCAAGGTGCGCATCAATGGCGTGCCGGCGGCCTCCAGCGACGACCTCCTCGATTATTCCCGCATCCTCTGGCTCACACCGGCGATGGATGGGCTCTTCACCGGTCCCGCGGGCGACAGGCGGCGTTTTCTCGACCGCATGGTGCTCGCCATCGACACCGCGCATGGAAAGCGCGTGCTCGACTATGAGAAGGCAATGCGCAGCCGCAACAGGCTCTTGACCGAGGAGCGCAGCGACGCGGCCTGGCTCGACGCCATCGAGGCGCAGATGGCGGAGCTCGGCACGGCCATCGCCGCCGCACGGGCGGAACTGATGCATCTCATCACCGCCATGATCGAACGCCTGCCGCAGGAAGGGCCGTTTCCGCAGTCCGACTGCGCCCTTGAAGGCACGCTGGAGGAGCGTATCGCAAGCATGGCTGCGGTTGATGTGGAGGAGGATTTCCGCCGCGCGCTTCGCGACGGCCGCCCGTGCGACCGTGCGGCGGGCCGCACACTCGACGGGCCGCACCGCACCGACCTCATCGTCTGCCACAGGCCGAAGGCGATGCCCGCGGCGCTCTGCTCCACCGGCGAGCAGAAGGCGCTGCTGATCGGCCTCATCCTCGCCCATGCGCGCCTGACAGGAGAATTGTCCGGCATGGCGCCGATGCTGCTTCTCGACGAAATCGCCGCGCATCTCGACGAAGGACGCCGGGCGGCGCTGTTCGGCATTATCGACGATCTGGGTGGCCAAGCCTTCATGACCGGCACCGACCGCGCACTGTTCGATGCGCTGGGGAATCGAGCGCAGTTTTTTACGGTGTCGGGCGGGGTGTTGCAGGCAGAGTAGTTTGCCGGAGCGCTGGCGCTCTACGTCGCCCCCCTCTGTCCTGCCGGACATCTCCCCCGCAAGGGGGGAGATTGGTCGATACGGCTCGCCTCGCTCATTCTGCAACGCCGGTAATTGATGCCGGCGCTGATGAAAGTGTAATCTCTTCCTTTGCGAAGGAGATGGCCGGCAGGACAAAGGAGGCGTGCCGGACGAGACCATCCAGAATATTATCTCCGCGCCTCGATCACCTTAAACCCCTCCGCTACCTCCAGCACCTCCACTGCGCGGAACAGCGCTTGCAACGTCGCCTCATAAGGCAATTGCCGGTTTGCAACGAGGAGAAGTCTGCCGCCGGGCTTCAGCCTCTTGGCGGCGGTGGCGATGAAGCCTTGGCCTAGCGAGACATCCGCAGCGCGGGCGGTGTGGAAGGGCGGGTTCATGATGATGGTGTCGTAAATCTCTGTCACGGGGTCGCCGACAAGGTCGTGCCAGTAGAAGGTGACAGGGATGTCCCCAGCAAGCCCGGACAGGTTGCTGCGCGCGGCTTCCAGCGCCTCGTAATCCGCCTCGTAGAGATCGAGTTTTTTCATCTTTGCGGGATGTTTCAGGCACTCGGCGGAAAGATAGCCCCAGCCCGCGCCGAAATCCGCCACCGCACCGCTCAACCGGCCCTTGAGATGGCGGGCGAGTAGCGCCGATCCCCGGTCGATCTCGCCATGGGAGAACATGCCGGGCGCGGTGTGGAACTGCCCATCGACAAGCGCCGGAGCGGGATGCAGGACCTCGATTGCATCGTCGGTGAGGTCTACCGGACGTGTCAGCCAGAAAGCAACGGCGTGGTTCTTGGAGAGGCGATCCTCGCTGGGAGCGAGCTTCTCCACCCATTTGCGGAAACTGTCGATGCCGAGCTTCTTGTCGCCGCAGACGACGATGAGACCGCCGGGCATAACACTGGCCAGCAGGTCGGCGAACCATCGCTCGTTTCGCCCGCGATGCTTGCCGAGGAGAAGAAGGCCACCGTCGAAGCGATCCCTGCCGTCAAGACGCGGCATGGCATGGAAGCCCGCCCGCTCCAGTTTGATAAAACCCGGACGGAAGGGCTGGATAATCGTGAGCGCCTTTTCCCATTCCCTGCCCAGCGCCGCATCGGCCTCAATGCCGAAGGCGAGGAAGCGCGTGGAATGCCCCTCACCCTTACCCTCTCCCCGCAGGCGGGGAGAGGGTAAGGGTGAGGGGCAATCTGCCGGTAAAGGCAATATGCCGTTCTCGAAAGGCAGAAAGAGTGTCTGTTGTGCGAGCGAAACCATGCGCCCTTACAGCACGAAACCGCCAAATAAAAAAGCGCGCCCGGAGGCGCGCTTTCAGAATCGATGCCGGGAAGATTATTCCGCGTCGGCGTCTTCTGACTTTTTCTTGTCCTGGGCGATTTCCTTGCCGGTCTCCTGATCGACGACCTTCATCGACAGGCGGACCTTGCCGCGCTCGTCGAAGCCCATCAGCTTGACCCAGACTTTCTGGCCTTCCTTGACCACGTCGGTGGTCTTCTGCACGCGCTCCGAAGCCAGCTGGGAAATATGGACGAGACCATCGCGGGGGCCGAAGAAATTGACGAAGGCGCCGAAATCGGCGGTCTTGACGACCGTGCCCTCGTAGATCTCGCCCACCTCCGGCTCGGCGACGATGGAGTGGATCCACTTCTTCGCCGCCTCGATCTCCTTGCCATTGGAAGAGGCGATCTTGACCGTGCCGTCATCCTCGATGTTGATCTTGGCGCCGGTCTTCTCGACGATCTCGCGGATGACCTTGCCGCCCGAACCGATGACGTCACGGATCTTGTCGACCGGGATGTTCATCACCTCGATGCGCGGGGCGAACTCGCCGAGTTCCGCGCGGGCGCCGGAGAGCGCCTTCGACATCTCGCCGAGGATATGGGCGCGACCGCCCTTGGCCTGGTCGAGGGCGACCTTCATGATCTCCTCGGTGATGCCGGCGATCTTGATGTCCATCTGCAGCGAGGTGACGCCGTTTTCCGTGCCGGCAACCTTGAAGTCCATGTCGCCGAGGTGGTCCTCGTCACCGAGAATGTCCGAGAGAACGGCGAAGCGCTCGCCCTCTTTGATGAGACCCATGGCGATGCCGGCCACCGGACGCTGCAGCGGCACGCCCGCATCCATCAGCGCCAGCGAGGTGCCGCAGACGGTCGCCATCGAAGAGGAGCCGTTCGACTCGGTGATCTCCGAGACGGCGCGGATCGTATAGGGGAACTGCTCCTTGGCGGGCAGCATCGGATGGATGGCGCGCCAGGCGAGCTTGCCGTGGCCGATCTCGCGGCGGCCGGGCGAGCCCATGCGGCCCGTCTCGCCGACCGAGAAGGGCGGGAAGTTGTAATGCAGAAGGAAGGTTTCCTTATACATGCCCGTCAGCGAATCGACGAATTGCTCGTCTTCGCCGGTGCCGAGCGTGGCAACGACGATGGCCTGCGTCTCACCGCGGGTAAAGAGCGCCGAGCCATGGGTGCGCGGCAGGATGCCCACCTGCGCCTCGATCGGCCGGACGGTGGTGAGGTCACGGCCGTCGATGCGGTGACCGGTGTCGAGGATGTTCCAGCGCACGATCTTGGCCTGGAGCTCCTTGAACACGCTCGCGACCTGTTCGGCCGTATACTCGGTCGTCTCCGCGCCTTCGGGAAGGAAATGCGCCTTGACCTTGGCCTTGGCGGCGTCGACGGCGCCATAGCGGGCCTGCTTGTCGGTGATCTTGTAGGCCTCGCGCAGGTCGCTTTCGATGACTTTCAGCATCGCGGCTTCAAGCGCGGAGAGGTCTTCCGGCTGGAAGTCGCGCGGCTCCTTGGCGGCGACTTCGGCAAGCTTGATGATCGCATCGATGACCGGCTGGAACGCCTTGTGGCCGAACATGACGGCGCCGAGCAGCACATCCTCCGAAAGCTCCTGCGCTTCCGATTCCACCATCAGCACGGCATCGGACGTGCCGGCGACGACGAGGTCGAGCTTCGATTCCGGCATCTCATCGAGATGCGGGTTCAGCACATACTGACCGTTGATATAGCCGACGCGCGCGCCGCCGACCGGGCCCATGAAGGGAACGCCGGAAAGCGTCAGCGCCGCGGACGCCGCGACCATCGACAGCACGTCCGGGTTGTTTTCAAGGTCGTGCTGCAGGACGGTGACGATGACCTGGGTGTCGTTCTTGTAGCCATCGGGGAAAAGCGGGCGGATCGGACGGTCGATCAGGCGGGAAACCAGCGTTTCGTTCTCGCTCGGACGGCCCTCGCGCTTGAAATAGCCGCCGGGGATGCGGCCGGCCGCATAGGTCTTTTCCTGATAATTGACGGTGAGCGGGAAGAAATCCTGCCCCGGCTTCGGCTCCTTGGCGGAGACGACGGTGGCAAGAACCACCGTTTCGCCATAGGTGGCGACGACGGCGCCATCGGCCTGACGGGCGATCTTGCCGGTTTCGAGAACGAGCGGACGCCCGCCCCATTCGATTTCGACTTTATGGGTATTGAACATGGTTCAGTCCTTTATCGGGAATGGCAAGCATTCCCTGCTTCGTTGGCGGACAGGCCATGGGCAAGACAGCAGAAAGCTTGGGATATGGCGACCCTGCGCCAAGCTCTCAACAATCCTGCCCCATGACAGGTCCTGTGTGCTGGCTTCCATCCCTTGAATAAAAGCCCAGTGAAAATTCGGCGGGCGTGTGACACGCCCGCCGAACAAAAAGCCTTAGCGGCGCAGGCCCAGCTTGCCGATCAGCGTCTGGTAGCGGCCTTCGTCCACGCCCTTGAGGTAGTCAAGGAGACGGCGGCGCTGCGAGACGAGCTTCAGGAGGCCACGGCGGGAGTGGTTGTCCTTCTTGTGGTCCTTGAAGTGCTCGGTCAGATTGGCGATACGCTCGGAGAGAACAGCAACCTGGACTTCCGGAGAGCCGGTGTCGCCTGCCTTCGTGGCGTATTCCTTGATGAGTGCCTGCTTGCGTTCAGCGGTAATCGACATCGCAAACCCTTTCATGTGAGAGGAGAAGAGTCGCCCACGGCCGGGATGTCGTCCAGCGGGGGCCGGTTCAATTACGGACAAGGCAGATGCCCGCCGATGCCGGGCATATAGTGGAAATGGGGCGATATTGCCAGTTATTTCTGGTTTCCCCTCGCCGTCATCCTCGGGCTTGTTCCGAGAATCTGCTGTCCGGGCAGTTTCAAAGCCGCGTCTTATGAGACACGGGTTTGCAGCGGCAAACGTTGTAGATCCTCGGGACAAGCCCGAGGATGACAGCATTGGCTACCCAGCTGTAAACACCCGCTTCGGCTTGAACTGGCCCTGTTCGATATAGCCGATGGCCAGCAGCTTGCCGCGGATCGTCACGCAGGCCTCGTCCGCTTCCACGGGCGCGTCACGACCACGGAGGATAATCGGGTTGCCCATGCGGATGCGGTGGGCCTGTTCGTCGGACAGCGCCATTTGCGGCAGGCAGTCGAGCGCAGCGCCCGTGTCGATGACCAGTGCGTCGAGGGCAGAGAAATCGCGCCGGGGGCGCGGGGCGGTGCCGTCCTCTTCGGCATCCCTCGGCGGGAGCGGCGGCCAGGCGGCTTCCAACTCTTCCAGGGTCACGAGGTCTTCAGGGGTGAATGGTGCGACTTCGACACGGCGCAGATCGGAGATATGGCCGTAGCAGCTCAAGTCACGGCCCATGTCGCGGGCGAGCGAACGGACATATGTGCCCTTGCCGCATTCGACCTCAAAGACCGTGTGGGTTTCGTCCGGCATATCCACGATTTCGAGCCGGCCGATTTCGACCTCGCGGGCGGGAATTTCGATGCTCTCGCCCTCGCGCGCCAGATCATAGGCGCGCTCTCCGGCGATCTTGATGGCGGAGAATTGCGGCGGCACCTGCTGGATGACGCCAGTATAGCGCGGCAGCAGGGCGGATATCTCATCTTTCGTCGGGCGCTTGTCCGAGGTCTGCGTCACGCCGCCTTCGAGGTCATCGGTGGAGCGTTCCTCGCCCCAGGCGACGGTGAAGCGGTAGATCTTCGCGCCATCCATGACGTAAGGAACGGTCTTCGTCGCCTCACCCAGCGCAATCGGCAGCATGCCGGAAGCCAGCGGATCGAGCGTACCGGCATGGCCCGCCTTCTCGGCATTGAACAGCCATTTGATCTTCGAGACCGCCTCGGTCGACCCCATGCCCTTTGGCTTGTCGAACACCACCCAGCCGGAAATCGGCCGGCCCTTTTTCTTGCCGCGTCTTGCCATTCTTAAAAGTCGTTCCTGTTATCTGAATCGTTTGCGGGTGCCGCACCCTCCCTCCCCCTTGCGGGGAGGGTGGCCCGATAGGGTCGGGTGGGGGTGGTGACGTTTGCGCCTTTGCTGAAGACCGTGGCGCAAACGTAACCACCCCCATCCGCCCGCTAACACGGGCACCTTCCCCGCAAGGGGGAAGGAAGGCGCCAAGCTTTCAATCGCTCCCGCCGTCTCCACCGTCGCTATCCATGTCGTCCCCATCTTCATCATCCCGACGAGGATTCGGCAAATCCCGCGATACCTCCGGCGAGCGCAGTAACGCATCGATCTTGGCGAAATTGTCGAAACTGGTGTCGATCCGGAAACGGAACTCCGGCATATATTTCATCTGCCGCAAGCCCGGCGCGACGCGGCCGCGGATGAACTTGGCGTGATGGTTCAGCGCCCTGATGACCGCATCGCCGTCGATGGCGCCGATGGGCGAGATGAAGCAGGTGGCGATTTTCAGGTCCGGCGACATGCGCACCTCCGAAACCGAAAGCACGCTGTTTTCCAGCACTGGGTCCATGACCTCGCCGCGCTGGAGCACATTGCTCAGCTCATGGCGGACCTGCTCGCCGACGCGAAGCTGGCGCTGCGAAAGGCCGGAGGAAGAAGAACGGGACATGGGATTAATTCCTGTATCCGCACAGATCGTCATTCTCGGGCTTGTCCCGAGAATCTACAACGAAGAAGCGCAAAGCCAACGATCGTCCTGGCAGCACGCGAGCCGCAGATCCTCGGGGCAAGCCCGAGGATGACGCCGTGATTACAGCGTGCGCGTGATGTGCTCGACGCGGAAGGCCTCGATGATATCGCCGGGGCGGATATCGTCGTAATTCTCGAAGGCCATGCCGCATTCCTGGCCGCCGGGCACTTCCGACACTTCGTCTTTGAAGCGCTTGAGCGTCTTGAGCTTGCCTTCGTGGATGACGACGTTGTCGCGGATAAGGCGCACACCGGCACCGCGCTCGACCTTGCCTTCGGTGACGCGGCAGCCCGCGACCTTGCCGACCTTGGTGATGTTGAAGACCTCGAGGATCTCCGCATTGCCGAGGAAGGTCTCGCGGCGTTCCGGCGAGAGCAGGCCGGACATCGCCGCCTTCACATCATCCACCAGATCGTAGATAATGTTGTAGTAGCGGATCTCGATGCCCTGCTGCTCGGCGGCGCTACGCGCCTGCGCATTGGCACGGACGTTGAAGCCGATGATCGCCGCGCCGGAGGCTTCCGCCAGTGACACGTCGCTCTCGGTGATGCCGCCCGCGCCCGAATGGACGATGCGCGCGCGCACCTCGTCGGTGCCGAGCTTCTCCAGCGCGCCGGCGATGGCTTCGATGGAGCCCTGCACGTCGCCCTTGATGACCAGCGGGAATTCTTTCACGCCGCTCACCTGCAGCTGGCTCATCATCTGCTCCAGCGAGCCGCGCGAACCGGCCTGCCTTGCCACGGCCTTTTCACGGGCGAGGCGCTGGCGGTATTCCGAAATTTCCCGGGCACGCGCCTCGTTCTCAACAACCGCCAAGCGGTCGCCCGCCTGCGGCGTGCCCTGCAGGCCGAGAATCTCGACCGGCATTGCGGGACCGGCTTCCTTGACATGCTCGCCACGGTCGTTGACGAGGGCGCGCACACGGCCCCATTCGCTGCCCGCAACGATGATGTCGCCCGGATGGAGCGTGCCCTTCTGCACCAGCACGGTCGCAACGGAACCACGGCCACGGTCGAGCTTCGCCTCGATGACGACGCCCTCGGCGGTGCGCTCCGGATCGGCCTTCAGGTCGAGGATTTCGGCCTGCAGCAGGATCGCTTCCAGGAGCTTGTCGAGGTTCAGGCCAGTCTTAGCGGAAACTTCCACATCGAGCGTTTCGCCGCCCATGGATTCCACGAAGACCTCGTGCTGCAGAAGCCCAGTGCGAACCTTCTGCGCATCGGCCTGCGGCTTGTCGATCTTGTTGATGGCAACAATGATCGGCACGCCTGCCGCCTTGGCGTGGTTGATCGATTCGATGGTCTGCGGCATGACGCTGTCATCCGCCGCCACGACCAGCACGGCAATATCGGTCGCCTGCGCGCCACGGGCACGCATCGCGGTGAAGGCGGCGTGGCCCGGCGTGTCGATGAAGGTGATCTTCTGGCCGTTCTGCTCCACCTGATAGGCACCGATATGCTGCGTGATGCCGCCGGCTTCGCCGGAGACGACATTCGCATGACGGATAGCGTCGAGCAGCGAGGTCTTGCCGTGGTCGACGTGGCCCATGATGGTCACGACAGGCGGACGCGGCTTCATCGCTTCCGGCTTGTCCGAGACATTGAAGATGCCTTCCTCGACGTCGGACTCGGCGACACGGCGAACCGTATGGCCGAACTCCTCGGCAATCAGCTGCGCCATATCCGCATCGATGACGTCGCCGGGCTTCATCATCTGGCCCTGCTTCATCAGATATTTGATGACGTCGACCGAACGTTCGGTCATGCGCTGCGCCAGTTCCTGAATGGTGATCGTCTCGGGGATGGTCACCTCGCGAGAAATCTTCTCGCGATTTTCCTGATACATCGCGCGCTTGGCCTTCTCCTGACGGCGGCGCATGGCAGCCATCGAACGGCCGCGCGCGGCGCCGTCATCGTCGAGAGCGCTTGTCAGGGTCAGCTTGCCGCGACGGCGGTCGTCATCCCCCTTGGTCGCCTTCGGCGCGCGCACCTCGGGCTTGGCCGGTGCGCCACGGCGGGCGCCGGCGGGACCGCGGCGCTCTTCCTCATCGTCGGCGACGAGCGGACCCTTGCGCGGCGCGACAACAGGCTTTGCCGCCGCAGGTTCCGGAGCGGGGCTGGCGGCCTGGGCCGCTTCGGGCGCGCGGCGGCGCGCTTCTTCCTCGGCGCGCTTGCGCGCTTCGGCTTCGGCCTTCAGCCGCGCCTCTTCCTCGGCCTGGCGGCGCGCGGATTCCTCGCGCTCCTTCGCACGGCGAGCCTCTTCCTCAGCCCGGCGCTTCGCCTCTTCGGCGGCACGGGCACGTTCTTCCGCATCGCGCGCCTGAGCGCCTTCAAGCGCACGGCGACGCGCCTCGATCTCGGAGCGCGAAAGCGTGTTCAGCACCATGCCGGAACGGTCGGCAGGCTTCTGGCGCGGCGGAGGAGGCGTCTCTGTGCGCGGCGTCGGAGGCGGCGCGACATGCGGCTTCGACACCGGCTGCGCGGCTGCAGGCGCAGGCGCCTCCGGCTTATCGCCGGGCAGCGAAAACTTACGCTTCTTCGTTTCAACGACGACAGACTTCGTACGCCCGTGGCTGAAATTCTGGCGCACGGTGCTCTGCTCGACGCCGGGCCGCTTCAGGGTCAACGTCTTCTTCGTATTGACGCTCAGCGTCTTGTCGTCGCTCGATTTGCTATCGCTCATTCCGTTTCCTTCGCGGCTTTGCCGCCATATCTATTCCGAATCCGTTGCGCTTCCACCGCGAAATCGATGCAGCAGACGCGCCCGCGTGACGAACCCGGTCGCCGCCGTTCCTTCAAGCACGGCAGCATGTATCACATTTCCGCCACCAAATGCCAAATCCATTTCACCGCCTGTAAAAAGTGTGAAG
Organism: Brucella sp. IR073; assembly: GCF_049065735.1. NCBI lineage: Bacteria > Pseudomonadati > Pseudomonadota > Alphaproteobacteria > Hyphomicrobiales > Brucellaceae > Brucella > Brucella sp. IR073. Next base: position 264,885 of record NZ_JBAKHD010000002.1, read on the forward strand.
GCGGGTATGTCGGGGCCTCCCGCATGGATAACCGCGCGGCGGGCCTGATCAAGTTTTCGCACCCCGTCGGCAGCGGCTTCCACCGCATGGAGCACCAGAGCCGCCCGGCCGCTGCGAATGGCGTCGTCGACCTTGGCGGAGCCCGTCACCACGGCGCCGGCCTTGCGTGCCAGCGAGAGACTACCGAGGGCCGACTTGGTGAGAAGCCGATCCACCAGCGCTCCCAAACCATCCGGCGCGGTCACGCCCGCTTTCAGGGCACGGGGGAAGAGCTTCTTCCGCACCGCCTCGTCCACATAGCGCCGCTCGGCTTTCACCCAGCAGCCGCGGCCGGGCAGGTTGCGCTTCAAATCCGGAACTACCGAACCATCCGGCCCCGCCACGAAGCGGATCAAGCCTTCAACGTCGCCGCTTTCGCGCGTAACGATGCAAGTCCTGTCGTTCATATCGGGTTCCACGCTTCCCGCTCCCAGCGCAGCATCATTGCCCCTCACCCTTCTCCCCGTCCCACAACGCTTCGCCGATTCTATGCGAGCAGGGAGAGAGAGGCAGGCGGACAAGGGGCAATGCTCAGATTTTACTCCGCAGCCGCCTCGCCGCCGGCCTCAGCTTCGGCTTCCTCGTCGACGCTTTCCTCATCGAGCCCCTTCGCGAGATCTTCTTCCGTGATCCAGCCGCATTTCAGGCGGGCGGCCAGAACCATTTGTTCGGCATCGGCGCGCGAGACCTCGAAGGGCGTCAGCACGCCGGGATGCGTGGTCGTCTCGCCTTCCTTGCGCTCGCGCCAGCCGGTCAGATCATCGACGGCATAACCAGCGAAGTCCTCGACAGTCTTGACGCCGTCCTCACCCAGGGCCACGAGCATGGCCGTGGTGATGCCGGGCAGCTCGCGCAGTTCGTCGGAAACGCCCAGTTCCTTGCGGCGCGCATCGCGCTCGCTTTCGATGCGGTCGAGATATTCCCTGGCCCGCTCCTGGATTTCGCTCGCCGTATCATCATCGAAACCGTCGATGGATGCAATCTCATCCGACTCGACAAAGGCAATTTCCTCGACCGAGGCGAAGCCTTCCGAGGCCAGAACCTGCCCGACCATTTCGTCGACATTAAGCGCATCCATGAAGAGATTCGAGCGCTCGGTGAATTCCTTCTGGCGGCGCTCGGACTCTTCCTGCTCCGTCAGAATATCGATGTCCCAACCGGTGAGCTGCGAGGCGAGGCGGACATTCTGGCCGCGACGACCGATCGCAAGAGATAGTTGGTCATCGGGAACGACAACTTCAATACGCTCCGCGTCTTCATCGAGCACGACCTTGGCGACTTCCGCCGGCTGAAGGGCGTTGACGATGAAGGAAGCCGCATCCGGCGACCACGGAATGATGTCGATCTTCTCGCCCTGCAATTCGGCAACCACCGCCTGAACGCGCGAGCCGCGCATGCCGACGCAGGCGCCCACGGGATCAATGGACGCATCGCGCGAGATCACGGCGATCTTCGCGCGCGAACCCGGATCGCGGGCGACCGACTTGATCTCGATGATGCCGTCATAGATTTCCGGCACTTCCATGGTGAAGAGCTTCGCCATGAATTGCGGATGGGTGCGCGACAGGAAAATCTGCGGGCCGCGCTGCTCGCGGCGCACGTCATAGACATAGGCGCGGATACGGTCGCCATAGCGGAAGGTCTCGCGCGGGATCAGCTCGTCGCGGCGGACGATGGCTTCGCCCTTGCCGAGATCGACAATGACATTGCCATATTCGACGCGCTTGACGGTGCCGTTGATGATCTCGCCGACGCGATCCTTGTATTCGTCATACTGCTTGTCGCGCTCGGCCTCGCGCACCTTTTGTACGATGACCTGCTTGGCGGACTGTGCTGCAATGCGGCCGAAATCCATCGGCGGAAGCTGGTCGGCGATGAAGTCGCCGATCTGCGCATCGGGATTGCGGTCGCGGGCGATTTCAAGCGGAACTTGCGTGGCATAGTCCTCGACATTATCGACCACTTCGAGGAGGCGCTGGAGACGGATCTCGCCGGTCTTGGCGTTGATGTCGGCGCGGATATTGGTCTCCTGGCCATAGCGCGAGCGAGCCGCCTTTTGGATGGCGTCGGCCATGGCCGCGATCACGATCTCGCGGTCGATCGACTTCTCGCGCGCGACCGCATCGGCGATCTGCAGAAGCTCTAGCCTGTTTGCACTGACTGCCATGGGTATCTCTCCTTGGTATAGCGCCCGCGATTTCCTCATCGCCGGGGCCGCATGAGATCTCTATCAGTTCTTGTCCGCGTTATCGGCTTCGGCGCCTTCGCCTTCCGGCGCATCGAGCGAACCGGCGCCATCATCCGGGATGCGGCCTTCGCGCAGCGCCTTGTCCTTGCGCAGCGCTTCGCGGATCAGTTCATCGGTCAGGATCAGCCGGGCGTCGGATACGAGTTCGAACGGTATGCGTACGACAGCTTCCGCGCCATAGGTCGCCTGATCGCTCTCGATGGTGACGCTGTCCGCGTCAACCGCGGCGATGCGGCCGCGGAACTTCTTGCGGCCATCATGCACCATTGAGGTTTCCACCTTGGCGATATGGCCTTGCCAGTTGGCGAAGTCCGACTTGCGCACCAGCGGGCGATCGATGCCCGGCGAGGAAACTTCGAGATGATATTTGCGGTCGATGGGGTCCTCCACATCGAGAACCGGCGAAACCGTGCGGCTGACAAGCTCGCAATCCTCGACCGTCATCGTGCCGTCGAAGCGCTCGGCCATGATCTGCAGGGTCAAGCCATTGAGGCCCGAAAGCCGCACCCGCACGAGGCGAAAACCCAGCGCTTCCAGCACCGGCTCGACGATATTGGCGACGCGGGCGTCGATGCCGGTTTCGCGGATAATGCGCTCGTCATTTACCGGCGCGTCATTCGATTGGAGATTTGCAGTCTCTTCCGTCAACGGAACTTCCTTGTCAATTTCGCGACGCATGATCACATCCGAAAAGTCTGCAACTTTTTGCTGACGCTGACCTTCGGTTCGGGATCATGCTTCTAGGTAACAAAAAAGAGCGGGACCGGGTGGACCCACTCTTGTTCTGACGACCAAGAATTTGAGGTCTATATACCTGCCTTGGGGGAGATTTTCAAGGGCGGGAATGAAATGCTTTGATAGCCGAGCGTTTCCCCTCCCCTGCGGACGGATGTCACGCAAGCCATTTCTAAATCGTCGTTGAGGTGGAAACGTTGAGGAATGGATCCCAGTGACAAGCACTGGGATGACGGGGTGGAGGTGCTTTCGCTTTACGAGGACCGTACTTGCGAGCGGAGACATTGGCGATTAGCGCCGACAGCCACCCCATCCGTCATCCCAGTGCTTGTCACTGGGATCCATTCCTCAACGGCGAAGCTGCAACGACCTCGCAGAATATTTTTAATCCTCATTCGCCGCCAGCTCCGCCAGCAGTCTGCCCTTGCCCCGGGCGCGCAGGATGAGCGGCACGACTACGGCGGCGACGGCGAGCAGCAGCAGAACGATGGCAATCGGCGAATGGACCAGAACGGTCGGGTCACCCTGACTAATGGACAAAGCCCGGCGCAATTGCTGTTCCGCCATCGGGCCAAGGATCAGGCCGACGACGACAGGCGCGATGGGGTAGCCGAAGCGGCGCAGGAAATAGCCGAGAAGGCCGAAGACGAGGAGCATGCCGAGCTCGAAGGTGGAAGGGTTGGCACCGATGGTGCCCAGCGTGGCGAACACCACGATGCCGGCATAGAGCCAGTGGCGCGGGATCGACAGAAGCTTCACCCAGAGGCCGATCAGCGGCAGATTGAGAACCAGCAGCATCAGATTGGCGACGAGCAGGCTGGCGATCAGGCCCCAGACCAGCGGTGCGTTGGTGGTGAAAAGGAGCGGTCCCGGCTGGAGGCCGAATTGCTGGAAACCGGCGAGCATGATCGCCGCCGTGGCAGTGGTAGGTAGGCCCAGCGTCAAGAGCGGCACCAGCGTTCCGGCGGCTGAAGCATTGTTGGCGGCCTCGGGACCGGCGACGCCTTCGATAGCGCCATGGCCGAATTCCTCTGGCTTTTTCGCCAGCTGCTTTTCGACGGAATAGGAAAGGAAGGTGCCGATCTCCGCGCCGCCCGCCGGCATGGCGCCGATGGGGAAGCCGATGGCCGTGCCGCGCAGCCAGGGCTTCCACGAACGGGCCCAATCCTCGCGGCTCATCCAGACCGAACCCTTGACCGCCTCGATCTCATCCTTGCCGAATTTGTGGGAGGCCGCGACGCTCAGCGTCTCGCCGATGGCGAAGAGGGCGACGGCGAGCGTCGTCACTTCCACACCGTCGAGAAGGTCGGGGATGCCGAAGGCAAGCCGCGCCTGTCCCGTTTGCAGGTCGATACCGATGAGGCCCAGCGTGAGGCCGAGGAAAAGCGAGGTGAGGCCGCGCAGCGTCGAATCGCCGAAGGCGGCGGAGACGGTCATGAAGGCGAGCACCATCAGCGCGAAATATTCCGCCGGGCCGAAGGACAGCGCGAATTTCACCACCCATGGCGCGAGCAGCGCGAGGCCAAGCGTGGCGATGAGACCGGCGACGAAGGAACCGATGGCCGATGTCGCCAACGCCGGGCCGCCGCGCCCAGCGCGCGCCATCTTGTTGCCCTCGATGGCGGTGACGATGGAGGAGCTTTCGCCGGGAGTATTCAGCAGGATCGAGGTGGTAGAGCCGCCATACATGCCGCCATAATAAATACCGGCGAACATGATGAGCGAGCCGGCGGGGTCAAGCTTGTAGGTGACGGGCAGAAGCAGCGCGACGGTCAGCGCCGGGCCAATGCCGGGCAGCACGCCGACAGCGGTGCCGAGCGTGACGCCCAGCAGCGCATAGAGAAGGTTCATCGGCTCGAGGGCGACGAGGAAGCCGTGCGCCAGAAGGGAGAAGGTGTCCATGGGTGGCGTGTCCCTAATGTCCGATGGTTGCGGGCGTTGCACTTGGACGCGTTGGCGGGACAGTACCCCCCTCTGCCCTGCCGGGCATCTCCCCCTCAAGGGGGGAGATTACGCCCTCATCAGCGCTTGGTATCAACCGCAAACCGCACAGAAGGAAGGCCGAGAGCAGTGTCAGCCGATCTCCCCCCTTGAGGGGGAGATGCCCGGCAGGGCAGAGGGGGGTGAGAGGCGCTTCCATTGCAATATCGCGTTAAATCAACTGTTCCAGCGGTCCTGCGGGCAGCGATAGCTGCAGCCCCTTGGCGAAGACCAGCCAGATGACGAAGGAGAGCACGATGCCTATCGGAATCGTCTGCCAGAGCGGGCCTTTGCCGAAGCCGCGCGCGGTGGCGGCGAAGAGCAGGCCCGTGGCGATGGAGAAGCCGGCCGTTTTCAAGAGCAGCATCTGCACGGCCAGCCCGCCGACGATCCAGAGGATCGGCTGTGTCTCCTGCGGCTCGCGCTCCGGAAAATCGCCGCGCCATGCCTCGATTACCGTCCATACCGACAGGATAAGAAGCCCGGCGGAAATGGCATAGGGGAAGGCGGTGGGGCCGATGCGGGCATAGCTTGCCGCGCCGCCCATCGTCGCCGTCTTCCAGAAGACGACGATGGCGAGGATGGCAAGACCGGCGGCAAAAACGAGTGCCGCCTTATCCGGCCCTGCGCGGCGCTTTTTCTCACTCACATCGGTCATTTGACGAGGCCGATATCCTTAAGGATGGTCGTCGTGGAAGCGACATCGGCGGCGAGCTGCTTGTCGAAAGCCTCACCGGCGAGGAACGTATCCTGCCAGCCCTTGGCGGCAAGCGCATCCTGCCAGGGCTTGGACTTGGCCATCTTCTCGATGTCGGCCGTGATCGCGGCCTTCTGCTCCGGCGTAATGCCGGGAGCGGCGGCGACCATGCGCCAGTTCTGCACGGCGACGTCGACGCCCTCTTCCTTGAAGGTCGGCGCGTCGACGCCTTCGATCCGCTTGTCGCTGGAGACGGCGAGAAGCCGCAACGCGCCCGCCTTGATCTGCGCTTCGAACTCGCCATAGCCAGAGATGCCTGCGGTCACCTGACCGCCGAGGATCGCGGCCAGCGCCTCGCCGCCGCCGGAATAGGCGATATAGTTGACCTTGGTCGGATCGACGCCCACCGCCTTGGCGATGAGCCCGGCAGCGATGTGATCGGTGCCCCCGGCGGAGCCGCCGCCCCAGGAGACGGAGCCGGGATCGGCCTTCAGCTTCTCGACCAGTTCCTTCATCGACTTGATCGGCGAGGAGGTCGGCACCACCACCGCCTCATATTCGCCGGTGAGACGCGCGATGGGGGTGACGTCCGAAAGCGTCACGGGCGACGCGTTGGTGAGGATCGCGCCGACCATCACATAGCCGCCGACGATAAGCTGCGAGGGGTCGCCCTTGGCCTGGTTGACGAACTGCGCGAGGCCAATGGTGCCGCCAGCGCCGGGCACATTGACCACCTGCACGCTCTTGGAGATGCCGTCTTCCTGCAGAACGGTCTGCATGGTGCGGGCGGTCTGGTCCCAGCCGCCGCCCGGTGCTGCCGGGGCGATGATCTTGTAATCAGCCGCGAATGCGGACGTGGAAATCGTCATGGCTGCCGTGATGGCAATGCCGGCCAAAAATTTGCGGGTATGATACATCAGTTTTGTCCTCCCTGATCCCTGCAAACCAAACAAGCCTGCACAGGCAGGATTGTCAATCCGTCAAAATAGGGGAGTGGGAGAATGGGTGAGTTCCCGTTCTGATGGAATCGGCAAGGCCTTCGCCGCCGTCATTCTCGGGCTTGTCCCGAGAATCTACAACGAAGGATGAAACGGCTACGTCAGCGATTTGGACGCGTGGCAGATTCTCGGGACAAGTCCGAGAATGACGGCGGAGAGCTTTCCTACTTCCTCACAAAAGTCAGATAGGCCGCGCGCCGCCCCTCCCGAAATGCCTTCGCCTCGTAGCGCGTGCCGGGCCATGCCTCGTAAGGCGTGTGCCAGTCCGCCGCGGACGAGGCCTGCCATTCGAATGCCGGATGCTCGCGGCAGTGAAGCAGCGTCCAGTTGACATAGGTATCTATATCGGAAGCGAAGCGGAAACGGCCGCCCGGCTTCATGACGCTGGCGAAGCGGTCAAGGTTCTTCGTGTTGACGAAACGGCGCTTCCAATGCTTCTTCTTCGGCCAGGGGTCCGGGTAGAAGAGATCGATACCGTCGAGCGAGGCTTCCGGCAGCCAGTCGAGCAGCTGCGTCGCGTCTTCGTCATAAAGGCGCAAATTCGGGAGTGGATCGTCTTTCAGCGCTGCAAGCAGCTTGGCCATGCCGTTGACGAAAGGCTCGACGCCGATGAAGCCGGTTTCCGGAAAGCGCCGCGCCTCGTGCAACAGATGCTCGCCGCCGCCGAAGCCGATTTCAAGCCGGACGCCCTTCACCGGAGCGCTGAAAAGCGTGGTTAGATCGACCGGTGCAGGCGATGCCAGATCGAGCCGCAGACGTGGCAGAAGGTCGTCACGGGTGGCGCGCTGGGCGGGGCGCAACGGCTTCCCGTGGCGGCGACCGAAGAAAGCTTCGGTCGCGCGCCCGCGGCGGGGTTCATGAGTCATGGGATGTTATGCTGCTATAGCGACCGCATCCCGCAGAGCCTTGACGAGATCGGTCTTCTCCCAGGAGAAGGAGCCGTCGCGGCCGGGCTTGCGACCGAAATGGCCGTAAGACGAGGTGCGGGCATAGATGGGGCGGTTGAGGTCCAGATGCTTGCGAATGCCGGTCGGGGACAAGTCCATGACTTTGCGCAAGGCGTCCTCCACCGTCGCTTCCAGCACCCGGCCGGTGCCGTGCAAATTGACATAGACCGCCAGGGGCTGCGCCACGCCGATGGCATAGGCAAGCTGGATGGTGCAGCGGTCGGCGAGGCCCGCGGCAACCACGTTCTTAGCGAGGTAACGCGCAGCATAGGCCGCCGAACGGTCTACCTTGGTGGTATCCTTACCGGAGAACGCACCGCCGCCATGCGGGGCCGCCCCGCCATAGGTGTCGACGATGATCTTGCGGCCCGTGAGGCCCGCATCGCCATCCGGTCCGCCGATGACGAATTTGCCGGTCGGGTTGATGTACCAGTTGCAATTATGCGCGATGGTCAGATCGCCCAGTGCCTCGCGGATATAGGGCTCGACGACCTCACGCACCTTTTTCGAATCCCAATTGGGGTCGAGATGCTGGGTCGAGAGTACGATTTGGGTGACTTCGGTGGGCTTGCCATCGACATAGCGCACGGTCACCTGGCTCTTGGCGTCGGGGCCAAGCTTGGCAGCATCCCCCTCGCCCTTGTGGCGGGCGGCGGAGAGCAGCTCCAGAATCTTATGGGAATAGTAGATCGGGGCGGGCATGAGATCCGGCGTCTCGCGGCAGGCATAGCCGAACATAATGCCTTGGTCGCCCGCGCCTTCCTCACCCTGACGGTCGGCAGCGTTATCGACGCCCTGGGCGATGTCGGCGGATTGCGGATGCAGCAGCACGTCGATCTTGGCGGTTTTCCAGTGGAAGCCCTCCTGCTCATATCCGATATCGCGGATGGCCCGGCGGGCGGCAGCGCGGAAGCGGGAAGGGTTGATGACCGGGTTGCCACGGGCATCCGTCACCACATTGCCGTTCTTGTCCTTCTTCAGGAGCGTCTCGGGCACACGCACCTCACCGGCGATAACGACGCGGTTGGTGGTGGCGAGCGTTTCACAGGCAATGCGGACCGACCAGGGATCGACGCCGGTTTTGCGCGCCTCCCGGTAGATCATGTCGACGATTTCATCGGAGATACGGTCGCAAACCTTGTCCGGATGACCTTCGGATACAGATTCGCTGGTGAAGAGATACGAACTGCGTAGCACGGGAAACCCCTCTTGAAAGTCCTGCGACATATCGCAGAAGAACAACGGCCGAAACAGCCATCTTTTCTTTGCCAATATAGGCAAGAACCGTCAATGCAGATTCGTTTTTGAAAGAGGCAATCCGGAGGAATTTTGCTCCTCCGGCTTCGCAATTATTCGTTATCGTCGGCCAGCGACTTGACGAGATCTATGATCTTGCGGCGGATCTTGGGGTCGGAGATCTTTGTGAAGGAACGGGTCAGCTGCACGCCTTCGTTGCTGTTGAGGAAATCGACCACATAGGTCGCCTCATTGTCCTCGCCGAAGCTGCCGGCTCCCGTATTGGTGTTGCTGCCGGGCGCGTCTTCAAAAAAGAAGGAGACGGGGACGTTCAGGATCGACGAAATCGCCTGGAGACGGCTCGCGCCGACGCGGTTCGTACCCTTTTCGTACTTTTGAATCTGCTGAAATGTAATTCCGAGACTTTCGCCAAGCTTTTCCTGGCTCAAGCCCAGCATGTTTCGGCGCAAGCGAATACGGCTTCCGACATGAACATCGATGGGATTAGGTTTCTTCTTGTTCTCAGTCATCAAATGTTGCTCCTAGCCGATGGCGCGCTTTCGGCATTTATCAGTCCTGCGGTGAACAGGTCGGAAAATACTACTGTATGGGAGGTAGTCGGACAAATGAGACATCGAACATTTGTCGCAACTGCATAACATAGTATCAAAAATGCGTTGTCAATCGACCCGCCCGCGAGACGACACTACAAAACCCAAGGAAATGCTCAACAACAGGGCGAAAACCGTCCACATGACGCCCTTGCCCGGCGGCGTGCCCCAAAACGGATCAATTGGTGACGGAAGGGAAGCATCGATTATCCCAACCGTATTAAGTGCGAGGCCGTCGGTGATTCGACCATAGGGGTCAACGACCGCGGAAAGACCGTTATTGGCGGCGCGGATCAGCGGCAGCCCCTGTTCCACGGCGCGCAATTGCGCTTGGCGGAAATGCTGGTAGGGACCGGGCGTGTCACCATACCATGCATCGTTCGTCACATTGAGAATGGCCTTCGCCCTAGGCCCGGCATAGCCCAATTCCGAAGGGAATATCGCTTCATAGCAGATCAGCGGCAGAAACGCCAAGGATTCGTTAACCCTAAGCGAATGGCGGCTTGCCGCAGCGGTGAATCCGCCGGGCATTTCCACGACCTCCTGCAGGCCGAGCGCGCGCAGCCATTTCTCCAGGGGCAGATATTCGCCGAAGGGCACGAGGTGCACCTTGTCGACGGCGTCGATGATTTCGCCCCTGTCGTCGATGGCGTAGATGGAGTTGTAATAGCGGGGCTCGGCGGCGCCCGCGCCCGTCTCCTCGCGCACCGCGCCGGCAAGCAGCACCTGCCCGTCCGACAAAGCCGCGCCGATGCGCGCCAGCGCCTCCGGCGTGCGGGTCAGGATGTAGGGGATGGAGGTTTCCGGCCAGATGACGACCGAGGGCCTGGGCTGCCCACTTGCAGGCGGCAGTTCGGTGAGCGCGATCAGCTTGTCGAATATGGCGCGGCGGGCGTCATTATCCCATTTCATCGTCTGTGCGATGGAGGGCTGGACAATGCGCACGCGCACGCCGTCCGAGGCGTCCTTGTTGACAGGCGGCGCATCGTGCAGCCGGTAGAGGCCGAAGCCGGCATGAGCGGCGGCAAGCGCCAAAGCAATCCCCGCTCCCGCTCCAAGATGCCGCCGGTCAGCCAGAAGCGCCGGCATGGCGAAGACGAGGACGGCGAGCGCGCTCATGGCGAAAAGCCCCACCACCGCGTCGGACTGCATCAGTAGCGGCGTGGGCATGGCGGAATAGCCGATGGCATTCCACGGAAAGCCTGTCAGCACGAAGGAGCGCAGCCATTCGGCGATGCCGAAGCTGAAGGCGAGCGCGAAAATCCGCCCCAGCCCATCGGACCAGAGAAGCCGGGCGATCAGTGCCGCCAGCGCATAAAAGAAGGCGAGGAAGGCAGGAAGACCGACGACGGCGAGCGGCAACGCCCAGGCAAAATTTTCCGCGTCCACCAGAAGAGCGGAGCCAATCCACCACAGGCCGCCGAGAAAATAGCCGAAGCCGAACCACCAGCCGACGATGGCGGCCGGCAGCACCCGGCGGACCGGACCGCTATCGGCGGTATCGACCGCACCATCAATGAGCCATACGAGAACAGGGAAGGAAACGAAGCAGACGGCGAAGAAATCATAGGGCGGAAGCGCCAGCGTCGCCAGCGCCCCGGCAAGGAAAGCGGCGAGCGCTCGGCGCCAGCCGCTCAGCAATATGATCCAGCCGGAAAGCCCCCCGATAGCCCTCATAGACCCCCGGCAGCGCTGTTGGCGTCCGGTTCCGGATCGCGCTCGCTGCCGTTGAGCGGCACGATGCGCACCTTGCGGATGCGGCGGCGATCAGCCTCCAGCACGTGGAACCGATAGTCAGGCAGCGCCTCGACCACTTCGCCGCGGGCGGGGATGCGGCCTAACACAGAGAAAATCAGGCCGCCGACGGTGTCGACCTCCTCGCCATGCTCGCCGACCACGAAATGCGGGCCGATCCGTTCGGCCAATTCGTCGAGTTCGGCGCGGGCATCGACCACATAGGAGCCATCGGCTTCTTCCGCGATCATCGGCTCCTCGTCGTCATGCTCGTCCTCGATATCGCCGACGACCATTTCAAGGATATCCTCGAGCGAGACGAGCCCGTCCGTGCCGCCATATTCGTCGATGACCAGCGCCATCTGGATATGGGTCGCCTGCATGCGGGCCATCAGCGTGCTTGCCTGCATGGAGGGCGGCACGAACAGCACCTTGCGCATCAGGTTGAGTTCGCCGATGGTCTTGTCGAGATCGACACGGCTCAAATCGGGCTTCGACGGACCGCCATTACCGGCGCGGCCCGAGCGCGTGATGTGATTCAGCACGTCGCGGATATGGATCATGCCGCGCGGATCGTCGAGCGTCTCGCTATAAACGGGCATGCGCGAATGGCCGGATTGTTCGAAAAGCTCCAGCACCTCGCCCAGCGGCGTCTCGATTTCCACCGCCTCGATATCGGAGCGGGGGATCATCACATCCTCGACGCGAACGCCCTGCAATTGCAGGATATTGACGAGCATCGCGCGTTCTTCGGGGGAGAACGCCTGGTTGGTGCTTTCCTTGTCCGAAAGGGCTTCGACGAGATCGTCCCTAAGCGAAGTACTCGGGCGGCCACGCAAGAAGGGGAGAATGCCTGCAAAGAGAGAACGCTTCTCGGCCGCTACCGGCCGCTGCGTACTCTGCTCCTCGGCGTCATTTTTCTGCGGCACGTCGGCGGCAGAAGGAGGCTGGGCTGTCAGGTCAGACATGGTCAATCAGTTTCATCGTCTATCTGCGATACAGCATAAGGGTCGGGGATGGCAAGCGCTTGCAGGATAAGGCGCTCCCAGCCTTCCATTTCTTCCGCTTCCTCGTCATTCTCATGATCGTAGCCAAGAAGATGCAGAAGGCCATGGACGATCAAATGTGTCAGATGGTGATCGAAGGGCTTCTTTTCCAGAGCGGCCTCGCGCTCCACGGTTTCGCGGGCGATTACGATATCGCCAAGCATCGCCCCCGGCGCGTCCCCTGCTTTCACGGGAAAGGCCGGGAATGACAGCACATTGGTCGGCTTGTCCTTGCCGCGCCATTCGGCGTTGAGTTCACGAATCGCGGCATCGTCGGTGAAGACGATGCTGAGTTCCGTCTCCTCTTCGTCCGGCAGCCCGAGCGCTTCCCAAGAGGCGGCGACCGCGCGGCTTGCGAGCGCGCGCAACGGCGCCTCATCCGGCCAGCCTTCCGTCTCGATCAGAATGTCGATGTCGATCAAATCCGGCCATCCCGCGAGTGCGTGATGCTCTTTTTCTGCCAAATCATGTCTTCGCATGCCCCTTGGCGTCCTTGTCCCAGGCCGAAACGATGGCCGCGACGAGCGGGTGGCGCACCACATCCTTCTCCGTAAAGCGGACGGTGACGATGCCGGGGACGTCGCTGAGGATGCGCAGCGCATCGACAAGGCCGGATTTCTGGCCGGGCGGAAGGTCAATCTGGCTTGGATCACCGGTGACGATCATGCGCGCATTCTCGCCCAGGCGCGTCAGGAACATCTTCATCTGCATGGATGTGGTGTTCTGCGCCTCGTCCAGAATCACGGCGGCGTGGGCGAGCGTGCGTCCGCGCATGAAGGCGAGCGGCGCGATCTCGATGACGCCCGCCGCCAGCGCCCGCTCAACCTTTTCGGCGGGCATCATGTCATAGAGGGCATCGTAAAGCGGGCGCAGATAGGGATCGACCTTTTCCTTCATGTCGCCGGGCAGGAAGCCCAGCCGCTCGCCCGCCTCGACGGCGGGACGCGAAAGGATGATGCGCTCCACCAGCCCGCGTTCCAGCAGCATGGCGGCGTGGGCGACCGCGAGATAGGTCTTGCCAGTGCCGGCGGGACCGACGCCGAACACCAGTTCCGAGCGATCCAGCGCCCGCATATAGGCGTCCTGCGTCGGCGTACGGGCAAAGATGGTCTTCTTGCGTGTCGATATCTGCGCCGCCGTCATCTTGCCCTTCACTTCCATTGTCGGAAGGGTCAACTGGTCGTCGGCGGCGACAGCCATGCGGATGGCGCCATCCACATCGGACACCGTCAGCTCATGGCCCTTCTGCAACAGGCTATAGAGATGGTCGAGCGTGCGGCGCGCCTGCTCGGTGGCCTCCGGCCCGCCACGGATCGAAAGCTGGTTGCCCTTGGACCGGACGTCGACGCCGAGCTTCTGTTCTATGCGAGCGAGATTTTCATCGAACTGGCCGAAGAGCGCGCTGGCCAGCCGGTTGTTGTCGAATGTCAGTACGATATGCGCCATGTCCGAAGCCCCTGCGGGGGCTGTCTTCAGCTTTTCGGTGGCGGTCAACCGGGTCTCCTCATGATCGAACCTTTTCGCAGTCGCGTGGCTTCAAGGGAAGTCTGCACCTTTTTTCGATCACGCTCAAGCTTGCAGTGGAATGATCCCAGCTCAAGCATGCATACGCTCCGCCACGAGGCTGTTGGTTCCGGTGGCGATGATTCGCACGTCGATGATGTCGCCGATTTCACCGGGGTTCTCACCCACGATAACAGGCAGAAGCCAGGGCGAACGGCCAACCATCTGCCCCGGCAGGCGGCCGGGCTTTTCCAGAAGCACATCCATTGCCTTGCCGATCATGCTTTTCTGAAAGGCGTGCTGCTGCTCCGTCAGGAGGACCTGCAGGCGCTGCAGCCGTTCATCCTTGACCGCTTCATCGACATGATCTGTCAAATCCGCACCCGGCGTGCCGGGACGCGGCGAATATTTGAACGAATAGGCCTGCGCGTACCCGACCTCGCGCACCAGCCGCATGGTCGCCTCGAAATCCTCATCGGTTTCGCCGGGGAAGCCGACGATGAAATCACCCGATAGGGCGATGTCGGACCGCGCCGCGCGGATGCGCTCTACCAAACGGAGGTAATCGGCGGCTGTGTGGCGGCGATTCATGGCCTTCAAAATACGGTCGGAGCCCGCCTGCACCGGCAGGTGCAGATAGGGCATGAGCATGTCGAGGTCGCGATGGGCCGCGATCAGCGCGTCGTCCATGTCGCGCGGATGGCTGGTGGTGTAGCGCAGGCGCGCGACGCCGGGAATCTTCGCCAGACGGAACAGAAGCTCGCCCAGCCCCCATTCGCGGCCATCCTCGCCAGCGCCATGCCAGGCATTGACGTTCTGCCCGAGCAGGGTCAGTTCGCGCACTCCGGCGCTTGCCAGCTTCTCCGCTTCGGCAATGATCTGCGAAACGGGACGGGAGATTTCCGAGCCACGCGTATAGGGCACGACGCAGAAGGTGCAGAACTTGTCGCAGCCCTCCTGCACGGTGAGAAAAGCCGAAACGCCGCGGCTTCTCACCTGCTCCTTCTTCGGCGCGGGCAGATGCTCGAACTTGTCCTCGATGGCGTATTCGGTCTCGACCACTTTCTCGCCGCGCCCGAGGCGGGCGAGTGCCTGCGGCAGACGGTGATAGGTCTGGGGACCGATGACGAGATCGACCGTGGGGGCGCGGCGGATGATCTCTTCCCCCTCGGCCTGCGCCACGCAGCCGGCAACGCCGATCATCATCTCCCTGCCATCGGCGGCGCGCTCGTCCTTGATCTTGCGCAGGCGTCCCAGCGCCGAATAGAGCTTCTCGGAGGCCTTTTCGCGGATATGGCAGGTGTTGAGCAGGATAAGGTCGGCCTCTTCCGGCGTCTCGGTCGCCACATAGCCTTCTTCCGCCAGGCTGTCGGCCATGCGCTGGCTGTCATAGACATTCATCTGGCAGCCATAGGTCTTGACGAAGACCTTGCGGCGCGGCGCGGCTTCCAGGATCTGAGCGGTGTTGGTTTCCTTCATCCTGCGGGTTCTACCGCTTTTCGGCGCGATTGAGAATAGGCATCCTCATTCCGCCTCACGCCCCATGAGGGAGGTCAGAAGCATCGAGCGGACCTCAGCTTCCATATTGCCGGCGAGCCGCTTCCTGTCCGTGCCGGCGCGGATTTCGACCGGCTCGCCGAAACGGATATCGACGTCGATAGCGCCTTGCCGAAGGATTCCTTTCAGGTGCGGCATCAGTTCGACATCGCCCGGCCAGGCGGCAATGGGGCGGTGATAGCGGCCCATCGGCAAGCCGTGGAGCTTGGTATAGGCAATCGCCACCGGCTGTACTGCCACGGTTTCCACATCCGTTTCCCGGATTGCCGCGGAGGCCGCGCCGAACAGCGAGCTCTTGAACGGCAGCACGCGGTTGCCGTCCGATGTGGTGCCCTCGGCGAAAAGCACCATCACATCGCCCTCCACCAGCCTTTGCGCAATTTCCGATGCCTGCTCGCCTGTCTTGCCGCGCCGCTCGCGCTCGACGAAGACCGAACGCTGCAGCACCGCGAAAAAGCCGAACAAGGGCCAGTCCCGCATCTCGCTTTTGGCGATGAAGGAGATATCGGCAACCGTGGAAAGAAGGACGATATCGCTCCAGGATATATGGTTCGAAACCAGCAGCAGCGGGCGATCCCTAGTCATCGCGCCATGAACATGGATGCGGAAACCCAGAAGCCATGCCAGAATGCGATGAAAATAGCGGGGAAGGCTGCTTTTCCGCCCCCAGCCCGCCTTCAACAGAAGATATTGCAGCGGAACGAGCGTCAGCATCAACGCCGCCATGCCTGACAATACCAGCCCTATGCGCAGCGTGCGGATCATCGCGTCATTCCGGAGGATGAAAATCGCGACGGAGAATCAGCGCCGCCGACCGCCCGGCCTCGGTCGCATAATAGCCGGGGCGCTCGCCTACCTTGGTGAAACCCAGGCGGCGATAGAGCGCCTGGGCGGCGGCATTTGCCTGATCCACTTCCAGAAAGAGCGTGCGCGCCCGCTCATGGTGCAGATGGCGCAGCACGGCGTCCATCAGCGCGCGGCCAACGCCCTTCCGCCGAAAGGCGTGGGAAACCGCGATGGTCAATATTTCCGCCTCGTCCACGGTGAGACGCGCCAGCACGAAACCCGCCGCGCGGCTAGGCCGACCCTCCTCCCGGGCGATGAAGCCGAAGACCGTGCCCTGCCCGATGAGGCCGTGGAAATCCTCCTCTGTCCAGGGATGCCGAAAGGTTTCCGCGTGAATGCGGTGCAGATGGTGGCAATCCTCTGCGCCCAGGGGCTCGATGGCGAAATTCCTGCCAAAAAATTGACCGAAGGGCAGGCCGATCATGATCAGGCTTTCCTTGGAAGGGCAAAGCCCGTTTGCGGCTTGGCATCGGGACCGCGCAGGTAAAGCGGCTTCGGCGCCTCGCCCGGCCTCCGCGAGGCGGCGATACGGGCATAGGTTTCGATTCGGGCAGTGGCAGCCTCTCCGGCAACCGGAAGCGGCTCCGCCAGCAGTTCATTGAGGCGCACCGCCGCCGATCCGATGAGCACCGGCGGGTGGAGCATATCCACAAGGAGGGCGAGCACATCCTCTGGACTTCCCGCTATGGGATCACCCAGCACCGCACCATCGGTCCCGAACCCTTGCGCATAGATTTCGCCGCGATGCGCGTCGATGGCGACCAGAACCGGCTTTTCAGGATGACTAGCCAGCGCTTCCCGCGCCAGCCCTTCGAAGACTGTCACCCCGATAGCAGGGCGCGAAAGAGCCAGTGCAAAGCCCCGCGCCGCCGAAACCCCGATGCGCACCCCGGTGAAGGAACCCGGCCCGACATTGACGGCGATGCGGTCGATGGCGTCGAAGCCGATATTGGCCTCCTCCAGCGTCCGCTCGACATAGGCCATCAGCACTTCCGCATGGCCCTTGCCGATATTTTCGCTGACGCAAGCCAGTAAACGCCCCTCATTCGCATCATAAAGAGCGGCGGCGCAGAAACTGGCAGCGGTGTCCAGGCTAAGAATCTTCATCGTATCCAACCGCCTAAAGCATTTTGCAGCCGGATGGAATCATCTGCCGCTGCATAAATGCGTCAAAGCCACGGAAAAGGCCTGCCGCGCAGGCAGGCCTTACCAGTAGACGGTCAGGGTTATGCTCTAGGAAGCAAGGACCACGGCGTCCGGTTCCTTTGCAGTGCCATGTCCGATGAGGGCTTTCAGGAAATTCTCGCACCAGCGGGAGACGTCGTTTTCCAGAAGATGCGGCATCATCCCGCTCCACCGCTCACGGCGCGCCTCGAGCGGCATGGAGAGCGCACGGGCGATGGCATCCGAGACCCCGTCGACATCGTAGGGATTGACGAGCAACGCACCGTCAAGCTCACGCGCCGCGCCGGCAAAGCGCGACAGAACGAGGACGCCGGGATTATCCGGGTTTTGCGCCGCGACATATTCCTTGGCAACAAGGTTCATGCCGTCGCGCAGGGGCGTCACCAGCCCGACCTTTGCCATGCGATAGAGACCGGCCAGTACATTGCGCCCGATGGAGCGGTTGACATAGCGGATCGGGGTCCAGTCCACCGCGCTCATCGCGCCATTCACCCGGCCTGCGAGCTCGGCCACCGTGCGCTGCATCTCGCCATATTCCGGCACTTCGGACCGGGATTTCGGCGTGACCTGCAAGAACGTCACCCGGCCCCGGCTGTCGGGATTATTGGTGAGGAACCGTTCGAACGCCTCGATGCGGTTGGTGATGCCCTTGGAATAATCGAGCCGGTCAACGCCGATGATTAAATCGCGGTCGCCCAGGCTTTCCCGCATCCGCTCCACGAGGCTATGCCGGCGCGAGGCGCGGGCAGCTTCGGCGAAAGCCGCTGTCTCGATGCCGATGGGAAACACATCGGCCCGGAAAATATGGCCATAGGCTTCGAACAGCCCCTGCCCCAGTTCCCGCCCGATGCCTTCTCGGCGCAGGCAGCCGGCAAAATTTTCCGCGTCGTGCGCCGTCTGGAACCCGACCACATCATAGGAGGCAAGACCGCGCATGATGATCTCATGCACGGGCAGCGTGAAAAGCACGTCCGCCGATGGCCACGGAATGTGCAGGAAAAACCCGATGCGGTTTTTCAATCCTATCTCTCGCAATTCGGCAGCAAGCGGGATCAGGTGATAATCATGCACCCAGATCACATCATCCGGCTTTACAAGAGGCGCAAGGTGCTGGGCAAAAAGGCGGTTGACCCGGAAATAGCCCGCCATGTCCTTGCGGGCATATTCGGTGAGGTCAAGGCGATAATGGCAGAGCGGCCAGAGGACGCGATTGGCGAAGCCCGCATAATATTCGTCGACATCCTGCCGGTTGAGGTCGACCAGCGCATAGGTGATCCGGCCGCGCTCGTGAACCGCGATGTCGGGTGTCTCGCCGGCGGGGAGGGCCTTGCCCGACCAGCCCATCCATATGCCGCCCCGCTCCTCGAGCGCGGCCTGCAGCGCGACGGCAAGGCCGCCCGCGGGTGCGGCGCCGCTTTTATCGGGGAGCGGAACCCTGTTGGATATGACGATAAGCCGGCTCATATGTTTTTCTCCCGTCGCGCCTGTTGCGAGATCCAGTCCCTGAGCGCCGCTGGCTTTTCCAGATAGAGCTTCGCGGCGGACGGCCGCTCTCTTTCATCTGCCGCCAAGCCCGAACGGAAAACCGCCTCACGCTTTTCCTGGACCTGGCTTGGCAAGCCGATGCGAACGGAAAGGCCGCCGCGGACGTTCACCGCCTCGAACATCGCCTCATCCGTCACATCGTCGCCGAAGGCGAGCGGACGCCTCCCCACAAACGGCGGAGCGCGCATAAAGGTTTCAACCGCATGGCCCTTGTCATGCGCCGCCGGGCGCAATTCGAGAACCATCTTGCCGCGCTGGAGGGTCCAGCCCGGTCCGGCAAGTGCGGCGATCTCCTCCATGAGCTGCCGCATTTCGCCTTCCAATTGCGGCGCCTGGCGGTAATGGACGGCAATGGCCGCGCGCTTGTCTTCGACGAGGATATCCCGCCAGCGCGCCGCCTGCATGCGCAACTCCTCCTTGGCGCGCAGGAAGGCCTCGGTCGGCTCGGTCCGTTCGACACGTCCGGCGGCATCGCGGATTTCTCCGCCATGGAGGCCGGCAACGGGGAAGCTAGTTTCAGGGAAGAGCGTATCGACGAAGGCGATGGACCGGCCCGTCACCAGCGCAAGTGCGCCGCCGAGCTTTTCGTCCAGATCGAGAAGATCGCCGATGAGGCCCTCCGGGACGCGCACCGCTTCCGGGCTCTCAGCAAGATCCAGAAGCGTTCCGTCAATGTCGAAAAACACAGCCCAGTTTCCGAGCGAATCGATGCCGGGCAGGTCGTCCGTAAAAGGATTGTTTAGAGGCCGCGCAGTCATGTCCATAAAGTTAGGCCGCACGTCCGGGAAGACAACTGGTATAGGCGGTAAAATATTGGAATTATTCTAATTTCGGAGCGTGGCGAGAAATTCGTAGCGTTCCCTTCCAGTCATGAATTTTCTACCTATCTTCATGGAACCGACAGCTGGTTCATACGTTTGTTGCCCCGGACTGGGCGGGGTATTTCCCCACGACATGCTTGAATAACAATGGAGCTAACCCCCATGGACGACAAGCTTTTTCCCGTTCCTGTGGTCATTCGTATCGGCGAGGCTCGCAGCCGCGTCGTGGCGAGCGCCTGGGAGGCCGTGGAGTGCCTCCGCACCTATTGGCGCAATCGTGAACAGGACCGCACGTATCGGCAGGCGCTCCAGACGTGTCTCGATGCACTCGATGGGCTGAAGCCCGTCGCCAAGGCGCGCCGCGCCTTCATTCATGCGGCGACGGAAGCAGGTCTCCTGCTACAGCGCACGCCGACGCCCCACGCGGGACATGGCCGCGCCGCGCACGGCTTCTGACGGAAAGAAGCTTTCTTACTCAAAAGCCCGGAAGGCGTTACGCTTTCCGGGTTTTTTTGTGGGTGATATTGAAGTTGGCTAAGGGGCGCCTCGCGATTCCCTTAAAATAGAAAATGCAATCAAACGGCCCATTCGCCGCCGCGCATGACCGGTACGCGGCTGCCGTCCTTGGCGATGCCGTCGATATCGATCTTGTCCGAGCCAATCATCCAGTCGATGTGAATGAAGCTCTTATTGCCGCCGCGCGCGGCGATTTCATCCGCCGAGAGCGAAGCGCCGTCGACGAAACACTTCGAATAGCATTGGCCGAGCGCGATGTGGCAGGCGGCGTTCTCATCGAACAAGGTGTTGTAGAACAGGAGCCCGCTCTTGGAGATCGGAGACGAATGCGGCACCAGCGCCACCTCGCCCAGCCGCCGCGCGCCTTCATCGGTGTCGAGCACCTTGTTCAGCACCTCTTCGCCGCGGCTTGCCTTGGCCTCGACGATACGGCCTTCCTCGAAGCGCACGGAGATGTTGTCGATGAGCGTGCCCTGATGCGACAGCGGCTTAGTGCTCGTCACATAGCCTTCCACACGGCGGGCGTGGGGCGTGGTGAACACCTCCTCGGTCGGAATGTTCGGATTGCAGGTGACGCCGTTCTTGGCCATCGAGGCGCCGCCATGCCATTCATGCCCATCGGCGAGGCCGACCGTCAGATCGGTGCCCGGTCCGGTGAAATGAAGCGCGTGGAAGGCATTCTCGTTGAGCCAGGCGCTGCGGCGGCGCAGCGCGGCGTTGTGCTCCGCCCAGGCGGCAACCGGATCTTCTACATCGACGCGCGAGGCGGCGAAGATGGCTTCGGCAAGCTTTGCGGTGGCAACGTCTTCCGGATCGTCCGGGAAGACCTGCTTCGCCCAGGACGGGTTGGGATAGGAAACGATGTTCCAGTTGATGTCGAAATTGGCGATCTTTTCGAGCGCCGGCTGATAGGCGACGGAATTGGCCTTGTTGGCGCGGGCAACCTTCGCCGGATCTTGGCCAGAGAGAAGCAGCGGATTGTCGCCGGCGATGGCAAGACGCGCCGCGCCGTTGGCATAGGCCTTGGCCATGCCCTCATAGAGCCAGCCGGAGGCGCGGTCGAAGCTCTCGTCGGGGGCGAAGCGATAGCGCGCCAGCGTCACCTCTTCATCGCCGAAGAAAGGCGTCACCAGTCCGGCGCCTGCCTTATAGGCGTGCTCGGCGATGCGGCGCACCAGCGGCAGGGCGGCGACAGGCGCGGTGATGACCAGATCCTGCCCCTGCTGGAGCTGCAGGCCGACCTTGACGGCCACCTCCGCCAGACGGTCGAGCTTGACGGGATCGATGATTGCATCGCGGGAATGTATGGTCATGGCGCATCCGATCATTGAAATGGACGAAAGGCTTTCTTCATACTCCCGCAGACCGAAGCTGGCTACCCTCTCGCGCCAGTAGCCATCGCACCGCGCCCTCTGCTATAGTCGGCAGCGGATCAGGAAAGACCGACCCATGAAGAAACTTGCGTTCTGTGGTATCCTTCTCACCGCCGCGCTTACCGGATGCACGACGATGACGCCCGAGGAGCGGCGCGCCGCCGACATCCAGACCTGCCGCGCCTATGGCTTCCGGCCCAATACCGACGCGCTCGCCAACTGCCTGCTGCAACTCGATCTCGACCGGCGGGCAGCCCGCCGCGCGGCCTTCGACGAACCGTTCTACCGGCCGTTCGGGCCGCCGATGGTGATCTATCAGCCGTTTCCGGTGCGGGTGAGACCGCGGTAACAATCATATGTTGGCGGACAGCGCTTCCAACAAGAAGCAAATTGCTTCGGCGATTCCGTGCGCCGATATTATCCTACTGAAACGCCGGCTCAGGCCTGTCCTGTTTAAGCAGCAACTCACCGATCGCGTCGATGGGCTTGCGGCCTGAATCATAGCCCAGTTCGATTTGCGTGGAGGTCGTGGTGGTTCCCATGCGCACCGGGGCGGGGCCGGTCTGCCAGGCGACCGTCTCGACCCGTGCCGTCGGGGCGCGCGTCACGCGATCCCCCTTGGCGCGGGGGCCGAAGCCCTGGTCAGACGCAATGCTGGCGACCATCGTCCGGTCGACGGGCGAGGCCGTAGGAATCGGCACCGCACGCTCGTGGCCCAAGGCGGGCATTGCCGGCTTCAGCACATCGGCGGCGGCGATGAGGCGCGGGGTCTCGAGGATCGGCGTTTCGAGCGAGCCGTCGCGGCGGCGCTTCTCATAGAAGGCATTGCCGCCCGCCACCAGTACATAGTGCATGTTGCGATAGGGGAATTTCAGCCCGGCCGTGTGGAAGAACATGGCCTGCTTCACCTTGGGGTGCCGCTCGCCGCGCAGCACCGCATCCGCGGCTTCATCGAGTTCCGGGAGCGATTTCATCGGGCGGGAGAGCACGCCGGGCGCAAACTGGTTCTTCTGGCCGACGACGCCGCAGATCGTGTCCGGATATCTGCCGGAGGCCAGGCGGTTCATCACCACCGTTCCGACCGCGAGAAAGCCATCCTCGCTGGAGCGGTTCGATTCGAAATACATTGCCCGCTTGAGGCATTCCCTGTCTTTGGCGGTATAGGCGTAGGTTTTCTTGCCGCCAGCCGTATAGCCATAGCCCGACGCACTCGACTGCGAGACGGTTCCCTTGGCCGATTGGCCGGATCCGCTGCCCTTCGACGTCGTGCATCCCGTCATGACGACAGGCGCGATAATCGCACCGGCCACGGCCAGGATTTTCCAGTTTTCAGCGCTCTTCAAAAGCTCAGTCTCATGCTTGGACACCTCAACGAAGGCAGCCATGAGGACGCATGTTTTAGGCCAAAGAATGGCAACGAAGAAAAACGGCGGGATAAACATAATATCCTGCCGTTTTCCTAACTATTTCTTAATAATACTTACCAGTATAGTAATATTTACTTTTTATAAATCTTTCACTTTATTGGCGCTTTGCCACAATATTATCTACCCGAACGAGTAGCCGGCGCCCCGAACCGTGCGAATCGGATCGACGGCACGACCCGTATTGATGGCCTTGCGCAAACGCCCGACATGAACGTCCACCGTGCGGTCATCGACATAGATATCCGGCCCCCAGACACCGTCCAGCAACTGGCTGCGCGAAAAGACGCGGCCCGGCGACATCATGAAATATTCGAGCAGGCGAAATTCCGTGGGCCCTAAGCGGATTTCCCGGTCCTTGCGGTAGACGCGGTGCTGCTCGCGGTCGAGCACGAGGTCACCCACTTTCAGCACGTGGGAAAGCAGGCTCGGCTTGGCGCGGCGCAGCATCGCCTTGACGCGGGCGAGCAGTTCCGGGGTCGAGAAGGGCTTCACGACATAATCGTCCGCACCGACGCCAAGGCCTCGCACCCGCTCGCTCTCTTCGCCGCGCGCGGTCAGCATGATGATCGGCAGGCGCTCCGTTTCCACCCGCTGGCGCAGGCGGCGGCAAAGCTCGATGCCGGAGACGCCGGGCAGCATCCAGTCGAGGATCAGGAGATCAGGCACATTCTCGCGCAAGGCGATTTCCGCCTCGTCCCCGCGCAGGATAGTATCGACCAGATAGCCTTCCGCCTCGAGATTGTAACGCAGGAGGACGCTCAGCGCCTCCTCGTCTTCGACAACCGCGACTTTGGGTGCATGGGCCATTTCAGCAGTTCCTCATTAGAATATGCTTGTCGAAGCGGATATGCCGGCCCCCAAGGCATCCCCGCCACCCCCACCGGGCAGGGCTCGCACCCTCCTTCCCCCTTGCGGGGAGGGAGGGTGCGAGCTGGTTAAGCCCGCTTCGCCTCGTCCACGACGATGCCGTGGCTCAGATCTTCCTTCGGGCGATCGGGCGGCATCTGCTGGCCGGTGACGATGTAATAGACCGTCTCGGCGATATTGGTCGCATGGTCGCCGATGCGCTCGATGTTCTTGGCGCAGAAGAGAAGATGCGTGCAGGCCGAGATGTTGCGCGGGTCTTCCATCATATAGGTCAAGAGCTCGCGGAACAGCGAGGTGTACATGGCATCGATCTCGTCGTCGCGGTCGCGCACGATGTTGATCTGGGCGACCGAGCGCGATGCAAAGGCGTCGAGCACTTCCTTCAGCTGCGTCAGCGCCAGTTCGGCCAGCGTCTGCAGGCCGCGATAGACCTTGATCGGCTGGCGGGTATCCGACACGGCGGCGACGCGCTTGGCAATGTTCTTGCCGAGGTCGCCGACGCGCTCCAGATCGGAGGAGATGCGGATGGCGCCGATGATCTCGCGCAGGTCCGAGGCCATGGGCTGGCGCTTGGCGATGATGGTGACGGCGCGGTCGTCGATCTCGCGCTCGCTGGCGTCAAGGATCAGGTCATCGGAGATGACGCGCTGCGCGAGCGCGTTGTCGGCATTGACGATGGCCTCGACCGATTGCTCGACCATGCGCTCGGCATGGCCGCCCATCTCGGCGATCTTGTGCGCCAGGAACTTCAACTCCTCATCATAGGAGCGGACTGTGTGCTGGGATGGCATTTCGTTTGTCCTCAATTTCTTCCAGACCAGCCCGTCAGCCGAAGCGTCCGGTGATGTAATCCTGGGTGCGTTTTTCCTTGGGCGTCGTGAACATCATCTCGGTGTCGCCGACCTCGACCAGATTGCCCAGGTGGAACATGGCGGTGCGCTGCGACACGCGAGCCGCCTGCTGCATCGAGTGCGTCACGATGACGATGGTGTAGTTCTGGCGCAGCTCGTCGATCAGCTCTTCCACCTTGGCGGTGGCGATGGGGTCGAGCGCGGAGCAAGGCTCGTCCATCAAAATCACTTCCGGGCTCACCGCAATGGCACGGGCGATGCAGAGGCGCTGCTGCTGGCCCCCGGAAAGGCCGGTGCCGGCATCATGCAGACGATCCTTCACCTC
Source organism: Brucella sp. IR073 (assembly GCF_049065735.1). Classification (NCBI taxonomy): domain Bacteria; kingdom Pseudomonadati; phylum Pseudomonadota; class Alphaproteobacteria; order Hyphomicrobiales; family Brucellaceae; genus Brucella; species Brucella sp. IR073. The sequence goes on from NZ_JBAKHD010000002.1 coordinate 289,972, forward strand.
TTCGAACAGGCTGGCGCGGCGCAGGCTGCTCTCCACGATTTCATCCAGCTCGTGACGGTTCTTGGCGAGGCCATGAATGCGCGGGCCGTAGGCAACATTCTCATAGATCGACTTGGGGAAAGGATTGGGCTTCTGGAAGACCATCCCCACACGCGCCCGAAGCTCGACGACGTCGATCTTCGGATCGTAGATATCCTCGCCGTCGAGGGTGATGTTGCCGGTCACGCGGCAGCCCTCGACCGTATCGTTCATGCGGTTGAGCGAGCGCAGGAAGGTGGACTTGCCGCAGCCGGAGGGGCCGATCAGCGCCGTCACCATCTTCTCGGGAATGTCGAGATCGACGTCGAACAGCGCTTGTTTCGCGCCGTAGAAGACGGAAACCTTCTCGCCCTTCATTTTGTTCTTGGCGGTGACAGCGTTCATCTTCTCCCCCACTGCTTTTTCGAGAGATCGTTCGGTCATCAGGTTCATTTCTTCACATCTCCCGGTTTACCAGCGGCGCTCGAAACGGCGGCGCAGGATGATGGCACCAATATTCATGACCGCGAGGAACAGGAGCAGCACGATGATAGCGCCGGACGTGCGCTCGACAAAGGCACGCTCCGCCTCATTGGCCCACATATAAATCTGCACCGGCAGCGCGGTCGAGGGATCGAGCGGCGTAGTCGGATAGCCGACGACGAAAGCGACCATGCCGATGAGCAGCAGCGGCGCGGTTTCGCCCAGCGCATGGGCAAGGCCGATGATGGTGCCGGTCATGATGCCGGGCGCGGCGAGCGGCAGCACATGATGGAAAACCGTCTGCGTCTTCGACGCGCCGAGACCCAGCGCCGCGGCGCGGATTGAGGGCGGCACAGCGCGCAGCGCAGCGCGGGTGGCGATGATGATCGTCGGCAGGGTCATCAGCGTCAGCACCAGGCCGCCGACCAGCGAGGCCGAGCGGGGCAGGCCGAAGAAATTGATGAACACGGCGAGCCCCAGGAGGCCGTAGACGATGGAAGGCACGGCCGCCAGATTGTTGATATTGACCTCGATGAGATCCGTCAGGCGGCTCTTCTTGGCATATTCTTCCAGATAGATGGAGGCGGCGACGCCGATGGGCAGGGACAGTGCCAGCACGATCAGCATCATATAGAGCGAGCCGATGAGCGCCACGCCGAGGCCGGCGGTTTCGGGGCGGCTCGACGCGCCGAAGGTGAAGAGGCCGGTGTTGAACTCCTCCTTCATCAGACCTTCGCCGGTGAGCGTCTTCATCCAGCCGACCTGACGGTCGGAGACCTTGCGATTGGCCTCGTCCACGGAGAGGTCGATCTGGCCCTTGAAGGCGGAGTCGATGTCGCCGGCGGCGAGCACGGGAATGGTCTGCGTCGTGCCGATCAGCGAGGGATTGGCGGTGACCATCTCGCGCAATTGGTTGCGGACGCCATCCGAGAAGAACTTGGTGATGTCGCGCATCGCCGGACGGTCGGATGGGGAAACGCCCAGTTTCTCCGCGAGGGCGTTGCGCACCACGAGCGGATAATTGGCCGTCATCAGCACTTCCGGATTGGTGGCGCGCTGATTTTGCGGGTCGATGATCTTCTCGTCCAGCTTTACCGGCAGCTCGATGGTCGTCTGCCAAAAGGCGGTGTAGCCATTGGAGATGACCGAGAAGAGCAGCGCGAACAGGAAGAAGATGCCGATGGCAATGGCGGCGATGCCGTAGAAACGGAACCGGCGTTCCGCCGCGTAGCGGCGCTTCAGGCCGATGTCGCGCCGCACCGGACGGCTTGTCGCGACCGCCATGTTCGAATTGAGCGTTGCGTCAGTCATTCGTACTGCTCCCGGTACTTGCGCACGATATAGAGGGCGAACACGTTCATCGCGAGGGTGAGGAAGAAAAGCGTGATGCCGAGCGCGAAGGCGACCAGCGTCTGCGGCGAGTTGAATTCGAGGTCGCCGGTCAGCTGGTTTACGATCTTGACCGTGATGGTGGTCATCGCATCGAACGGGTTGATGTTGATCCTGGCGGCGACGCCGGCAGCAAGCACGACGATCATGGTTTCGCCGACGGCGCGGGAGGCGGTCAAGAGCAGCGCGCCGACGATGCCGGGAAGTGCGGCTGGGAGGATGACGCGCTTGATCGTCTCCGACCTTGTGGCGCCGAGGCCGAGCGAGCCGTCGCGCATGGCGCGGGGCACGGCGGTGATGATGTCATCCGACAGCGACGAGACGAAGGGGATAAGCATGATGCCCATGACGAGGCCCGCCGTCAGAACGCTCTGCGCCATGATGAAGGCCGGGCCGCCCGATATCGCCGCGCTCATATCGCGCAGGAAGGGGCCGACCGTAATGAGCGCGAAGAAGCCGTAGACGATGGTGGGGATGCCCGCCAGGATTTCCAGGAGCGGCTTGACGATCGAGCGTACCTTGGGCGTTGCGTATTCGGCCATGTAGATGGCGGCGAAGAGGCCGATGGGCACCGCCACCAGCATGGCGACGAAGGCGATATAGAGCGTGCCGGCGAGAAGCGGGATCAGGCCGAACTGCCCTGCCGCGCCCTCGGAGCCCGCCCCGGCGAAGCGCGGATCCCAGACCGTTCCGAAGAAGAAGCTCGCGGGCGAGACGGAACTGAAGAATGTGATCGTCTGGAACAGCATCGAGAAGATGATGCCAACAGTGGTGAGGATCGCGATGGTGGAGGCGGCGAGCAATCCCCAGAGCACGATGCGTTCCACATTGTTGCGGGCGCGGGCGCGGGGATGGATGCCGGAAAGGCCGAAGACGAGCCCGGCAATGGCGAGCGCGATGGCGATGGCCGCGCCGATGGTGCGCGCCATGGCGGCCTGGCTGTTCCAGCGCTCGGCGATGGGAACCATATAGTCCTGGCCTTCGGAGGCAAGCGCTACGCCCTTGGCGGCGAGAAGAGTCCGCAGTTCGGTGTAGGTCTGCGGCAGGTTCTGGCGCTCGACCGGATCGAGGCGGTCAAGCCCGTCCGCGAGGCTTTGCACCATGCCCAGCGCAAGGCTGCGGCTGGCAAGGGCGCTCTCCGCGGTCTGCGGCGGCAGGCTCCCCTTGGCCGATTGCTCAAGATAGATCGCCGAGCCGGCAGCCCAGATAACGATGAAGAGAATCGCCGGAAGCACCGTGACCAGGAAGACCCACCAGCCATGGTAATGGGCGCGGGAATGGACCTTGACGCCCACGGTTTCCTTGGCGCGCGCACGCTGGCGCCCGACAAAATAACCGACGAGGCCTATTCCGAAGACGATAAGCAGAACCAGCATTACGGACATCAGATTTCCCCGGTTGCCCCATTTAAGTTAGGCGGGCATGGGCGGAGTTCGCCCATGCCCTCGGTCAAGCCTTACTTGGCCTGCATGGTCTTTCCGCCGTCGAAGGCTTCGCGCTGGGCGACGCGCTCGGATTCCGGAGCCGGAACCAGGCCGTAATCGGCCAGCGGCGAGTCAGGGCCGATCATCTGGTCAGACAGGAAGAAATCGACATATTCCTTCAGGCCCGGGATGACGCCGATGTGAGCCTTCTTCACGTAGAAGAACAGCGGGCGCGAAACCGGATATTTGCCGCTGGAGATGGTCTCGACCGACGGGGTGACGCCGTCGACGGTGGCGACCTTCAGCTTGTCGGCATTGTTTTCATAGAAAGCGAGGCCGAACACGCCGACGCCGGTCTTGTTGGACGAGATGCGGGCGAGCGTTTCGCTGTAGTCGCCGTCGATGTCGACAGCCTTACCGTCCTTACGGACCTGAAGGCAGGCCTTCTCGGCATCCTTCTTGTCCATGCCGCCCTTTTCCATGGCTTCGAGCGCGCCGGTTTCCTTGCAGCCGGCGGCGAGCAGCTTCTCTTCGAAGACTTCGCGCGTGCCGTGCTTTTCGCCGGGGATGTAGGCAGCGATGTCCCAATCCGGCAGGTCCTTGTTGACCTGGCTCCACTTGGTGTTCGGATTGTCGACCAGCTTGCCGTCGACTACAACCTTGGCGGCGAGAGCCGAGTAGACATCCTTCGGCGTCAGGTTCCAGTTCGGGCCCTTGATGTCGGTGGCGAAAACGATGCCGTCATAGCCGATGCGGACTTCCTGCACGTCCTTGACGCCGGCGTCGATGCACGACTTCAGCTCGCTGTCCTTCATCGCACGCGAGGCGTTGGCAATGTCGATGGTGCTTTCGCCGACGCCCTTGCAGAATTCCTTGATGCCGGCGCCCGAACCGCCGGATTCGACGACGGGGGTCTTGAAGTTCGGATAGGTCTCGCCGAAGGTCTCGGCAACGATCTTGGCATAGGGCAGCACGGTCGAGGAACCTGCCACCTGAATCTGGTCGCGTGCCTCAGCGGCGGAGACCGACAGGGCGGCGGCAATCGCCAGCGCAGCGGTCGTGTAGATCATCTTTTTCATAGGAGCAGCTCCTGTTGGAAGAATTGGGTGACGCCTCCGACGTCGCTAGCCCTCTACGGGGTTTATATTACAGTGATATGACAGCAATGTTACAGAACCTTGTCGGTCGAAATCCGCATGGGAATCCCGTTGATTCCTATGGTTTTTATGCCCGCTGTTTTTTTGCGGCTGCCCTTCAATTTCAAACGAAGCCGCCGAGACGTCCCCTCCATCCGGCCGCGCTTCCATCAAAACATGGACCACTCTAAAGCGCCTTTTTCATCGGCTTCCCCGCGACATAGACCTCCGCCACAGTGCGGTCGTCGCCGAGCGTCTGCAACAGGAACAGTTCTTCGAGGAGCGTACGCATGGTGTCCCTGCGCATCCGCATGGCCGTCGTCGCCCCTGCGTCGAGCACGGTGATGTCAGCGTCGGTGCCCGGTTCCAGCGTGCCGATCCGGTTCTCCAGCGAGAGGGCACGGGCATTGCCGAGCGTCATCATATAGAAGGAATGAAGCGGCGAGAGGCGCTGGCCACGCAATTGCAACACCTTGTAGGCCTCGTCCATCGTCTTCAGCATGGAAAAGCTGGTGCCGCCGCCGATATCGGTGGCGACCGCGATGCGCACGCCTTGCGTCTGCAGACGCTCGCGGTCGAAAAGGCCGCTGCCGAGAAAGAGATTGGAGGTGGGGCAGAAGACCGCGACAGACCCGGTTTCGGCCAGCACTTTTGTCTCGCGTTCGGTTAGGTGGATGCAGTGTCCCAGCAGTGTCTTGCCGCCCAGCAGCCCATAATGCTCGTAGATGCCGGTATAGTCGGGCGCATCGGGATAGAGTGAGCGGGTGAGCGCGATTTCCTCATGGTTTTCGGAAAGATGTGTCTGGACGTAACAGTCGGGATGCTCGCGGGCGAGCGCGCCGCTCATCTCCATCTGCTCCGGCGTCGAGGTGATGGCGAAGCGCGGCGTGATGGCATAATGGAGCCGCCCCCTTCCCTGCCAGCGGGCGATGAGCGCCTTGGTATCGTCATAGCCCGATTGCGCGGTGTCGAGGAGCGTCGGCGGGGCGTTGCGGTCCATCATCACCTTGCCACCGATCACGCACATGTCGCGCCGTTCAGCGGCACGGAAGAAGGCATCGACGCTCTGCGGATGCACGCTGCAATAGGCGGCGACGGTGGTCGTGCCATGACGCAGAAGCTCGTCCATGAAGCGTTCGGCTATGAACTGCGCATGCTGCTCGTCGGCGAATTTCTGCTCCTCGATGAAGGTATAGGTGTTGAGCCATTCGAGAAGCTGGGCCGCGTAGGAGGCGACCGCCTGCATCTGCGGAAAATGGATGTGGGCATCGATCAGCCCCGGCACGACCAGATGCGGGCGGTGATCGGCGACGGGCGTGTCCGCGCCTGCGAGCCGAGTGATATCGGCATAATCGCCCATCGCGGCGATCTTGCCGCCGCGGACCAGAAGCGCGCCATCCTCGGCATAGCGGTAGGAGGCGGTATCGGCGATATCGCTGGGCTCGTCGATGAATGTCAGCACGCGGCCACGGATCAGCAATTCAGTCATTTTCTCTCTGCCTTGTTGGGAAAGGTTCCGTAGCGCTCAATCCGGACGGGACAGGACATAGGCGGCGGAAGCGAGCATGAAGACCGCCACGCCCAGCCCAAGCGCCCAGCCAGGGCGCACGCTCCACCAGAAGATCGCATAGCCCGCCGTCATGCCGGCGCAGGCGGCGATCTTGGCCCGACGCGGGATCGCGCCCTTGTCGCGCCAGCCGCTTAAGGCCGCCCCGAAGGTTGGATGGCCGAGCAGCCAGCTTTCCAGCCTTGGCGACGAGCGCCCGAAAAACCATGCCGCGAGGATGATGAAAACCGTCGTCGGCATGACCGGCAGGAAGGCTCCGATGATACCAAGCGCGAGCATCACGACGCCCAGGGCGAAATAGGCCCAGCGCAGCGCGCCAGACGCTGGCGGGACGGCTTCCTGCTCCGGCTTCTCGCCCTCGATCTTGTCATCCATGGCGGATTTCGGCTCCCTTCGCACGGAACAGACGCTCTATAGAGCGAAATCCGGCGCTCCGCGCGAAAAAAATGCTTAACTTCGCCCCGCCTCCATAAAACTTGGGAGACAAATAATGAATCCGGCTCCTGAGCCGATCACGGCCGCGTGAAGGCGGAAACTGTTTCGGAATCCAAGTATCACAACTTACAGCTGCCCTGTCCGCCTCGTCCGAACAACAGAGGTGGCACAGTAAAATGATCCATCGCAAGCGAAAGCATAAAGAAGATTCGGTGACAGTAATTAAATTTTAACCATCATTTTACTTATGTATAGGATAATTTTCCTTAAAGATCACATAAATGAATCGATTTGTAACCTTCGGTGAAACCTTTTATTGCCACATTCTCACTTCAGCAAAAGCTCGCTTCCCAGGGGATAATCTGCCGGAAGCACTTCCGAAACAGCTAAGTGAAGAAGGCATGATCTTTCATACACGCAGGATATTCATGGCCGCGGCAACGGCCGGCATTCTCTCCGCATCCGTGATCGGGGCTTCAGCGCAGTGCGGTGGCGCCTCCTGGTATGCGCTCCATTCGCGCACTGCCTCGGGCGAACGGATGAACCCCAGTGCGATGACGGCGGCGCATCGCACGCTGCCGCTGGGCACGAAGGTAAAGGTGACGAACGAGCGGAACGGGAGATCGCTTGTCGTGCGCATCAACGACCGCGGCCCGTTCATCCGCGGACGCATCCTCGATCTTTCCAAGGGCGCGGCAGCCCGCCTCGGTTTTATCGGCGCGGGACACACCAAGGTTTGTATTAGCGAGATAGAGAAGACCCGTATGCCGGGTTGAGCATTTAGGGGAGCGAGCGCGTAGAGCGTAATCATGATCTTATCCGAAAAGTCTGCAACTTTTCGGGATCATGTTCTAGCACTACCTCCCCCGCTCCAGGCGCTCGATGAACCAGCGCGTCAGGTTGAGCCAGACTTCGTCCTTTTCGGCGGCATCCTCGATGCCGTGCTCGACATTAGGGTTGTCGTTGACCTCGATGACGAAGACGCCGTCATCGGTCTCCTTGAGATCGACGCCATAAAGACCTTTGCCGATGCAGCGCGCCGCCCTGAGCCCGGTCTCGATGACAAGCGGCGGCGCGTCGGCCAGGGTGAAGGAGCGGGATCCGCCTTCCAGAGGCTTGCCTCCCGTATCGTGCTTGACGATCTGCCAATGATGCCGCGCCATCAGATATTGACAGGCAAAGAGCGGCTTGCCGTCAAGAACGCCGACGCGCCAGTCGAATTTCGTCGGCATGTATTTCTGCGCGATCAGCAGGTCGCTGTCGGCGAGCCATGCCGTCGCCAGCGCCTTCAGCTCCTCACAGGAACCGACCTTCTTGACCCCGCGTGAGAAGGATGAATCGGGAATCTTGATCACCATCGGAAAGCCCAGAAGATCGGCAGCGCGGGAGAGATCCTCGTCGCCCGCGATCATCACCGTCGGCGGAACCGGAACATTGCTCCCCTGCATCAGCTCGTTTAAATATACCTTGTTGGTGCAGCGGATCATCGACACCGGGTCGTCGATAACAGGCATTCCCTCCTGCTGGGCGCGGCGGGCAAAGCGGTAGGTATGGTTGGAGATCGACGTCGTCTCGCGAATGAACAGCGCATCGTAATTGGCGAGCCGCGGCAAATCCTTCTTGCCGATCGGCTCGACATCGACGCCAAGCCGGTTGGCGATGCGCGCCCAGTGCTTCAGCGTCGAAACGGTCGAAGGCGGCATCGCTTCATGCGGGTCGCAAAGGGTGGCAAAGGAATAGCGCGCCGGGATCTTCTGCGGCGCGGCGCGCCATTCCCGCTGGGTATAGCGGGCGAGCGCCTGGTTGAACTGCGCCTTCTCCGCCTCGTCGAGCTTCGTCAGATTGGCGAAGGAGATCTTGCGGATGCGCGCCCATTCGCCGGGTTCCACCGAGACCTCCAGCGCCGGGGCGCGGAACCAGTCGAACAGGAGGCGGCTGAAACGCTCCAGCTGATGGTTCGGCGCAAAGCCGAAATAGACGCGAATGATGGTCGGCGCCTCTTCCGGATGCGCGCCCAATGCCTTGTTGAGCGCGTCCTCCAGTTCGGGAATCGCGTTTTCATAAAGCCGCCGCTCGGAAAGATCGATCATGGTCTCGACCGAAGGGATGACTCGGTGGCCGCGCGCCTCGGCCAGCAGCGAGGCATAATAGCCGCGGCTCTGATAGGCATAGGTGCGGGATAGATTGATGATGCGCGGGTGCTGGCCGCTGAACAGCGCGGGGTGGGCCAGATAATCGCGCGTGGTCATGACCTTATGGGGCGTTGCGCCGTTATCGATATCGGACGGGCGCCCGACGAGAATGACACAGATGGGCATCGTCAGGTCCTTTTTCCTTCCGGGTGGCGCGTCGTCTTGCCGGGAAAGTCAGCAATCTTGTCCGGATCATGTTCGAGAAACACCGCCGCGCGTAGGCCGTTTTTGCCGAACCGCGCCATACGGTCGAAAATGTCATAGGGCACCGGGACATTGGCCGCGTCGGCGACCGTCTCGCCGGCTTCGTCCTCCACCCACGGATCGTGGATCATGATATGGCGCCCGTCATCGCCATGGGCGAGGACCCAGTGCGGCACCTTCTTGCCGAACATATGGTAGCCGCTGACGAGGACAATGGCGGTGGCGCCGCGCCCCAATGCCTCGCGAAGATCAGCCATGGTGAAGCCTTTATGGCTGACGCCGATACCATAATCCTTGACGCGGCGGCGGAAGTCCGTCTGGGCGAGTTCCATGATTATGCGCTTTTCCGGGTCACGCACGGATTCAAGAAACAGGATCGCCTTGGTCGAGACCGCGACCGATGATTTCAGCCCATGCTCATGCGCGGCGACCGCAAGACCGTAGGGCTCACACCCGCCGGGGCCGGACTGCATGAAAATGGTCGTTGCCTCGCGCCACAGGCGGATTTCCAGAACCGGGTCGAGCTTGACCGAGGGGATATGGGCGGCGAGCGCCATCATGAGGCAGGCGGCGCCGCAGGTGAAATCCGTCGTCTGCTCGTAATAGGGGACCCGGGCGGAAACCGGCGCGTCGCCGCGCAGGGTTTTCTCGAAGCGCAGCGCATCGGAATGATCGGCGTAGTAATCGAGGCAGCGGCCGAGCGGACGAAAGCCGTGACGCCGGTAAAGCGCGATGGCCCGGGCATTGTCTTCCCGCACCTCCAGGCGCAAAAGAAGCCGGTCATGGTCGAAGGCGGCCTGTTCCGCCGCCTCCAGCAAGCGCGTGCCGACGCCGCGCGATTTCGCGTCGGGATCGACGGCGATCGAGTAAAGCCGGGCGAGCGACGTCCCTTTGCGGAAGAGGATCATTGCGTAGCCGATGATGGCTCCGTCCTCTTCGGCTACGATGGTTTCCGCCGTGCTGCTGGCGAGCAAATCCCGGAAGGAGCGCCGCGAGATGCGGTCGGCATCGAAGCAGCGCTCTTCTATGCGCAGAAGCGCCTCGATGTCGTCGGGAGTGGCCTTGCGCGTGGAAGCGCCTGTCATTTCCTGGCCTTTGGAGCGAAGCATCGGGATGGAGCCATGACGAACGGACGAAGCGATGGCCGGTCCGATAGCGCAGCGATGACTATTCCGTTGTTTACAGGCAAGCATGAGGACATGGGCGGGATTGTGACGCCGAAGGGCGTGAAACATGACCTCTCGAAAATGTGTGCATTGCAATATCCTCGTATTCCTTTATGTTCAGGCTTGGGGACGGGTGCAAGTATAAGATAGATTCGCTATCTTTATACTTAATATACTGTTGGGGCGTTGTGGATGTATTATCAGCTTTACGAACTAAATCATGCTGCCTTGCAGCCTTACCGGGCGCTGGCGGATGCGGCGAAGCTGTTTTTTCAGGATCCTGGCAATCCGATCTCGCAAAGCTCCTATGGGCGGTCCATGGCGGCGCTGATGGAGATGTTCGAGCGCACGACGCGGCGCTACGACAAGCCGGCCTTCAATCTCGGCCAGACCCTCATTGACGGCAAGCCGCGCGCTGTGACGGAGGAGACCGTCTGGCAAAAGCCCTTTTGCAATCTCATCCATTTCCGGCGCGACCTGCCGGAAGGCCATGCGCAAGGCCCGAAAATCCTGCTCGTCGCCCCGCTTTCCGGCCATTATGCGACGCTTCTGCGCGGCACGGCGGAGACGTTCCTCCCCCATGCGGATGTCCATATCACCGACTGGGTGGATGCACGCATGGTGCCGGCGAGCGAAGGCCGGTTCGACCTCGACGATTATATCGATTACCTCATCGAAATGCTGCAGCTGCTGGGCGGAAACACCCATGTCATCGCCGTCTGCCAGCCCTCGGTGCCAGTGCTGGCGGCGGTAGCGCGGATGGAGGCGCTGGGCGATCCGTGCTCTCCCGCGTCGATGACATTGATGGGCGGTCCGATCGATACGCGCATCAACCCGACAGCCGTCAACCGGATGGCCGCGGAAAAGGACATCGGCTGGTTTCGCGATCATGTCGTCATGCCCGTTCCCTGGCCGCATCCGGGCTTCATGCGCCCGGTCTATCCGGGCTTCCTGCAGCTCTCCGGCTTCATGAGCATGAATCTCGACCGGCATATTGCAGCGCACAAGGACTTCTTCTTTCATCTCGTGAAAGATGACGGCGATTCGGCAGAGAAACACCGCGAATTCTATGACGAATTCCTGGCGGTGATGGACATGCCGGCGGAATTCTATCTTCAGACGGTCGAAACCGTGTTCATCCGCCACGACCTGCCGAAGGGCCAGATGACGCATCGCGGCGAGCCGGTCGATCCCTCAGCCATCCGCAAGACGGCCCTGATGACCGTCGAGGGCGAGAATGACGACATATCCGGCCTCGGTCAGACGGAAGCGGCGCACAAGCTCTGCGCCAACATTCCGGAAAGCCGCCGGATGCATTACGTGCAGCCGAAGGTCGGGCATTACGGCGTCTTCAACGGCTCGCGGTTCCGCAATGAGATCGCGCCGCGGATTCTTGAGTTCATCAAAGTGAATGGTGATTAGTGAGCGGGACACCGAATTTTTCGGTGGCTGAAACTATTCACGACTTCACCATTCACTATTCGCCCTGCGGCGTCGCCCCGCAAGTTGTGCACAACCCTCCCCTCGCGCCTTAACCATAAATGTAATTGAATCGTTAAGGATCGGGATTCCGAATTGACTCAACTCCGTTTCAACTTTTAACGTTTTGTTAACGATTGAAGTGCGGCGGAGTGATGCGTATGTCGAGGGGCATGTTGTCTTGGGGGGCGGTCTGTGCGGTCATGCTCGGCACGCTTTTTTCTTTTTCCTCTCCCGCCTCTGCCGCGTCCGACGATTTCATGCGGATCGGCGGCCTGACCTCGCAGCCCATCGGCCATTACGAACTGTGCAGGCGCATGCCGATCGAATGCGCGTACCGCTCGGAAAACACCGCACCGCTGCCCCTTACCCATGAGATGTGGACCCAGCTCGTCGCCGTCAACGCCTCGGTCAACGAGCGGATCAAGCCGATGACCGATAAGGAAATCTACGGCAAGGAAGAATATTGGGCCTATCCGACCGTGTTCGGCGATTGCGAGGATTATGTGCTTCTCAAGCGCAAGGAACTGGCTGAGGCCGGCATTCCGCTTTCCGACCTGCTCATCACCGTGGTGCGCAAGCGCGACGGCGAGGGCCACGCGGTCCTGACCGTGCGCACCGACCGGGGCGATTTCGTCCTCGACAATCTCTCCGACGAAATCAAGATCTGGTCCGAGACGAGCTACACCTATTTGAAGCGCCAGGCGGCGAACAACAGCGGCCGCTGGGTCAGCATCGAAGCGCCGAGCAATCTGTTGGTTGGTTCGGTGGAGTAGGATAAAACAAGCCGGCGGATGGGCGGACAGTATCTATATCGCGCCCATCTTTGACGCCGGATGGCTTTCAATGTCCGTTTTACCAAATCGTTGCCCTTGAACGGCAAAGGCACTTTTGCGACCTTCGCGGTAGCGTAAGAAAAACAGTCGCCCATGTTCAGGGAGGCGGTATGCCGTCCTTTGCCGAACCTGCTGAAAGCTTTTTCGGCCGCATGGTAATGGCTTCCGTCGAAAGAAATCGCCTTCACATTCGATGCGGAAGCCAGACGGGAAATGATCTGGGGCGCGTTTGGAAACCCTTTGGACGTCAGGAGTATCCGGATTTCCAGCAGGGTCGGCCAGCGATCAGGACTAAATCTTGCCGTAGCGTTGCCTTGAAAGCCTCCGCCTCAGGTTCGTCCAGAGCGATAGCAACGATCACCGACGTGTCAACCGCTATCATCGCGGCAGGCCGTGTTCATCATAGAGATCATCATGGGCGAGGTCGTTGCGGCGGGAACATGCCGCCGTCCTTCCGCGGCTAGCTCCCACGCCGCATCGATGGGCTGGCGATACGTCGCTTCTCCAAGCTCAATGGCATAATGCTCCAACGCCTGCTCGACGAGCCGGTTCAGCGACAAACCCGTGCGGCGCGCCAGTGCTTCGGCCAGTTCCTTGGCCTTGGCGCTATGAATGGATAATCGCGGCTCGGTCATCTCGATGCTGTCGCTCCGGCTTCGATCCTGAAATATAAGGCCTCATATAGGTGGCGACAACGCCTCCATGGCTTACGCCGTCGCCATGATCCTGTCCCCGCTCATGCGGTAGGCGATGGCTTCGGCGAGATGCAAGCGGCCGACCTTATCCGCGCCGTCGAGGTCGGCGAGCGTGCGGGCGACTTTCAGGATGCGGTGATAGGCGCGGGCGGAGAATTTCATCTGCTCGCTGGCCTCGCGCAAAAGCGCCAGGCCGCCTGAATCGGGCGCGGCGATTTCTTCTATGAGCGATGGAGAACAGTGGGCGTTGGTCGAGATGTGCGGCAGCCCCAGCGCCTCGTAACGTCGCTTCTGGATGGCGCGGGCGCGCGCCACACGCTCGGCAACTGTCTTGCTGCTCTCGGCTTGTGACGGGCGGATGAGATCGGCGGCGGAGACGGCGGGGACTTCGATGCGCAGATCGATGCGGTCGAGCAGCGGGCCGGAGATGCGCGCCTGGTAATCCGCCTGGCAGCGCGGGCCGCGTGCACAGCGATGCCCCGGCTCACCTGCCATGCCGCAGCGGCACGGGTTCATCGCGGCGATCAGCTGGATCTGGGCCGGATAGCTGACACGGTGATTGACGCGGGCGATCATGCACTCGCCCGTTTCGAGCGGCTGGCGGAGCGAATCGAGCACCTGCGGCGTGAACTCAGGGAATTCGTCGAGAAAGAGCACGCCATTATGGGCGAGCGACACCTCACCCGGCTTGGCCCTGATACCGCCTCCAACCATCGCGGCCATGGAAGCGGAATGATGCGGCGCGCGAAAGGGGCGGCGATCGGAGAGCTTGCCGCCAGCGAGTTCCCCGGCGATGGAGGCGATCATGGAGACATCGAGGAGCTCGCGCGGCGAAAGCGGCGGCAGGATCGAGGGCAGGCGCTGCGCCAGCATCGATTTGCCCGAGCCGGGCGGGCCGACAAGAAGCAGGTTGTGATTGCCCGCGGCGGCGACTTCCAGCGCGCGCTTCGCCGTTTCCTGCCCCTTGATATCAGCGAGGTCAGGCAGATCGTCCGCTTTCAGCCGCATCGCCGGTTCGGGACGGGAGAGCACCTGTGTGCCGCGAAAATGATTGGCGAGCGCGATCAGGCTACGCGGCGCGAGGATTTCGATCTCTGCTCCCGCCCAGGCCGCCTCCGGGCCGCAAGCATGCGGGCAGATCAGCCCCTTGTCCTGCCTGTTGGCGCCGATGGCGGCGGGCAAAACACCGGCCACGGCGCTGATCGTGCCATCGAGGGAGAGTTCGCCCAGGACGACGAAGGATTGCAGCGCATCGCCCGGAAGCGCGCCCAGCGCCGCCATCAGGCCGACGGCGATGGGCAGATCGTAATGGGAGCCTTCCTTGGGGAGGTCGGCGGGGGCGAGATTGATCGTCACCCTTTTCGGCGGCATCGAGAGGCCGGAGGCATGGAGCGCCGCCTGCACCCGCTCGCGGCTTTCGGCCACCGCCTTGTCGGGCAAACCGACGATGGATATGCCCATCTTGCCCGGCGCGATCATCACCTGCACATCGACGGGGACCGCCTCGATCCCCTGAAACGCCACGGTGCTGACCCGCGATACCATGTCCCCGCCCCTCAATTCATGCCCAAGATAAGCTAAGCACAGATCAACGGGGCGAACAAGAACGTTTATAGAACGGTTGGTTTTATAAGCACGGTCTTATTCAAAGAGGCTGCAAAGATCGCTGCCTTATACTCACCGCCGCTTGGCCTCGACGCAATCCCAGAAAAGGCTCGCCACATCCGCGCCGCCGAAACGCTTGATTTCGCGGATGCCGGTGGGAGATGTGACGTTGATCTCCGTCAGGTAATTGCCGATGACGTCGATACCGACAAGGATAAAGCCGCGCTCGCGCAGCGAAGGGCCGATGCGGGCGCAGATCTCGCGGTCGCGCTCCGTCAGTTCCGACGCCTCGGCCCGTCCGCCGACATGCATGTTGGAGCGGGCGTCGTGCTCGGCGGGGACGCGGTTGATCGCGCCGACCGGCTCGCCGTCGATCAGGACGATGCGCTTGTCGCCCGCGCGCACATCCTTCAGATAACGCTGGACGATGAAGGGCTCGCGATACATCTGCGCGAACATCTCCAGCAGCGAGGCGAGGTTGCGGTCGCCATTCTGGAGATGGAACACGCCCGCGCCACCATTGCCATAAAGCGGCTTGATGATGATGTCGCCGAATTCGCGGCGGAAGGCCGCCACCTCCTGGGGGTCCTTGGTGATCAGCGTCTCCGGCATCAGGTCGGGGAATTCGGTGACGAAGATCTTCTCTGGGCTGTTGCGCACCCACATGGGGTCGTTGACCACGAGCGTCTTCGGGTGGATGCGCTCGAGCAGATGGGTGGTGGTGATGTAATTCATGTCGAAGGGCGGGTCCTGGCGCAGCAGCACCACATCCATTTCCGAGAGGTCGCGGCGCTCCGGCGCACCTAACGTGAAATGATCGCCCTCGATATCGCGCACCTGCAGCGGCTCGACCTGCGCGCTGACAATGCCGTCGCGCAAGGAAAGACGGTCCGGCGTATAGTGATAAAGCGTGTGGCCGCGGCGGGCCGCCTCCAGGCAGAGCGCGAAATCGGTGCTCCCGGCAATCTGGACGAAGCGGATATGGTCCATCTGGACCGCGATTTTCAATGCCATTGATGTCCTCGATGCTTTCGCGATTCGTTATGCCCGAAATGGCCCAAAAACTGCCACCGGTACAATCACGATAACAGGAAATTTTATTCATCATACTATACGATTTGCCTGAAACAGGCTAAGCCTCCCACCCAATCAAAAGCCTATCAACCCATACCCATTGCGGGAGGATTTCTCATGCTGCCATCGACCGTGTTTCCCGACCTGAAGGACCGCTCCGTCCTGATTACCGGCGGCGGCTCCGGCATCGGCGCGTCGCTGACGGAAGGCTTCGTCAAGCAAGGCGCCAAGGTCGCCTTCATCGACATTGCGGAAGCGCCGTCGCGGGAGCTGGCCGAGCGTCTGGAAAAGACCTATGGCAATCGCCCGCTCTATCTGAACGCCGATCTGCGCGACATCGAGGCGCTGCGCAAGGCTGTGGCCGAAGCGGAAGCGGCGCATGGCGCGATCACTGTGCTCATCAACAATGCCGCCTGGGACGACCGCCACGAAATCGAAGCGGTGACCGAGGATTATTGGAACCTGAACCAGTCGATCAATCTGCGCCCGCAATTCTTCGCGGTGCAGGCGGTGCTGCCGGGCATGCGCAAGGCCGGCGGCGGGGCGATCGTCAACTTCACCTCCGTCTCCTTTATGATGAACCAGGGCGATCTGCCCGTCTATACCGCCGCGAAGGCGGGCGTCATCGGTCTCACCAAGGGCCTCGCCGGACGGCTCGGCGTCGATAAAATCCGCGTCAACGCGATTGCGCCGGGCTGGGTGATGACGGAGCGCCAGAAGCAGCTCTGGGCCACCCCCGAAGGCATGAAGGCGCATGTCGGCAAGCAGTCGCTCAAGGAAGAGATCCAGCCGGACGACATGGTCGGCCCGTGCCTGTTCCTCGCTTCCGACGCCGCGCGGATGCTGACGGCGCAGACGATCATCGTCGATGGGGGCTATCTGTGAGCCAAGCGCCCGCCTTTGCCGGCGCCGATTGGGGGACCAGCCGCTTCCGGCTCTGGCTCATGGACCGCGAGGGGCATGTGCTCGCCGAGAAGCGCGCCGATGACGGGCTCGACGTCTCGCGCGCCAAGGGCTTTGCCAATGTGCTGGAAAGCCATCTTTCAGCGCTTGGCGCTCCCGATGAACTGCCGGTCGTGATCTGCGGCATGGCCGGATCGCGGCAGGGCTGGGTGGAAGCGCCCTATGTGGACGTGCCCGCCGATCCCGCGACCATCCTCGCGGCGGCGGCGCGCATTCCAGATGTGAGCCGCGATATCCGTATCGTGCCGGGGCTCGCGCAACAGGGGGCAAAGCCCAATGTGATGCGCGGTGAGGAAACCCAGCTTCTCGGCCTCGTCCATGGCAAGCCGGGCTATACCGGCCTCGTCGCCATGCCCGGCACCCATTCCAAATGGGTTTCTCTGGAAGGCGGAAGGGTTTCGGGCTTCTCGACCTATCTGACCGGCGAGCTCTATGCCCTGCTTGCCGGGCAGTCGATCCTGCGCCATTCCATTGGCGCTGGGGCCGAGAATGTCGATGCGGACCAGCTGGCGTTTGAGGAAGGGCTTGCCCAGGCCCTCACCCCCGGTTTCAGCCTGTTGGGCACACTCTTCGAAATCCGCGCCGCCATGCTGCTCAACGGGCAGAGCGAGGCGGAAGCCGCGGCGAAGCTCTCCGGCCTGGTGATCGGCTCGGAAGCGGCGGATGCGCGGGCGAAGGCTCATGCCGCGCTCAGTACGGTGCAGCTGGTCGCCTCGGGCCGCATGGAACGGCTTTACCGCAAGGCGCTTGAAGCAGCGGGGTTCGCTTGCGAAACGGTCGATGCCGACGATGCGGTGAGAAAAGGCTTACATGCGGCGGCTTCTGGACTATGGTTCCAAATCTGAACGCCTGATCGAGGAGATACCGACATGACCTATGCTCCCCCCGTCGCATGGCCGAAACTGAAGCGTGATCTCGTCGCCATCCTGCGCGGGATCAAGCCGGAGGAGGCGTTCGCCATTGGGCACGCCCTCGCCGAAGCGGGCTTCGAAGCCATCGAAGTGCCGCTCAATTCGCCGGAGCCGTTCCGCTCCATCGAGACGATGGCGAAGGCGCTGCCGGATGTGCTTGTCGGCGCGGGCACGGTGCTCGATCCTGCCGATGTCGCACGGCTTCACGATGCGGGCGGGCGGCTGATGGTGAGTCCGAATGTCGAGCCGGAGGTGATCCGCGCGGCTTCCGCCAAGAGCATGGTGACGATGCCGGGCGTGTTCACGCCGACCGAAGCGCTCGCGGCCTGCAAGGCGGGCGCGTCGGGGCTCAAATTTTTCCCGGCCAGCGTGCTGGGACCCGACGGCATCAAGGCGATCAGCACCGTTCTACCGAAGGGCGTCGTCATCGGCGCGGTTGGCGGCGTCACCGAAGGCGAGTTCGCGGCCTATGCGGAGGTGGGCATTCGTACCTTCGGCCTCGGCTCCAGCCTTTACAAGCCGGGCATGACCGTTTCGGACGTGAAGGAGCGGGCGTGGATGGCGGTTTCCGGCTATGATTCGGTCTTTTACGGAAAGAGCTACGCATGAGCGCGACCGTCTTTTGCGATATCGTCTGCGAGCTTGGCGAGGGGCCGGGCTACGATCCGCTGACCAACACGGTCTGGTGGCTCAACATTCTGGCGGGCCGGCTCATGGAAAAAAGCTGGCCGGATGGCGAGACGAAGGTTCATGACCTCGGCATGAAGGCGAGCGCGCTTGCCGTCATCGATTCGGAGCGGCAGCTCGTCTGGACCGAGAACGGCCTCTATATTCGCGAGCGCAAAAGCGGCGCGATGACGCTGCACAAGCCCATCGAGGCCGACAATCCCGCCACCCGCTCGAACGATGCGCGCGTTCACCCCTCCGGCGCTTTCTGGCTGGGGACGATGGGGAAAAAAGCCGAGGAAGGCGCGGGCTCGATCTGGTGGTACCGCGAAGGCGAGGTGCGCCAGCTCTTCACGGGCATCACCATCACCAATTCGATTTCCTTTTCGCCCGACGGTCGCGTTGCCTATTTCGCCGATACGCGGAAAAACATCATCTGGCGCGTCGATACCGATCCGGAAACCGGGCTGCCGGTGGGCGAAAAAAGCGTGTTCCATCATCGGACGGAGGATGGCGGCATCGACGGCTCGGTGGTGGATGCAGATGGCGTGCTCTGGAATGCCTGCTGGGGCGCGGGCGCGGTGCATGCCTATTCGCCCGAGGGCAAGCTTATTCGCACCGTCGCTGTGCCTGCCCGCCAGCCCTCCTGCCCGGCCTTTGTCGGACCGGATGCGGACCGGATGCTGGTCACTACCGCGTGGGAAGGCATGAGCGAAGCCGACCGCGCTGGAGACGGCAATGCGGGGCGCCCCCTGCTGCTGGATTTGGCGGTGAAGGGTGTGTTCGATCCGGTGGTGAGGCTTTAATTCACTGGACACCCTCCTTCCCCCTTGCGGGGAAGGTGTCTGCGGAGCAGACGGATGGGGGTGGTTACGTTTACACCAAGTTCTCCAGCAAACGCGCAAACGTCACCACCCCCATCCGCCCGCTAACGCGGGCACCTTCCCCGCAAGGGGGAAGGAGGGCGCCAAGCTCTAAGCCCCCGCCATCTCCGCCAAAATCGCCTGTGCGGCGGCTTTTCTGTCCGGTGCGGCGATAATCGGGCGGGCGACGACGAGATGGCTGGCCCCGGCCCGCAGCGCTTCCTTCGGGGTCATGACGCGCTTCTGGTCGCCTTTCTCCGCGCCGGCGGGGCGGATGCCGGGCGTTACCAGCGCCATGTCCGGTCCAATCACACGGCGCACGGCGGCGGCCTCAAGCGCGGCGCAGACGATGCCGCCCATGCCTGCCTCGCGGGCCTGCTCCGCCCGTCTCAAGACCAGCGCTTCGGGGTCTGCCACATAGCCCGCCTCGGCCAGGTCCGCGCCATCCATGGAGGTCAGCACCGTGACGCCCAGCAGGCAAAGATCGCTTCCCTTCGCCGCTTCCACCGCCGCGCGCATCGCCTTGGGATAGGCATGGAGCGTCAGCATCGACACGCCCATCCTGGCGATATTCTCGACGCCCTTGGCGACGGTGTTGTCGATGTCGAGCAGCTTCATGTCGAGGAACACTTTTTTGCCCGAGCGGATCAGTTCGCCCGCCAGACCGAGCCCGCCGACGAAGGCAAGCTGATAGCCGATCTTGTAGAACGACACCGTGTCGCCCAAGGTCTCGATCACGGCTTCGGCTTCCTTCACCGTCGGCACATCGAGGCCGACGATCAGCCGGTCGCGCACGCTATTCTCATCCATGAAAATCACCGCTGAATGTTTCCACCGCGCTCCAATCGCACAACAGCGCGCGGTCCGAAAGGCGGAAGGCGAAGATATTTCCACCGCCGGGCGGCTGGTCGTGATCGCGCGCAATCGCCTTGCCGCCGAGATGGCACTTCAAAAGCGTGCCAACGCCGCCATGGCCGACGAACAACACCGGGCCGTCGCTCGCGTGGCGGTCCAGCGCGGCATTGAACGCCTTGACGATGCGGGCCTGGGCCTCCACTGCCCGCTCCCATCCCTCGAAGCTCAATTCTGGCTCGGCAAAGAAACGGTCCGCCGCCTTCTCGAACTCGGGCGGGGGAAGGAAGCCGGTCGAAGAGCGGTCGTTCTCGCCCATCATGGCGTCGATCTCGATCGGGCAGCCGGAATTTCGGGCGAGTATCTGGGCCGTTTCGATGGCCTTTTTCTCGTCGCTGGAGAATATCCGCGCAAGCCTACCCACCCAAGGTCTTTCATATATTGCCTCGATCTGCGCCTTTCCCAATTCGGACAGGCCCCATTGCGGAACGGGAATCGCGGGATCGATCACAATCTGCGGATGGGTGAGGTAGTAGCCGACCGTCATCGCGGGTAAGACGCCAGTTGCGCGTGCTCGATCAGCGCGCGGCAGACTTTCGCCATCATCTTGGCAGTGCGCTCATCCTTCAGGGAACCGTCCTCGTCGAAGGCCTGCGAGGCATGAGCGACGGAACATTGTTCGGTCAGTATCTGAACGCCGACATTCATCAACACGGCGCGCAAATGATAGAGGCCGCGCATGCCGCCATACTGGCCGTCCGAGGAAGAGCAAAGCCCAACGACCTTGCCTGCATAGGGCTTTAGCACGCGCTCGCCATCGCGGGAAATGCGGCTGACCCAGTCGATGGTGTTCTTGAGGAGCGGCGGGATGGAGGCGTTATACTCGGGCGAGCAGATCATGAGCCCGTCATGGGCTGCGAAGAGGCGTCCGAGCCGCATGGCATTTTCAGGAATGCCACTCTCCTTCTGCAAATCCTCGTCCATGATCGGCAGGGGATAATCGGCAAGCGAGATGCGCGTGACTTCCGCGCCTTCGCGCGCAAGCTCCCTGGCGGCGGCATCCGCCGTGCGTCCGCTATAGGCGCCGGAGCGGATCGAACCGGCGAAAACGAGGATTTTGGGAGCCATTTTCTTTGCGAGCCTGGTTATGCATGGCCGCGCTTATAGACCCACAGCCGCGCCGGGGGAACATTGCGTATGACGAAATCATAGGCGCTGACGCTATAATTGCCGCGTCCTGCGGGGATGGCCGGAAGCGGGCCATAGGTGATCTGGATGACCGGACGGCCTTCGGGAATGCGCCGGAGGAGATCTTCCAGCAGCGCCACACGCTGCGGAACCGGGAAGTTCAGCAATGGCACGGCGCAGACCACGCTGTCGAAGGCCAGATCCTTATGCTCCCCAAGCGTGGTGTCGAGATCGAAGGCGTCACCTTGAATGATGTTCACCTCGGGGAAATCCTGGCGCAGGCGGCGGGCGAAATCCTCCGAATATTCGACGCAATAAAGGTCCTTTGGCTTCACGCCGCGCTGAAGAATCGCCTTGGTGATGACGCCGGTGCCGGGACCAAGCTCCAGCACGGGCAAGCCGGAATGGGGATTGACGACGCTCGCCATGCGGCGCGCGGTGACGGAACTCGTCGGCAGGATGGCTCCAACTGCCTTGGGGCCATCGATCCATCCCTTGAAGAACCGGATTTCCTCGTCGAACTTCTCGGCCAGCTTCTTGCCCAATGGTCCTGCCATGGCGTTCCTCTCCCATGTCGTTGCGGAGACGATTTATGACGCATCGCGGAGCAAAAGCAAAGCCTCGCAAGAACGAGTATAGCTATTCAACCTACCCCTCGAAGAACTCCTTCATCCGGGCAAAGAAGCCGCTCGATTGCGGGCTGTTTTCCTTCGAGGAAATCTTTTCGAACTCCTCCAGAAGTTCGCGCTGCCGCCGGGTCAGGTTCTGCGGCGTCTCGATATCGATCTGGATATAGAGATCGCCCATGGCCGGCTGGCGCAGGACCGGCATGCCCTTGCCCTTCAAGCGGAACTGCTTGCCGTTCTGCGTGCCCTCGGGAATCTTCACGCGCGTCTGGGTGCCGTCGAGCGTGGAAACCTCGAACTGGCCGCCAAGCGCCGCCGTGGTCATCGAGATCGGCACTTTACAATAGAGATCGGCCCCGTCGCGCTGGAAGAACTCATGCGGCTTGACGGAAAGGAAGATGTAGAGATCGCCCGCCGGTCCGCCGCGCAGGCCCGCCTCGCCCTCGCCGGAAAGGCGGATGCGAGTGCCGTCTTCGATGCCTGCGGGGATGTTGACCGAAAGCGAACGCTCCTGCGTGACGCGGCCCTGGCCGGCGCACTTCCCGCATGGGTCCTTGATGGTCTGGCCGCGCCCGTTACACGATGGGCAGGTGCGCTCGATGGAGAAAAATCCTTGCGCCGCCCGAACACGTCCGGCGCCGCCGCACATGGTGCAAGTGGCTGGCTGGGAGCCGGGCCGCGCGCCGCTGCCCGAGCAATCCTCGCAAACGATGGAGGTCGGCACCCGGATTTGCGCCGTCTTGCCCGAATAGGCCTCTTCCAGCGTGATTTCCATATTATAGCGAAGATCCGCGCCGCGCTCGCGGCCCGAGCCGCCCCGGCGCTGGCGACCGCCGCCCATCATCTCGCCGAAAATATCCTCGAAGATATCGGCAAAGCCGCCGGCCGCGCCAAAGCCATGGGCGCCGAAACCGCCATTGCCGTGCTCGAAGGCCGCGTGGCCGAAACGGTCATAGGCCGCGCGCTTCTGCGGGTCCTTCAGCGTCTCGTAAGCCTCGCCGATCTCCTTGAACTTGCGTTCCGCCTCGTGATCTCCCGGGTTCTTGTCCGGATGATACTGCATGGCGAGCTTACGGAATGCGCTCTTCAGGGTCTTTTCGTCAACGCCTCTCTGGACGCCGAGTGTCTCGTAATAGTCAGCTTTCATAAACCAGCCATCCCAACAGCAATATTCATGCGGATACGAGTTCCACGTTTTTCGTTCCGGTTAAAATGACGGATGCCAGGCATGCCGCCTGACCGCAATGCTCCAGCCCGCTATTTAGGCGCTCTCTTGCCCGAACGCCATAGCCAAACGGAAATTCTGCTGGGGTGTTGTCTGCGGAGGCTCCGGCAGGGACGAGCGCTCGGCTAAAACAATAATAAAATTATGGAAAGATTCAAATATATCCTCATGGTGCAACACGCAGCGTAATTTACTTAAATTTACTTTCAAGATTTTCATTAGAATAATTGAAACATTTGCTTTAGCTGAGCTTATGACTGCGTTTCAAATGTATAGTATTTTACACTTCTTGCGATTATTTACTTAACCAGACCTCATTAAATACAATAACTTAGGCCAGATTTTATTTTTACATCAAGGAAATACATGGCAGCTTCCCGGCGCATCGACGCGAAATGGTTCCGTCGCAAGCTGAGGATATGCATAATGAAAACTTTCCTTGTTACTGTTGCCGCCCTCGCGCTGAGCGCCAGCGTCGCCTTTGCCGAGAACCCGAACTTCGGCGATCCCGGTGACGGACCGGATTATCCGGGACAGCAGGTCGACATGAATGTCGGCATAAACAGCGATGCCGAGCCCGCCACCGATTATACGGCGACGAGCGATATCGGTCTTCGCACCGCTCCTTCCGCCGTCAGGGCGCCGGTCTATGTTCAATCTCCGGCGAACAATCCGGCCGCCAACCGGTTCGGCGACGCCTCGCCGCAGAACGGCCAGTGATCGCCGATTGCAGCTGAAGGGCGGCAAATCCTCCTGCCGCCCTTATTTTGCGTTTCGTTCCCGCTTGCCAAGCGCACTCATATGTGAAAATACTATTCACATAAGAAGAATAAGAACTGCGGGAGGAGACGCGCATTTCATGACCCCTGATACCGGACTGCCGCTCGCCGGGCTGCTTGTCGTCGACATGAGCCAGTTTCTCTCCGGTCCCTATTGTTCGCTCCGGCTTCTGGATCTGGGCGCGCGGGTCATCAAGATCGAGCGGCCCGATGGCGGGGATCTCTCGCGCCGGCTCTATTTGAGCGATACGGAAATCGGCGGGGATTCCACCATTTTCCACGCCATCAACCGGGCCAAGGAAAGCCTGGCGATCGACCTCAAGAACCCTGACGACATGGCGGCACTGCGCAAGCTCCTGCAGCAGGCGGACGTGCTCATCCAGAATTTCCGGCCCGGCGTAATCGAGCGCCTCGGGCTCGATTACGAGGCGGTGAGCCAGCTCAACCCCCGGCTCGTCTATGCCTCGATCAGCGGCTATGGCGAGGAAGGCCCGTGGGTGAAGCGTCCGGGGCAGGATTTGCTGGCGCAGTCGCGCTCCGGCGTGATGTGGCTCAATGGCGACGAAACCCAAGGCCCGGTGCCCTTCGGCCTCGCCATTGCCGACATGCTGGCGGGGGCGGCGGCGGCGCAGGGGATACTCGCGGCGCTCGTCCGGCGCGGCATTTCGGGCAAGGGCGCGCATGTCGAAACAAGCCTCCTCGAAGCGCTCATCGATTTCCAGTTCGAGGTGCTGACGACCCATCTCAATGACGGGCGGCGCCTGCCGAAGCGCTCCGGATTCCGGAGCGCGCATGCCTATCTCGCCGCGCCCTATGGCGTTTATCCGGCTGCCGACGGCTATCTCGCCATCGCGATGACGCCGATCCCGAAGCTCGCCGACCTCCTCGAAATGGAGGAACTTGCGCCCTATCGCGACGATCCCAAGAGCTGGTTTACCGCGCGCGATGAGATCAAGCGGCTAATCGCGGCGCGAATCGCGACGAAGACGATCGACGAATGGCTCGCCATTCTGGAGCCCGCCGATATCTGGTGCGCCAAGGTGCTCGACTGGAACGAGCTTCTGGAAAGCGACGGCTTCAAGGTGCTGGACATGCTGCAGCAGGTGGAGCGGGAGGACAACCTCTCCATCCTCACCACCCGCTCGCCGCTGCGGATCGACGGCGTGCGGCCCAATTTCACGCGCGCGGCGCCGAAGATCGGCGAGCAGAGCGCGGCCATAAGGGAGGAGTTCGGGCTATGAGCGCTGTTACCCTCAAGGCCATGACCTGGAGCCATCCGCGCGGCTATGATCCCATGATCGCGTGTTCCCGCCTGTGGCTGGAGAAGACGGGCGTCCAAATCGAATGGGACAAGCGCTCGCTGCAGGATTTCGAGAGCTTTCCGGTGGAGGAGCTGGCAAGGGCCTATGACCTTATCGTCATCGACCATCCGCATGTCGGCCAGATCACGGACGAGAAATGCCTGGCGCCGCTCGATACAACCGGGCGCGAGGAGGAGCTGGCGGCGCTGTCAAAGGGGAGCGTGGGTCAGTCCTTCCCAAGCTACCATTGGCAGGGCCGCCAGTGGGCCTTTCCCATCGACGCAGCGACGCAGGTCCAGGCCTGGCGGCCGGATCGCCTCACTGCCGCGCCTGTCCGGTGGACCGAGGTGCTGGACCTTGCGCGCCAGGGTCAAGTGCTGCTGCCGCTGCGCCCGCCGCATTCGCTGATGAGCTTCTTCACGCTGAGCGGCAATCTCGGAACACCGTGCGCCAATGACGGACCGGGCGATCTCATCGGCCTCGACGCTGGGAGCACGGTCTTCGAAATGCTGCGCGAGATCGCGGCGCTTATCGATCCCGCCTGTTTCGGCATTGACCCCATCGCCGTGCTGGAAGAAATGGCGAAGCCGGATGCGCGCTTCGTCTGCGCGCCGCTGATCTATGGCTATGTCAATTACGCCATTCCGGGCTTTCGCCCCGCCACTATCCGCTTCGCCGACATTCCCGCCGCCGGTAGTAACGGGCCGGTGGGTTCCGCGCTCGGAGGAACCGGCATCGCCGTTTCGGCTTTCTCGAAGCATCAGGATGAGGCCATCGATTTCGCTTATTGGATTGCAAGCGGCGATGTCCAGCGCGGGCCTTATGCGCAGGCGGGCGGACAGCCCGGACATGCAGAGGCGTGGGAAGACAAGGCCGTCAACGCCGCCACGAGCGATTTCTACGCCGCCACCCGCGCCACGCTCGAGGGCGCATGGCTGCGCCCGCGCCATGACGGCTACATGGCTTTTCAGCACGCGGCCTCCGACCGGCTCAATGAAGGGCTCCAGCGGGGGGAAAAACCCCGCGCGGTGATAGCCGATCTCAACCGGCTTTTTGCCGAGAGTTTCAAGGCTTAGAGTTTGGACGGAATCAGCGCCCCGTATTTTTTGCCGTTGTTGTGATGGATAGGGAGAGGAATGGATCCCAGTGACAAGCACTGGGATGACGGATGGGTTGGCTGTTCTCGGATAATCTCCACTGTCCGCATCTCCAACCCTTCCGGATGCCACAAATGGCTGTCCTTGGGCGAACACCTCTCAAGCGCGTCATCCCAGTGCTTGTCACTGGGATCCATTCCTCTACGGTAAATCTTACACCAAGGGCGAAGATCAAGCTTCGTTGAAAAAGAATTCCCTCGCCGCCGAAGCAGGCCGCGGCCCGTTCCGGTGTTCCCTTTTTCTGCTGCTGCCCTAGTTGTGGAAGGTGTTTCCCCGACCGTTCGGGGAGATCATGCTCGAAAGCAGATCAGGCAAGAGGGGAAATAGACGGACTGCCGACAATCTCTCCGGGTTTCTTAACCGCATGATCAGCACCTTCTTGCAATCATGCTCCCGACAACCGGTGTCAGTAGGATAGGGTGAGGGGCACTTCCCTTTTGCCCATACCGATGGTTCCTCTCCAGTCCGCCACGGAACAAAGGGAATACAAACATGTCTTACCGGAATATCTTTCTCAAGGCCGCGCTTGGCATCGCCCTGACCGTGGGGATTGCCACGGGTTCGGCCAGCGCTCAGGTGGTCGTTTCCTCCAAGATTGATACAGAAGGCGGGGTGCTGGGCAACATCATCCTCGCCATGCTCAAAGCCAACGATATTCCCGTCACCGACCGGCTCCAGCTCGGGCCGACGCCGGTGGTCCGCAAGGCGATCATCGCGGGTGAGATCGACCTTTATCCCGAATATACGGGCAATGCCGCCTTCTTCTTCGAAAAGGCGGGCGATCCGCTCTGGCAAGATGCCGCAAAAGCCTATGCGGAAGCGAAGAAGCTCGATTACAACGCCAACAAGATCGTCTGGCTGACGCCCTCCCCCGCGAACAACACCTGGGGCGTGGCGCTGCGCAAGGATGTGGCCGAGCTGAACAAGATCGTTACTTTCAGCGATTTCGGCAAATATGTTGCCGGTGGCGGCAATGTTGTGCTCGCTGCCTCATCGGAATTCGTCAATTCGGAGGGCGCGCTCCCCGCTTTCCAGACGGCCTATGGCTTTACGCTGAAGCCGGACCAGCTCATCACCCTCTCGGGCGGCGACACCGCGGCCACCATCGCCGCCGCCGCCAACCAGACCAATGGCGCAAATGCGGCCATGGTCTACGGCACCGATGGCGGCATAGCGGCCTCGGGGCTCGTCGTTCTCCAGGACGACAAGCATGTGCAGCCGGTCTACCAGCCAACGCCTGTTATCCGCGAGGCGGTGCTGAAGAAATATCCGCAAATCGAGACATTGCTGAAGCCGGTGTTCGAGAAGCTCGACCTCGTCACGCTGCAGGATTTGAACGGCCGCGTGCAGGTGGGCGGCGAGCCAGCAAAGGCCGTGGCGGCGGACTTTTTGGAGAAGAACGGGTTTGTGAAGTGACGGATATGTTGGCGGACAGCACCCCCCTCTGCCCTGCCGGGCATCTCCCCCTCAAGGGGGGAGATTGGCTGGCGCGGGCGATAGCGCTTATTCTGCACCGTCTGCGATTGGCATAAACATAGATGACGGCGTGATCTCCCCCCTTGTGGGGGAGATGTCCGGCAGGACAGAGGGGGGTGCCTCGCGGTGCCGTCAAAAACGAAGGGGCAATTCATGGACCGCTTCCGCATCGACAAGCTTGGCGTCGTCATTGCCTTCATTGTGATCGGCGGCGCGCTGCTGCCCTTCGCAACCTTCCGGGCCAATCGGATCGTTGCCGGAGAAGGCCGCACGATCTTCGAGTCGCTTCCGACATGGGCGGCGACCCTGCTCGCTCTCGTTCTTTCCACTGCAACGATCATCGCGCTCTTCCGTCTTCCCCTCGCCTGGCGGCTTTCAGCCGGCATCCTTGCGCTCGTGGCACTGCTGCTCGGCATCGGTCTTGCCCCAAGCCATCTGGCATCGCCGGACAACACTTACGCCCGCATTTCCCCGGCATCCGGCTTCTGGACCTTAAGTTTCGGCTTCGCGCTGCTTATTGCCGACAGTCTGACCCGGCTTCGCTTGTCTCCCATCGCCCGCATCGGCGCGCTGGCGGTTGCGGCGTTGGCGCTCGCCGCCGTCTTGCTCTCGGGAAGCTGGAACGGGCTGTCGATCCTCAAGGAATATGCCAACCGTTCCGACAGTTTCTGGGCTGAGGCGGCGACCCATCTGGAACTGGCGCTCGGCTCGCTCCTCGCCGCGGTGGCGGTGGGCTTGCCGCTCGGCATTCTCTGCCACCGCGTCCCCGTGCTGCGGGACGGCGTGCTCAATGTCCTCAACATCATCCAGACGATTCCGTCGATCGCGCTGTTCGGACTGCTGATCGCGCCGCTCGGCTGGCTCGCGGTCCATGTGCCGGGGGCAGCCGATCTCGGCATTCGCGGCATCGGCGCACCGCCCGCGGCGCTGGCGCTTTTCCTCTATTCGCTCTTGCCCGTGGTCGCGAACACGGTGGCGGGGCTTGCGGGTGTGTCGCCCGCCGTCACCGATGCCGCGCGGGGCGTCGGCATGACGCCGATGCAGCGGCTGGCGAAAATAGAGTTTCCACTGGCCTTTCCGGTCATCCTGACAGGAATTAGAATCGTGCTGGTGCAGAATATCGGCCTTGCCACCATCGCCGCGCTTATCGGCGGCGGCGGGTTCGGCGTCTTCGTCTTTCAGGGCATCGGGCAGACGGCGATGGATCTGGTGCTGCTCGGCGCTGTGCCCACCGTGGCGCTGGCCTTCGCTGCTGCCGTCATCCTCGACGCCATCACGGAAATGAGCCGATTCAACGGAAACGGACGGTCAGCCACATGATCGAGATCGAAAACATCACCAAGCGCTATGATGACATCGATGTGGTGAAGGACGTCTCCTTCACCGTCGAGCCGCATACCATCGCCGTGATCGTCGGCACCTCCGGCTCCGGCAAGACGACGCTGCTGCGCATGATCAACCGGCTGGTGGAACCGACATCGGGATCGATCCGGCTCGACGGACGAGACAATCGCGATGTGCCGGGCTATGAATTGCGCCGCCATATCGGCTACGCCATCCAGGGGCATGGGCTTTTTCCCCATCGCACGGTGGCGCAGAACATCGCCACGGTTCCGGTTCTGCTCGGCTGGGACAAGGCCCGCATCAGAGGGCGCGTGGAGGAATTGCTTTCGCTCTTCCAGCTCGATCCTGACATTTTCGGTCCGCGCTACCCGCACGAGCTTTCCGGCGGGCAGCAGCAGCGCGTCGGCGTCGCCCGGGCGCTGGCGGCAGAGCCGAACGTGCTATTGATGGATGAACCTTTCGGCGCGCTCGATCCCGTCATCCGCGCCACGGCGCAGGAGGAACTGCTCGCCATACAGCGGCGGTTCGGCACCACGATCATTCTTGTCACCCACGACATGGAGGAGGCCATTCATCTCGGCGACAAGATCGCTGTCATGGATGAAGGCCGCCTCATCCAATATGCGTCCCCGGCGGAAATTCTGAGCCATCCCGCCTCACCTTTCGTCGAAACGCTGGTCGGCGCGGGCGACAGGCCTTTCCGGCTGCTTTCGCTGGAAGAGGTGCGGAAGGCGGTGGAACCGGGCACGGCCAAGGGTGCGGCACTGCCCGCTTCGGCAACGCAGCGTGACGCACTCGCCGAACTGCTCTGGTCCGGTCGCGAGGCGCTTCCGGTCACCGCCAATGGCAAGCGCATCGGGCGCGTCACCGTCGAGGGGCTGATCAAGCGCGCGGCGAGGCCGGAATGAGGCTCTCCGTGCCGCTTATTCTGCGGCTTGTCACGCTCACGCTTCTGGTGACTTTTCTCGTGCGTCCGCACTGGTTCGAGCCGCTACTCCAGCCGCTGACCGAACACGGCGCACCAGCAATTTATAATCAGGGCAGCCTGCTGACGCTGACGCTCCAGCATCTGGGCCTCGTCTTCAGCGCCACGCTGGCGGCAGCCATCGTGGCACTGGCGCTCGCCATACTGGTCACAAGGCCCGCGGGCGCGGAGTTTCTGCCTTTGTCCCGCAGCCTCGTTAATGCCGGCCAGACTTTTCCGCCCGTCGCCGTGCTGGCGCTGGCGGTGCCCGCCATCGGCTTCGGCGCGAAACCGACGCTGATCGCGCTTTTCCTCTACGGGCTTCTGCCGATTTTCGAGAATGCGCTGACAGGCCTCACCAATCTGCCGCATGCCGTGGTGGAAGCCGCCAAGGGCATGGGCATGAACGAGCGCCAGCGGCTGGTGAAAGTGGAGCTGCCGCTGGCCCTGCCGGTCATCCTCGCCGGCATCCGGCTTTCCGCCGTCATCAGCCTTTCCACCACCACCATCGGCTCGACCGTGGCGGCGAAGACGCTGGGCGAAGTCATCATCGCCGGGCTCATCTCCAACAACCTCGCTTTCATCCTGCAGGGCGGGCTGATTGTGGGGGTGCTGGCTGTGCTCATCCACGACGTGCTGCTGGCGGTGGAGCGGATGCTGGCGAGGCGGATGGGGCAGAGGGCGAAGTAGCCGCCGCCTGCCCTCCCCCTTGCGGGGAGGGTGGCCCGAAGGGCCGGGTGGGGGTGGTGACGTCGCGCCATTGTTTCCAGCAAAAGTGCACCCTCCACCACCCCCATCCGCCAGCTAACGCGGGGTCCGTCACTGGAAAAGCCAAATCGTTGGCTTTTCCTCGGCCTTCGGCCGAACGTTCCTCAATCCCCGCAAGGGAGAAGGAGGGCGCCAAAGTTACTTATTCACCAGCGCCAACATCGCTTCGCTGTATCGCTCGCCGGCCACCCTGTCAGGCGGGAGGACATCGCCGATTCGGGTAAGTTCCGCCTTGTCGAGGACGATATCGGCCGCCGCGACATTCTCTTCCAGATGCTTGATCTTGCGCGCGCCGGGGATCGGCACGATGAAATCGCCCTGATGCAGCACCCAGGCGAGCGCGAGCTGCGCCGTCGTCACATTCTTCTCCCGGGCGATTTCCGTGAGTGTATCGACGAGGGCGACATTGGCGGCGAGATTCTCCGCCTGGAAGCGCGGCTGGGTCTTGCGCCAATCATCCGGGCCGAGCTCGTCCGCCTTACGGATCGTGCCGGTGAGGAGGCCGCGTCCGAGCGGGCTATAGGGCACGAAGCCGATGCCGAGATCGCGGCAGGTGGCGAGGATTTCTTCCTCCACATCACGGCTCTGCAGGGAATATTCGCTCTGCACCGCCGCAATCGGATGCACCGCATGGGCGCGGCGGATGGTGGCGGCGCTGGCTTCCGAGAGACCAAGGGCGCGCACCTTGCCTTCGCGCACCAGTTCGGCCATCGCGCCGACGGTTTCCTCGATCGGCACGTTCGGATCGACGCGGTGCTGATAGAAGAGGTCGATGACATCGACGCCGAGCCGCTTCAGCGAGGCTTCGGCAACGGCCTTCACATTCTCCGGGCGGCTGTCCACTCCCGAAATGGCCGCGCCGCCGGTCTGGCCCGGATTGATCTTGAAGCCGAATTTCGTGGCGATGGTGACGCGGTCGCGCACGTCTTTCAAGGCCTTGCCGACGAGCTTTTCGTTCTCGAAGGGACCGTAGACTTCCGCCGTGTCGAAGAAGGTGACGCCGAGTTCCACTGCGCGGTGCAGTGTGCGGATGGCGTCCTGCTCTTCCTGTCCGCCATAGGCATAGCTCATGCCCATGCAGCCGAGGCCGACGGCCGATACGGTGAGTTCATTGCCGAGTTTGCGTGTTTTCATTCTGAATGCTCCTTTGGCTTCCGGTCTGAAAATAGGCGAGAATGGATCGTTCGATAATTGCGCTTTGATTTTACGGGCTATTCTATAATTTAGAACAATGAACCGGAATCAGCTGTCGCAACTTGCCGTTCTCGCTTCCGTCGCCGCCCATGGCAGCTTTCGCGCCGCGGCGCGGGAATTGCAGATCGCCCCGTCAGCGGTCAGCCATGCGGTAGCCGCGCTGGAGGAAAGCCTCGGCGTGGCGCTGCTTGCCCGCACCACCCGCAGCGTCGCGCCGACGGAAGCGGGCAAGCGGCTTCTCGAACGGCTGTCCCCGGCACTCGGTGAAATCGAACTGGCGCTCAGCGCCGCGCTGGATACGAGGGATACCGTGTCCGGCACGCTGCGGCTGAGCATTCCCCGGCTCGCCTATCTCACGCTGGTGCCGCGCCTCGGCGCGTTTTGCGAGACCTATCCGGACGTGGTGCTCGACATATGCGTCGAGGACCATTTCGTCGACATCGTCGCCGAAGGATTCGATGCGGGGTTGCGGCTCAATGAAAGCCTGGAGCGGGATATGATCGCGGTGCGATTCGGTCCTGAGCTTTGCGGCGTCGTCGTTTCCGCGCCTTCCTATTTCGAGCGCCATGGCATTCCGAAGCATCCGGCGGACCTTGCCCAGCATCGCTGCATCCGCCACCGCTTTGCCTCCGGCCGCGTCTATCGCTGGGAACTGGAGAAGGGCGAGGAAAGTTTCGAGGTGGCAGTGGATGGGCCGCTGATCGTCAATGACGACCGGCTCGCGCTGGAAGCCGCACTGCAAGGGGCGGGCCTTGCCTTTCTTCTGGATGTCCAGGTGACCGAGGCGCTGGCCGATGGCCGGCTCATGCGGGTGCTGGAAGACTGGTGCCAGCCCTTTCCCGGCCTTTATCTCTATTACCCCAGCCGCCGCCGCATGCGCCCGGCCCTGCGCGCCTTCATCGATTTCTACCGGTCGTGATGCCTTTCCTTTTGCCCTGCCGGTGGATAGTTTCCGCGCCAAACGAACAAGAGAGGAGAGACCATGTTCCGCTGGGGTGTTCTTTCAACGGCGAAAATCGGTGTGACCCAGGTGATCCCGGCGCTTTGTACGGCTGATAATGGCGTGGTGACGGCCATCGCCAGCCGCGATCAGGCGAAGGCCCGCGCGGTGGCCGACCGCTTCGGCGCGACGCATGCCTTCGGCTCCTATGAGGAGATGCTCGCTTCCGACACGATCGACGGCGTCTATATTCCGCTGCCTACCGCGCAGCATGTGGAGTGGACGATCAAAGCCGCCGAAGCGGGCAAGCATGTGCTTTGCGAAAAGCCGATTGCGTTGAAGGCAGAGGAGATCGAATCGCTGATCCGCGCGCGCGATGCGCATGGGGTGCTGATTTCCGAAGCCTTCATGGTCTATCACCATCCGCAGTGGGTGAAGGTGCGTGAGCTGATTTCCTCCGGCGCCATTGGCCGGCTTCGCCATGTCGAGGGCGCGTTCACCTATTTCAACAAGGACCCCGGCAATATGCGCAACCGGGTGGAGCTCGGCGGCGGGGCGCTGCCCGATATCGGCGTCTATCCGACCGTCGCGACGCGCATGAGCACGGGACAAGAGCCCAAGCGCGTGCGGGCATTCGTCGAGCGTGACCCGGATTTCGGCACCGACCGCTACGCCAATGTGACGGCCGAATTCGACGGTTTCGACCTCACATTCTATGTTTCCACGCAGATGGCGCAGCGCCAGTCGATGGTTTTTCACGGCGACAAGGG
This sequence comes from Brucella sp. IR073, assembly GCF_049065735.1. Lineage (NCBI taxonomy): Bacteria > Pseudomonadati > Pseudomonadota > Alphaproteobacteria > Hyphomicrobiales > Brucellaceae > Brucella > Brucella sp. IR073. The sequence continues at coordinate 323,662 of NZ_JBAKHD010000002.1, forward strand.
CTTCATCGAGGTGCACGCCCCGTTCAATTCCGGGAAATACGGCCATGCCCGGGTGACGCTTCACGATGCCGGTCACGGCCAGTTGACCGAGTGGAATTTCCAGGACGCCAACCACTACCAACTCCAGGCGCAGAACTTCGCGAGGGCTGCCGCGGGCGAGGATGCACCGGTGTTCACGCTGGAAAATTCGCTTGAAAACCAAAAATTTATCGATGCGATCTATCGTGCGGGGGAAAGCGGCGGCTGGGAAGCCGTCTAACCTCGAACGGAAGAAAAGGTTTTTCCCTCGGTCGCAACTTCCTGACTTGCAGGGAAAAACCGCCCTTCTTATATACGCCGCGTGCGGCGAGCTGGTGTCCGGGAGACGGCCCACAAAGCCGTTTAAACCCCGTAGGGGCTGCTGAATGGAATGCTCGGCAGAGGTCCCGGCAGCCTGCTGAATGGAGAAACGAATATGGCAAAAGTAATTGGTATCGATCTGGGAACGACCAACTCCTGCGTCGCCGTCATGGACGGCAAGAACGCGAAGGTCATTGAGAATGCCGAGGGCGCGCGCACCACGCCTTCAATCGTTGCGTTTACGGATAGTGACGAACGCCTTGTGGGCCAGCCGGCCAAGCGCCAGGCGGTCACCAACCCCGAGGGGACGCTGTTCGCCGTCAAGCGCCTGATCGGCCGCCGCTATGACGACCCGATGGTCAAGAAGGACAAGGACCTTGTGCCTTACAAGATCGTCAAGGGTGACAATGGCGATGCCTGGGTCGAGGTGCATGGCAAGAAATATTCGCCTTCGCAGATCTCCGCGATGATCCTGCAGAAGATGAAGGAAACCGCCGAAGCCTATCTCGGCGAAAAGGTCGAGCAGGCCGTCATCACGGTTCCCGCCTATTTCAACGACGCCCAGCGCCAGGCTACCAAGGACGCGGGCAAGATCGCCGGCCTCGAAGTGCTGCGCATCATCAACGAGCCGACTGCTGCCGCCCTCGCCTACGGGCTTGACAAGAAGGACGGCAAGACCATCGCTGTTTACGACCTTGGCGGCGGCACCTTCGACGTCTCGGTTCTTGAAATCGGCGACGGTGTGTTCGAGGTGAAGTCGACCAATGGCGACACCTTCCTCGGCGGTGAAGACTTCGACATGCGTCTGGTCAATTACCTCGCCGAAGAGTTCAAGAAGGAACAGGGCATCGACCTCAAGAACGACAAGCTGGCCCTGCAGCGCCTGAAGGAAGCTGCGGAAAAGGCGAAGATCGAGCTTTCCTCCGCCCAGCAGACCGAAATCAACCTGCCCTTCATCACCGCCGACGCCACCGGGCCGAAGCACCTGACGATGAAGCTGACCCGCGCCAAGTTCGAGAGCCTGGTCGACGATCTTATCCAGCGCACCATCGAGCCGTGCAAGGCCGCGCTCAAGGATGCGGGCCTCAAGGCGGGCGAGATCGACGAAGTCATCCTCGTCGGCGGCATGACCCGCATGCCCAAGGTGCAGGAAGTGGTGAAGCAGTTCTTCGGCAAGGAGCCCCATAAAGGCGTCAACCCGGACGAAGTGGTCGCCATCGGCGCCGCAATCCAGGCGGGCGTGCTGCAGGGCGACGTCAAGGACGTGCTGCTTCTCGACGTGACCCCGCTGTCGCTCGGCATCGAGACGCTGGGCGGCGTGTTCACCCGCCTTATCGACCGCAACACGACGATCCCGACCAAGAAGTCGCAGACCTTCTCCACGGCCGAGGACAACCAGTCCGCCGTGACGATCCGCGTCTTCCAGGGCGAACGCGAGATGGCGGCCGACAACAAGCTGCTCGGCCAGTTCGACCTCGTCGGCATTCCGCCGGCACCGCGCGGCGTGCCGCAGATCGAAGTGACCTTCGACATCGACGCCAACGGCATCGTCAACGTTTCGGCCAAGGACAAGGGCACCGGCAAGGAGCACCAGATCCGCATCCAGGCCTCCGGCGGTCTTTCCGACGAAGACATCGAGAAGATGGTCAAGGACGCCGAGGCGAATGCCGAAGCCGACAAGAAGCGCCGCGAGACGGTCGAAGCCAAGAACCAGGGCGAGGCCCTCGTGCACTCCACCGAGAAGTCGCTCAAGGATTATGGCGACAAGGTTTCGGCTGACGACAAGAAGTCGATCGAAGACGCCATCGCTTCGCTGAAGACGGCGCTGGAAGGCGACGACGCCGAGGACATCAAGGCGAAGACGCAGACCCTCGCCGAAGTTTCGATGAAGCTCGGCCAGGCCATGTACGAAGCCGCACAGGCTGCCGAAACCGGCGGTGACGCGACGGCAGCCTCCGACAAGGCCGATGGCGATGTGGTCGATGCCGATTACGAGGAAATCGACGACGACAAGAAGAAATCGGCGTAAGAAGCACGATTTCTGAAAAAAGTACGATTTTGAGATTAGAAGCCCGGCCTCGTGCCGGGCTTTTTGATGGAATCATCAAAAGCGGTTCTGAACCGTCATTGGAATTGGAAATGTCGAGGCATGGATTCCTGTGACAAGCACAGGAATGACGGAAATGGGGATGTCTGCTCTCCAATGAAAGCCTTGTGCGTGCTGTAAGGTTGAAGATTATCAGCGGCATCAAAGCAATCCGTCATTCCTGTGCTTGTCACAGGAATCCATGCCTCAACGCCGTTCCCTGCTGCCAGGTTGACAACAGTGCACATTGCTTCCATCCAAAGTAAAATACTTGTCTTTTAACTCTAAGGATACGCTATGGCGAGACCACCGATCCATCCGGGAGAGATTTTGGGAGACGAATTGGCAGAGCTCGGGGTGAGCGCCAATCAACTCGCGCAGCAGATCAGGGTTCCATCAAATCGCATCAGCGAAATTCTACGCGGACGACGCTCGATTACGGGCGATACGGCGCTGAGGCTTGGCCATTGGTTTCAGACAAGCGCTGAGTTTTGGCTGAACCTCCAGACGGCCTATGATTTGCGGATTGCCGAACAGCAGGCCGGCGATGAGATCGAATCTCTTCCGGTGCGACCGGCGGGGACGACCGAGCAGCAACCGACTGAGCGGCATTAACGAAGCGCGATGTATTTCCGGCTGTTCGAGTTATGGCGCCTGATCGCGGCACTGCTGATCATGCTCTATCATTTTTCCTTCAACGGGCCGCCGGACGCACTATGGCTGACCGAATGGCTGGAGCGCCTGCGTCCGCTGCTCGACATGTTCTTCATCATCTCCGGCTTCCTGATCGTCGCGCATTATGGCGAGCGGGTCACGGACGGGCGCAGCTACGCCATCTATCTGGTGAAGCGTCTCGCCCGGCTTTATCCGCTTCATCTCATTACCTTCTCCTTCTTTCTCCTTATCGGCATCGGCTATCATTCTGGTTTCCTGCGGCCCTTCGGGGGTGCGGAACGCTATGATATGACGCAAATCATCCCCAACCTGCTGCTGATGCAGGCATGGGGCGTCTCGCCCAGCCTCACCTTCAACTTCGTTTCCTGGTCGCTGTCGGCGGAATGGTTCTCCTATCTCCTGCTGCCACTCATCCTTTTCGCCAACAGGACCGGCGGGGTGAAGGGGCTCCTCATGCTGCTTGCCCTCTGGGTCGCACTTTTGGAAACGCTGACCGCGCTCAGGATCATGCCGAACGCGCATTGGCAGGAGGCCGACACCTGGGGTGCGTGGCGAGCCTTCGCGGACTTCATCATCGGGGCTTTGATCTGCGTGCTCGCCTCGCGCAGCCGGCTTAAACTGACCTCCCGCTGGCCGGCATGGACAGTCATGCTCACGGCCTGCATCCTGATGCAGTTGCAGGTGGACGCCTATTACAGCATCGCGGTGATGAGCCTTGCGGTGTTCCTGGCGGCGGTGGCCGAACGCAACGACCAGACAACTCCGGTTTATCCTGCCTTCCTTCGTCCCTTCGCCGCGGTTTCCTTCGGCATCTATCTCTGGCATCCGGTGGTGGAGGCCGTCATGTTCGGCTTCGTATGGAAGCGGCTGATCGCGCCGCTCGGGATCATGGATTTCTTCGTTTTCATGCCCCTACCGATGATCGCCACGATGATCGTGGCGGTTCTCTCCTATCGCTGGTTCGAGAAGCCGCTGGGAGACTGGATCTTGAGCCGCCTCGGCCTTGGACGGCGGGCACCAGCGAACGCCGCCCCCCTCATTTGAAGCGATACGGGACGGAACATCCGTCAGCGATGCCGGTTAAATGGAAAGAGCGATGGAGATGTTCATGACGCCCGAGACCTTCCTGTTCGATCCGAGCGATGAAATACCCAACAACCCGCGCTTGTCGGTGCTTTATTATCGCGGCGGCGTGAAGCCTGACGGTGACGCAGCCAGCCATATCGAGCAGCTTTTCATCCGCAATGGCTGGACCGGAACCTGGCGCAATGGCGTCTTTTCCTACCACCACTACCATACCGAAGGGCATGAGGTGCTCGGTGTAGCGTCCGGATGGGCGCTTCTATTGATCGGCGGCCCCGGTGGAAAAGAAATAAAGGTCGAGGCGGGCGATGTCCTTATCCTGCCCGCCGGCACGGGCCATTGCCGTCTCGATGCCGGGGACGATTTTCTCATCATCGGCGCCTATCCGCCGGGGCAGCGCGCCGATATCAGGCGTGACCGCCCCACTGAGGAGGATCTGGCAAGGATCGCCCAGCTCCTCTTGCCATCATCCGATCCGCTCGAAGGAGAGGACGGCCCGCTGGTCGCTATCTGGTGGCGGGCCGCTGCAACTCAAACATAACGGTTGACGATATTCTCCAGATATTCCTGCCGTCCGGAACGCGGTTTCGGCTCGATGCCTTCCGCCTCGACACGGGCGGCAATGTCATCCAGCGAGTGCTCGCCCGCAAGCATGGCCTTTGCCTCCGGGCTTTCCCAGCCGGCATAGCGCTCCGTCACGAATCCGGTGAGCACCCCATCTTCCAGCATCTTCGCCGCCGCCTTCAGCCCGCGCGCGCAAGTGTCCATGCCGCCGATATGGGCGATGAGCAGATCCTGCGGGTCGAGCGACTGGCGGCGCAGCTTGGAGTCGAAATTGGTGCCGCCCGTGGCGAAGCCGCCCGCCTTCAGGATTTCATAATAAGCAAGCGCCACTTCCGGCACATTGTTGGGGAACTGGTCGGTATCCCAGCCCGACTGGTAGTCGTTGCGGTTCATGTCGATGGAGCCGAAGATGCCGAGCGCCGTGGCGGTCGCCAGTTCGTGCTCGAAGGAGTGACCGGCAAGGATGGCGTGGCCCTGCTCGATATTGAGCTTCACCTCGTTTTCAAGGCCGAAGCGCTTCAGGAAGCCATAGACGGTCGCCACGTCGTAATCATATTGGTGCTTGGTCGGCTCCTGCGGCTTCGGCTCGATCAGGATCGTGCCCTTGAAGCCGATCTTGTGCTTGTAATCGACGACGAGGCTCAAAAACCGGCCCATCTGGTCGAGCTCGTGCTTCATGTCGGTGTTAAGAAGCGTCTCATAGCCTTCGCGACCGCCCCAGAGCACATAATTCTCGCCGCCCAGCCGCTTGGTGACGTCGATGCAGGTCTTCACCGTCGCCGCGGCATAGGCGAAGACATCCGGGTCCGGATTGGTGGCCGCACCCGCCATATAGCGACGATTGGAGAAGAGATTGGCCGTGCCCCAGAGGAGTTTCGTGCCGGTCTTCTCCATCTTGCCGGCGAAGTAATCGGCGATTTCGTGGAGGCGGCGGTTGCTTTCGGCAAGCGTCTCGCCCTCGGGGCGCACGTCGGCATCGTGGAAACAGAAGAAAGGCGCTCCCAGAAGCGAGAACATCTCGAAGGCCACATCGGCCTTCTGCTTCGCCGCATCCATCGTATCGGCGAACCATGGGCGCTGGAAGGTCTGCCCGCCGAACGGGTCGCCGCCCGGCCAGACGAAGGAATGCCAGTAGGCGACCGCAAAGCGCAGGTGATCCTCCAGCCGCTTGCCGAGCACGATCTCGTCGGGATTATAGAAGCGGTAGGCGAGCGGGTTGGTGCTATCGGGTCCTTCATACTTGATCTTTGCGATATCGCCGAAAAATCCAGTCATGTTACTCCTCCTGTCGTTGTTGGATTGTGTTTCACGCCGCGCTGGTTTCGGCGGTGCGCTGGGTCTCGCCGGCGGAAAAAACCTCCGCGTCGAGATGCAGAAGCGAGGTCATGGCGCAGCCGTGCAAGATCAACGGATGCTCGTGCGGATAGCAGCGGATCGCCGGCTGGTGCCTGCCGTCCCAGCCTCCGGCGCCGGAAAGCGCGTGGCGTATCTCCGGCTCCATCAGGTCGAAGACCCGGGCGCCCGGGCCGACCAGCGCAATGGGCACCGGATCGATCAGCGAAAACAGATTGTTGAGACCGAAGCCGATGGCGTGCCCCGCCATGTGGAATGCCTCGCGCTCCACGCCCGGCATTTCCCGCGCGCGCTCGGCAAGCCGGGTAAAGACGGCGGGGTCGATGCTCGCCGCCGGCGGGCCGGTATCGGGCATGCCGACCGCGTTGCGCCAGATGGCATAGTCGCCGGCATAGGCCTCGATGCAGCCTCGCCTGCCGCAGCGGCAGAGCGCGCCGCGCGCCATATAGGCCATATGGCCGAATTCCGCCGCCGAGGAATGGGAGCCGGAAAAAGGCTGCCCCTTCAGATAAAGCCCCATACCGATGCCGTAGGAAAGCAATATGGCGGCGAAATCCGCGCCATATTGTCCCGGCTCCTTCCAGCGCAGCGCTTCGGCCAGCATGGCGCAATCATTCGCCATCACGACGGGCACGCCGAAGGCGCGCGATAAAGCCGGGCCGAAGCCGATATCCCGTTCCTCGATGATCGGCGCCCAGAGCAAATTCTCACCGGCGGCGTCGGTGACCCCCTGCACCGCCATGGCGATATGCATGAGCCTGCCGCCCTCCCTCCCTGTGGAAAGCAGATGGCGACGCAGCATCGCGCCGATTTCCGATAAGAGGGCCTCGCCGCTTGCCGTGCGGGTGGGGACGGAGGCTGTTTCTTCCACGATGATCCCGCCGGCATAATCGACCAGCGCCACGGTGATGCGGTTGAGCGACAGATTGACGACGCCGACCTTGGCGATATCGGGATTGGGCATGAGGGTCAGTTGCGGCCGCCCGCGTCCCTTCTGCTTTTGCCGCATTTGTTCGACGCCCGCCGAATCCACTTGGCCAGCGGATGCTCTGGCCTCCCCTTCCCGGCTCTCGGTGAGCACCCCTTCGGCGACCAGCCCCGCGGCGATGGCCGAGACGGTGGATGCGCTAAGGCCGGTCATGGCTGTCAAATCGGTGCGGGAAAGCGCGCCCTTGCGCCTGATCGCGGCGAGAACCAGCCCGCGGTTTTGCCGGCGCACATCGTCCGGGCGCGTGATCGCTCCAGCCAACGCCCTCTCCTCCCTTATGCTTTTGAAAGCACAAACCGAACCGGCAGCCTGCGGCGGGCGCAGACTCTCAGCCAAGATCATGCCCCGTTCGTTGCGCTGCAATATTGATTGCAATGCAACAAATACATGGTCTTCCATGTCCTCCACTTTGGATGTTGACACGGAAAAGAATCTTAGTCACTATTTTTTTCGAGCCTCGAAATAAAGGCTCGGCCTGCCAATGGAGGGGCAGGGGCTGATCGCATATGGGATCAATTGGTGGTGCTTTGGGCGCACCCGGGAGGATTATTATGAAGAAATACGCAGTAGCGCTTGCGAGCGCGGTTTTTGCCGTGTCTTTTGCGGGCCCCGTCCTTGCCAAGGACAAGATCATCGGCGTTTCGTGGTCGAATTTCCAGGAAGAGCGCTGGAAGCGCGACGAGGCGGCGATCAAAGCCGCGCTTGAAGCCAATGGCGACAAATATATTTCCGCCGACGCGCAGTCCTCGGCGTCGAAGCAGCTCACCGATGTGGAGAGCCTCATCTCCCAGGGCGCGAATGCGCTGATTATCCTGGCGCAGGATTCGAGCGCGATCGAGCCGGCGGTGCAGAAGGCCGTGGACGAGGGCATTCCCGTCGTCGGTTATGATCGCCTGATCGAAAACCCGAACGCCTTCTACATCACCTTCGACAACAAGGAAGTGGGCCGGATGCAGGCTCAGGCCGTGTTCAAGGTGAAGCCGGAAGGCAATTATGCCTTCATCAAGGGCAACGCCGCCGACCCCAATGCGGACATCCTGTTCGCCGGGCAGATGGAAGTGCTGAAGCCCGCCATCGATTCCGGCAAGATCAAGAATGTCGGCGAGGCCTATACCGATGGCTGGCTGCCGGCCAATGCCCAGAAGAACATGGAGCAGATACTGACCGCCAACGACAACAAGATCGATGCGGTCGTCGCTTCCAATGACGGCACGGCCGGCGGCGCCATCGCGGCCCTGTCGGCGCAGGGCCTGGCGGGTTCGGTTCCGGTGTCGGGTCAGGACGCCGACCTCGCCGCGCTCAACCGCATCGCGCTCGGCACGCAGACCGTCACGGTGTGGAAGGACAGCCGCGTGCTCGGCAAGGAAGCCGCCGACGTCGCCTCGCAGCTCGCCGACGGCAAGAAGCTGGATCAGGTCAAGGGCGTGGTGAAGTTCAACGGCGGCGCCAAGGGCGTCGAGATGAACTCGATCCTCTTGAAGCCCGTGGCGATCACCAAGGACAATCTGAGCACCATCATCGACGCCGGCTGGGCGACGAAGGATCAGGTCTGCCAGGGTGTGAAAGCGGGCAGCGTCGAGGCTTGCAAGTGAGCATGGGAATGTGGACGCCGCGGTGAAAGCCGCGGCGTTTTTCAAGGAGCCTTCGAAATTGGATGGAGGCGCTCGGTACTTCCCTCTGCCCGTTCGCGCCCTCCCCTCCCCCTTGCGGGGAGGGTGGCCCGTCAGGGTCGGGTGGGGGTGGTGACGTTTGCGCAACGTTCGTCAGCAAAAGCGCAAACGTCACCACCCCCATCCGCCCGCTAACGCGGGCACCTTCCCCGCAAGGGGGAAGGATGGTGCGAACCTTCTGGCGGAGGGGGTAAGAGCCAGCGTCTCATCCAGATAGGCAAGGCGCAAATACCGTCCGGGAGGAGCGGCATGAGCAATAGTGGGACCAGCGGGAGCGTCACCACCGATACGGCCCGATCGGCTGAGCTTGGAACCGTTGCCCGGTTCTTCAAGGCAACGGAGCTCGATCCGCGGCTTCTCGGCATGATCATCGCCATGGGGATCATCTGGGTGATCTTCGACATTCTCACCGGCGGGCTTTTCCTTTCGCCGCGCAATTTATGGAACCTGTCGGTGCAAAGCTCGTCCATCGCCGTCATGGCGACGGGCATGGTGCTGGTCATCGTCACGCGCAATATCGATCTTTCCGTCGGCTCTATTCTCGGCTTCGTCGGTATGATCATGGGCGTGACGCAGGCCGAATGGCTGCCGCAGGCGATGGGCTTCGAAAATCCCGCCACATGGATCATCGTGCTGGCGCTCGGCCTCGTCGTGGGCGCGCTCGTCGGGGCGCTGCAGGGCTTCATCATCGCCTATCTGGGCGTCCCGTCCTTCATCGTCACGCTCGGCGGCCTTCTCGTCTGGCGCGGCGCGGCCTGGTGGGTGACCTCGGGGCGCACCGTCGCGCCGATGGACTCCACCTTCCGCCTGATGGGCGGCGGGCCCGCAGGCTCGATCGGCGCGACATGGAGCTGGGTGGTGGGCGTCATCGCCTGCCTGGGGCTTATCGGCCTCATCCTCAACGGGCGGCGGCAGCGCAAGCGCTTCGATTTTCCACGCCGTCCGGTCTGGGCGGAAGTGTTGATGGCCATTGTCGGCAGCGCGCTTGTGCTCGGCGCCGTGGCCATCGCCAATGATTATCCCTGGCCGGGGCCGGTTGCCGCCCGCTATGCGGAAGCGCACAATATTCCTGTTCCCGAGGGCGGGCTGTTCATCGCGCATGGCATCGCCATTCCTGTCCTCATCGCCATCGGCGTCGGCATTATTATGACGTTTCTGGCGAACCGCACCCGTTTCGGCCGCTATGTCTTTGCCATCGGCGGCGATCCGGAAGCGGCGGATCTGGCAGGCATCAACACCAAATGGGTGATCATGAAGGTGTTCATGCTTATGGGCGCGCTTTGCGCCATATCAGCCGCCATCTCCACCGCCCGTCTCAACGCCGCCACCAATGCGCAGGGAACGCTGGATGAGCTTCTCACCATCGCCGCGGCCGTCATCGGCGGCACATCGCTTGCAGGCGGCGTCGGCACCGTCGCGGGGGCGATGCTGGGCGCGGTGATGATGCAATCGCTGTCGTCGGGCATGGTGCTTCTCGGCCTCGATTCTCCCCTGCAGAATATCGTGGTCGGCATCGTGCTCGTCATCGCCGTATGGCTCGATACGATCTATCGCCGGCGGCTGTCGTGAACGCGAGGAGCAAGATCATGGCCAACAAGCCTCTCGTGGAGATGGAAAACATCTCGATTGCCTTCGGCGGCATCCGCGCCGTCGATGATGCTTCCGCCGATCTTTATCCGGGCGAGGTGGTGGCACTTCTCGGCCATAACGGCGCGGGCAAGTCGACGCTGATCAAGATCCTCTCCGGCGCCTATAAGCGCGACAGCGGCACGATCCGCATCAATGGCGAGGAAGCCACGATCAACAATCCGCGCGACGCCAAGGGTTACGGCATCGAGACGATCTACCAGACGCTGGCGCTCGCCGACAATGTCGACACCGCCGCCAATCTTTATCTCGGCCGCGAGCTGATGACGGCATGGGGCACGCTGGACGATGTGGCGATGGAAGCGGCAGCGCGCGAGGTGATGGGCCGTCTCAACCCCCGCTTCCAGCGCTTCAAGGACCCGGTGAAGGCGCTCTCCGGCGGCCAGCGCCAGTCGGTGGCGATCGCCCGCGCCATCCTGTTCAATGCCCGCATCCTGATCATGGACGAGCCGACCGCAGCGCTGGGCCCGCAGGAGACGGCGCAGGTGGGCGAGCTGATCCAGCAGCTGAAAAACGAAGGCATCGGCATCTTCCTCATCAGCCACGATATCCATGACGTCTTCCACCTTGCCGACCGCGTGGTGGTGATGAAAAATGGCCGTGTCGTCGGGACTGCACGGGTGGGTGATGTCACGGAGGACGAGGTGCTCGGGATGATCATTCTCGGCAAGTGTCCGCCGGGGGCGGTGCCTGGGCCGGGGGCGATAGGTGGGTGACGGATAGTTTGGAAGCGTTGTGCGGCAGCACCCCCCTCTGCCCTGCCGGGCATCTCCCCCTCAAGGGGGGAGATCACGCTCTCATCGACGTGCGGCACCAATCGCAAACGTCGAGGGATGAGTGCCGGGGCTAGTGTCGGCTAATCTCCCCCCTTGAGGGGGAGATGCCCGGCAGGGCAGAGGGGGGTGTGCACCAGCGTTGCCGTCTGGAAGCAAAGCATTGTGAGGAGAGGACGACCATGAAGACCATCAAGGGACCGGCGATATTTCTGGCGCAGTTTGCGGGGGATGCGGCGCCGTTCAACTCATTCGATTCCATCTGCGAATGGGCGGCGTCGCTGGGTTACAAGGGTGTTCAGATCCCAACATGGGATGCGCGGCTGTTCGACCTCACCAAAGCTTCCGACTCCAAGGATTATTGCGACGAGATCAAGGGTGTGGCGGCAAGCCATGGGCTCGAGATCACCGAGCTTTCGACGCATTTGCAGGGCCAGCTGGTAGCGGTTCATCCAGCCTATGACGTCGCCTTCGACGGCTTTGCCGCACCGGAAGTCCGGGGCAATCCGCAGGCGCGCACCGAATGGGCCATCGATCAGGTCAAGCGCGCCATTCGCGCATCGAACCGTCTCGGCCTCAATGCCCACGCCACCTTCTCCGGCGCGCTGGCATGGCCCTATGTTTATCCCTGGCCGCAGCGCCCGGCGGGTCTTGTCGAGACTGCCTTCGATGAGCTTGCGCGGCGCTGGCATCCGATCCTCGATTACGCGGAGGAGAATGGCGTCGATATCTGTTACGAGATCCACCCCGGCGAGGACCTTCACGACGGCATTTCCTACGAGATGTTCCTCGACCGCGTGAACAACCATGCGCGGGCGAACCTGCTCTACGATCCCTCGCATTTCGTGCTGCAGCAGCTCGATTATCTTGACTATATCGACATCTATCATGATCGCATCAAAGCCTTCCATGTGAAGGACGCCGAGTTCAACCCGACCGGCCGGCAGGGCGTCTATGGCGGTTACCAGAGCTGGGTGAACCGGGCCGGGCGCTTCCGCTCGCTGGGCGACGGGCAGGTGGATTTCGGCGCGATTTTCTCCAAGCTCACCGCCTATGATTATGCCAGCTGGGCGGTGCTGGAATGGGAATGCGCGCTGAAACATCCGGAAGACGGCGCGCGCGAGGGGGCAGAGTTCATCAAGAAGCACATCATCCGCGTCACCGAACATGCGTTCGATGATTTCGCCGGGGCCGGTACCGACGATGCCGCCAACCGCAAGATGCTCGGCCTGAAGTAAGACTGGAGTGGGTTATGACGATTGAAGCAAGCAAGCAGGAACGGAACGCGGGGCGCATCCGGCTCGGCATGGTCGGCGGAGGTCAGGGCGCGTTTATCGGCGCGGTGCATCGCATCGCCGCGCGCATCGATGACCAGTATGAGCTGGTGGCCGGCGCGCTTTCCTCCGATCCGCAGCGCGCCAAGGCGTCCGCGCTGGAACTCGGCATCGCGCCCGATCGCGCCTATGGCTCTTTCGAGGAAATGGCGAAGGCCGAAGCAGGCCGGCCCGACGGCATCGAAGCGGTCGCGATCGTCACGCCCAACCATATGCATGCGCCTGCGGCCAAGGCGTTTCTGGAAGCGGGCATCCATGTCATCTGCGACAAGCCGCTGACGCTCAATGTGGATGAAGCCCGCGAACTGGTCGATCTTGTCGACAAATCGGGCAAGGTCTTCGCCGTCACCCATAATTACACCGGCTATCCGATGATCCGGCAGGCCCGTGCGATGGTGGAAAAGGGCGAGCTTGGCGAAATCCGGCTGGTGCAGGCGGAATATCCGCAGGACTGGCTCACCGAGCGGGCGGAAGTTTCCGGCAGCAAGCAGGCCGAGTGGCGCACCGATCCCAAGCGCTCCGGCGCGGGCGGCTGCATCGGCGATATCGGCACTCATGCCTATAATCTCGCCTGCTTCGTTACCGGGCTGGAACTGGATGAGTTGCTGGCGCAGCTCACCACTTTCGTGGAAGGCAGGCAGCTTGATGACGATGTGCAGATTCTCTTGCGCTGGAAGGGCGGCGCCAAGGGCATGCTCTGGGCAAGCCAGGTGGCGGTGGGCAATGAGAACGGGCTGAAGCTGCGGGTCTATGGCACCAAGGGCGGCCTTGAATGGACGCAGGCCGACCCCAACTATCTCTGGTTCACCCGCTTCGGCGAGCCGAAACAGCTGCTGACGCGCGGCGGCGCGGGCGCTTGGCCCGAGGCGGCGCGGGTGACGCGCGTTCCCGCCGGGCATCCGGAAGGCTATCTCGAAGGCTTCGCCAATATCTATGCCGAAGCCGCCCGCGCCATTCAGGCGGCGCGTAGCGGCGAAAAGCCGGATGAGGCGGTAACCTTCCCGACGGTCCGCGACGGGCTCAAGGGCATGGAGTTCATCGAAGCGGCGGTCGCCTCCTCCAGTGCCGGCAATGTATGGACCAAGGTCGGATGAGCGAAGTCTATCCCCTCTCCCCAGCTGAGCCGCCCGAGCCAAAAATATTGCTCGAAGCCGAAGGGATTTCGAAATCCTTCGGCCCGGTCGAGGTGCTCAGGGATATCAGGCTGCAATTGCAGCCGGGTGAGGTCCACGCCATCATCGGCGAGAACGGCGCAGGCAAATCGACGCTGATGAAGATCCTTTCGGGGCATCTTATGCCATCGAAGGGAACGCTCCGGATGGATGGCGAGAAGATCGCCTTCACCGGCCCGGTCGATGCGGAGAGGCACGGCATCGTTCTCGTCCATCAGGAAATCCTGCTCGCGCCCGACCTGACGGTGGCGCAGAACATCTATCTCGGCCGCGAACTCCGCAAAGGGCTGGTGCTGGATGACCGCGCCATGGCCGAGGGCGCGCATCGGGCGGTGCTCGATCTCGGCGCCGACATCGATCCGGGAACCGTGGTGAACCGGCTTTCCATCGCGCAGCGCCAGCTCGTGCAGATCGCCCGTGCGCTGCTGGTGCCGCACAAGCTCGTCATCTTCGATGAGCCGACCGCTTCTCTCACGCCCGTCGAAACCGAGGCGCTTCTGAAAGTCATCGCCGCGATCAGGAAGAAGAATGCCGCGGTGCTTTATATTTCGCACCGGCTGCCCGAGGTGAAAACCATCGCTGACCGCGTGACGGTGCTGCGTGACGGGCAACTTGTCGGCACCCATGCGGCCGGCGATCTCGAGCCGGTCGATATGGCGCGGCTGATGGTCGGCCGGGACGTCTCCAAGCTCTATCCTGACCGCGCCGGTGTGAAGACCGGCGAGATTGTTCTCGAAGTCGAGACTATGACTGTGCCGGGCTTTGCCCGAAATGCGGGTTTTTCGCTAAAGCGCGGTGAAATTCTCGGCTTTGCCGGGCTCGTCGGGGCGGGGCGGACGGAGCTGCTGGAGGGTATTCTCGGGCTTCGGCCCGCGCATGGCACGGTTCGCCTGAAGGGCAAGCCGGTCAGCTTTCATCATGTGAAGCAGAGCATGGATGCGGGGATCGTCTATCTCTCCGAGGATCGCAAGGGCAAGGGGCTGCTGCTCGGGCAAAACCTCAAGGTCAACCTGACGCTTGCCGGGCTCGACCGCTTCGTGCGCGGTGTTCTGATCGACGGCAAACGCGAGGATGAGGCGCTCGACAAGGCGGTGCGCGATTTCGACATCCGCACGCGCAACCGCGACCTTCTTGCCGGGCAGCTCTCAGGCGGCAACCAGCAGAAGCTGCTCCTCGCCAAGATGATGCTGCTGGACCCTGAAATCGTCATCATCGACGAGCCTACGCGCGGCATCGATATCGGCACCAAGGAACAGATCTATAAATTCATCCACGCTCTTGCGGCGGAGGGAAAGGCGGTTATCGTAATCTCGTCGGAAATGCCCGAACTGATCGGCATTTGTGACCGTATCATCGTCATGCGCAATGGGGAGATCGCCGGGGAGGTTTCAGGCGAGCACATGACGGAAGCCGAGATCGTGGTGCTTGCCACCGGCGCAAATATGGGGGAGGCCGCTTTGATAGCGGAAACTGCATGAACAATATGACGGCGGCGCAAACCGCGAAACGGTCTTGGGGGGATATCGATCTCAGGGCCGTCGCGCCTTTCGTGGCGCTGGCGGCGCTGTTCGTCTTCGGCGCGCTGGTCAATCCGAATTTCCTGTCGCTCGACAATCTGATGAATGTCGCCACCCGCAGCGCCTTCATCGCCATCATCGCCGTCGGCGCGACCTTCGTCATCTCGGCGGGCGGGCTCGACCTTTCCGTGGGCTCGATGGCGGCCTTCGTTGCCGGGACGATGATCCTGTTTCTCAATACCGGCACCGTTTCCGGCGATACAGGCATGATCGCGGCGGCGATGCTGATGGCGCTCGCGACCGGGGCGTTGTGCGGCCTCACCAACGGGCTGATTACGACATTGGGCCGGATAGAGCCTTTCATCGTCACGCTCGGAACAATGGGCATCTTCCGCGCGCTGACGATCTATCTGGCGGAAGGCGGCTCCATCGCCATCAAATCGCAGGAACTGCGCGCCGCCTACCGGCCCGTCTATTTCGGCGATGTTTTGGGCGTGCCGATCCCGATCATCGTCATCCTGCTGGTCGGGGCGGTCGGTGCCTTCCTCCTCTACCGTACCCGCTTCGGCCGCCATGTCACGGCGGTGGGGTCGAATGAGGATGTGGCGCGCTATTCGGGCATTTCGGTCAACCGGGTGCGGACGCTCACTTATGTCATTCAGGGGCTGTGCGTCGCCATCGCCGTGCTGGTCTATGTGCCGCGGCTTGGCGCTGCGACGCCGACGACGGGGCTGCTGTGGGAGTTGCAGGCGATCACAGCCGTCGTCATCGGCGGCACCGCCTTGCGCGGCGGCGTCGGGCGCATCTGGGGCACGATCTGCGGCGCGCTGATTCTGGAAGTCGTCGGCAACATCATGGTGCTGTCCGACCTCGTCAGCGAATATCTCATCGGCGCGGTTCAGGGCGCGATCATCATCATCGCCATGCTGATCCAGCGCTCGCTGGGACGGCGTTAGACGTGTGAATTGCGGCTGCCAGTTCGGGTGGCCGTTCATGGAGAGGGCGGCGCAGGGGCCAGCCGCCACCACTCAGGAGGGGCCCTCTAATATCGCATGGTTTCGCCGGTCCACGGTTCGGCGGCCATGTTCCAGGGAGAGAGACAATGAAAACCATATTTGCAGGTTTGGCTGCCTTGGCGCTCGCCTCGGTGGCGACAGTGGCGGGGGCGCAGGACAAACAGGTCCATATCGCCGTTTCCATTCCCGCCGCCGATCATGGCTGGACGGGCGGCGTCGTCTATCACGCGGAACGCGCCAAGAAGACGCTGGAAGCCCGCTATCCGGGCCTGAAGATCACGGTGAAGACTTCGCCGGACGGCGCTTCGCAGGCCAATGCGCTGGAAGACCTGACCGCGCAGGGCATCGACGCGCTGGTGACGCTGCCCCATAATTCCGACGAGCTGACCGACCCGATCCGGCAGGTGAAGGAAAAAGGCACCTTCGTCACGGTCGTCGACCGGGCCTTGTCCGACCATTCGATCCAGGACCTCTATGTCGCCGGCAACAATCCGGAGCTGGGCCGTGTCGCGGGCGAGTACATCAAGAAGGAGCTCGGCGGCAAGGGCGACGTCGTCGTCATCCGCGGTCTGCCCATCGTCATCGATGAGGAGCGCCAGAAAGGCTTCGACGAAGGCATCAAGGGCAGCGAGATCAAGGTGCTGGACCGCCAGTTCGGCAACTGGTCTCGCGACGACGCCTTCAAGGTGATGCAGGACTATCTCGCCAAATATCCGAAGATCGATGCCGTCTGGTGCCAGGACGACGACATGGCCGTGGGCGTGCTCGAGGCCATCCAGCAGGCCGACCGCAAGGATATCAAATTCGTCGTCGGCGGCGCCGGCATGAAGGAGATGATCAAGCGCGTCGCCGATGGCGACAAGATGATCCCGGTCGATGTGCTCTACCCGCCGGCAATGATCGCCACCGCGAT
Organism: Brucella sp. IR073; assembly: GCF_049065735.1. Lineage (NCBI taxonomy): Bacteria > Pseudomonadati > Pseudomonadota > Alphaproteobacteria > Hyphomicrobiales > Brucellaceae > Brucella > Brucella sp. IR073. Next base: position 340,792 of record NZ_JBAKHD010000002.1, read on the forward strand.
GGAGCTGACGGCAGGCCAGTTCTACGACCATGTACCGGTGCGCGGCAGCTACATTCTCGACGCCACGCTGATCACCAAGGACAATGCCCAGGAATTCTATTTCCCGGATTCGCCGTTCTGATCGTTGCGTAAAGCGCCGCGCGTCCGCCTGACACCGTGGACGCGCGGCTTTTTATCCTTACGGCCTCACCAGAAAGGTGACGTGATCCTTCGCCAGCGAAACGGGCAGATCGGCAATCAGCATTGCGTTGATGTTCCAGGTGCCGTTCTCGACAATCGCCCCCGATGCATCCCAGGATCCATCATTGCCGATGGTGATATCCCAAAAGCCGGAAGGCCATTCGAACTCCCGAAGCGAGATACGGATTTTTCGTCCCGCGGGGCCGATGCCCCGGATCGACAGGCCGCCCGGGTGAATAATCTGGTTTTCCACGGGATATGTAATCTTGACCAGTGCAGACACGTACGCTCCTCCGATTCAATCGATCAAATAAAGGCGCTCTTTAGGCGTGGTGTCGCCAAAGCCTGACGCTTTGTGCGCGATCTTCGCTCTAAATACGGTTTGGGGGGGTCCAAGTGATTTCACTTGGCTGCAGCATGCTCTTATCAATCAGGCCAAGCGTGCGCGCCTAGCCGCCAATGCATTAAACTAGCGCACGCCCTTCCCGCGTGCGGGCTGTTCCCTCCTGGCGTTTCTTGGTCTTGTTCGTGGATGGGTTTACCTTAGGGCAGCATCCCTTAACGCCTTCTTCAAGAATTCGTTAAAATTTTCGATTTCTATCATGAGGCGCTGCGATGTTTTATATTCATATATTACTATGTATGAAATTATTATGATTTTCAGATAGTTATGCAGATAAAATGGCGATGAGTATTATGTGGGTAAGTAGACATCGCGAGTTAAGCTCGTATTGCCCTTCCCTCTTTCTCTCAGCGTCGTGTTAACGCCTTCAGTCGAAAGCAACGACCGAAGAATCAACGAATGAAGAAGCGGCTGACCCGCTTGCAGCCGCTCCCCAGCGCCTCCTTTTAATTTTTCGGTTTTCCGGGAATACCTGTCGACACCACCGATACAGGGTCGCTGCCCGGAAAGGTTTCTCTCAAACCTTCCTGTAATTGTTCCTCCAGCTCCACAGGATCGCCCGTACGCTCGTCAGTGCGGGCGTCGCCTGCGCCGCTTTTCTTGTCGAGGCCGCCGACCATATCGGCGTTCGCCAATTCCGAGAGGATAAAGGTTGCTTCCGAGATAAGGACGCTGCGGTCCAAATCCGCCATTTCCTCGTCCTTGGCAAACCGGACCGTCACGTGCTCGCCCTTCTCGCCGACGAATTCAACCGAGGGCGCCTCGCCAGGCGTGGAAGCTGGAATGATACGTGTCTCGCGCAATTGCATCGGCTTTCTCCAAACCATCGGGTTCGTTTCTGATTTGTCCCCCGGCTCCAATTGCTTCCAAAAGCAGTCGATTCCGGTCCTACGAAACAACAGACGGAAAGAGCTTTTGTTCCTTTTCCGGCTCGCCTGCGAGCGACTTTTGTCCGTTTCGCCGGGGTTGCACGGGGAACGTTTATGCAGCCTCGTCGTTAGGATTGTATCTGGAACGAAGGCTTCGCGCTGTCAGGCGGAGCCCGGATAAAAGGAGAGTCACAATGCTTACACGACTTTTGGGAACAACAGCCGCAGTCGCCATGCTGTCGACCGCAGCCTTCGCCCAAACCACCGGGCAGGCTCCTCAGCTGCAGGACTCCGCGCCCGCCCAGACCAGCGACGTCTTCACCTATCCGCCGGAAGTGGCCCCCAAGGTTACGCCCGACAATAATAACGTAAACGCAGCCACCGGCAAGGTCCTGGCTTCGGGCGTTATCGGGCAGGCTGTTTATGACGGCCCGGGCAGCGACGCCAACCGAATCGGCGACATCAGCGACATCGTCATCGGCGAAAATGGCGTGGCACAGGCGGCGGTGATCGGCGTCGGCGGCTTCCTCGGCGTCGGACAGAAGGATGTGGCCGTCAGCTTCGACCATCTCGACCTCGCGACCCAGTCCAATGGTGACCGCTGGTTCGTAACCGACCTCTCGAAGGACGATCTCAACAAGGCGCCGGCCTTTGAGCGGTCCGAGCTCTATACGGGCGGCATCGTGAAGGACAACAAGGCCAGGGATGCTGCGAACGGCACCACGGGCGGTCCATCCTCCACCGGCCCGGTGGCCCAGTGAACTCCTCCAACAGGCCCGCTCCATAGCGGGCCTGTTGCCGTGGCGTGCTGAATTTCGCCTGTTCCCTCCAAGCGTTTGTGGCGGTATGATGGCATGTCGGCTTTCGAGCCGATGCCGGGAGGAACCGGCGAATAATTTATGGATAGGAACAACGGGAGATACTTACATGGAAACTGCTGGTGTCGGCTGGATCGCAGCAATCATTATCGGCGGCGTGGCAGGCTGGCTGGCCGAAATGTTCATGAAGAGCAATATGGGCATCATCGCCAATATTCTCTTGGGCATCGTCGGCGCAATCATCGCCAATGCGATCCTGGGACTCTTCGGTGTCGCGCTTACCGGCTGGATTGGCTATCTGGTCGCGGGCTTCATCGGCGCGTGCATCCTGATCGCCCTCGGGCGCGCCATCAGGCGATAGGAGCCTGTTCGATTTTTGCAGCCGGGACGTCCCCGGCTGCAAGTCTGCAAATATTCGGAATCGTGCTTTAAAAGATTTTCTGGCCGAAGAGGCTGCTTACCAATTCAACGAGCAGATAGGCGGTCTTGCCGCGGTCGTCGAGGAACGGGTTTAGCTCGACAATATCAAGCGAACTGACGAGCCCGCTATCATGGAGCATTTCCATGACAAGATGAGCCTCGCGATAGGTGCCACCGCCGCGCACCGTCGTTCCCGTGCCCGGCGCGATCTCGGGATCGAGAAAATCCGTATCGAAGCTCACATGCAACAAGCCGCCCGCCTGGCTGACCGTTTCGGTGACGCGCTTTATCGCGGGGACAATGCCATTCTCATCGATAAAGCGCATGTCAAAGACGTTGACCCCGGCCCTCGCCAGTTCGGCGCGCTCGGCCGGATCAATCGACCGGATGCCGCACAGGAAAACATGGTTCGGCGCGACAACCGGCCTGTCGTCGGGCAATATGCCGGAAAAACCCTCCGCCCCGCAAAAGAACGCCACCGGCATGCCGTGCATATTACCGGAGAGCGACGTGGCGGGCGTGTTGAAATCGGCATGTGCGTCGAGCCAAAGGACGAAGAGCTTTTTGCCCTGTTCGGCGGCGTGGCGCGCAGCGCCTGCCACCGTGCCCATTGAAAGGCTATGATCCCCGCCGAGAAATACCGGCACGCCGCCCTCTTTCCGCGCATCATAGGCAGCGCGCTCGAGGGTGCGGGTCCAGCCGGCGATGACAGGCGCGTTTTTGACGGCTCCCGGCAAGGCGAAATCCGGAAGCTCTTCGGGCGCGAGATTGCCCCGGTCTTCCACCTCATGGCCGAGCCGCTCCAATGCCGGCCCGATGCCGGCGAGACGCAGCGCCGCCGGGCCCATGGAACAGCCGAGACACTCCGCCCCTTCCTCGACGGGCGCGCCCAGGAGAATGATTTTCTTGTGACCGGTCATGGTTGCCTTTCATGCTTTCAGCGGCTTCCGCCATCGATCAATCGCCGAAACCGGATTATTTCGTAGAATGAATAAGATTCTGTGGCGGTTCAGAGAGCCAGTGCGGCGGAGCGCGCCGCAGCGTCTTTAGAAAGGAGGCCGAAGAGATCGCGCGGATCGGACGGCTCGGCGATGAGGTCGATATCAGCGTAGAAAGCCGTCCCCTGCACCATGTCCCGCAGAAAGCGGAGCACGGAGAAGTCCTCCACCGCGAAGCCGACGGAATCGAAGAGCGTGATCTGCCGGTCCGACACCCGCCCCGGCTTCTCCTGCGCAATGACCTGCCAGATTTCCGTCACGGGATGATCGGCATCGAGTTGCTGAATTTCCCCTTCGATCCGGGTTTGGGGCGGAAACTCGACGAAAATGTCGGACCGCAGCAGGATATCGCGGTGCAATTCCGTCTTGCCGGGGCAATCGCCACCGACCGCGTTGATATGCACACCCGCGCCCACCATGTTGTCGGTCAGCACGGTGGCGCGCCGCTTGTCCGCTGTAACCGTTGTTATGATGTCCGCGCCTATGATCGCCTCCTCGGCGCTCGCAGCCCTGACGATGTGAATGCCCGACGTCTCCATGTTGCGCTGGAACTTACGATAGGCCGCGGGGTCGACATCGAAGACGCGCAGATCGTGGATGCCCAGAATAGACTTGAAGGCGAGCGCCTGGAATTCGGCCTGCGCGCCGAGCCCGATCAGTGCCATGGTTCGCGCGTCCTTGCGGGCAAGATATTTTGCCGCCATGGCTGACGTCGCGGCTGTGCGCAGCGCCGTCGCGATGGTCATTTCCGAAATGAACTGCGGGTAACCGGTCGCTACATCGGCCAGCACGCCGAACGCCGTCACTGTCTGCAGTCCCTGGGGCGGGTTTTGCGGATGACCATTGACATATTTGAAGCCGTAAAGCTCGCGGTCGCTCGTAGGCATCAGTTCGATGACGCCATCATGGGAATGCGAAGCGATGCGCGGCGTTTTCTCGAACTCAACCCAGCGGGCGAAGTCGTGCTCGAGATAGGTGACCAGCTGGCGGAAAAGCGTATCAATGCCGATGGCCCGCACGAGCTCGACCATATGTCGCGTACCAACGAACTGAACCATCCGGCGCTCTCCTTGAACCCTGCCAAAGGATAGGCGGGATGCCGGTTTAAAAGAAATGGCAAAATCTTTTAAATTTCGGCATTGTTTTGCTAATATTGTATAGCTAGATTGCGCAATTTTAATAGAGAGACGTGATGGACGATCTCGATGCCCGACTTATAGCCGCGCTTCGGCAGGACGGGCGAGCCCCTCTTTCGAAGCTCGCCGACATCCTGTCGGTTTCACGTGGAACGGTGCAGAACCGGCTGGACCGGCTGATCGCCAACGGCGTGATCCTAGGCTTTACCGTACGGGTCAAGGACATCGCCGGAACGGAGCGTATCCGGGCCGTCATGATGATCGAGGTGGTTGGCCGTAACACGCGCCGCGTTGTGCAATCGCTGCAAAAAATTCCGGAAATCCTCTCGCTCCATACGACCAACGGTGCATGGGACCTCGTTGCGGAAATCGAAGTGGCGAGCCTTGTCGATTTCGACCGGGTTCTCAATTCCGTGCGGCTTATCGAAGGCATCGCCCGCTCGGAGACGAGCCTGCTGCTCGCGCCGGCGTAGGGGCGAGACGTTTCACGTCTCAGGCTTCTGTTTTGCAAATCATTCCTAGTTGCAAATTTATGCGAATGATGTAGCTTCGCAATTAGGAATGGATCGCAATTGCAGAACTGGAGGAAATCACGATATGTTCGACCGCACCAGACGACACATCCTTGCCGCCATTGCGGGCGCTGCAGTCTTTGGTCTCATGCCCGGAGTTTCGCAGGCGGCAGACAAGTTCAAGGTGGTGACCACCTTCACCGTTATCGCCGACATGGCGAAGAATGTCGCCGGCGATGCGGCAATCGTGGAGTCGATCACCAAGCCCGGCGCGGAGATCCACGATTATCAGCCGACACCGCGCGACATTATCAAGGCGCAGAGTGCGCAACTCATCTTGTGGAACGGACTTAATCTAGAGCGCTGGTATGAGAAATTCTTCCAGCGGCTTCATGACGTGCCGAGTGCCGTGGTGACCGAGGGCATTGCGCCGATAAGCATCGCGGAAGGCCCCTATGCGGGCAAGCCCAACCCTCATGCCTGGATGTCGCCACAGAACGCGCTGATCTATGTCGACAATATCCGCGACGCTCTCGCCAAGCACGACCCGGCGAATGCCGCGACCTATAAGGCTAATGCCGAAGCCTATAAGCAGAAGATCAGGGACACCATCGCGCCGATCGAGGCGAAGCTTGCGACTATTCCGCAGGACGAGCGCTGGCTGGTGACGAGCGAGGGCGCGTTTAGCTATCTCGCCCGGGACTTCGGTTTGAAGGAGCTTTATCTCTGGCCGATCAATGCCGACCAGCAGGGCACGCCACAGCAGGTGCGCAAGGTGATCGACGTGGTGATGGCCAACCAGATTCCCGTCATCTTCAGCGAAAGCACCGTTTCGGCCAAGCCCGCCCAGCAGGTGGCAAGGGAAACGGGCGCAAAATATGGCGGGGTGCTCTATGTCGATTCGCTGAGCAAGCCTGACGGCCCTGTCCCCACCTATATCGATCTCCTCCGCGTGACCTCCGACACCATCGCCAAAGGGTTCGCTTCATGAATGCTCCCGTCAAGGCTATATCCCCGCGCCAGTCTATCGACACCGGTGCGGGGCTTTCCGTTGAGGACTTAACGGTCACCTACCGTAACGGCCACACCGCGCTTCATGATGCTGGTTTCGACATACCCACGGGCACGATCACCGGGCTCGTCGGGGTCAATGGCAGCGGAAAATCGACGCTGTTCAAGGCGATCATGGGCTTCGTGCGCCCGGCGAAGGGGACGATCTCCATTCTCGGGCAGCCGGCGGCCAAAGCGCTGAAGAAAAATATCGTCGCCTATGTGCCGCAGAACGAGGATGTGGACTGGAGCTTCCCGGTTCTGGTCGAGGATGTCGTGATGATGGGCCGCTATGGCCACATGAACATGATGCGCATTCCGAAAGCCGCCGACCGCGAGGCCGTGGCCTCGGCACTGGAGCGCGTCGGCATGAGCGATTTTCGCAAGCGGCAGATCGGCGAACTCTCGGGCGGGCAGAAGAAGCGCGTCTTCCTCGCCCGCGCGCTGGCGCAGGACGGGCGTGTCATCCTGCTCGATGAGCCGTTCACCGGGGTCGATGTCAAGACGGAGGATGCGATCATCGGGCTGTTGCGGACATTGCGCGACGAAGGCCGCGTGATGCTGGTTTCCACGCATGATCTGGGGAGCGTGCCGGAATTCTGCGAGCGGACAATCCTCATCAACCGCACCGTTCTCGCCTGCGGGCCCACCGCGCAAGTGTTCACGCAGACGAATCTCGAAAAGACCTTTGGCGGTGCGCTGCGCCACTTCGTCATGAATGACGCACCAAGGCGCTTCGAAACAGCGGAGGGGGATGGACCGGAATGACGGCACTGCTCGAACCCTTCACCTATGGCTACATGGTCAACGCCATGTGGGTCAGCGCGCTCGTCGGGGCGGTCTGCGCCTTCCTCTCGGCCTATCTGATGCTCAAGGGCTGGTCGCTTATCGGCGACGCGCTTTCTCATTCCATTGTGCCGGGCGTGGCGGGGGCCTATATGCTGGGCCTCCCCTTTTCTATCGGCGCCTTCTTCTCCGGCGCGCTTGCCGCTGGGGCGATGCTGTTCCTCAACGAGCGCACGCGGCTGAAAGAGGATGCGGTCATCGGGCTGATCTTCACTTCCTTCTTCGGGCTTGGGCTCTTCATGGTGTCGCTCTCGCCCGCATCGGTGAACATACAGACCATTATTCTCGGCAATATCCTCGCCATCACGCCCGAGGATACGCTGCAACTCGCCATTATCGGCTTTGTCTCCCTCGCAGTGCTGCTGGTTAAATGGAAGGATCTGATGGTAACCTTCTTCGATGAAAGCCATGCCCGCTCCATCGGCCTCAACCCGTCGCTGCTGAAAGCCGTGTTCTTTACGCTGCTTTCCGCCTCTACGGTGGCAGCGATGCAGACGGTGGGCGCATTTCTCGTCATCGCCATGGTTGTGACTCCAGGCGCAACCGCCTATCTCCTGACCGACCGCTTCCCCAGGCTCATCCTTATCAGCGTCGCCATCGGCGCGATAACGAGCTTCACCGGGGCCTATATCAGCTATTTCCTCGATGGCGCGACCGGCGGGGTCATCGTTGTCCTGCAGACGCTGATCTTCCTCGCCGCCTTCTTTCTTGCGCCCAAGCATGGCATGCTCGCCGCCCGCCGGCGCACGGCGCAGGCATTGGAGGCGAGCCGATGAGTCTCATCGATATGCTCACCCTGCCCTTCCAGTTCGAGTTCATGCGCTTTGGGCTTGCCATCGCGGTGCTTGTCGCCATTCCGACGGCGCTGCTCTCCTGCTTCCTTGTGCTCAAGGGGTGGTCGCTGATGGGCGACGCGATCTCGCATGCGGTCCTTCCGGGGGTGGTGATCTCCTATATCATCGGTATACCTTATGCGATCGGCGCCTTCGCGGCGGGCATGCTCTGCGCGCTCGGCACCGGCTTTCTCAAGGAAAACAGCCGCGTCAAGCAGGATACGGTGATGGGTGTGGTCTTCTCCGGCATGTTCGGCCTGGGGATCGTGCTCTACACAAAGATCCGGCCGGATGTGCATCTCGACCATATCCTCTTCGGCGACATGCTGGGCGTCGGTCCCCGGGACATCCCCGAAACAGGCGTCATCGCGGCGTTCGCCACCGGAATCATCGCGCTTAAATGGCGCGATCTACTGCTCCACGCTTTCGATCCGGTGCAGGCGAAGGTGATCGGCCTGCCGGTCCGCCTCCTGCATTATGGCCTGCTCGTGGTGCTGTCGCTCACCATCGTCGGCGCGCTCAAAGCGGTAGGCATCATCCTTGCCATCGCCATGCTGATCGCGCCGGGGGCCATTGCCTTTCTCCTGACGCGCGCCTTCGGCCCGATGCTGGTGCTTTCGGTGGTCATCGCCGTGCTCGCGTCCTTCTTCGGTGTGTATTTGAGCTTCTTCCTCGACAGCGCGCCTGCGCCAACAATCGTGCTGTTGATGATGATGGCCTTCATCGCCGCATTCTTCTTTTCATCCCGGAAAGCGGCGCGGCGGGAGCGGCAAGATTTGAAAGCAAGGCCCGGAGTGCGGTAGTCTGGCGAGAGAGGTAGAAAGGCGGCAAGCTGAAATGAAGGATCACACCATGAACCTTGCCACCATCAACACTACGCCTGCCGAACGCGACCCGCGCTGGAAGGCGCTCGTCAACCGCGATCCGGCCTTCGACGGCAAATTCGTCTATTCCGTAAAGACAACCGGCGTCTATTGCCGCCCGACCTGCCCGTCGCGACTCGCCAAGCCCGAAAATATCGCATTCCATGCGGATTGCGCGGAGGCCGAGCGGGCGGGCTTCCGCCCCTGCCTGCGCTGCCGGCCCAACGAAGCATCGCTTGCCGAACGGCATGCGGCGATTATCGCAGAAGCGTGCCGCCGGATCGAGGCCGCCGAAGAACTGCCAGTGCTGGACGCACTGGCGGACGCTGCAGGCATGAGCCCGTTCCATTTTCACCGCCTGTTCAAGTCTATCACAGGCCTGACGCCCAAAGCCTATGGTGCGGCCCACCGGGCTCGCCGCGTTCGTGACGAGCTCACGGCAAGCAAGGGCAGCGTTACCCAGGCGATCTATGATGCCGGGTTCAATTCCTCGAGCCGCTTCTATGAGGCATCGAACAAGATGCTTGGTATGGCGCCCAGCATCTTTCGCGCGGGCGGCGCGGAGATGAACATCAAATTCGCCGTCGGGCAGTGCTCGCTCGGAGCGATTCTGGTGGCGGCGACGGAAAAAGGCGTCTGCGCCATTTCGCTTGGCGATGACCCGGATGCGCTGGTGCGCGAGCTTCAGGACCGCTTCCCCAAGGCCGAACTCATCGGCGGCGATGCCGAATTCGAGAAGACCATGGCGAAAGTGGTGGGCTTTGTCGAGGCGCCCGATATCGGCCTCGACTTACCGCTCGACGTGCGCGGCACGGCGTTTCAGGAGCGCGTCTGGCAGGCGCTCCGCAATATTCCGGTGGGCAGCACGACCAGCTACACCGAGATCGCAGAACGCATCGGCGCGCCGAAGGCTGTGCGCGCCGTCGCCGGGGCCTGCGCCGCCAACAAGATCGCCGTGGCCATCCCCTGCCACCGCGTCGTGCGGCAGGACGGCGACCTCTCGGGCTATCGCTGGGGCGTCGAGCGGAAGAGAGCGCTGCTGCAGCGGGAGCGGGGGTAGATCACCGCCGCAGCACCGCACCCGTCTGCTTGCTCACGCTTTCCACCACCCGCTTGGCGAGGCCTTCGAGATCCTCATCCGTCAGCGTGCGCTCCTGCGGCTGGATCGCGACTTCGATGGCGATGGATTTCTTGTCCTCGCCCAAAGCCGGGCCTTCGAAAATATCGAAGACCTGAATGCCTGATATGAGCTTCCTGTCGGCGGCGCCCACAGCGCGGATTACGGCGGCGGCCTCGACGGATTTGTCCACCACGAAAGCGAAATCGCGGCGCACAGTCTGGAAGTTTGACAGAGCAAGCGGCGGCTTGGTGCGCGTCGCCTTTTGTTTCGGCTCCGGAATGACATCAACGAACACTTCAAAGCCGCAGAGCGCGCCGCTGACATCGAGCGTTTCCAGCGTCTTCGGATGAAATTCGCCGAAATGGCCGAGAACGACCTTCGGCCCGAGCTTGATCGTGCCGGAACGGCCGGGATGATACCAGGACGGCCCTCCCGCCTCGATTTGCAGCTTATCGACGGGCGCACCGCAGGCTTCCAGAACCGCCAGCGCATCGGCCTTGGCATCGAATACGCCGACGCTCGCCGCATTGCCGGCCCAATGGCGGCCCGAACCATCGAGCTTCGCGGTGCCGCGGCGGATGCCGCCGGCGACGCGGCGCTGCCTGTCAGGCGTGTCGCCTTCATAGGTGCCGGAGACTTCGAACAGCGCCAGATCCTGCACGCCGCGGTCGGCATTCCGCTGCGCCGCCGCCAGCAGGCCCGGCAACAGCGAGGGCCGCATGTCGGACATATCTGCGGCGATGGGGTTGGCGAGCTTGAGCGCGGCACCGCTGTTATCGCCGCTGCCGAAGGCCTCCGCATGGGCGGCGGGGATGAAGGAATAGGTGACAGCCTCCATCATGCCCCGCGCTGCCAGCGCGCGCCGGGCGGCGCGGCTGCGGATCTGCAGCGTGGTCAGGATCTTGCCGTTGACCGCCGCATGATCTGGTAAAGGCTGGGGCGCGATGCGGTCGACGCCGTGAATGCGCATCACTTCTTCGACCAGATCGGCCTTGCCGTCGATATCCGGCCGCCAGGACGGCACGCGGACATTCACCACATCGCCCTCGCCTTGCGGCTCGAAGCCGAGGCGCGAGAGGATGGCGAGGCTTTCCTCCTTCGCCACCTCGATGCCGGTCAGGCGCTTTACCTCCGAAACGGGAAAGGCGACCACCTTCGGCTCGTAGCCCTCGTAGCCCACCACTTCGGTCTCCATCGGAGTGCCGCCGCAGAGGTCAAGCACCATGCGGGTTGCAAGCTCCAACCCCGGCACCATGAATTCCGGATCGGCGCCGCGCTCGAAGCGGTAGCGCGCATCGGTGATAATGCCCAGCTCGCGGCCCGTGCGGGCGATGTTATAGGCATTCCAAAGGGCAGATTCGATCAGCACATCGGTGGTATTCTCGTCGCAGCCCGAATGCTCACCGCCCATGATTCCGGCAATCGATTCGACGCCGTTATCATCGGAGATGACGCAGACCTGCTCGTTGAGCCTGTATTCCCGCCCGTCGAGCGCCAGCACCGTCTCTCCGGACTTGGCGCGGCGTACCGTCAGGTCGCCCTTCACCTTGGCGGCGTCGAAGACATGTAAAGGACGGCCCCGGTCGAAGGTGATGTAATTGGTGATATCGACCAGCGCGTTGATGGGACGCAGCCCGATGGCTTTCAGCCGCTGCTGCAGCCATTTGGGGCTCGGGCCGTTCTTGACGCCTTTAACCAGACGCAGCGCGAAGCCGGGGCAGAGGTCCGGCGCATCGATCATCACCTTGACCGGCGTTTCGCCTTCGCCCTTGACCGAGGCAACCGCGCCATCCTTCAGCCTGCCCAGCCCCGCCGCAGCGAGATCACGGGCGATGCCATAGATGCCCGTGGCGTCCGGGCGGTTCGGCGTCAGGTTGATCTCAATGACAGGATCGTTCAGCCCGGCATAGGCGGCAAAGCTCTCCCCAACCGGCGTATCGGCGGGCAGGTCGATGATGCCGTTATGCTCGTCCGACAATTCCAGCTCGCGCTCGGAGCACATCATGCCATGGCTTTCGACGCCCCTGATCTTGCCGACCGAAAGCGTCACATCGATGCCCGGTACATAGGTTCCCGGCGGCGCAAAAACGCCGATCAGACCCGAGCGGGCATTGGGCGCGCCGCAGACGACCTGAATCGGCTTGCCATCGCCCAGATCGACCGAGAGCACCTGAAGCTTGTCCGCATCGGGATGGCGCTCCGCTGTTAGAACCCGGGCGATCCTGAACGGCTCCAGCGCCGCCTTGTCATCGACGGATTCGACCTCGAGACCGATCATGGTGAGAGTTTCGACGATCTCATCGAGCGAGGCTTCGGTGTCGAGATGATCCTTGAGCCAGGAGAGTGTGAATTTCATGTTACCTTGATCTCCTTGTCACGCGCTCAAACCGCCGAACAGTGTCGGCATGTCCAGCGGGCGGAAGCCATAGTGCTGGAGCCAGCGGACGTCGGCGTCGAAGAAAGCGCGCAGGTCCGGCATGCCGTATTTCAGCATGGCGATGCGGTCGATGCCCATGCCCCAAGCGAAGCCCTGATATTCATCCGGATCGAGGCCGCAATTTCTGAGCACATTGGGATGCACCATGCCGCAGCCCAGAATCTCCATCCAATCATTACCCTCGCCGAACTTCACTTCGGTGCCGGAGCGGTCGCACTGGATATCGACTTCCATCGACGGTTCGGTGAAGGGGAAGAAGGAGGGGCGGAAGCGCATCTTCAAGGAGGGAACCTCGAAGAAGGCCTTGCAGAACTCCTCCAGCACCCATTTCATATTGGCGACATTGGCGGTCTTGTCGATCACCAGCCCCTCGACCTGATGGAACATCGGCGAATGGGTGGCGTCGGAATCCATGCGATAGGTCTTGCCGGGGATGACGATGCGGATCGGCGGGCTTGTGGTCTCCATGGTGCGGATCTGCACGGGAGAGGTGTGGGTGCGCAGCAGCTTGCGCTCGCCCTTCTCATCGGGATTGAAGAAGAAGGTGTCGTGCATTTCGCGCGCGGGGTGCCCTTCCGGGAAGTTCAGCGCGGTGAAATTATAATAATCCGTCTCGATATCCGGCCCTTCGGCGATGGCGAAGCCCATATCGGCGAAGATGGCGGTGATCTCATCAATGACCTGGCTGATCGGGTGGATGCGTCCGCGTTCCGCCGGGGAAGTGCGGACTGGAAGCGTGACGTCCACCTTTTCCTTTTCCAGGCGGGCGGCGATGGCGGCGTCCCGCAATTCGGTCTTGCGCGTGGCCAGGGCCTCGGTCACACGGTTCTTCAGCCCGTTGATGGCCGGGCCTTGCGTCTGCCGCTCTTCCGGCGACATCGCGCCCAGCGATTTCAGTTTCTCCGAAATCGAGCCCTTCTTGCCGAGGGCGGCGACGCGGATGGCTTCCACAGCCTCAACATCGGTGGCGGCGGCAATCTCGGCCAGAAGGTTTTGTTCCAATTCAGCGATATCGGACATGGGAGTGAGGTTCCGTGGATTTTGACGGGTATTAAAGAGAAACCCGCGCCAGCTTCTCGCCAGCGCGGGTTTCCCAAACAATATGAATTCGAAGCTTTGGGAGCGCGTCTGGCTTAACGGACAGCGCCTTCAAAAGCGTTCGGGGTGGTCTCTTTCAGATATTCCAGCGCCTTCTTGGCCGAAGCGACCAGTGCGCCGAACGCCTCCGGCTCATGGATGGCGAGATCGGAAAGAACCTTGCGGTCGACCTCAATGCCGGCCTTGGAGAGACCGTCGATGAAGCGGCCATAGGTCAGGCCCTGCTCGCGGACAGCCGCATTGATGCGCTGAATCCACAGGGCGCGGAAGGAGCGCTTGCGGTTCTTACGGTCACGATAGGCATATTGCTTGGAACGATCGACAGCAGCCTTGGCGGCGCGGATCGTATTCTTGCGGCGGCCGTAGAAGCCCTCGGCCTGCTTCAGGACCTTCTTGTGCTTGGCATGGGCGGTAACGCCCCGTTTTACGCGTGCCATGGTATGATCTCCTTAAAAATCAGGGCTTCGGCTCAGAGGCCGTTCGGCAGGAACTTCTTCACGATCTTGGCATCCGGCTCGGCGAGAACCATGGTGCCGCGGGCATCGCGAATGAACTTGTTCGTGCGCTTGATCATGCCATGACGCTTGCCGGCGGCCTGCGCCTTGACCTTGCCGGAGGCGGTGATCTTGAACCGCTTCTTGGCAGCGGATTTGGTCTTCATCTTGGGCATTTTGCTACTCCTTTTGGACATTCCCCGTCGTTCCTTCGGAACTCCACGCCTCTTGGTTATTGGGCGCTTCCTACCGTACCGACGACGCTTGATGCCTATTGTTTGATACTTCCAGGCCGACCAAAGCCCGAAAAGCATGAAAAACCGCCACGGCATGCCCTGCCGGGCGGTTCGAACGCGGCCTTATAGACATGAATCCCGGCAAAACGCAAGGGAGGAATCGCGCGGATTAGTAAAGCCTGAAGAGCACGGGCAAAGCGTGGATGCCCTGCAGGTATTCAACGAATTCGAACACCGGATAGGCGACGAAGAAGACGAGCCCGTCCGTCAGCGTGCGGTAGACACGGTCGGGCCGCACCACAAGCTCGCCCTTGTCGCGGAAGAGCGATAGGCGCGGGAGGAAACGCGGGACTTCCCGCATATAGGCCCGGTATGGCTCGCCGAAGGTCTTTTCGAGGAATTTTTCTTCCGCGCGGATGACGATCTGAAAGGCGACATAGCAAAGCACAGCGAAGCCGAATGCTATGGTAAGGCTGCCCGTCTGTGCGCCGATGCCCGCCGCGCCCAGCGTGCTGAAGACGTAAAGCGGGTTGCGGGTGACGGAATATGGCCCGTCGCGGACGATTTCCGCGCTCTTCTTGCCGCCGATATAAAGCGTGCACCACATGCGGCCGATAATGGCGAGCACGATGAAGCCAAGCCCGACCGCCTCGATATATTCATGAACCTGATTATCGCCCCAGGCGGAGCGCACGAACAGAAGCGTCAGAAAAAGCAGGCCGATCACCAGCGCAATGATAATGCGCCTCTTGCGTTGAAACCGGCCCATATCGCTTATGGTTTGCATTGAAATACTCCCGCCACCCAATTGAGGCGCGCCGGTGTCGGGATATTTCGTGGATTATTTGTGGCGGGAAACGGCCAATTGTCCCTCGCAAAGAAAAAGCCGCGCAAGGCGGCTTTTTCGAATAGTAGAGTGGCGGTCCAAATTAACGCGGCGCAAGCACCATCATCATCTGGCGGCCTTCGAGGCGCGGCTCGGCTTCGACCTTGGCGATCTCAGCCGTATCTTCCTTGACGCGCTCGAGAAGCTTCATGCCCAGTTCCTGGTGGGCCATCTCACGGCCACGGAAGCGCAGGGTGATCTTGACCTTGTCGCCCTCTTCGAAGAAGCGGCTGACTGCCTTCATCTTCACCTCATAGTCATGGGTGTCGATGTTCGGCCGCATCTTGATTTCCTTGATCTCGACCGTCTTCTGCTTCTTGCGGGCTTCGGCAGCCTTTTTCTGGTTCTGGTATTTCAGCTTGCCGAGATCGACAATCTTGCATACGGGCGGCTCGGCGTTCGGCACGATCTCCACGAGATCGAGCCCTGCCTCCTCGGCAAGCGCCAATGCTTCCTGAATGGACACGTTGCCGTGGTTCTGGCCTTCGGCATCGATGAGCTGGACCCGGGGAACCCGGATATCTCGGTTGGAGCGCGGTCCGTCTTTCTGGACCGGCGACGCTCTGAACGGTCGGCGAATGATCGTTATCTCCTAGTTATATCCTTTTGAGGCAATTCAAGCCTCTCGAATTGGTTGCCGGCGCCATTGGTTCCACGCACAACAAAACTCTTGGCGGCAATGTCGCCAAGCGCGCGCGGATGTCAATAGCATCTTTGCAGCAAGAAATCACTCCTGCCAAGCATTTGCCGGCAATCGATGAATATTGGCCACATTTGGTCGTTTTTCAATGCGGATTCCGAGCGTTTCCATTAAATGGCAGAGATGCGAAGCAATAAGCGGGCGCGACAGGGACGTGGGAAGGGAGACGGGCAATGGAGGAAGCGACACCCCATTTCATCGACGTGCAGGGTGCTGAGATCGCCGTTCTGCATCGCAAAGGACCGAAGGCGCCCGGCCTCGTCTGGCTCGGCGGCTACCGCTCCGACATGCTGGGCGGCAAGGCGGTGCATCTGGATGGATGGGCGGCGGAAACGGGGCATTCCTGCCTGCGCCATGATTATTCCGGCCATGGCCAGTCCGGCGGCGATTTCAACGAAGGCACCATCTCGCGCTGGCTCGAGGAAAGCCTCGCCGTCTACCGCCGTTTCGCGGACGGTCCGCAGATCCTTATCGGCTCATCCATGGGCGCGTGGATCGCGCTGCGCATGGCGCAGGAGCTTGGGCGGTCGGGCAATGGGCCTGAAGCCATCGTGCTCATCGCGCCCGCGCCCGATTTCACCGCCCTGCTGGTCGAACCGCAGATGACGGAAGGGCAGAAACGCGCGCTTCTCGAGAAGGGCTATTTCGAAAAACCGTCCGATTACTCGCCCAATCCGTATATTTACACGCGCAAACTCATCGAGGACGGGCGCAAGAATCTGGTGCTCAAGGGGATAATAGAGACGGGCTGCCCGGTTCATATCCTGCAAGGCATGGAAGATGCTGACGTGCCCTATACCCATGCCCTCACCCTCACCGAGCACCTGCCTGTCGATGATGTGACGCTGACGCTGGTGCGCGACGGCGATCATCGGCTGTCGCGACCGCAGGACCTGGAGCTTCTGACGCGCACCGTCGCGGCGCTTGCCGAGCGCGTGGCTGCAAAAGGGTAACCACTATGCGTCTTTCCGTCATCGCTTCCGCAAGCGTCGCGGCCTTTGTCGGCTTCGGCGGCACATTGGCACTCATCATTGCCGCCGCCCAGGCGCTGGGGGCGACGCAGGTTCAAACCGCGAGCTGGGTCACGGCGATCTGTCTCGCGATGGCGGTCTCTTCCGGCTGGTTGAGCTGGCGCTACAAGATGCCTGTTATCACCGCCTGGTCGACGCCGGGGCTGGCGCTGATCGGCGCAAGCGCGGGCTTTACCATGGAGGAAGCCGTGGGCGCCTTCATTGTCACCGCGCTCGCCATCATCGCCACCGGGCTTATCAAGCCAATCTCGACGCTGGTTTCGCGCATTCCCGCCCCCATCGCCTCCGGCATGCTGGCAGGGGTGTTGATGAGCTTCGTCACCGGCGCTGCGAAGACATTGGCGATCGACCCCATGCTGGTGCTGCCGCTGGTGGCGCTGTTCTTCGTCATCCGCCTTTTCAACCCCGCATTCGCCGTGCTTGCCGTGCTTTTCGCAGGCATCATCCTGGCATTCGCCCTTTCACGGGTGCCGGCACTGCCCGCGCCGGAACTCTCGACGCTCACCTGGATCAGCCCGGTCTTCCATGCTAATGCCATGATCGGGCTGGCGCTGCCGCTCTATCTGGTCACCATGGCCTCGCAGAACCTGCCCGGCTTCGCGGTCCTGCGGGCCGCGGGCTATGAGCCGCCGACCGGCCCCTGCCTGCAGGTAACGGGCCTCGTCTCGCTGCTGACGGCCCCCTTCGGCGCGCATACCAGCAATATGGCGGCGATCTCGGCGGCGCTCTGCACCGGGCCGGACGCGCATCCAGACCCGGCGAAGCGCTGGCTCACCGGCCCTGTCTACGCGCTCTGCTATCTGATCTTCGCCATATTCGGCGCTTCGCTAGTGGCGCTTTTTGCGGTGCTGCCGGCGGCGCTGATCGTGCTCATCGCCGGGCTGGCGCTGATCGCGCCCTTCATCAATGCTCTCGTGCTGGCGCTGAAATCGGAAACGGAGCGGCTTCCGGCCATCGTCACCTTCGCGGTCACCGCCTCGGGCATTGCCATTGGCGGCATCGGCTCGGCCTTCTGGGCGCTGGTGGCGGGCCTCGCCGTGGCTGGGCTCGATCACGCAAAATCGCTCAAATCGGCCTAAAACCCGCAAGGAATCGCGCAATTGCGCCTTGAAAAGTCATAATTCATTCACCACGTCGCGAATCGTAGCCACCAATAGGGGCTGGCTCATTTTTGATCGCATGAACCTTATCCGGGAAGTCTGCAACTTTTCGAGGTCATGCTTGAACGGAGTTGACATGAACAGTTCCGCATTGATCCGCCCGGCCTGGACGCCGGCTACCATCGCCCTCATGATCATCGGGTTTGTCGTCTGGTGGCCTCTCGGCCTCACCATGCTCGTCTACATCCTCTGGGGTGACCGCCTGGAAGGCTTCAAAAGCGACGTGAACAACGCCACCGACGGTCTTTTCAAGAATTTCCACAATGCCTGCCCGCGCGGCGGAGCGTTCTCCTCGTCCGGCAATGCCGCTTTTGACGATTGGCGTCAGAAGGAGCTCGACCGCCTTGCCGAGGAGCGCCGCAAGCTCGACGAGGCCCGCGCCGAGTTCGAGGCCTATGCGCGCGAAGTGCGCCGCGCCAAGGACAAGGAGGAGTTCGACCGCTTCATGACCGAACGCCGCAATGCCGGAAAAAAGACACCCGCCACGACATCGGGTTCTGACATCACCGATATCTGATCCGGCTTTAACATGCTCTTAACCAAGAAACGGCGCGGAAAATCCGCGCCGTCTCTGTTTGAGAAGGTTTTCACATAAATTTTCCTCGAATCGTCTATGGTTGCAGTCCATGGTTCAGTCTCGCGTCACACCGGATAAGCGTTCCGATGCCGAAAATGGCCGCGCCTACGAAGTCGCCGGGCGGACCTTGCCGCTGCGCGTGGTGGAAAATCCGCGCGCGACAAGGCTGACGTTGCGTATCGAGGCCGGCGGCAAGGGTTTGCGCGTCACCATTCCGCCGGGCCTTCCGGCGCGCGAGGTGGACCGCTTCCTCTCCCGCCACGAGGGCTGGATCGAGACCCGCATCGCCAGGCTGCCCGACCGGGCGGCGGTGCGCCCCGGCATCAAGATACCCATTCGCGGCCTTCCGCATCTGATCGTGCATGAGCCGGGACGCGGCACGGTGGAAACCGCCATCGGCGAGGATGGCGAGCGGATGCTGATCGTCCATGGCGACAGGCTGCACCTGCCGCGCCGCATCGCCGATTATCTGAAGCGCGAGGCCCAGCGCGAGATGGAGACGCTGGTCGCCCGCCATACGGCGAGCGTGGGCCGCCGCGCCAAGGCGATCCGCTATAAGGACACCAAGAGCCGCTGGGGCTCCTGCACCTCTGATGGCGTTCTCTCCTTTTCCTGGCGCATCGCGATGGCCCCTCCCCCGGTCATCAACTATCTGGTGGCGCATGAGGTGGCGCATCTCATCGAAATGAACCATGGGCCGAAATTCTGGAAGCTGTGCCTCGAGCTTTGCCCCGATACGGAGCGCTGCAAGGCGTGGCTGAAGCGCAATGGCACCTTGCTGCAAGCCATCGAATTCTCATGAATAAGGGCGTCTACGAAGCGGCGCTCACGCTCTGGAACTATCACCTCGTCTATGACGAATTAAAGCCTGCCGATGCGATCATCGGTCTTGGCAGTTATGATCTGCGCGTGGCGAAACATTGCGCGGCGCTGTTTCAGGCCGGTCTCGCTCCCCGGCTCGTCTTTACCGGCAAGTCCGGCAACTGGACCGAAGGGCTCTATGCGAAGAGCGAGGCGGAGACGTTTGCCGATGTCGCGATGGCCGAAGGCGTGCCGGAAAAGGCTATTCTGATCGAACCCAAAGCCACCAATATCGGCGAAAACATCCGTTATTCACACGAGCTATTGGGCGATGCTGTCAAGCGCGTCATCATTGTGACGAAACCGCAGACGCAACGACGCGCGCTCGCGACCATCGGCAAGCAATGGCCTGGGGTGGAGGCGCTGGTCACCGCGCCGTCCACGCCTTTCGAGCATCAACCCACGGATTCCTATCCGTTTGAAAAGCTTGTTCACGAGATGGTTGGGGATTTGAAACGCATTCTGGATTATCCCTCCAAGGGATTTCAAATTCCGCAGGATGTGTCGCCTCATGTCATGGAGGCGTATGAATTCCTGCTCAGCCATGGATTTGACGCACACTTAAGCTGATCTGCCAGCGTAAATACTCGACTCGCCCGCTAATTTATGCGACGTGGGCAGACCATGGCTCTCGATATCAAAATATGCGGTTTGAAGACATCGGAGGCGGTTGATGCCGCGCTCCATAACGGCGCGTCGCATATCGGCTTCATCTTCTTTCCCAAAAGCCCGCGCAATGTTTCGCCTGAGCTGGCGGGCCGGCTGCGCCCGGCGGCTGAAGGCCGGGCGAAGGCTGTTGCCGTCACGGTCGACGCCGACGATGCCTTGCTGGATGAAATCATCGGCGCGATGCGCCCCGACATGCTGCAACTCCATGGACGCGAGACGCCGGAGCGGGTGGCGGATGTCCGGGCGCGGTACGGTCTGCCCGTCATGAAGGCTTTATCCATCCGCGATGCGACCGACCTTGCCGCGATCAAGCCTTACCTCGGGATTGCCGATCGTCTACTCTTCGACGCGAAGCCGCCTAGGGGTTCGGACCTTCCCGGCGGCAATGGCATTTCCTTCGACTGGAGCCTCCTTGCGGCGCTTGACGGCGATGTGGATTACATGCTTTCGGGTGGGCTGAACGCGGGCAATATCGCCGAGGCGCTTGCCAGGACGAATGCGCCGGGCGTCGATGTCTCGTCGGGCCTGGAGCGCGCGCCGGGCGAAAAGGATATGCGCCTGATCGAGGAATTCTTCCGGGCCATTCGCGCGGCGGCAAATGAGCGCCCAAGCGTTTTACCCGAACATGATGGAGCGAAGCGTTGAACAAGCCGGCTGAACCCAACTCATTCAAGACAGGCCCCGACGAAGAGGGCATGTTCGGCATTTTCGGCGGACGTTTCGTGGCCGAAACATTGATGCCACTGATCCTCGATTTGCAGGATGCCTACCAGGCAGCCAAGGACGATCCGGAATTCAGGGCCGAGCTTCAGGCGCTTTCGACCCATTATGCGGGCAGGCCCTCCAAGCTCTATTATGCCGAAGGGCTGACCCGCCATCTGGGCGGCGCGAAGATCTACTTCAAGCGCGAAGATCTGAACCATACCGGCAGCCACAAGATCAACAATTGCTTAGGACAAATCCTGCTGGCGAAGCGCATGGGCAAGACGCGCATCATCGCCGAGACCGGCGCTGGGCAGCATGGTGTGGCCTCTGCCACCGTTGCCGCGCGCTTCGGCCTGCCATGCGTCGTCTATATGGGGGCGACGGATGTGGAGCGGCAGAAGCCCAACGTCTTTCGGATGAAGCTGCTCGGCGCGGAGGTGAAGCCCGTCACCGCCGGTAACGGTACGCTCAAGGATGCGATGAACGAGGCGCTGCGCGACTGGGTGACCAATGTCGAAAACACCTATTACCTGATCGGCACGGCGGCAGGTCCGCATCCCTATCCGGAACTCGTCCGTGATTTCCAGTCGGTGATCGGCACGGAAGCCCGCGAGCAGATCCTCGAACGGGAAGGCCGCCTGCCCGACGCCATCGTTGCGGCGGTCGGCGGCGGCTCCAACGCCATCGGCCTGTTCCATGCCTTTCTCGACGATCCGGATGTGGCGATTTACGGCGTCGAAGCGGGCGGACGCGGGCTTGACGGCAACGAGCATTGCGCCTCGATGAATGCCGGCAGCCCCGGCGTGCTCCATGGCAACCGCACCTATCTGTTGCAGGATGCCGACGGCCAGATTCTCGAAGGGCATTCGGTTTCCGCCGGGCTCGATTATCCCGGCGTCGGCCCGGAACATTCCTGGCTCCGCGATACGGGCCGGGTTTCCTATGTGCCGATCCTGGATGACGAAGCGCTCGAAGCCTTCCAGCTCTGCACCCGCGTCGAAGGCATCATCCCGGCGCTCGAATCCGCCCACGCTATCGCCCAAGCCATCAAGCTCGCGCCCACCATGGGCAAGGACCAAGTGATGATCGTCAACCTCTCCGGCCGCGGCGACAAGGATGTGCATACGGTCGGCAAGCTGATGGGCATGGAAATCTGAGGCGCTCATTGAACATGCACATTGCCGCAACCGGAACGTCCACCTATTTCCCGCGCGCCGCCAGGTTCGCGGAGGTGGTGTCGTGCGGCCCGGCGGTGATCAAGCTGTCAATCATCGAGGCCGACGCAACCAGCCCGCTGCCGGATGCTGCAATCGACGCGGCCAAGGAGACGATTGCCGGAACCGCCGAAAAGCTCACGGCAACGCGCCATCTCGATGCCGGTTTCGCTATTGTCCATCAGGGAGAAGAAGGACTCTGGCTTCTTCTGCACTGGTGGCTTGAGGGCGGCATCGCAACGCATATGCTCTGGCGATCCAATCTTGACGGAGAGCCTGCATTCGTTCCAGCGGAGCCCTTACTGATGGCGTGCGTCTGGGAACTCGGAATTATCGATTTTGAACGGCGCGCATGGATGGAAACGGTGATGTCCGGAAAACCCGTCGCCGACTATCTGACGCGCACCATGCCACGGGGCACAGTATGACCACACGCATCGACAAAAAATTCGCCGCGCTGAAAGCGGAAGGGCGTCCGGCGCTCGTCACCTATTTCATGGGCGGCGATCCGGATTATGAGACCTCGCTCAGGATCATGAAGGCGCTGCCCGAGGCGGGTGCTGACATCATCGAGCTTGGCGTGCCCTTCTCCGATCCTATGGCCGACGGCCCGGCGATCCAGGCGGCGGGATTGCGCGCGCTGAAAAGCGGGCAGACCTTGGTGAAGACGCTTGCTATGGCGGCGGAGTTCCGCAAGGGCGATGATACGACCCCAATCGTGCTGATGGGCTATTACAATCCGATCTACATCCATGGCGTCGAGCGCTTTCTGAAAGAGGCGAAGGAATCGGGCGTGGATGGGTTGATCATCGTCGATCTGCCGCCGGAGATGGATGAGGAGCTGTGCATCCCGGCGCTGAAGGCCGGGATCAACTTCATCCGTCTGGCGACGCCGACCACTGATGACAAGCGCCTGCCCAAGGTGCTCGAAAACACCTCGGGCTTCGTCTATTACGTCTCGATGACCGGCATTACCGGCTCGGCACTGCCTGATACTTCGAAAGTGGCGCAGGCGGTCAGCCGGATCAAAGGGCATACGGCGCTGCCGGTCTGCGTCGGCTTCGGGGTGAAAACGGCGGAGCAGGCGAAGGTGATCGGCGCTTCTGCCGATGGCGTCGTCGTCGGTACGGCCATCGTCAATGCGGTGGCAAATACCATCCGGCCGGATGGCTCGCTCGTCGCCGATCCGGCGGATGCGGTCGCCACCATGGTGCGCGGCCTTTCCACGGGAATCCGCGCCGCCCGCCTTGCCGCCGCCGAATAAGCGCTTAGATTACTAAAGAAAAATGGAACCAAGATCATGAACTGGATCACCAATTACGTCCGGCCCAAGATCAATTCGATGCTGGGCCGCCGCGAAGTGCCGGAAAACCTCTGGGTCAAGGATCCAGAGACCGGCGAAATGGTGTTTCACAAGGATCTGGAAAGCAATCAGTGGGTCATCCCCGCTTCCGGCCATCATATGCGCATTCCGGTAAAGGATCGGCTGCGCTTCTTCTTCGACGACGGCAAATATGAGACGCTGGAAAGCGTGAAGGTCCCGGTCGACCCCTTAAAATTCCGCGACGAGAAGCGCTATATCGACCGTCTCAAGGACTATCGCGCGCGCACGGGCCTCGAAGACACCATCGTCAACGCGCTCGGCACCATCGAGGGCCTGCCGATTTCAGTTATCATCCACGAGTTCGGCTTCATGGGCGGCTCGCTCGGCATGGCGGCGGGCGAGGCGATCGTCAAGGGCTTCGAGACGGCCGTCGCGCAGAAGCGGCCGGTGGTACTGTTCGCTGCGTCCGGCGGCGCCCGCATGCAAGAAGGCATCATGTCGCTGATGCAGCTGCCGCGCACGACTGTCGCGGTGGAGATGCTGAAAGAGGCCGGGCTTCCCTATATCGTGGTGCTCACCAACCCCACGACGGGGGGCGTTTCGGCCTCCTACGCCATGCTGGGCGATGTGCATATAGCCGAGCCGGGCGCGATGATCGGCTTTGCCGGCGCGCGGGTGATCGAGCAGACGATCCGCGAGAAGCTGCCGGAGCGCTTCCAGACCGCCGAATATCTCATGGAGCACGGCATGGTGGATATGGTCGTCTCGCGGCTTGAGATGAAGGCGACCATCGCGCGGCTGCTGCGGCTGATGATGAAAAAGCCGGCGGCCAGCACAGCGACGAGCGCGCCCGCCGGTATTGCCGCCTGACGATCATGGCCCTCAAAACCGCCGAGCAGGAAATCGAGCGGCTTCTAAGCCTGCATCCCAAAGGCTTTGACCTGTCGCTCGACCGCACCACGCGGCTGCTTGGCGCGCTCGGCAATCCGCATCTGAAACTGCCGCCGGTCATTCATATCGCCGGAACCAATGGCAAGGGCTCGGCAAGCGCTTTCTCGCGAGCGCTGCTCGAGGCTGCGGGCTTGACGGTGCATGTCCATACCTCGCCGCATCTCGTCAGCTGGCACGAGCGCTATCGCCTTGGCGCGCCGGGCGGCGGGCGGCTCGTTGCCGACGATGTGCTGGCGGAAGCCGTGTCACGGGTGGCGGAGGCGAATAACGGTCAGCCGATCACCGTTTTCGAAATACTCACCGCCGTCACTTTCGTGCTCTTTTCCGAGCATCCCGCCGATGCGGTGGTGCTGGAGGTGGGGCTTGGCGGACGGTTCGACGCCACCAATGTTATCCCTAAGCCAGCTGTCAGCCTGATCATGCCGGTTTCGCTCGATCACCAGGCCTATCTCGGCGACCGGGTGGAGCTGATCGCGGCTGAGAAGGCCGGAATCATCAAGCGCGGCTGCCCTGTTGTCGTCGGCTTTCAGGAGGACGATGCGGCGCGGAACGTGATGATCGAGACCGCAGAAAGGCTGCACGCGCCGCTTTTCGTCTATGGGCAGGATTTCTTTGCCTATGAAGAGCATCGCCGCCTGATCTACCAGGACGAGACGGGCCTGATGGATCTGCCGCTGCCGCGTCTCGTGGGCCGCCACCAGCTCGGCAACGCCGCCGCCGCGATCAAGGCAGTTCGCGCGGCGGGCTTCGATGTTCCCGACCGCGCCATTGAAAAAGCCATGAGCACGGTGGAATGGCCCGCGCGGATGCAGCGGCTCACACAGGGGCGATTGGTGGAGCTTGCCCCGCCTAAAGCCGAAATCTGGCTCGATGGCGGGCATAATCCCGGCGCGGGCGTCGTCATCGCCGAGGCCATGGCGGAGCTGGAGGAACGCTCTCCACGCCCGCTGTTCCTCATATCAGGCATGATCAACACCAAGGACCCCGTCGGTTATTTCAAAGCTTTTGCGGGAATGGCGAAGCATGTCTTCACCGTGCCGATCCGCTCCAGCGACGCCGGCATCGCACATGAGGCGCTGGCAGTGGCGGCTGAGGAAGCGGGTATTTCCGCCGAGCCGGTGCATTCGGTCGAAAACGCGCTGAAAATCCTGCGCGCCAATGCCAGTGCGGGCGATATCCCGCCACGCATTCTCATTGGCGGCTCACTCTATCTGGCGGGCGATGTGCTGGCGGATAACGGCACGCCGCCGGTGTAGTCCCTGGTTTACTCTACGGCTTCGTTACGCGGCGCAGCGTCAGATTGATTCGCCCGCCCTTTTTCAAAAGCATCGAGGTTCCCGGATAAATCCGGTCGACGCCGTGATAGGCAAGTCGCGCCGCGCCGCCGAGCACCACCACATCGCCGCTTTTGAGCTTGAAGGATTGGGTGGGGTCGTTGCGTTTGGTGCCGCCCATGCGAAAAAGGCAGGTGTCGCCCAGCGAGACGGAAACCACCGGCGCGTCGAATTCGCTTTCGTCGCTGTCCTGATGCAGGCCCATCTTCGCTTTGTCCGAATAGAAATTGACAAGGCATGCCTCCGGCGGGTGCGGATAATCGGAAATCTCGCGCCAAAGCGCCATCAACACGTCCGGAATTGCCGGCCATGGCTCGCCCGTCACCGGATGCGCAGGCTGGTAGCGATAGCCGCGCTCCTTATCGGTAACCCAGCCGAGTTCCCCGCAATTGGTCATGCGTACACTCATTTCCTTGCCGGTTTTCGGCATGGCCGGGACGAAAAGCGGTGCTTCGGCTACGATGCCGCGGATCGCCTCGACCAGCGCTTCCTGTGCACCACGGTCGAAATAGTCAGGGAGATAGCGAAAGCCGCCAGGCAAACCCGTCATATCCGATCAGTCCCCACTCACTTTTCCGCGCATTTTCTTGATGCCGGACCGGCCGGATTTCTCCTTGAGCCGCCGCTCGATCGCGCCTTTGGAGGGCTTCGTCTTCTTGCGCGGCGGTGGGGGCGGCTCGGCGGCCTTGGCGATGAGAGCGATGAGCCGCTCGCGCGCGTCCTCGCGGTTGCGTTCCTGCGTGCGGTGGCGGCTCGCCTCGATGAGGATATCGCCCTCCTTGGTGGCTCGCTGCCCGGCAAGCCTGATCAAACGCTGAAATATCTCCTCGGGCAAAGCCGCCTGCCCTGCCCTGAACCGCAATTGCACGGCGGTCGAAACCTTGTTGACGTTCTGGCCGCCCGGGCCGCCGGCGCGAATGAACACCTCCTCGAGATCGTCCTCGCGGATGGAAAGGCGGGCATTGATGCGGATCAGGCGGCGATTCTCTTCCATGGAAAATATATAGCAGAAAAATAGAAAACCCAGCGGTTGCCCGCCGGGTTTCCCTTCCTCCGAACTTTAGGCTGCTTATTCGGCGGCGACCGCCTGCGCAGGAGCAGCGCCCATCACATCGCTATCCACATGTGCTTCAAATTTGGCGAAATTGGCGATGAACATACCGACGAGTTTTGCCGCCTGCGCGTCATAGGCCGCCTTGTCGGCCCAAGTGGAGCGCGGGTCGAGAATGGCGCTATCGACGCCGGGCACGGCTACCGGCACGGCGAAGCCGAAATTCGGGTCAGTACGGAACTCGGCATTCTTCAGCGAGCCGTCGAGCGCCGCAGTCAGCAGTGCGCGGGTCGCCTTGATTGGCATGCGGCTGCCGGTGCCATAGGCGCCGCCGGTCCAGCCGGTGTTGACCAGCCAGCAATCGACGCCATGCACTGCGATGAGCTCGCGCAGCAGATTGCCGTATTCGCTCGGATGGCGCGGCATGAAGGGCGCGCCGAAGCAGGTGGAGAATGTCGCTTCCGGCTCGGTCACGCCCTTCTCCGTGCCCGCCACCTTGGCGGTGTAACCGGAAAGGAAGTGATACATCGCCTGCGCCGGGGTCAAGCGGGCAATGGGGGGCAGCACGCCGAAGGCGTCCGCCGTCAGCATGATGATGTTCTTCGGCTGGCCAGCCTTGCCGGTGGCGCTGGCATTGGGAATGAAGTCCAGCGGATAGGCGCAGCGCGTGTTCTCTGTCAGCGATCCGTCATCGAAATCAGGCACGCGGGCTTCGTCGAGCACGACATTTTCCAGCACCGTGCCGAAACGCTGCGTGGTGGAGAAAATTTCCGGTTCCGCCTCGGCCGAAAGCCGGATGGTCTTGGCGTAGCAGCCGCCCTCGAAATTGAAGACGCCATGCTGCCCCCAGCCATGCTCGTCATCGCCGATCAGCGTGCGGTTGGGGTCGGCGGAAAGCGTCGTCTTGCCGGTGCCCGACAGACCGAAGAAGACCGCCGTATCGCCATCAGGCCCTTGATTGGCCGAGCAATGCATTGGCATCACGCCCTTGGGGGGGAGGATATAGTTGAGCGCGGTGAAGACGGACTTCTTCATTTCACCGGCATAGGACGTGCCGCCGATGAGCACGATCATGCGGGTGAGATCGACGGCGATGACCGTTTCCGTGCGGCAGCCATGGCGAGCCGGCTCTGCGCGGAAGGAAGGCAGGTCTATGATCGTCATCTCAGGGACGAAAGACAGAAGCGCCTCGTGCTCGGGCCGGATCAGCAGGTTGCGGATGAACAGCGAATGCCAGGCAAATTCGGTGATCACGCGGGTGCGCAGGCTGTAATCGGCATCGGCGCCGCCGATCAGGTCCTGGACAAACAGCTCCCTGCCCTTCGCATGCTCGATGAAATCGGCATACAGCGTCTCGAACGCCTCCGGGCTCATCGGCTTGTTGTTGTCCCACCAGACATGGGGCTCGGTATTGGCGTCGCGGACGACGAACTTATCCTTGGCGGAGCGGCCCGTATGCTGCCCGGTGCGGGCGGAAAGCGCTCCATGGGCGGTCAATTCCGCCTCTCCCCGGCGGATCGATTCTTCATAGAGTTCGGCAGGCCCGAGATTATAATAGACTGCGGAGATATCCTTCAGCCCCGAGCTGGTGATGGAAGCGGCCGCGTTGCGTGTGCCGGTCTCTTTCATGGTTTCTCCGCATGTTCCATTAAAAAAGGTTAATCTAGGCCGCCCTGAATGCGCCTCAAGGTTCGGCTGGCTTTCTTGACAGCAGAAAAGCCAAATGATTTCAAATAATTAATCGATTTAAAAATTTTCAAACGAAATTAAATCGTTTAAAAATTCGCGTTGCAGGAGAAACTAGGATCAAGCAACCTGCGAGCGTATCAGCCGTAACATTTGTTTTTAAGGCAGAAAAAGTGCTATGCCACATTTTGTACCGAATTTGTCCTGCACAAACTCGTCGGGTAAAATCAAGTTTGCCGACTGATTTGTTGTTTAAGGAGAGAGGCGCCATGAGGGAAATACCAGCAATGCAGACGATTGCGCTCGTCGACGACGACCGCAACATTCTGACGTCGGTTTCCATTGCGCTAGAATCAGAAGGCTATCGCGTCGAGACCTATACGGATGGGGCTTCGGCGCTCGACGGCCTGATGGCCCGTCCGCCCAATCTGGCGATCTTCGATATCAAGATGCCGCGCATGGACGGTATGGAGCTGCTGCGCCGTTTGCGGCAGAAATCCGACCTGCCCGTAATTTTCCTGACGTCCAAGGACGACGAGATCGACGAATTGTTCGGCCTCAAGATGGGCGCGGACGATTTCATCACCAAGCCGTTCTCGCAGCGTCTGCTGGTCGAGCGTGTCAAGGCGGTGCTGCGCCGTGTGGCGGCCCGCGACGGCACGGCCAAGCCCGTGGGACAGCAGGCAAAGTCGCTGGAGCGCGGCCAGCTCGTGATGGATCAGGAGCGCCACACCTGTACCTGGAAGGGCGAGCCGGTGACGCTGACGGTCACCGAATTCCTCATCCTGCACTCCCTGGCGCAGCGCCCGGGCGTGGTGAAAAGCCGTGACGCGCTGATGGATGCGGCCTATGATGAGCAGGTCTATGTGGACGATCGCACCATCGATAGCCACATCAAGCGCCTGCGCAAGAAGTTCAAGGCGGTTGATGACAGCTTCGAAATGATCGAAACGCTCTATGGCGTGGGCTATCGCTTCCGCGAGGCGTGATCCTCCTGGTCCCGCAGGGGCCGAGCAGAAAATATGATCGTATATGGTGGCTGAAGCTGACAACAATGCCGTCACTGGTTTGAGGGAACGGCGTGCGCGCCGCCAGCGTTCGCTGCTGCGGCGGCGCCTGTTGTCGCCTGCACGGCACATGCTCGGCCATTTCCTGTTTTCGAGCCTCACCCGCCGCATCCTGTTCCTCAATCTGGCGGCGCTGGCGGTGCTGGTCTCCGGCATCATGTATCTGAACCAGTTCCGGGCCGGGCTGGTGGACGCCAAGATCGAGAGCCTGATGACGCAGGGCGAGATCATTGCGGGCGCCATCGTCGCGCAGGCCACCGTCGACACCAACTCGATCGTCATCGATCCGGAAAAGCTCTTGGAGCTGCAGGCGGGGCAGAGCATTACCCCCTCCCCCGACTCGCCGGAAAACTGGGAGTTTCCCATCGATCCGGTCAAAGTCTCCCGCCTGCTGCGGCGGCTCATTTCCCCCACCAGCACGCGCGCCAGGATCTACGACACCAACACCATCCTTTTGTTCGATTCGAGCCAGCTCTATTCCACCTATCCCGGCGGCAAGATCTCGGGCGGGCAGGTGCTGCGCTACGACCTTCCGCCCATCGAATCCGAGCGGCCGGGTCTTCTCCAGCGCTTCAACAATTGGATCGAGCATTTCTTCGAACCCGGCGATCTTCCGCGCGAGCAGGAACAGCCGGGCGGCAGCGGATCGGCCTTTCCCGAGGTGATCCAAGCGCTGACCGGCTCCCCCGCGACGGCACAGCGGCGCAATGAACAGGGCGAACTGGTCGTTTCCGTCGCCGTTCCCATACAGCGCTCCCGCGCCGTGCTGGGTGTGCTCCTGCTTTCCACGCAGGGCGGCGATATCGACAAGATCGTCCAGGGCGAGCGCAACGCCATTTTCCGCGTTTTCGCTGTCGTGGCCGTGGTCATGGTCATCCTGTCACTGTTCCTCGCCTCGACCATCGCCAATCCGCTGCGCAAGCTTGCCGCCGCCGCCGACCGCGTCCGCCATGGGGTGAAGAGCCGCGTCGAAATTCCTGACTTTTCCGACCGGCAGGATGAGGTGGGGCATCTTTCCACCTCGATCCGCGCCATGACCAATGCGCTCTATGCCCGCATCGAGGCGATCGAGAGCTTTGCAGCCGATGTCAGCCATGAGTTGAAGAACCCGCTGACCTCGCTGCGGAGCGCGGTGGAAACGCTGCCGCTCGCCAAGACCGACGAATCGCGCAAACGCCTGCTCGACATCATCCAGCACGATGTGCGCCGTCTCGACCGGCTTATCACCGATATTTCCGATGCCTCGCGCCTCGATGCAGAGCTCGCCCGCGAGCAGGCCGAACGGGTGGATCTGAAGGCGCTGCTCACCAATCTCGTGTCGACGGCGCAGGAGGTGCAGCGCAACAAATCCGGCACGAAGATCGAGTTGAAGGTCGGCAAGCTGCCGCAGGGCCGCAAGGGGTTTTACGTGTCCGGCCACGATCTGCGGCTGGGGCAGGTTGTCTCCAATCTCGTCGAAAACGCCCGCTCCTTCGTGCCCGAAGACACAGGCCGGATCGATGTCTCGCTCAATTATGCCGGCAATCGCATCCGCATTCTGGTCGAGGATAACGGCCCCGGCATCGGCGCGGAAAATATCGAGCGTATCTTCGAGCGTTTCTATACGGACAGGCCCGCCAGCGAGGCGTTCGGGCAAAATTCGGGCCTCGGCCTTTCCATCAGCCGCCAAATCATCGAGGCCCATGGCGGCACGCTGACGGCGGAGAATATCGTCGATCCCGCGACGGCAGACGCCGGCTCATCAGGCCATTGGCTCGGTGCGCGTTTCATCGTCGATCTGCCGGCCTGGTCCTGACCGCGGCTCATGGGGAAAAGCGAAAACATCCACGCCACATCGCTGCTCCTCGGCGACCGCGGCGTCCTTATCGCCGCCCCCTCCGGCGCAGGCAAGTCCGCGCTGGCGCTGGCGCTCATCCAGAGCCGCCGCTCGGCGGGCGGTTTCGCGGCGCTCGTTTCCGATGACCGCACTGTTGTCCGCGCGGTGAATGGCAGGCTTATCGCCTCGCCTCCGGAAACGCTCGCCGGGGGCATCGAGGTGCGCGGCGCGGGTCTTTTCCGCATTGCACATGAAAAAGCGGCGATCCTGCATCTGGCGGTCGATCTGGTTCCGGAAAAGGAGGCGATACGCTATCCTGATGGGGCAAAGCGCACGCATTGCCACGTGGCGCTGCCCCTCCTGCGCCTCGTCGCTCCCGGGCAGCACGGCGCGTTCCATCAGGCTTGCCAGGCCATCGAGGCGGCGCTTTTCATGCCGCAATGGCCCTTGGGCGGTCTTTAGAGCGTAATCATGGTTGCCGGTTAGGGTTAAGGCGGTGGAGAATCGCTCCCTGCCTTGCTGCGCTGCGGCATATCGGCTAAATCGAGGCAATGGCCGGATTTTTCGCTTGATATCGCATTTTCGGCTGTCAAGATGTGCAACCTGCCGGAAATGGGTGCGATCCGGCGGTCAAAAGCGCTGGCGGGGTTTGCTTGCATGTCCATGCGGCGCATGACGGGAGCAATTAAAGAATGATCGGACTCGTGCTTGTGACGCACGGAAAGCTGGCCGAGGAGTTTCACCATGCGGTCGAGCATGTCGTCGGTCCGCAGGAGAATTTCGAAACGGTTTGCATCGGCGCGGAAGACGACATGGAACAGCGTCGCCGCGATATCGTCGATGCCATCGAGCGCGCCGAGAAGGGGCACGGCGTCATCATCCTGACCGATATGTTCGGCGGCACGCCGTCCAATCTCGCCATTTCGGTGATGAAGCCGGGCAAGGTCGAGGTCATCGCAGGCGTCAACCTGCCCATGCTGATCAAGCTTTCCAGCGTGCGCGTGGCCGGGGAGATGCAGGCGGCCTTGCGCGAAGCGCAGGAAGCAGGCCGCAAATATATCAATGTCGCAAGCCAGGTTCTGACGGGGAAATAATCCATGCGCGCCAGCGTCACCCTTACCGGCGAATATGATCCCAAAACCGCGATTTCCCGCGCCCTCGAGATCGTCAACAAGCGCGGCCTCCATGCCCGCGCCTCGGCGAAATTCGTCCAGCTCGTCGACGGCTATGATGCGCATGTGCGGGTCGAGAAGGATGGCGTCACGGTCGGGGGCACCTCGATCATGGGTTTGATGATGCTCGCCGCCTCCCCCGGCTGCTGCATCAATGTCAGCGCCTCGGGGCGCCAGGCGAAAGAAGTGCTCGACGCGCTGGCCGAGCTGATCGCCAACAAATTCGGCGAAGAGTGCTGAGCGTTCCTCCATCGATTATGAGCCTCACCGATCCTGTGGCGGTTTTCGATGCCGGGATCGGCAGTTATGCATTGGTCGATCTGATAAGGCGTGAGCTGCCCCAGCGCGACATCATCTATTTCGCCGACCGCGCGCGCTTTCCTTATGGCGCAAAATCGCACGATGAATTGATGTCGATCATGCGCGGCACCATCCAATATCTGACCGGGCTCGGCGCAGGTGCCATCGTTCTGGCTTCCAACGCGCCGTCGATTATGGTGCTCGATGAATTGAAAAGCGAATTCGACGTGCCCATTCATGGCGTAGCCCCGCCCCTCCGCGAGGCGCTGGCCTTAAGCCGGAGCGGCGAAATAGTGATCATGGGCGTCCGGTCGATGATCGAGAGCGCGGAACTGACAGCATTCGTGCGCGCCAATGCGCCCTGCCCTGAAAAGGTGACGCTCATCAATGCATCGCCCATGGTGGAACTGGTGGAGAGCGGTGCGTTCTTGT
This sequence comes from Brucella sp. IR073, assembly GCF_049065735.1. Taxonomy (NCBI): domain Bacteria; kingdom Pseudomonadati; phylum Pseudomonadota; class Alphaproteobacteria; order Hyphomicrobiales; family Brucellaceae; genus Brucella; species Brucella sp. IR073. The sequence continues at coordinate 374,041 of NZ_JBAKHD010000002.1, forward strand.
CAGAGCCGGAAGCGACGGCCGCCGAGGTCGCTGCGTTCTGCCGTTCCATCGCCGAGGCCCATCCGGCCGTCGATACCCTCACCCTGTCCAGCACGCATCTGCCCTGGCTTAGACCATTCTTCGAAAAGGCGCGTCCTGATTGGCAATTCCTCGATCCGGCAGATGATGTGGTAGCCGCCCTCCCCGCAGCGCAGGACGGCTCGGGCCGCACCGTCGCATTAGTGACGGAAAGCAGCGCCTATACGGCGGCGGGTTTTCGCGACATGTTGGAAAAACTCGGCGTCGATTTGCAATTGACTGTCGTGAACCCTGCCATCGCCTGAAGTTAACCGCGAAGCGTGGACGCGGGTTAGGTGGCTTCCCCATGGGTCGTTCTTGCCGTGTTGTGCAGTTTTCCTATAGTGTTTGGCAATAGCTGGGGGCGGCAATGAATCTCATTCACAACGAGCGCATGAAATATATCGCGAACGCTTTTGACCGGGCTTCGACATCATGCCTGACCGTTGGTGTTTTCGCGCCGATCGCCGCTGCGCTTTATACCTCCGCGAATACCGCCGCGAACTTGCTGCCCTTTTTCATTTCCGCTGCATGTTGGCTTTTCACAGCCGCTATATTACATTTATCAGGTAGATACGTTCTACGGAGGCTGCTGTGAACAACTTGCAGATATTCGCGTTTGTGGTTCTACCGCTGTCAATTGCTGCGGCTGGTTCGGCTTACGCCTATTTCGTAGTACGAAACGACCGCCGCAAACACGGCCCTCATCCGGGCGAATAAAACCTCAACTCACTCCCCATTCCAATGAGCCGGATATGACCGATCCAACCGGACCGATGGATTTTGCGCGTATCCCGCAATCGCATAAATTTGACGATATGCACGCATAAAGATTTCTTTATGTTCCATTGTACCCATTCCCCCGATCTGGTACAGAAATGGCTCTAATTTTCTGGAACGGAGCCAAGGGAATGACCGCAAGTCTGGATTTTGTCGTCAAGGATATGGGCCTCGCCGATTGGGGCCGCAAGGAAATCACCATCGCCGAAACCGAAATGCCGGGCCTGATGGCCGCCCGCGAGGAGTTCGGCATGGCAAAGCCACTCACCGGCGCGCGCATCTCCGGCTCCCTCCATATGACGATACAGACCGCCGTTCTAATCGAGACGCTGCAGGCGCTGGGCGCGGAAGTGCGCTGGGCCTCCTGCAACATCTTCTCCACGCAGGACCATGCCGCCGCCGCCATCGCCGCCACAGGCACGCCGGTCTTCGCGATCAAGGGCGAGACGCTGGAGGAATATTGGACCTATACCGACCGGATTTTCCAATGGACGGATGGCGGCACTTCCAACATGATCCTCGATGATGGCGGCGACGCGACCATGTATATCCTGATCGGCGCACGCGCCGAGGCGGGCGAGGACGTGCTCTCTAATCCGGGCAGCGAGGAAGAAGAAATCCTCTTCGCCCAAATTCGCAAGCGCATGGCGGAAACGCCGGGCTTCTTCACCAAGCAACGCGAGGCGATCAAAGGTGTCACCGAGGAGACGACCACCGGTGTCAACCGTCTCTATCAATTGCAGAAGAAGGGCCTCCTTCCCTTCCCAGCGATCAACGTAAACGACAGCGTCACCAAATCGAAATTCGATAACAAATATGGGTGCAAAGAATCGCTGGTCGACGGCATCCGCCGCGGCACCGATGTGATGATGGCCGGCAAGGTCGCCATCGTCTGCGGCTATGGCGATGTCGGCAAGGGGTCGGCCCAGTCGCTGGCCGGTGCCGGCGCGCGCGTGAAGGTCACGGAAGTGGACCCGATCTGCGCGCTGCAGGCGGCCATGGACGGCTTTGAGGTGGTGACGCTCGACGATGCGGCGCATACCGCCGATATCGTCATCACCACCACGGGGAATAAGGACGTCATCACCCTCGATCACATGCGCAAGATGAAGGACATGGTGATCGTCGGCAATATCGGCCATTTCGACAATGAGATTCAGGTCGCGGCGCTGCGAAACCTGAAATGGACCAATATCAAGCCGCAGGTGGACATGATCGAGTTCCCCGATGGCAAGCGCCTGATCCTGCTTTCCGAAGGCCGCCTGCTGAATCTCGGCAACGCCACCGGCCATCCCAGCTTCGTCATGTCCGCTTCCTTCACCAACCAGGTGCTGGCTCAGATCGAGCTTTATACGCGGGGCGAGAACTACAAGAACGAGGTTTATGTCCTGCCGAAGCACCTCGACGAAAAGGTGGCGCGCCTGCATCTCGACAAGCTCGGCGCGAAGCTGACAACGCTTTCGGAGGAGCAGGCCGCCTATATCGGCGTTACGCCGCAAGGGCCCTTCAAGCCGGAGCACTACAGATATTAACCATAGTTTAAATATCTACAACATATGGATGCCGGGCAGTTGACAAATTGCCCGGCATTTATTTTTGCCCCCAGCCCGCTTCACGGCGATTCCCTTGAGGGGTATTTTGATGTGATTCGAGGGATCAAGGACGCCGATTCAGGCTGGATGAATGCCGGAAGACCGAGGCGTCTGTTCTTTGCGGCGGAGAGGATCGGATATGCGTGGAAAGGCTTTGCGGCATAAGGTGCTGCGGGCAGGCGTTGCTGCCATTGCCCTGTTGCCGGTGTCCGCATGGGCTCAGGTTTCAGAGTCAATGCCTAAGATTTCCACGCCGTTCGGCGCCTCGCTCGGTACGTTCGAGGTTATTCAGTTCGCGATGTTCCTGGGCGCCATGGGCGCGGCCCTGCTTTCCGCCGGCTGGCTCATCCGCGACCGCGGCAAGATCGCGGAGGAAAACGCCACGCTGCGTGCGAAATTCGCCGATCTCTCCCACGCCGCCCAGCGCAGCGAAGCCCTGCTCAATCTCAAGGATCAGCGCATCGTCGTCTGGGACGGGAGCGACCGGAAAGCCGAATTGCTCGGCGGATTGCCGGGCACGAGCGGCGCGCCGCGCGACCGCGCCGGCTTTCTCGCCTTCGGGCGCTGGCTGCGGCCCGAATCCGTTGCAGCGCTGGAACGCGCGATCGCCGCGCTGCGTGACCGGGCGCAATCCTTCGATCTCGTGGTGGAAACGGTCAGCGGCACATTCCTCGACGTTCAGGGCCGCACCTCCGGCAGCTATGCGATTGCCCGCTTCGTCAGCCTTGATGGGCTTCAGGCGGAGCATGCCTTCCTGAAGGCGGAGAATGCCCAGCTTGTCCAGACGGTCACCCTGCTGCGCGGCCTGCTCGATGCGCTCGACGCGGCGGCATGGACGCGCGACGCGCAAGGCCGGCTCGATTGGGTGAACAGCACCTACGCCCGCGCTGTCGGTGCCTCCGATGCCGGGGAGGCGGTGGTGCAGGGACATGAACTTCTGGGCACCAGCGCCCGCCAGCGTATCGAGCGCGAGCGGACGGCCAATGCGCGCTTCCGCGACCGCCTCTCCACCGTCATCGGGGGCGACCGGCATGTTTTCGACGTCACGGAAGTGGCTGATATGGCGGGTTCAGCCGGGCTTGCCGCCGATATCAGCGAAGTGGAGCAGGTGCGCGAGGAATTGCAGCGCACCGTGCGCAGCCATGCCGAGACGCTCGACCAACTCAACACGGCGGTCGCCATCTTCGACCCGGATATGAAGCTGCAATTCTTCAACCAGGCCTTCACCAAGCTCTGGGCGCTCGATCCGGCATTCATGGAGGCGCGTCCGAGCAATGCCATGCTGCTCGACCGGTTGCGGAGCGAGGGCAAGCTGCCCGAGCAGCCGGAATGGCGGCGCTGGAAGGACTCGATGCTTTCGGCCTATCGCGCCGTCGATCCGCAGGAGCATTGGTGGCATCTGCCCGATGGGCGCACGCTGCGCGTCGTCGCCAATCCGCACCCGAAGGGCGGCGTCACCTGGGTGTTCGAGAATCTGACCGAGAAATTCGATCTGGAGAGCCGGTACAACACGCTGATCCGCGTGCAGGGCGAAACGCTCGACCATCTCGCCGAGGGTGTCGCCGTGTTCGGCTCCGATGGCCGCATCCGCCTGTCGAATCCGGCCTTCGCCGCGCTCTGGTCGCTTCCCGCCAATCTGGCGGTGGAGGGCACCCACATCACCGCCATCCGCACCTTCTGCGAGAAGACCTCGGACCCGGCGCTATGGGAAAATTTCGTCGCTGCCGTCACCGGCTTCGCCGACAAGCGCGAAGGCGAATCGGGCCAATTGGAATTGGCGAGCGGGACCATTCTTTCCTATGCGCTGGTGCCTTTGCCCAAGGGGCAGACCATGCTGACCTTCGTCGACGTGACCGACACGGTCCGCGTCGAGCGGGCACTCAAAGACAAGAACGAGGCGCTGGAGCTTGCCGACCAGATCAAGAACGATTTCGTCCAGCATGTCTCCTATGAGCTGCGTTCGCCGCTTACCAACATCATCGGCTTTACCGAGCTTTTGCAGACCCCGGCCTTTGGCGAACTCAACGAGCGCCAGCGCGAATATCTCGATCATATCGGCACCTCTTCCTCGGTGCTGCTGACCATCGTCAACGATATTCTCGACCTCGCCACCGTGGATGCCGGCATCATGGAGCTGGAAATCGATGACGTGCCCGTAGCCGAGACGGTCGCCAGTGCCGCCGAGCGCGTCGCCGACCGCTTACGCGAGCACAATATCGGCCTGAAGGTGGAGCTTGCCCGCAATATCGGCTCGTTCCGGGGTGATGCGAACCGCATCCGGCAGGTGCTGTTCAATCTCCTCTCCAATGCGGCCAATTACGCGCCGGAGGGTTCTACCATCCTGCTTCAGGCCGTTCGCAAAAACGCCGAGATCATCTTTTCTGTTCATGATGAGGGGCCGGGCATGTCGAAGGACGTGCTCGACACCGTGTTCAAACGCTTCCAGCCGCGCAGCAATGGCGGGCGGCGCCGGGGCGCGGGACTTGGCCTTTCCATCGTCAAGAGCTTCGTCGAGCTGCATGGCGGTTCCGTCGAGATCGACACAGCGATGGGCCGGGGCACGACGGTTTCCTGTCATTTCCCCGTCGAAGCCCGGACGTTCAGGGCGGCGGCGGAGTAGAACGGCCCGTTGATGGAGTCGCTCCGCCAGCGTTTCAATCCTAGAATGAAAAACCATGACCATTCTAAAAATTTCGCTGGCTAATGAAGCTGAGGCAATCCGGTTCGGTGAGGACTTCGCCCTGGCGCTGGCGAAGGGTGATCTCGTCACGCTTTCGGGTGATCTGGGCGCCGGAAAGTCCACTTTGGCTCGCGCGATCATTCGTACGCTGGCTAATGATCTCGCGCTCGATGTGCCCAGCCCGACCTTCACGCTGGTCCAATCCTATCCGGAGTCGCGCCTGCCCATCGCTCACGCCGACCTCTATCGCCTGTCATCGGGCGCGGAGCTGGATGAGCTCGGCCTTGAGGAAGCGTTGCAGGATGGCGTCGTGCTGACCGAATGGCCGGAGCGGGGGGAGGGCTATCTTCCGAAACCTGCTTTTGCCGTGACGCTGCTTCATGACGGCGAGGGGCGCAAGGCGGTCATCGAGGCCGATGGCGCGCCGCTGAAGCGTCTGGAGCGCTCGCTCCATATCCGCCGCTTCCTCGAGGAGAGCGGGCGGGGAGGGGCAACCCGCCGCTATCTCCTTGGTGATGCGAGCCCACGCGGTTATGAAACCATCCGCCGGGCGGATGGAAACGCCGAAATCCTCATGAACGCGCCGCCCATGCCCTATGACCCACCGGTCAGACATGGCAAATCCTACCGCCAGATCGCGCATCTGGCCGAGAACATCTTCGCCTTCGCCGGCATGAACCGGCTAATCAAGGCGAAAGGCTTCCGGACGCCCGATATGCTCGCGGAGGACCTCGATAACGGCCTTCTCTTGCTGGAGCATCTGGGCGAGGAGGGGGTGCTTGATAGCGAAGGCAAGCCGATCCCGGAGCGCTACGAGGCCTGCGCGCGTCTTCTCGCCCATATCCACGGGATGGATTGGCCGCGCCAGACGCGAGTGAGCGGCGACGTCATCCATACCATTCCCGATTTTGACCGCGACGCGATGATGATTGAGGTCGAGCTCATGAGCAGTTGGTATGCGCCGTGGGTGAGGGGTCAAGCGCTCGATGAGGCCAGCCGTGCCTCCTTCGAGGCGGCGTGGGACGCGGTTTTCCAGCATCTTGATGGTGCTGAGAAAAGCTTGGTGTTGCGCGACTTCCATTCGCCCAACATACTCTGGCGGACGGAGGCGGAAGGCTTTGGCCGTATCGGGCTCATCGATTTCCAGGATGCGATGATCGGCCCCGCCGCCTATGATCTGGCGTCGCTGGCGCAGGATGCGCGCGTGACGATCGAGCCGGAACTGGAAGCCCGTCTCTTCGCCGCCTATTGCGACGAAAGGCTGAAGATGGGCGGTGCGTTCGACGAGACGAATTTCCGCGCAGCCTATGCGATCATGGCCGCGCAGCGCAATTCCAAGATCCTCGGCATATTCGTCCGGCTCAATAAGCGCGACGGCAAGCCCTTCTATCTCAAACATCTGCCGCGTATTCGCGCTTATCTCACGCGCGCGCTCGCCCATCCGGTGCTTGAGCCGGTGCGTTTGTGGTATGAAAGCCAGGAATTGCTGCGAGAGCCCGAATCGGGTTCTGATTGAGCCAATTGAGAACAGGGCGGTGGAGATGACCATTCCGCAAATGGCGATGGTTCTGGCGGCGGGATTGGGCAAGCGCATGCGCCCGATCACGGACACCATTCCAAAGCCGCTCGTCGCCGTGGCCGGCAAGCCGCTGATCGATTGGGGGCTGGATGCGCTGGCGCAAGCGGGCGTGCCCACGGCGGTGGTCAATGTGCATTACCTCGCCGATCAGATGGAGGCACATCTGAAAAGCCGGACGAATCCGCGCATCGTCATTTCCGACGAGCGTGACGGCTTGCTCGATTCGGGCGGCGGCATCATCAAGGCCCTGCCGCATCTGGGGAAGGAGTCCTTCTTCGTCCTCAACGCCGATACGTTCTGGACCGATGGCGATACGCCCAATCTCCATCGCCTGAGCGAGCATTGGGACGAGCGCCGCATGGATATTCTTCTGATGGTCGCCTCGCCGGATCAAGCCACCGGCCATACCGGGCGCGGCGATTTCACTATGGATGGGGAAGGGCGGCTCAGCCGCTATGGCGATGCCGGCTCGCCCCTCATCTATGCAGGCGTCGCCATCGTGCATCCGCGCATCTTCGCGGGAGCGGCGAGCGGAGCTGTGTCACTCAACCGCTATTTCGACCGCGCCATCGAGGACGACCGGCTTTACGGGATGAAGATGGGCGGTCACTGGCTCACGGTCGGCACGCCCGAGGCCATCGGCGCGGCCGAAGCCGCCCTTGCAAGGATCGGGCGGTGAAGCGGCCGCCCCGCCTTTTCTCCATCGCGCCGGGGACGCCCTTCCTCCCCACCCTGGTTCGCGCGCTGCTTGACGGCACGCTCATCCCCGGCTTTCCGGCAAAGCCGGACGATCCGCTGGCGCTCGCCTCTGCTACCATCTATGTGCCGACCCGCCGCGCCGCCCGCGCGCTCCGCTCCCTGCTGGTGGAGAGGAATCCAGCCAAATCGGCCATTCTTCCCACCATCCGCCCGCTGGGCGATGTGGATGAGGATGCGGCGATTTTCGAGGCCGGTTCGCGCGGGTTTCTGGACCTTCTGCCCGCCATCGGTGGGGCGGAACGGCTTCTATTGCTGGCGCGGCTGGTGCGTCCGTGGCGCGAAAGTTTGCCGGCTCACGTTCGTGCGCTTTTCGGCAATGAGGATGTGGCGGTTCCCGCCACCACCGCCGACGCCATCTGGCTTGCCCGTGGCCTCGCCGACCTCATGGATCAGGTCGAGACGGAAGGCGCGAGCTGGACCGAGCTTAACCGCATCGCCCCGGACGAGCTTGCCGACTGGTGGCGGGTAACGCTGGGCTTCCTTGATATCGTCACCCGCCTTTGGCCCGATATCCTCGCCGAGCGCCAGCGTTCCAACCCCGCCGCCCACCGCAACCGGCTGATCGAACTGGAAGCGGAACGACTGCGCCTCCACCCGCCCGCCGGGCCGGTCATCGCCGCGGGTTCCACCGGCTCTATCCCGGCGACAGCGGAACTCATCTCTGTCATCGCCAACCTCCCCAATGGCGCAGTGGTGCTGCCCGGCCTGGACCGCGATCTCGATCCGGGCGCGTGGGAGATTTTGGGCGAGAAGGAAACGAGCCCATCTATCTTCGGCCATCCGCAATTCGGGCTTGCCAAGCTCATCCGCCATGTCGGCGGCTTGCGGGGCGATGTCATCCATCTCGGCGAACTGCCCACGGACAAGCGAATGCGCGAGCGCATTGTCAGCGAGGCGCTGCGTCCTGCCGAGACGACGGATGCCTGGGGCGGGCTGGTGCTCGATCCGGCAGCAAGCGCCAGCGCCATGCGCGACGTGGCGCTGATCGAGGCGGCGAATGAGCGGGAGGAGGCGCTGGCGGTCGCGCTCGCCCTGCGCCACGCCATCGAAAATCCTGACCATACGGCGGCGCTGATTACGGCGGATCGCGATCTTGCCCGCCGCGTCTCGGTCGAGCTTGCCCGCTTCGGCATCGAGGCGGATGATTCGGGCGGCCGGCCCTTGCGCGACAGCCAGGCGGCCATGCTGTTCCGGCTGCTTCTGGAAACGGTCTTCAACCCCGGCGATCCCGTGGCGCTTCTGGCGCTGGCGAAGCACCCGCTCGTCAATGCGGGCGGCGAACGGGCGCATATTCGCCGCGCCGCTGAAACGCTTGAGCTTGTGGCCTTCCGGGGCGGGACGGGCAGGGCGTCGATTGCCGATCTCCCCGCCTTCTTCGACAAGAAGGTCGCGGAAAGCGCGGCGCTTCATTACCGCCCCGCCTGGCACGAGACCGTAAGCCCGGCCATGCTGGACGAGGCACGTGCCCTCTGCGTCGCGCTGTCGGAGGCAGTGGCGCCCCTCCTTCCGCTGATCGAGAGGGAAGAGCCGGTCGACATGGCGACGGTGATTCGCCTGAGCGTCGAGGCGCTGGAAAATCTGGCGCGCGATGAGAAAGGCAGTGTCGCTCATCTCTATGACGGCGAGGCGGGCGAAAAATTCGCCTCCTTCCTGCGCAATCTCGTGGCGGCGGATTCGGGCCTCGATTTCCAGCCCAGGGAATGGCCGGCCATTGCCGATGCGCTGATATCAGGCGAAACGGTGAAGCCGCGCCCAGGCGGTCATCCGCGCCTTTTCATCTGGGGCGCGCTCGAAGCCCGGCTCCAAACCGTGGATACGATCGTGCTGGGCGGGCTCAACGAAGGCGCGTGGCCGGGCAAGACCCGCAACGATCCCTTCATGTCGCGCCCGATGAAGGCGGCGCTGGCGCTGGAGCCGCCGGAGCGCCGCACGGGCCTCGCCGCGCATGATTTCCAGATGGCGATGGGCATGGACAGGGTGATTCTCTCCCGCTCGCAGCGTTCCGCCAACGCCCCCACCGTGCCATCGCGCTGGCTGCAGCGGCTGGCGACTGTGCTGGGGCCGGACGAGACGGCGGCACTGCGGGCGAGAGGGGCCAAATATCTGCAATGGGCGCGCGAGGTCGATACCGCGCCCGACGTGCCCTTCGTCAAGCGCCCCGAGCCCAAGCCGCCGGTGGAAGTAAGACCGAAGCACTTCACGGTCACGGAAATTGAAACGCTGCGGCGCGATCCTTACGCCATCTTCGCCAAGAAGATTTTGCGCCTTCGCCCGCTGGAGCCGCTGATTCGCGATCCGGCAGCGGCGGAACGGGGCACGCTGTTCCATGATATCCTCGGCGCGTTTACCCAAAGCGGCATCGATCCGCGGGGGGAAGGGGCGCTGGCGGCGCTTCTCGATCTGGGACGCCAATTCTTCGACGCCGCCGCCCTGCCTGTCGAGATCGAAGCGGTATGGTGGCCGCGCTTTGCGGCGCTTGCCCCGGAATTCCTCAAATGGGAGCGGGAGCGCGCCCGTGATGTCGCCGCGCGTCATGCCGAAATCGCCGCCCGCGCGCTGGAAATAGACGGTCGCGGCATCACGCTTTCCGGCCGCGCCGACCGCATCGACCTGCTGCGCGACGGCACGGCTGAGATCATTGATTACAAGACGGGCTCTACCCCGTCGCGGCGGCAGGCGCATGTGCTGCTCTCGCCGCAATTGGCGCTGGAAGCGGCGCTTCTCGCCCGTGGCGCTTTCGGCGAGGCCGGTCCCGTCCCGGCATCGAACCTCTTCTATGTCCGCCTGCGCGGCAATGGCGCGGTGGAGCCCGAATCGATCCTCGCGCTCTCGGGCAAGACCAAGAGCTTTAAATCCGCGCCCGAAATCGGCGAAGAAGCTTGGCAGCGGCTCGGACAATTGCTGGATGAATATGCCAAGCCTGACAAGGGCTACCTTTCCCGCGCGCTGCCCTTCCGCGAGACCGATTTGACCGGCGATTACGACCATCTTGCTCGGGTGCTCGAATGGTCGGCGGGCGCGGCAAACGGCAGCGGGGAGGGCGGCGAATGAAGAAGAAGCTTTTTATCCCGCCGGAAACCATCGCCGCGCAGGCCCGTGCCGCCAATCCGAAGGATTCCGTGTGGGTTTCGGCCAATGCCGGCTCGGGCAAGACCCATGTCCTGACCGAGCGCGTCATCCGGCTGCTCCTTGAAGGCACCGACCCCTCGCGCATCCTCTGCCTGACCTATACCAAGGCGGCTGCGGCTGTCATGCAGAACCGCGTCTTCGCCCGCCTTTCCGAATGGGCGATGCTGCCCGACGAAGCGCTTGCCGAGAAGCTCGAAGCGCTGGAGGGCGAGCGGTCCGGCGCATCTCGCCTCAGAGCGGCGCGGCGGCTCTTTGCCCGCGCGCTGGAAACGCCTGGCGGCCTGAAAATCCAGACCATCCACGCCTTCTGCGAGGCGATCCTGCATCAGTTTCCGCTGGAAGCCAATATTGCCGGCCACTTCGAGCTGATGGACGATCTGATGCAGGTCGCGCTGGTGGGCGAGGCAAGAAGGCAATTGCTGGAAAAGGCTCGCACGGCCGGTACGATCCAGCCGTCATTCTCGGGCTTGTCTCGAGAATCTGCGACGGAAAAGGCAGGCAATGACCGTCCCGATAATCTTCCCGTCGTAGATTCTCGGGACAAGCCCGAGAATGACGGGGGGAGGGGGCTCGCCAAGGCCTTCGATGACGTGCTGAGCGTCGCGGGCGAAATGGGCCTGCAAGCACTGCTCGATGAAGCCGTCAATCGCCGCCATGCGCTCCAGCGCTTCATCCGCGAAGTCGGCGGCGACGAGAACCGCAAATCGCTGCTCTATTCCATCTTCGGCTTTACCGGCGACGAACGGGAGGAGGATATTCTGGCAGAGGTCTGGCCGCTGCCGGAATTTTCCGATTCCGTGCTCGAGCGGCTTCTCGCGATTCCTAAGGGCGCGGCACGCGCGCAGGATTTTGCGCTGCAGCTGCGCGAGATGCCCAAAGCGCGAACCATCGCGGACAAGGAGGAAATCCTCCGCCTCGCCTTCCTAAAATCGACGGGCGAGCCGAAAAGCGGCAGCTATGTTTGCTCAAAGCCGGTTCTGGCTGTTGTGCCGGACTTTGAAGAGGTGTTCGACCGGGCCGCTGCGCGCGTTTATCAGGCGCTCGACCGGCTCAAGCAATTGCGGCTGATCCGGCTCAACCTCTCCGCCTTCATCCTCATCGATGATCTGCTGGCGCGCTATCAGGCGATGAAGCGCAGTCGCGGGCTTCTTGATTTCGACGACCTTATCAACCGCACCGTCTCGCTGCTCGCCCGCGAAGGGGCGGGGCATTGGGTGCAATACAAGCTCGACCGGGGCATCGATCATATTCTGGTGGACGAGGCGCAGGATACGAGCCCGGAGCAATGGCAGGTCATCCATATGCTCTCGGCAGAGTTCTTCTCCGGCCAGGGCCAGCGCGATATCCGCCGCACGCTCTTTGCCGTGGGGGACGAGAAGCAGTCGATCTATTCCTTTCAAGGCGCCGTGCCGCAGGATTTCGCCGCCTCGGGCAAGATGGTCAGACAGAAGGCGGAAAGCGCGGATCTGACCTTCGGCGACGTCCGGCTCAATTTCTCCTTCCGATCCACACCGGACGTGCTTTCCGCCGTCGATCTTGTCTTCGCGCGCCCGGAAGCTTATCGCGGGCTTGGCCTGGAGCCGGGGCCGACGCAGCACGAGGCGATTCGCCGGGAAGCGCCGGGCGAGGTGGAGATATGGGACCCGCTGAGCCCGCAAGCGGTGGAGGAGCCGGAGGATTGGCGCATCCCCGTCGATCATCTCGCTGCACCCGCCGTCCGGCTCGCCGAACAGATCGCCGCCACGATCCGCCATTGGCTCGATCATGGTGAGATCATTCCGGGCCAGGAACGCAAGCTCGAAGCGCGGGATATCATGGTGCTGGTCAGGAAGCGCGACCAGTTCATGCCGGCCCTGTCGCGGGCGCTGAAGACGCTGGGCGTGCCGGTGGCGGGCGCCGACCGGCTGAACCTGACCGACCATATCGCCGTCAAGGATCTGATGGCGCTCGGCCGTTTCGTGCTGCAACCCGCGGACGATCTGTCGCTGGCGGCGCTCCTCAAAAGCCCGCTCTTCGCGCTCGACGACATGCAGCTTTTCGGGCTCGCCCATCCCCGCGAGGCAGGGCAGACATTATTCGAACGTATAGCGCAAGAGGCTGAGCACGATCCCGCTCTCGCCGCTGTTCACGAGACCTTGCGGGGCTGGCGTGCGAGCGCCGACACCATGCCGGTGTTCGAGTTCTACGCCCGGATTCTCGGGGCAGGGGGCGCGCGGCGCAAGCTGCTCGCCCGGCTGGGGCCAGAGGCGGGCGACGTCATCGACGAATTCCAGAATTATGCGCTTGCCGCGGAGAAAACCGGTCTGCCGGGGCTTCAGGCATTCCTCGAAACGCTGGAAGCGGCGGCACCCGAGATCAAGCGCGAGCTCGATCAGAACCGCGACGAAGTGCGCATCATGACGGTTCACGCCGCCAAGGGGCTGGAAGCGCCGGTGGTGTTTCTGGTCGATCCCGGCAGCGCGGCCTGGACGGCGAATCGCGCCCCGAAACTCATTCCCTTCGATATGAAGGAACCTGACGGTTGGGAGGGGAAAGGGTTCATCTGGCAGCCGAATGGTTCTTATGAAACCGCCTTCACGGCCGTGCGAATCGAGGAATTGAAGCGCCGCGCCGAGGAGGAATACCGCCGCCTGCTCTATGTCGGCATGACGCGGGCGGAGGACCGGCTGATCATCTGCGGCTATAAAGGCGCACGCGAGGGCGGCGAGACATGGGGGAAGCTGGTTTCCGATGCGCTGGCCGAGCGATGCGAACCGGTCGAGCATCCGGTGGAAGGGGTCGTTGCGCGGCGCTACCGCAAGACGATAACCGGCGAGATCGCCCTTGCGGAAAAGGAAGAATCAGCCGCGCCAGCGCCCGAGCCGCTGCCGGAAAGCTACCGCCGCCCGATGAAGCGCGAGGCCGGCCTGCCGCGCCCGCTGTCTCCATCAGGCGCATCGGTTTTGATCGAACCTGATGATGCGCAGGCGGCCATGCCAGACTCGCCCGTGCTGGCCACGGACGATGCCGCCCCGAGCTTTGCGATTCGGCGCGGCACGGTCATCCACGCGCTGCTGCAACACCTGCCCGATATGCCGGCGGAAGAGCGGCTGATAGCGGCACAGCGGTATCTCAGCCACGCGGCCAATGATTGGCCTGAAATCGAGCGGGAAAAGGCGCTCGATTCTGTCTTTTCCGTGCTGGAAGATACTGATTTTGCTCCTGTTTTTGCCGAAAACTCGCGGGCGGAAGTGGAAATCATGGGGATGTTGAAGCTCGGCAGCAGGGAACACGCAGTCTCCGGCAAGATCGACCGCCTTGCTGTGGAAAAGACCCGCATTCTCATCACGGATTACAAGACGAATCGCCCGCCGCCCACGGACCTCACTGAGGTTCCCCGCCAATATATCGCCCAGCTTGCGCTTTATCGTGCGCTGCTCAGGCCGCTTTATCCGGGACTTGCCGTGGAAGCGGCATTGCTTTTTACCGAAGCGCCGCGCTTGATCACGATTCCGAGCGAGGCCATGGACGAGGCTATTGCGGCTCTTGAAAGCCTTCCTCACTCGTGAGAAACAGATGCTTGAAGCGCATCGTGGAACACACCACATGATGCGTTACCTGTTAATCGAAAGGGAACGCCAGATGGCAACCGTAAAGATCGACGCCAGCACTTTTCACTCCCACGTGCTCCAATCGGATGGGCCCGTCGTGGTGGACTTTTGGGCGGAATGGTGCGGCCCATGCAAGATGATCGCGCCCGCGCTGGAGGAAATCGCATCTGAAATGGCCGGTCAGGTCACGATCGCCAAGGTGAATATCGACGAGAACCCGGAACTCGCCGCCCAGTTCGGGGTACGGTCGATTCCGACACTTCTTCTTTTCAAGGATGGCGAGCTTGCCGCCAACATGGTGGGCGCTGCTCCGAAGAGCCGCCTGTCCGACTGGATCAAAGTATCCGCCGCTGCTTGTGCTTGAGTTTATCGTTTTCAACAAAAAGCCCGGCTTCGGCCGGGCTTTTTGCGTTTCAGGGGTACGCTCAAATCTTTCGCAGCGCTACTTCCTCGACAAAGTGATTGGCGCCTTTGCGTAAGATCAGGTCGGCGCGGGGCCGTGTCGGGAGGATATTGTCCTTAAGATTCTTCAGATTGATATTGGTCCACAAGCCCTCGGCGATGATGAGCGCCGCGTCGTCGGAAAGCTGCGAATAGCGATGGAAGAAGGATTGCGGGTCGCGGAAGGCGGTTTCGCGCAGGCGCATGAAGCGGTCGATATACCATTTGCGGATCTCCACCGTTTCCGCATCGATATAAATCGAGAAATCGAAGAAATCCGAGACGAAGGGCACCATCTTGCCGTCCTCGGGCAGGTCGCGGACCTGCAGGACATTAATGCCTTCGAAAATCAGAATATCCGGGCGGTCGATGGTGACATATTCGCCCGGCACCACATCATAGGTGAGGTGCGAATAGACGGGGGCGCGGACATGCCTCATCCCGGCCTTGATCGAAGACAGAAACCGCAGCACCGCGCCGACATCGTAGCTCTCCGGAAAGCCCTTGCGCTCCATCAGGCTCTGCGCGCGCAAGGTGGCGTTCGGATAGAGGAAGCCGTCTGTCGTTACCAGATCGACCTTGGGGCTCGACGGCCAGCGGGCGAGAAGCTCCTTCAGCACGCGCGCCGTGGTGGATTTGCCCACCGCCACCGAACCGGCGATGCCGATGATGAAAGGCGTTTTCACCGCATCGTCCATCTTCAGGAATTGCTGGCGCTGGCGGAAGAGAAGCTGGCTCGCCTCGACATGGGCGGAGAGGAGGCGCGACAGCGAGAGATAGATGCGCCGCACCTCTTCCAGATTGATCGGATCGCCCAGCGAGCGCAGCCGCTGGACTTCCTCGGCGGTGAGCGTCAGCGGCGTGTCGGCGCGAAATCCCGCCCATTCCTCTGCCGTAAACAGGCGATAGGGCGAGTATTTGCTCGGAATGAGCTGATCCGTGGCTTCCCACATGGCGCGAACCTTGTTCAAGTATTCTTGCGTCCGGCCTTTTCCGCAAGGCCGGATTGCGCGGTGCGCCGCTCGAGTTCCGCAAGAACCGAGGCAAGGTCGACGCCACTTATCTTCCAAACGACCAGAAGGTGATAAAGCAGGTCGGCGCTTTCGCTGATAACGCCCTGCCTGTCGCCGGAGACGGCTGAAATCACCGTCTCGACCGCTTCCTCGCCCAGCTTCTGGGCGGCTTTGCCGACGCCCTTGGCGACGAGGCTCGCCGTATAGGACGAACCGTCTGTAACAGCGGCGCGCTCGGCCACGATGCGCTCCAGGTCCTTGAGAGTAAAATCCGTCATTTGTCCTCCCCGCCCGAATTACTGGGCCGGATCGAGCCGCATCGCGATCCCGGCTTCCGCCATATAGCGCTTTGCTTCCGATATCGTATAGGTGCCGAAGTGAAAAATCGAAGCGGCGAGAACGGCCGTGGCGTGGCCGTCACGGATGCCCGCAACCAGATGGTCGAGACTGCCGACACCGCCGGAGGCGATAACCGGCGCGCGCACGCTATCGGCCACGGCACGGGTCAGCGCGATATCGTAGCCGACCATGGTGCCGTCGCGGTCCATGGAGGTGAGCAGGATTTCGCCCGCCCCGAGATCGACCATGCGCCGGGCAAAATCGATGGCGTCGAGGCCTGTGGCCTCGCGACCGCCATGGGTGAAGATTTCCCAGCGGTCCGCCTCATCGGGGCCGGACACTTTCTTGGCGTCTATGGCAACGACGATGCACTGGTTGCCGAACTTGTCGGCTGCTTCGGCGACAAAATCCGGATTTTTCACCGCCGCCGTGTTGATGGACACCTTGTCGGCCCCCGCGAGTAGAAGCTTGCGGATATCAGCGACGGTGCGCACCCCGCCGCCCACTGTCAGCGGCATGAAGCATTGCTCCGCCGTGCGCGCCACTACGTCGAAGATCGTCTCGCGATTTTCCGAGGAAGCGGTGATGTCGAGGAAGCAGAGCTCGTCCGCACCGGCGGCGTCATAGGCCTTGGCCGCCTCGACGGGATCGCCGGCATCGATCAGATCGACGAAGTTGACGCCCTTGACGACGCGGCCATCTTTAACGTCGAGACAGGGGATAACACGGGCCTTCAAAGTCATGCGGCTGTCCTCAGAACTGCCAGCGCTTCTTCTGGATCGATCCGCCCGTCATAAAGCGCGCGGCCTGAAATCGCACCTTCGAGCTTCCTTGCATCAGGCATGGTCATCCGCTTGATGTCCGCGATGGAGGCAAGTCCGCCCGAGGCGATGACGGGAATGGAAATGCTATCTGCCAGCGCCAGGGTCGATTCCCAATTGATACCGGCCAGAACCCCGTCGCGGTCGATGTCGGTGTAGATGATTGCCGCGACACCCGCACCCTCGAATTTTTTCGCCAGTTCGATGACGCCCAGTTCGGAGGCTTCCGCCCAGCCTTCGACCGCGACCTTGCCGCCCTTCGCATCGATGCCGACAGCGACTTTTCCAGGAAATTTCTTGCAGGCCTCGACGACCAGCGCCGGATCGCGCACGGCGACCGTGCCCAGAATCACCCGCGCCAGCCCCTTGGCGAGCCAATTCTCGATATGCTCAAGCGTGCGGATACCGCCGCCAAGCTGCACCGGGTTCTTCGTCGCCTTCAGGATCGCCTCAACAGCCGCGCCGTTGACGCTTTCGCCCGCAAAAGCGCCGTTGAGATCGACCACATGCAGCCATTCGAAGCCCTGTTCCTCGAAGGCCTTCGCCTGGGCGGCGGGGTCGGCATTATAGACGGTGGCGCTATCCATATCGCCCAGCTTCAGGCGAACGCACTGACCGTTCTTCAAATCGATGGCGGGAAAGAGGATCATGGTTTCCACTTCAGGAAATTGGCGATGAGGGCGAGGCCGAGCGCCTGGCTCTTTTCGGGATGGAACTGCATGCCTGCCAGATTGTCGCGCGCGACGGCGGCCGTGATCGGGCCGCCATAATCGGCGGTAGCCAGTACATCATCAGGGTTTTCCGCGTCGAGCGCATAGGAGTGGACGAAATAGGCGTGAAGCCCATCCGCGCCGGTCTTTATTCCATCGAAGAGCGGGTGAGAATGTTTCACGTGAATCGTGTTCCAGCCGATCTGGGGGATCTTTAAGGCGGGGTCCGACGGCGTCATTTCGCGCACGTCACCCTTGATCCAGCCGAAGCCTTCCGTCACGGTCTTTTCCAAACCGCGCGAGGACATGAGCTGCATGCCGACGCAGATGCCGAGGAAGGGGCTGCCTTTTTCGATGGCCACTTCCTCAACGGCTTCCGCCATGCCGGGCACGGCGGCAAGCCCGCGGCGGCAATCGGCATAGGCGCCGACGCCAGGCAGCACGATGCGGTCGGCGGTGAGCACCCGCTCGGCATCACCGGTCAGGTCAATTTGCGCGTCAATGCCGTTTTCCCGCGCGGCACGCTCGAAAGCCTTGGTCGCGGAACGCAAGTTCCCCGAGCCGTAATCGATGATGGCGACACGCATTCTCAATTTTCTCCGTAAAAGCCGACGAGGCCCAGCCTCGCATCCGGCTGGGGCGTGGCGGATCGGCTGGCACGCTTCTTCCGCGTGGCCCGCGCCGCCGCACCATCGGTGAAATAGCGGATATCGGCTTCTTCCCTGTCATCCGCCTCGATGACGCCTTTGTCGGCATAGCCCTTGCGGCGCAGCGCGGAAAGACGCCAATTGTTGCCTTCGAGCGCGACGAGAATGGAGATAAGGAAGGTCAGAAATGTCGTGGTGCCGGGTGCGCTCCAATATTCACCGGCTAACCCCAACGCCACCGCCGCGACCAGAACAAGGCCGGCCTCGAACCAGAGGCGATAGAAGAGAAGCCAGAGGACGGGCATAATCAGCGCCAGAAACGAAAAGCCGTCGCGGACGAAAACCGTGCGCTCCGCCGCGCCTTTGCCCGTCTCTGCCGGCGGCTTCATGACGACATAACTTGCCATGCGTTCAGCCTCTCAAACTTCCCTTGGTGGAGGGGATCGCGTCCTTCTGGCGCGGATCGGCCTCAATTGCCGTGCGCAGCGCACGCGCCACTGCCTTGAAGCAGGTCTCGGCGATATGGTGGTTGTTCGCGCCGTAATGGTTGGTCACATGCAGGGTGATCCCGGCATTTTGCGCTAGCGCGTGGAAGAATTCGCGCACCAGCTCGGTATCGAACGTGCCGATCTTCGGCGCAGAGAAGTCGACCTGCCAGACGAGGAAAGGGCGGCCCGACACATCGAGCGCGGCGCGCGTCAGCGTTTCGTCCATGGCAAGGTCGATGGAGGCGTAGCGCTTGATGCCGCGCCGCTCGCCCAGCGCTTTGGCAATGGCCTGACCGATGGCGATGCCGGTGTCCTCCACCGTATGGTGGTCGTCGATATGGAGATCACCCTTGGCCCGGATCGTCATATCGATCAGGGAATGGCGGGAAAGCTGCTCCAGCATATGGTCGAAAAAGCCAACGCCGGTGGAAATATCGAACGCGCCGGTTCCATCCAGATCGACCGAAACGGCGATGCTGGTTTCCTTCGTCGTGCGTTCCACCGATGCGGTGCGGTTGCTGTTCGATGCCATGGTTTATTCCCGCTGTCGTGAGTTAGCCTGCTTCTAGAACAGCGAGCGTCCTTTGCCAAATGCTTTAGTCGCCGTCACCAGATGCCGTCATCCTCGACGACCGGAGTCGTGTATGACGGCTGGACGAATGTTAACCCTGACCGGTTTGCATTTCGTTCATGCGTTCATACATAGACTGCACGCATCCGGTTTTCGATGCTTGCAGGGGTCCGCATTTGCCGCCGTTGACGGGGCGAGGGGGCCGCTTAACGGAGTTTTCCATGATCGAACACAATCCCAACACCATTTACGGCACGACCATCGTCACCATCCGCAAGGGCGGAAAGGTGGTGATCGCTGGCGACGGGCAGGTTTCGCTCGGCCAGACGGTGATGAAGGGCAATGCGCGCAAGGTGCGCCGCATCGGCAAGGGCAATGTGATCGCCGGTTTTGCCGGCGCCACCGCCGATGCCTTCACGCTGCTGGAAAGGCTCGAAACGAAGCTGGAGCAATATCCCGACCAGCTGATGCGCGCTTCCGTCGAGCTTGCCAAGGACTGGCGCACCGACCGCTATCTGCGCCGTCTGGAAGCGATGATGCTGGTCGCGGATGCCCAGGTGACGCTGGCGCTGACCGGCACGGGCGACGTGCTGGAGCCTGAACATGGGGTGATGGCCATCGGCTCGGGCGGCAATTATGCGCTCGCCGCGGCCCGTGCTCTCATCGACACGGATATGAGCGCCGAAGATATCGCACGCCGGGCGATGCAGATCGCCGCTGACATCTGCGTCTATACCAACAGCAATATCATCCTTGAAAGCATCGACGCCGCGTAACGGTGAACTGGAATTAGAAGAATGACAACATTTTCCCCCCGCGAGATCGTTTCCGAACTCGACCGCTTCATCATCGGGCAGAAGGACGCCAAGCGCGCCGTGGCCATTGCACTGCGCAACCGCTGGCGGCGCCAGCAGCTCGAAGGGCAGATGCGCGAAGAGGTGATGCCCAAGAACATCCTGATGATCGGACCGACCGGCGTGGGCAAGACCGAAATCTCCCGCCGTCTGGCCAGGCTGGCGGGCGCGCCCTTCATTAAGGTGGAAGCCACGAAATTCACCGAAGTCGGCTATGTCGGCCGCGATGTCGAGCAGATCATCCGCGATCTCGTCGAAGTCGCCATCGGCCTCGTGCGCGAAAAGAAGCGCGAGGAGGTGAAGGCGCGGGCGCATCTCAACGCCGAAGAACGGGTGCTCGATGCACTGGTGGGTAAGACGGCGAGCCCGGCGACGCGCGATTCCTTCCGCAAAAAGCTGCGCGACGGGCTGCTGGACGACAAGGAAATCGAGGTGGAAGTTACTGACACCGGCGGCGGCATGCCCAGCTTCGAAATTCCGGGCATGCCGGGCGCGAATATCGGCGTGCTGAACTTAAGCGACATGCTGGGGAAGGCGATGGGCGGGCGCACCAAGATGCGCAAGACGACGGTGAAGGAATCCTATGACCTGCTCATCAATGACGAATCCGACAAGCTGCTCGACCAGGAGCAGATCGTGCAGGAGGCGCTGAGGGCGACGGAGGATGACGGCATCGTCTTTCTTGACGAGATCGACAAGATCGCCGCGCGGGATGGCGGCATCGGCGCGGGTGTCTCGCGCGAAGGCGTGCAGCGTGACCTTCTTCCGTTGGTCGAGGGAACGACAGTGGCGACCAAATATGGGCCGGTTAAGACCGATCACATCCTGTTCATCGCGTCCGGCGCTTTCCACGTGTCGAAGCCATCGGACCTTCTGCCGGAACTGCAGGGCCGCCTGCCAATCCGGGTTGAGCTCAATGCACTGACGCGAGAGGATTTCCGCCGCATCCTGACCGAAACCGAGGCGAGCCTAATCAAGCAATATATCGCGCTGATGGCGACGGAGGAGGTGACGCTCGACATCACCGACGACGCCATCGACGCGCTCGCCGATATTGCTGTTGATCTGAACTCCAGCGTCGAAAATATCGGCGCGCGGCGGCTGCAGACGGTGATGGAGCGGGTGCTCGACGAAATCTCCTTCTCCGCCCCCGATAAATCAGGCACGACTTTCACCGTCGATGCCAAATATGTGCGGGAGACGGTGGGCGACCTTGCCAAGAATTCCGATCTGTCGCGGTTTATCCTGTAGCCCGCGGATGCCTGTGTGGCATTCCAGCATCGCCGTTAACTAATCGTAAAACCCCCTCGACTTCATCGAGGGGGTTTTCTATTTTCCGGCCCGACTTTCGAGAACGGGATGCTTGAATCCCCCCGGGGCTGACCGCATAGACATGAAAAGCCTGTTAACCCTTATCGCCGGCATGGGCCTCTTTGCCGCCAGCCTTCTCAGTGCCGGAGATGCCGATGCCGCCACGCTGGTTCCTCCCGGAAACCGCAATGCGGACCAGCCCGGCATTCCCGGCGCATCGGCCAAGCGCACACGCGAACTCAGGACGACCTATGAGGCGAAATACCGCAAGATCTATGATCTGCTAAAACGCGACGCGGGGCTGCGCGCGAAGATCAGAAGCACCGCTTCCGCCTATGGCATCGATCCCATCCATATCGCCGGGGCCATTGTCGGCGAGCATACATACAATGTCGATGTCTACGACCGGCTGCAGACCTACTACGTCAAGGCGATGTCCTATGTCCGGCAGGGGGTCAGCTTCGATTATAATGGCGAGACGATCGGCAACTTCGTGAAAAGGCCGGAATTTTCCACCTGCGCCCGCTTTACCGACAGCTATTCGCTCTGGGATTGCCGCGAGGATGTCTGGAACAGGACCTTTCGCGGGCGAACGGTGGATGGGCGATCCTATCCCAACAACCGTTTCAGCGCTGTATTCTTCCAGCCCTTCTATGCCGGACAGACCTTCGGGCTCGGCCAGATCAACCCGCTGACGGCCTTGCAGATGTCCGACATGGTCAACCGCATTTCCGGCCTGCCGAAACTCGATGCCGGGGACGGGAATGCCGTCTACAAGACGATCATGGACCCCGACCTGACGCTGCCCTATGTCGCGGCAACGCTGAAGCATTCCATCGATGCCTACCGGAAATTTGCCGATTTCGATATTTCGAAAAATCCCGGCATTACCGCCACGCTTTACAATGTCGGCGGGGCCGACGAGCGCGCCCGTGCGCTTGGCCGGGAAAATGCAAGACGCATGGCAGCGGGCCAGGACCTGCTGCTTCCGCAGGAAAATTATTATGGCTGGCTGGTGAACAGCAAGCTGGATGAACTGCGGGAGCTTTTTTAGAGCCCACGTCCGTCATTCTCGGGCTTGTCCCGAATCTGCGGCGAAGAAACGAAAAGCAATTACCGTCCTGACAGGCTAAGCCACGGCAGATTCTCGGGACAAGCCCGAGAATGACGTCGGGAGAGAAGCCTATTTACGTCGTTTGCGCGCCGCCTCGATTTCCCCGCTCAGGTTCTGAATCGTCTCGGGATCAATCAATCGGATGTTTTTAGCCAGCAGATTGGCGAGCTCGGTGGCTTCCGGCGATAGGCCCGCCGTGTCGATCACCACGCGCGGATGCGAAATCTTCGCCAGTTGCTGCAATTCCTCCGCCTCGTCCCAGATGATGTTGAAATAGGTGATGATGCGCTGGAGAAGGTCCCAGGTCGGCTGGCCGCGGCGTCCGTGCTCCAGCGCGGAAAGATAGGCGGCGGATACGCCGATCTTCGCGGCCATCTCCTTTTGCGAGACATTGCGCTCCTCGCGCAGTTCCCGGATGCGCTTGCCGAAGGGTGTCATAGGCTTTCCTCGATCATGTCGCAGCGCGGCGCAAGCGCACATAGAGCGCGCCATGGCCGCCATGCTTTCGCGCCGCATCCTCGTAGGCGCTGACCAGAATGCGGAAAGCAGGCGTGGAAAACCAATGCGGCACCGCCTGGCGCAATATGCCCTCGCTGCCGGAAGACGAGCCCTTGCCAGTGATGACCAGCACATGGCGCAGACCCCGCGCCCGCGCATCGAGCAGGAAGCCATAGAGCAGCCCGTGCGCCTCGCTCTGCGTCAGGCCATGCAGATCGATCCGCGCCTCGATATCGAGCCGGCCCTTGGCGATCTTGCGGTGCGTCGTCCGGTCGAGCGGATGGAGCGGATAGGATTCGCGCGGCGGCTGTTTCGGCTTCGATACAGGCAGGAGGGCAGGAGGGGCCTGTTCCGTTTGCGGTGGCGGAACGGGCTCCCGCCCGCCGATTTCCGCCTCCCATAGGTCGAAATCATCGGGTAATTTGGGGAGGCGGGGGGCGCGCGGTTTCAGGGGGCGGGTGGTGCGGGCGACGGTTTCCCAGAGAATACGGTCTTCCAGCCGCAACGGGGTTGGCGGCTGGTCGTCAGCATCTTTCGGTTTCTTGTCGCGGGGTGCCATAAATCACCCCTTTAGCAGGCTCCTCGGCACCAGTGCATAAAAATCAGCGTCATTGCGGATGACGCCGGCAATCTCGCCGGCAGCCGGACCGGAACCGGTGAAGAGGTCGCCGCGTGCCGGGCCGACAATGGCCGTTCCGGTGTCCTGCGCGATCATCAGACGGCGGAAACCATCGGTTCCGAATGCCTGCAAATCCGGCGCATCGATAAAGAAGGGCGTGCCGAAGGTATGGAGCAGCCGGTCGACGGCAATGGAGCGGCCCGGCGTCAGCGGCACCTTGGCGGCGGCGATGGGACCGAGCGCCGGGTCTTCCACAGGCGCCTCGCGGAAGAAGATATAGGAGCGGTTTTGCCAGAGGATTTCATCGATGCGGTGCGGATTATCGCGCAGCCAGGCGCGGATCGACTGCATGGTGACCTCAGCCTCGGGGATTTCGCCAAGGCCGATCAGCACCCGGCCGATGCTGGTGAAGGGATGGCCGGATTTCGCCGCATAGGTAATCCGCCGCCATGTGCCATCGGGCATATGCAGCCTTGCAGCGCCCTGAACATGGGCGAAAAACACATCGACCCGGTCCGCGGCATAGGCGATTTCGAGGTTGCGCCCTTCCAGCGCGCCCGACTCAATGGCGCGGCGGTCGTGATACTCGACGAGCTCTTCTCCCACCTTGCGCGCGAAGACGAAGGAGGGGTCGATATGGGGCGGGCGGTTCCCGTCATCGAGCTCGATGAGATCGTCAGGCTTTCGGTAAAATGGGACGCGGTATAGGCCGGTTTTCGTCGCGGAAGCCTCAATTTCCGGCTCGTAAAAGCCGGTAATCCTGGCTTTTTCTTGGATTAAACATGGCAAAAAATGGGCTTCGAAGAAGGCGCGGGGTGACTCGATATCTGCCTCACGAGCCGCCGCGAAAATGGGCGCCAGCGATTCGAAGCTGATGCCGAGCGCGCCGCTGCGGTAGGGCTTTTCCAATACACGGAAGGCCGAGCGCCGGAACGCGGCAAAGGCACTGGCATGATCGTTCTCACCCCAGCCGGGAACATCCGTAAATGATACGGGCGTGAAAAGCCGCGACAGCATGATGCAATTTCCATTCAGCCGCTATGCGCGGCGCAGGATCAATCCTCGGCTTCCGTCGCCACCAGCTTCCAGTTGGGATCGCGGGAGCGAGTGTCGCGGGCGAAGGTCCAGACGTCCTTGATTTCGACCACCGCATCCGGGTCGCCATCGACGACATTGCCATCCTTGTCCATGGTGGCGGAAATCATCTGGCTGACGATACGGACAGTGACATTGGCCTCGCTGCCCTTCATCCCGGCGCCCGATATATCGGCCTTGTTGATCCCGACGAAGGAGGATTTGATCGTCTCGCCTTTCTTCTCCCGCTCATCGATGGCCGCGACGAAGCCATCATAGACATCCTTGGCAAGAAGCGTCTTCAACGCCTTGCGGTCTCCTGAAGCAAAGGAGGTCACGATCATCTCATAGGCCATCTTGGCGCCATCGATGAAGCGCTTCGGCTCGAAGGACGGATCGGCGGCGCGGATGGCGCGCAAGCCATCGTTGAGCGCCGTGCCGGCGGGCGCGATGGCATCGATGTCGGAGAAATCCTTTTCCGCCGGCTCCGCCGCCCGGCGGGGCAGGGCGACGACATTGTCGCTGTTGCCATTGGCGGGCGCATTCTTCGCGGGATCGCCGGTGCGCGGAGAGTAGGGATCATAGGGCGGCCGCTCGTGGCCGGTGCGGCGGCCAAGGACATTGCGCAGTTGCAGGAAGATGATCACTGCCGCCACGAAGAAGAAAATCGTCCCGAAATCGAAAAATTCCATACCGCCTGCCGATCCTGATGATGCCGAGCATGGGAATCAGCGTCTAACGCGATTCACCCATCGGAAATTGCAATGAACTCCCAAAAACATATAGTCTGACACGTTGAATCATTCAAATGCCGATCCCAGTTCTAGAGCATCGCATAAAGAGGTTTCTCCTCGGTATACCAACGAAAGGTCAGCGACGCCGTGCCATTTTCTTTCATCGCGCTTCTCTTCCTGGCGCTGCCCTTTGTGGAAATCGCTGGCTTCGTCATCGTCGGCAGCCATATCGGCGTGCTGCCGACCCTTGCGCTGGTGGTGCTCTCAGGCGTGCTCGGGCTTTTCCTGTTGCGCGTCCAGGGCTTCAGCCTGCTGCAGCGAATCCGGACGGAAATCGCCGCTGGCCGGGTGCCCGACCGTGAGGTGGTGCATGGCGCGATGCTGGTCGTGGCGGCGATCCTGCTCATCATTCCCGGCTTTTTCACCGACATTTTCGGGCTGTTGCTGTTCATTCCGCCAGTGCGCGATCTCGTTTGGCGCTATCTGATCCGCAGCCGGGTCATCGTCACCATGAGCACGTCAGGCTTCGGCCGACGGAACCAGACATCTGGAGAGCCGCGCGACAGGGTTATCGACCTCACCCCTGAGGATTATGAGCGCAAGCCCGACCGCAACTCGCCATGGCGCGGCGACCGGGAATAGCCACAGCTTGCAAGCCCGGCGCCATTGCCTCAAAAGGACGCACATGTTAGGGCGAATCCTGAGTTAACAAGGCCATCATGGCCTTCTCCTTAAGAAAAAGGTCTTCCGACGATGGCAAAGACACCGAGCGCTGCGAATTCCAGCGAAGCGAAAAATGGCAATGGTTCCGGCGCCGGCTCCGAGCCGTCGCTGAACATTCTGGCGCAATATGTGAAGGATCTTTCCTTCGAAAGCCCCGGCGCGCCGCTCTCGCTGCGCCCGCGCGATAAGGCGCCGTCGATCAATATCAATGTCAATGTGAACGCCAATCCGATCGGCGAGAATGAATTCGACGTGGTGCTGACGCTTTCGGCCCGTGCCGGCGAGGGCAAGGACGTGCTCTTCAACGTCGAGCTCGTCTATGGCGGCGCTTTCCACATCCAGGGCTTCCCGCAGGAGCACATGCTGCCGCTGCTTTTCATCGAGTGCCCGCGGCTGCTCTTCCCCTTCGCCCGCCAGATCATCGCCGAGGCGACCCGCAATGGCGGTTTCCCGCCGCTGATGATCGACCCGATCGATTTCGCCGGCATGTTCCAGCAGCGCATGGCCGAAGAGCAGGCCAAGGCGGCGGTGAAGAGCTGAGGGTTTCGATTTCCGTCCAATAGAAAAAGCCCGGTTCGCACGAGCCGGGCTTTTTCTATTGGACGTTTCCTTCCGCCGCGCAGCCGGATAGAGGGAATGCTGAAATGCTTCAGAAGCCCTTATTACTCCCCCACTTCCGCCGTGTACTTCGCCCAGATCGCCTTCGAACCCATCTTGGCCACAAGCGCGGCGTGGGCTTCTTCCTCCAGCGCCGACAGCCGAGGGGGCAGGGGCTCCGGCCGGGCTCCAATGACGATGACGGTTTCGCTCTCGACCGTCCCGGCGCCGCGGTCGGTCTTTTCGATGGTCAGGCCAAGCGCGGCCTGCTTGCCGCCGATCAGTTCGATATAGACTTCCGCCAGGATTTCCGAATCGAGAAGCGCGCCGTGCAGGGTGCGGCGGCTGTTGTCGATTCCGTAGCGCTTGCAAAGTGCGTCGAGTGAGTTGGGGCCCATCGGATGGCGGCGACGGGCGAGCGCCAGCGTGTCGACCACCCGCTCCGTGGGGATAGGCGGCTGGCCGATGCGCTCCAGCTCGGCATTGATGAAGCCGATATCGAACATCGCATTGTGGGCGACGAGCCGCGCGCCATCGAAGAACTCGAGAAAATCATTGGCGATTTCCGGAAAGGTCGGCTTGTCGGCCAGCTGCTCGTTGCTGATGCCATGGACCGCCAGTGCTTCCGGATGAACGGCGCGGCCTTGCGGATTGATATAGACATGAAAGGTGCGGCCCGTGGGAAAACGGTTGATAAGCTCGACACCGCCGATTTCGATGACACGGTCCTCCAGTCTTTCGAGGCCCGTCGTTTCGGTGTCGAATACAATCTCCCGCATGGATGATATTCCTTTCAGTCGCTTCGCTGAAACAGACTCTCTCGCCAAACCGGCCTTTGCAAGGCTGACAAGCTCTTATCCAGCATTCTCTTGCCGCAAACGGCCAATGATTTCTGCGACGGCTTTCCGGGCGGCGTCCAGTCCGTGACCGGTATCGATGACAAAATCCGCACGAGCGCGCTTTTCCGCATCCGGTATCTGGCGGGCGAGGATCGCTTCAAATTTTTCGGCTGTCATGCCGGGGCGCGAAAGAACGCGCTGCCGCTGGATTTCAGGCGCGGCGGAAATAACGAGGATCTTGTCCACGTCCTTTTCGGCTCCGATCTCGAAGAGCAGCGGAATATCGACCAGCGCAATATCCGCGCCCGACGCCCGTGCTTCACTCAGAAAATCTTCTCTTTCCTTCCCCACAAGCGGATGGACGATAGCCTCCAGCTTCGCAATTTCCTGCGGTTTCCCGAGGACCGCGGCGGAGAGTTTTTCCCTGTCCACGCCGTTTTTGCCAGTCGTACCGGGGAAAGCCGCTTCGATCAGCGGCGCGGCGCGGCCGGCATAGAGCCGGTGCACCGCTTCATCAGCGCTATAGACGGGAATGCCGGCATCGGCGAACATTTGCGCCGTGGTCGATTTTCCCATGCCGATGGAACCTGTCAGACCGAGAATGATCATCTGGATTTTTCCATATCGGCGAGGATGTAGGCGCGCAGGTCGGGCGTGACTTGCGGGCGCAGGCCGAACCAATGTTCGAAGCCCGGCACCGCCTGATGCAGCAGCATCCCCAAGCCATCGACCGTCTTGAGCCCTGCTTCCCGCGCTGTGGAAAGAAAGGGTGTTTCCAAGGGTACATAGACGATATCGGTGATAATGGCTGCCGGGTCGGCCTTGGTCAGGTTCAGGGCCATCTCATGCCCGCCATGGCCTTCCATCCCCACAGGCGTCGTATTGACGATGAGGCCAGACATAGAAACCAGATCCTGGGCCTTATCGATGGGATGGGCGAAAACACCGGGCCCAAAATGGTCCGCCAATTCCGCCGCGCGGGAAAGCGTGCGGTTGACGACATGGATTTGGCTAAAACCCCGGCTTTTCAGTGCATGGATGATGGCGCGGCTGGCGCCGCCGGCGCCCAGAACCAGCGCAACGTCCGTGTCGTCCCACCCCTTAGCATACTCATCGAGATTGGCGGCGAAGCCATAGGCATCCGTATTGCCGCCATGGAGCCGGTCATTCTCGAACCAGAGCGTGTTGACCGCGCCAATGGCTTCCGCCGCCGCATCGCGCTTTTCGCACAGCGCAAAGGCCGTTTCCTTATGCGGGATCGTGACATTGCCCCCGGCATAGCCCTTTTCTCGCAGCGAAGAGACGAAGTGCGCGAATATGTCAGGCGAGGTCTCCACCGCCTCATAGCTGCCTTCGAGCCCATGCGCCTCCAGCCAAAAGCCATGGATAAGGGGCGAGCGGGAATGCCCGATCGGAAAGCCGGTGACGAAGGCTTTTGGCTCAGCCATCGATGGCTCCCAGCTCACGCAATTGGCCAAGGAGTGGCAGCATCGGCAGGCCGACAATGGTGAAATAATCGCCGTCGATCTTTTCGAAAAGCTGCAATCCTTCGCCTTCAATCTGGTAGGCGCCGACGCTCTTCAATGCGATGTCACCGACCCGTGCCAGATAGCGCCCGATGAATTCAGGACCGAGCGGGCGCATGGTCATTCGCGCCACCTCGACATGCCGCCAGATAGTCTCTCCACCGCGTGCGATGACCACGCCGCTGTTCAGCTCATGGGTTTTTCCCGAAAGCTTCAGGAGCTGCCGGCGCGCCGCATCCATATCCACCGGTTTGTGGAAAATCTCGCCTTCCAGCGACAGGGTCTGGTCACTGCCGATGACGAGGGCCTCCGGATGGTTGCTGCTGACATCGAGCGCCTTCGCCTCGGCCAGAACAGCTGCGACATCCTCTGATGTCGCGCCGCTGCCCTCAAGCGTCGCTTCCACAGCACGTTCGTCGATATCGGCTGCAACGGCCTCAAAGGCGATGCCGGCATTCTTCATAAGGGCGGCGCGAAACGGGCTTTTCGATGCCAGGATGATCCGTTCGGTCATGACATTATCTCCAAAGCTTTTTCGCCGCATAATCTTATCCAAAAAGTCAGCAACTTTTCGGGATCATGCGTGTCTGGTTACCGGCTTCGCGGGCGAAGGGCAAGAATGGCGGCGGCGGTTTCCTCGATCGAGCGGCGGGTCACATCGATGACCGGCCAGCCATGGCGCGCGCAGATGCCGCGGGCATAGGCCAGCTCCTCCGCAATATTGGCGCGGTCGGTGTAAATGTCCACGTCATAGCCGGGTGACGCGCCCAGAACCCGGTTCTGGCGGATCTGCGAAATGCGCTCTGCCGTCGCGACCAGGCCGACGATCAACGGCTTTGTCGCCGACACCACTACCTCTGGAATGGGAATGCCGAGAACGATGGGGATATTGGCTGTCTTTATCCCTCGATTGGCGAGGTAAATGCTGGTCGGCGTCTTCGATGTCCGGGAAATACCGATCAGAATGACATCCGCCTCGTTGATATCGGGCGGCAATTGCCCATCATCATGCTCCATGGTGAAATTGAGCGCATCGATGCGACGGAAATAATCGGCGTTGAGCACATGCTGCGCGCTGGCACGGCGATGAGCGGGAGCGCCGAGATAAGACTGGAAGGTGGTTAGCACCGGCTCCAGCACCGAAACGGAGGGCACGCCCATCGCGGCGCAGCTTTCATCGATGATCCGGGCGAGTTTCTGGTCCACCACCGTATAAAGAACGATGCCCGGCTCCGCGTCGATATCGGCAAGCACTTTTCGCAGCTGCTTCTCCGTTCGGATCGACGAATAGATGTGCTCGATCGCGCGGCTATTCCCATATTGCGCTGCCGCCGCGCGCCCCGCCGCCAGGAGAGTCTCTCCGGTCGCATCCGAAATCAGATGAAGATGGAAGTAGGAAAGCGGTTTTGTCACCAGTTTTCTGCCGTCCCTGTTGAAGACTGTGGGTAGACGCGGGCCTCACGCACAGAGAGATGGCAGCCCTCTGGAAACTTGGCAAGTCATCCACAACGGGACGGCCTGTGAGGAAGTCTCGGGCCCATGTGTGAATCGATCAATGAATGGCTCGTTCGGTTTGTGTTATTCGCAAAGTTTCCACAGGAAGGCTGGAGAGAATGTGAAGACCAAGCTTCTGACTCTATTCGATGAATCCCGATATCATTGCTTTTTAGGCAGTCATCGGCGATTTAATCCCATGGCTTTCGGCCAAACGCGCTTCCTGTGGGGAAAATCAAGGATTCTGCTAATCCACGGAACGAACAGACTCTAAGAATCAGAAGAATCCAAAATTCGAAAATTCTTTTTTGAGAAGGGCTGGGGAAACCAGCTTTCCAAGGACGGGATGATGGCACGCAAGGTAGTAAAAGTGATCCGTGGGGAAGCGATGTTTCCGCCACCGATCTGGATGATGCGGCAGGCGGGCCGTTACCTGCCGGAGTATCGGGAAACGCGGAAGGCAGCGGGAAGTTTCCTCGATCTCTGCTATTCGCCCGATCTGGCCGTGGAAGTGACCCTGCAGCCCATCCGCCGGTTCGGTTTCGATGCGGCGATCCTGTTCTCGGATATTCTGGTGGTTCCCCATGCGCTCGGCCGCAATCTGCGCTTCGAGGAGGGCAGGGGACCGTTGATGAATCCGATTGGCGCGGAAGACATCGCGCGGATTGAAACTGAGGGTGTCGCGGAACGGCTGGAGCCGGTCTATGAGACGGTGCGGCGCCTGCGGGCGGAACTCCCCGAGGAGACGACGCTGCTCGGCTTTTGCGGGGCGCCCTGGACGGTGGCGACCTATATGATCGCCGGACATGGCACGCCGGACCAGGCGCCGGCGCGGCTTTTCGCTTATCGCTACCCGCAGGCCTTCCGGAAACTGCTCGACGACCTCGCCGACGTCTCGGCGGATTATCTGATCCGGCAGATCGATGCGGGCGCCGATGCGGTGCAGATTTTCGATTCCTGGTCCGGCGTGCTGGACGAGCGCTCCTTTAAGGAATTCTGCGTGAAGCCGGTGGCGCGGATCGTCGGAAAAGTGCGTGCCGTGCATCCCGATGCGCTGATCATCGGTTTCCCAAAAGGCGCGGGGACGCTTTATTGCGGCTATCGCGAAAAGACCGGCGTCAACGCGCTCGGCCTTGACTGGACTGTGCCCCTGTCGTTTGCTGCGCAACTGCAAGGGCAGGGGGCCGTGCAGGGTAATCTCGATCCCCTACGGCTCGTCGCCGGCGGCGTGGCGCTGGATGAAGGGGTCGATACCATATTGGAAGCGCTGGGCAATGGGCCGCTGGTCTTCAATCTCGGGCATGGGATCACGCCGGAAGCGCCCGTCGCCCATGTGGAACGCATGATCGAACGGGTGAGGGCAAGGACATGAGCACAGGATCGAGCGGAAATTCGGCAGCCTCAGGCGGACGGGCGGCGGTGCGCGCCATTGCCGCCATCGTCATCGTGGCATTGGGGCTTCTTCTCATGTTTCACGTGAATCCGGGCACGGCCTATCCCTGGGTCAAGGCGATTCACGTCATCGCCGTCATCTCATGGATGGCGGGGATGCTCTATCTGCCGCGCCTTTTCGTTTATCACTGCGCGGCCGAGCCGGGCTCGGTACAGTCAGAAACCTTCAAGGCGATGGAGCAGCGGCTCCTGCGCTTCATCATCAATCCCGCCATGATCGTCACCTGGATTATGGGGCTATGGATGGCCTGGAAGATTTTCGATTTCACCGGCGGCTGGCTCCACGCCAAGCTGCTGGCGGTGGTGATCCTGTCCGGCGTCCATGGCTATTTTTCCAAAGCGGTACGGCTCTTCGCCGCGGACAAGAATACGAAACCGGCCAGTTTCTGGCGGATGATGAACGAGGTGCCGACGGTGCTGATGATCATCATCGTGATTCTGGTCATCGTGAAGCCGTTCTGACGCTTATCCTTGGTGCGGTTCCCGTCTAACCTTTGCCGGGAACCGCCTATTCAAGTTTTGTTTATCCCATTCAATGCAACGAAAAGTCGTTATACTTCGTTGCGAAATGCAATAAGAGCCAAACTTGGCACTTGTCCCCTCCCGCACAAAAGGGTATGGATAGGCCCCTCCCTATGGAAATGCAGACTGTCGATGCCGGCCATGACCTCCATGGCCAATCCTTCCGAACAACTGCCCCTTTCTTTCTCCCACTTAAATGAGCCTCGCACCTATGCAGGAAATGAAACTACAAGAACTAAAGAATAAGACGCCGGTCGATCTCCTGGCTTTCGCCGAAACGCTCGAAGTCGAAAATGCCAGCGTGATGCGCAAGCAGGAGCTGATGTTCGCGATCCTTAAGAAGCTCGCTTCGCAGGACGTGGAGATCATCGGTGAAGGCGTGGTGGAAGTGCTGCAGGACGGGTTCGGCTTCCTGCGCTCCGCCAATGCCAATTATCTGCCCGGCCCTGACGATATTTATATTTCTCCGTCGCAGATCCGGCGGTTCTCGCTCAAGACCGGCGATACGGTCGAGGGGCCGATTCGCGGGCCCAAGGAAGGGGAACGCTATTTCGCTCTCCTCAAGGTCAACACGATCAATTTCGAAGACCCCGAGAAAATCCGCCACAAGATCCATTTCGACAATCTGACGCCGCTTTATCCGGATGAGCGGCTGAAGATGGAGCTGGAGAACCCGACCGGCAAGGACCTCTCTCCCCGCGTGATCGATCTCGTCGCGCCGCTCGGCAAAGGCCAGCGCGGGCTGATCGTCGCGCCGCCGCGTACGGGTAAGACTGTCCTCCTCCAGAACATCGCCCATTCGATCACTGCAAACCATCCGGAATGCTATCTGATCGTTCTCCTAATCGATGAGCGCCCCGAGGAAGTCACCGACATGCAGCGCTCGGTGAAGGGTGAGGTGGTGTCCTCGACCTTCGATGAGCCGGCCTCGCGCCACGTGCAGGTGGCGGAAATGGTTATCGAGAAGGCAAAGCGCCTGGTCGAGCATGGCCGCGATGTGGTGATCCTGCTCGATTCGATCACGCGTCTTGGCCGTGCCTACAACACAGTGGTTCCGTCGTCAGGTAAGGTGCTGACCGGTGGTGTCGACGCGAACGCGCTGCAGCGGCCGAAGCGCTTCTTCGGCGCGGCGCGCAATATCGAGGAAGGCGGCTCGCTCACGATCATCGCGACGGCGCTGATCGATACCGGCAGCCGCATGGACGAAGTGATCTTTGAAGAGTTCAAGGGCACTGGTAATTCAGAAATCGTGCTCGACCGCAAGGTGGCCGACAAGCGCATCTTCCCGGCGATGGACATTTTGAAATCTGGCACGCGCAAGGAAGACCTGCTCGTTCCGCGCCAGGACCTACAGAAGATTTTTGTACTGCGCCGCATTCTCGCGCCGATGGGAACGACCGATGCAATCGAATTCCTGATCGACAAGCTCAAGCAGACGAAGACCAATGGCGAGTTCTTCGACTCGATGAATACGTAATCCTTATCGGGTCTCGCAAGATGCCAGCCCGCAGCTTATATAGCTGCGGGCTTTCTCATATCCGAAGGGCTATTCGAGATAGGGCAAATATCGCCTTTTATTCGATTCGCCTGCGCAACGAATAATGGTGCTGGCATGGAGCCGATCTTTCACGACACGATCTTTGCACTTTCCAGCGGCCGACTGCCTTCCGGTGTCGCGGTGATCCGTTTGTCAGGTTCGGAAACTC
This sequence comes from Brucella sp. IR073, assembly GCF_049065735.1. Classification (NCBI taxonomy): domain Bacteria; kingdom Pseudomonadati; phylum Pseudomonadota; class Alphaproteobacteria; order Hyphomicrobiales; family Brucellaceae; genus Brucella; species Brucella sp. IR073. The sequence goes on from NZ_JBAKHD010000002.1 coordinate 408,300, forward strand.
GATTCGTGGTCGAAACAATTTCCGAAACGGCTCCGGAACCACGTAGAGCGTCGTATCGGCCGTTCTATTCGCAACAGCGCGAATTGCTGGATCGCGGACTATTACTCTATTTTCCCGGCCCCTACAGTTTCACCGGCGAGGATTGCGCTGAATTCCATCTCCATGGCGGCTCCGCTGTTGTTGACCGCTTCCTTATGGAACTGTCGAGCTTCAAAAACTGCCGCATTGCAGAACCTGGCGAGTTCACCCGCCGAGCATTTGCCAATGGCAAGATGGATTTGACCGTCGCCGAAGGATTGGCCGACCTCATAGCGGCCGAAACCGAGAGCCAGCGCCGGCTGGCATTACAGGCCGCCACAGGTGCGCAGCGTGATCTCTATATGGGTTGGCGTCAGGAACTGCTACAGGCACGGGCGCTGATCGAGGCCGAGCTCGACTTTGCCGATGAGTCGGATGTGCCGGATTCGGTTGCCGATCAGATATGGCAGACGCTCGATGTGCTGGCGGAAAAGATCGACCGTCACCTCACTGATGGGAAAAGAGGGTCCATATTCCGTGACGGATTACATGTGGCCATCGTCGGCGCTCCCAACGCGGGAAAATCGAGCCTCCTCAATCAGCTTGCCGGCCGAGACGTCGCCATTATATCCGAGGAAGCTGGGACGACGCGCGATCTTCTCGAAGTCAAGCTCGATCTCGGCGGCATCCCGGTTTTTGTAACGGACACTGCCGGACTTAGGGAGACAGAAGGAGCCGTTGAGAAGATCGGCATTGAGCGCGCTCGCCTACGAGCCGCTACCGCTGATTTGGTTCTCCTCTTGGAAGATATTAACCAGACCGAACCTGTCGATTTGCCAGAACTCAAGGGTGAGCTATGGCGGGTCGGCAATAAATCCGATTTGACCGACGCGCATGATATAGGCGAATGGGCGTATCGAATATCGGCCCGCTCCGGAGAAGGTCTCGATGAATTGATTGCTGCCATCAGTCATTTCGCGCAGGTAAAGGCGGGTGATATAAGCGTCGTCATTCCCTCGCGGCGAAGGCACATAGACCTCTTGGGTATTACGCGCACCGAAATCATGGAAGCAGTACACGGGAAACACCTTCCGCCGGAATTGCGTGCCGAGAATCTCCGCCGCGCCACCCAGGCACTCGGGCGCATTACTGGAGATGTGGATGTGGAAGATATTTTGGATGTTATCTTTTCGCAATTCTGCATCGGTAAGTGATTCACGTGAAACATGTGCTCATCCAGCTAATCGTGTCTTTAGATTCACGTGAAACAATGGATAAGGAGCAATCAGCCTCACACTGAAACAACTGTGCCCCCCTTTGTGCTCCTCAGACGTTCCGTGCTAGTGCCTCACCAGACCAATTTGTTTCAAATGGAAGTAGCGAAGCTTGATCTTCGTTGTTGGTGGGTTCCTCTACGTCTCTATGAACAGACGTCTCAAAACGGAATTTATGTTTCCATGAAAAGTAGTCGCTGGCCATGTTCTAAGGTGCGAGCCTTTGGCTACGCCAGTATGAATGAAGCTACTCAAAAACACCCCATTAAAATATTGAGTTCTAAATACGCAGGTATGACTGGGCCAAATCGCCCTAGCGGAAGACTCCGCATATATCGCCCCTTGTTTCACGTGAAACATCTGTGGAATCTATAAACCGCACTTGACTCCCCAAAATCGTACACTCGCCACTATCTCTTCTGGACCAATCCAACGGTCAATTCTATGTTGGGCTCCTAAAAATCGTTTCCGCTTCGTGAGCGAATGCGATAGAGACCTGGCATGACACAAAAATTCGATGTTATCGTTGTTGGCGGCGGGCATGCCGGCTGTGAGGCTGCGGCTGCATCCGCTCGCTATGGTGCGCGCACCGCGCTTGTTACCCATCGTTTCGATACGATTGGGGTGATGTCCTGCAATCCTGCTATTGGCGGGTTGGGGAAGGGACATCTGGTACGCGAAATCGACGCGCTCGACGGGTTGATGGGCAGGGTCGCGGATGCCGCCGGCATCCAGTTCCGCCTTCTCAATCGCAGGAAGGGGCCAGCCGTCCGAGGGCCACGGACGCAAGCTGATCGTAAGCTCTATCGGCTCGCCATGCAGGAAGCCATCCGTGCGCAGGAGAGTCTCACCGTTGTCGAAGGCGGTGTGAACGATCTGATCATTGAGAACGACACTGTCGCTGGTGTGAAGCTCACAAGCGGAGAGTTGCTTCAGGCGGGTGCTGTGGTCCTCACGTCAGGGACTTTTCTGCGCGGCCTGATCCATATCGGTGAGAAAAAGATTCCGGCCGGTCGTATGGGAGAGCAACCGGCCTTGGGTCTTTCCGATACATTGAACGCGATTGGATTTGCGCTCGGTCGGTTAAAGACTGGAACGCCGCCGCGGCTCGATGGGCGCACCATTGATTGGGTCGGCCTCGACATGCAGAAGCCGGATGAGGATCCGGTGCCGTTTTCGCTGATGACAGACAGGATCACCACGTCGCAGATCGATTGCGGGATTACGCGTACGACGCCCGCGACCCATGCCATCATCAGGGAGAATCTGCATCGTTCCGCTATGTACTCCGGATCGATCGAGGGGGTGGGACCGCGTTACTGTCCTTCAGTCGAAGACAAGATCGTCAAGTTTGGCGACCGGGACGGACATCAGATTTTCCTCGAGCCGGAGGGGCTGGATGACGACACGGTTTATCCAAATGGCATTTCGACGTCCCTGCCGCAAGAGGTACAGCTCGCGCTGTTGAAGACGATTCCGGGGCTTGAGCGAGCAACGATGCTGCAGCCAGGTTATGCCATCGAATATGACTTCATCGACCCGCGTGAGCTTGAACGCAGTTTGGAGACGAGAAGGGTTCGGGGGCTTTTCCTGGCCGGGCAGATCAACGGCACGACCGGTTATGAGGAAGCGGCGGCACAGGGCTTGCTCGCCGGGCTTAATGCGGCACGGCGCGCTGGTGGTGCTGAGCCGACGGTGCTCTTGCGTACGGAGGCCTATATCGGCGTGATGGTCGATGATCTCACCTCCAGAGGTGTGAGCGAGCCATACCGTATGTTTACGTCGCGTGCCGAGTTCCGGCTTTCCTTGCGCGCTGACAACGCCGACCAGCGTTTAACGCCGCTGGCGGATAGGCTTGGCATTCTGGGCGAGGCGCGTCGCGCACGTTTTGCTGAGCGGCAAACGAAACTCGACACCGCGCGTGCTTTGGCCAAAACGCTGTCGGTCACGCCAAACATGGCGGCCAAACATGGCCTGCAATTGAATCAAGACGGCGTTCGCCGTACGGCTTATGATCTTCTTGCCTATCCTGAGATCGACCTTGTCCGGCTCGGTGAGATCTGGCCGGAACTACGGTCCCTAGACGAGGCAACGAAAGAAGCTCTCGAAGTGGAGGCGCAATATGCCGTTTATCTCGAACGCCAACAGGCGGATATCGCTATCATGGAGCGGGAGGAACAGCTTCTCATTCCCACTGGTCTTTCGTTCGATGCGGTTCCTGGACTTTCCAATGAGCTAAAGCAGAAGCTCCGCCAGCGGAAACCGAAGTCTATTGCGGAAGCGCAGCGCATTGAGGGCATGACGCCCGCCGCGTTGGCTTTAATTATTACGCAGGTGCGCCGTCAGGGAAAGCAGCCTGAGCCGGTTGGTGAAGAACGAGGCGTGGCGTGAACGAAAAACGATTCTCAGGCTTGCGAGACATCGTTCCGGTTGTTTCACGTGAAACGGCGGAAACGCTGGAAGCATTCGAAACACTGTTTCGAAAATGGAATGCCGCTATCAATCTCGCCGCCCCCTCTACGCTGCCGGAATTGTGGGAGCGGCACATTCTCGACAGCGCCCAATTGTTTCCTCTGGCGCCGCAGGCGATGAAATGGCTCGATATCGGTTCGGGCGGCGGCTTTCCCGGAGTCGTGCTGGCGATTTTGCTGAAAGAGCGGGATGGGGCCTCTATCGATCTGGTGGAGAGCAATAGCAAGAAGGCTGCGTTTCTGCGCACAGCCATCGCCGCGGCGAAAGCGCCGGGCCGCGTTCACGCTGAGCGTATCGAAACTGCTGGGGGGAAGATTGGGATACCCGACATCGTGACGGCGCGCGCGCTCGCCTCGTTGAAGGATCTTCTTCTCTTGGCTGAGCCTTGGTTGACGGGTGGCGCTACCGCGCTCTTTCAAAAAGGCCGGGGATACGTCCGCGAAATTGAGGAAAGCCGTGACGCTTGGGATTATGATCTGATAGAACATCCAAGTGCCATCGAGAACGGATCGGTCATCCTTCAAATCAGCAATATACGGAGGATTGGCCATGAGGACAGCCGTACAGTTGGACTGACGGTTCCGAAAGCGTAAGGCAGAAGCCGGGGTGACAGCGATGACGAACGAAACCCGTATCATAACGATTGCCAATCAGAAGGGCGGCGTGGGCAAGACGACGACGGCCATTAATCTGGCGACTGCGCTTGCCGCTATCGGCGAAATGGTGCTGATCGTCGATCTCGATCCGCAAGGCAATGCCAGCACCGGCCTCGGCATTGATCGCCGCAATCGCGACTATTCTTCCTATGACGTGTTAACCCAGGCTTCGACGGTGAGGGAGGCGGCGATTGCGACTGACGTCCCCAATCTGCATATCGTTCCCTCGACGCTGGACCTGCTTGGAATCGAGATGGAAATTGCGCAGGCACCGGATCGTACCCGTCGCCTGCGCGACGCGCTGCGTTTCGATTCCCATGTGCGGGAGATGTACAGCTACATTCTGGTCGACTGCCCTCCGTCGCTCAATCTGCTGACGCTCAACGCGATGGCGGCGGCGGATTCCGTTCTGGTGCCGCTGCAATGCGAATTCTTCGCGCTGGAAGGGTTGAGCCAGCTCTTGGAGACGGTCAATCAGGTGCGCAATTCGCTCAATCCGGAGCTGTCAATCCAAGGGATTGTGCTCACCATGTTCGACAGCCGCAATAATCTCGCCGCACAGGTGGTGGATGATGTGCGCTCCTTCATGGGCGAGAAGGTTTACCGCACCGTCATTCCGCGCAATGTCCGCGTTTCCGAGGCCCCTTCGCATGGCAAGCCAGCGATCCTTTACGATCTCAAATGCGCCGGCAGCCAAGCTTATCTCCAGCTCGCATCGGAAGTGATTCAGCGGGAACGGCAATTAAGGGCAGCCTAACGTCAGGTAGGCGTAAAACAGATCGATTCGAATACGTAACAAAGTGAGTTGCTTCAGATGAACGAGGATCCTTCCAAAAAACGTCTTGGCCGGGGGCTGGCGGCATTGATCGGCGAAATGGATCGTCCGGTGGAGAGCAAGGTTGCCGCCGCTCCTCAATATGAACGGCACATCCCGATCGAATTCATCTTCCGCAATCCACGAAACCCGCGCCGTACCTTCACCGAGGCGGAACTGGAGGATCTGGCGCAATCGATTCGTGAGCATGGCGTGGTGCAGCCAGTCGTGGTGCGGCCATCGCCAACGCAGCCGGACCGGTACTATGAGCTGATTGCCGGCGAGCGGCGCTGGCGCGCGGCTCAGAAGGCCGGCCTCGCCAACCTGCCGGTGATCCTGCGCGATGTGGATGACCGCACGGCTCTGGAACTGGCCATCATCGAAAACGTGCAGCGCTCCGACCTCAACCCGGTCGAAGAGGCGGCAGGATACCAGCAGTTGATCGAGAACCACGGCTATACACAGGCCGATCTGGCGAATGTGATCGGCAAGAGCCGCAGCCATGTCGCGAACACGCTGCGGCTGTTGAAACTGCCCCAGAGCGTGCAGGATATGATTACCGATGGTTCGCTCTCGGCTGGCCATGCCCGTACTCTGATCACTGCGGAAAATCCGGCGGAATTGGCTGAGAAGATCGTTCGGGAAGGACTTTCGGTGCGTCAGGCCGAGGCGTTGGCACAGGCACAAGCCCAAGGCAAAACTCTTCAGAAGCCAGAGAAGACCCAAGCCGAAAAAGACGCGGACACCAAGGCGCTCGAAAAGCTTCTTTCCGATGTGATGGGTATGAAGATCGCCATCAATCACAAGGAAAAGGGCGGCGAAGTGCGCATTCGCTATACCTCTCTGGAGCAACTCGACGAAGTCTGCCGGAGATTGCAGAGTTAGGGGCGGCAATGAGAAGAGGCGGGAAAGGCCATAGCCCTCCCGCTATTCAAACCGATTCGTACCCGGAATGATATCTTTCGTCTTATTGACCACGCCCCGCGCGGGCTGCTTCCACGGCGAGAGCGAGCAGGGACTGACGGATAACGGGCACGGCGAGGGATGCATTCTGCCGGCTTTCCAAAACGGTTCTTTGCAGGCGCTCCATGGCTCGTGAAAGCCGGTCACCGGTCCAGCGGGCAAGCGCGGTTTCAATGAGTTTGCGCCGGTTGAAAAATACGGGCGGCTTGGCGGAGGCCACGGTGGCAGCCGCATTCTTTCCCTCGGCGTCCATGACATGCCGCAGGAGCTGAATCTGCTGGAATTGCCGCGTGGCGGTGTTGAGGATGAGGAAGGGCGGCGAGCCGGTTTTGACCACCCGGTCGAAAGCGGTGCTGAACCGGAGGATGTCACCGATCAGGATGGCATCGGCAATCTCGTCATTGGAGAGAGCGCTGACATCGCCCACCGCCTCGCGCACATCATCAATGGTTATCCGTTCCCGGCCATGGGCATAGAGGCAGAGCTTCTCCAGTTCGCCGCGCGTGGCTAGGCGGTCGCCGCCGAGGCTGTCGCGCAGCAGTTGGCGGGCCTCGAGCGTGATCTGCATTTTTTCGCGCGAAAGCATATCGTCGATTACAGCGTCTACGCCACGCGAATCATCGCTGTAGCAGGGAAGCGCCATGGCCGATGAAGCGCCTTCCACAATGGTGCGCAGACTCGCGCCTTTCTTGAGATCGCCGGCTTCGATGAGAATGCGGGTGTCCGTAGGAGGTTCGGCCGCGAGAATCTTGACGGCCTCGGCCAGTCCCTTCTGGCCGGCTGCATTGCGCACCCAGATCAGCCGTTCGCCGCCAAACATGGAGATGGTGCGGGCTTCATCCGCGAGTCTGGCCGGATCGGCGTCGATGTCGTCGGCCTCTAGCCGAATCACGGCGAATGGATCATCGAGGGACAAGCCGGTCGAACTGGCGAATACGGCAGCGCGCTCGCTGACCAGTCCTTTGTCGGGGCCGTAAAGAAGCAGCACGGCGAACGACATCCGGCTCGGGCTTTTCAGAAAGCTATCGACTTCATGGGATTTTTTCTGCGCCATGGTCGGATTCAGTGAATGGTGAATCGTGAATAGTCAATAGTTGGATGGAAGCTATTGATGGCATGGAGCAGACGGCTCTCTCACCATTCACCGTTCACGATCAACCAATCAGCAATTCATCGTCGTCCAGATTCTGCCCGCGCACCCGCCGGAACATTTCGATGAGATCCTCGACGCCCAAGGTCTTCCTGTTGTCGCCGGTGACATCAAGCACGATGTTGCCGCCGTGAAGCATGATGGTGCGCGTGCCGAAATCGAGCGCCTGGCGCATCGAATGGGTCACCATCAGCGTGGTCAGCTTGTTTTCATTGACCAGCGACTGGGTCAGTTCCATGACATATTCAGCCATGCCTGGATCGAGCGCCGCCGTATGCTCGTCGAGAAGCAGCACTTCGGAGCCGGAAAGCGTCGCCATGACCAGCGATAGGGCCTGGCGCTGACCGCCGGAGAGCAATTCCATGCGATCATGCATCCGGTTTTCGAGCCCGAGATTGAGTGAGGCCACCCGCTCGCGGAAGTGGTCGCGGCGGTGCTTGCCGAGCGCTGGTGAGAGGCCGCGCGTCTTGCCGCGGGCGGCGGCGAGCGCCAGGTTTTCCTCAATGGTGAGCGCGCCGCAGCTGCCTGCCAGCGGGTCCTGGAAGACGCGGGCGACAAGGGCGGCACGATCAGCCGTGGGCTTGCGTGTCACGTCCTTGCCGCTGATGACGACCTTGCCTTCCGTCGGCAGCACATCGCCGGCCAGCACGCCGAGCAGAGTGGATTTGCCGGCGCCGTTGGAGCCGATGACGGTGACGAATGCGCCTTCGTCGATGGTGAGGTTGATGCCTGATAGTGCCTGCTTCTGCAGCGGCGTACCGCGCCCGAAGGTGACGCCGAGCTTAGAGAGTTCGATCATTTTGCGGCTCCTCCACGGCGCAGGCGCGGCAAGACAAGCGCGATGGTGACGAGAACGGCGGTGACGAGATTGAGGTCGGATGCCTGAAGCCCGAGGGAATCGCTCGACAGCGCGAACTGGATGGCGATGCGATAGATAATCGAGCCGCCGACGCAGCCGAGGATCGCGATGAGCAGCAGGCGGCTGCGGAACAACGTCTCCCCGATAATGACGGCGGCAAGGCCGACGACGATGGTGCCGACACCAGCTGTAACGTCTGCGAAGCCGTTGGTCTGCGCAAAGAGCGAGCCGCCGAGCGCGACGAGCGCATTAGAAAGCGCCATGCCGAGATAAATCTGACGGTCCGTCCTTACGCCTTGCGCGCGGGCCATGCGCGGGTTGGCGCCGGTCGCGCGCATGGCAAGGCCGATGTCGCTTTCGAGGAAGCGCCAGACCAGCAGCACCATGACGGCAACGAGCACGGCGAGGAAGAGCGGGCGCACGTAATAATCGGGCAGGCCCAAGCCATAGAAGGGCGATATCATCGTATCCTGATTGATCAGCGCCACATTCGGCCGGCCCATCACGCGGATATTGACCGAGAAGAGCGCCGTCATGGTCAGGATCGACGCGAGCAGATTGAGAATATGGAAGCGAAGGTTCAGAGCGGCAGTGACGAGCCCGCCCGCAGCACCCGCCAGCATGGCGGCGCCCGCGGCTGCCCAGGGATTGACGCCTGCAATGATGAGGACAGCCGTGACCGCCGCGCCGAGCGGAAATGTGCCGTCAACGGTCAAATCGGGAAAATCGAGCACGCGAAAGGCGAGGTATACGCCCACCGCGACAAAGGAAAAGACGAGGCCCAGCTCGACCGCACCCCAGAAGGCGATCTGGCTCACTGTGAACGATCCTTCAAAACATGTTCCATCGGAGCGGTTCTTGCATAACAGGGAGCCGGGCCCGCGCCCAAACTACCCGTCATTTGTCAAGAACCGGCGGCGGAAGGTCCGCCGCCGGTTCATTGGTCAATTATCGCAGAAAAGTCCAGAAGTTCTTTAGCCCCATGATCTTACCCAAAAAGTCTGCAACTTTTTGGGATCGAGCTCTACTTAATGACCTTGGTCGCACGGTCGATCACGGCTTGCGGAACCTCAACGCCCATTTTCTTGGCGGCGACGAGGTTGATGACCAGATCGGTGCCCTTGGCGACGGTGACGGGAATATCGCCCGGCTTCTCGCCGTTCAGAACCTTGGCGACGATCGCGCCGGTCTGCTTGCCGACATCGTGATAGTTGAAGCCCAGCGCGGCGAACGAACCGCGATTGACTGAATCCGTGTCTGCGGTGAAGAGCGGAAGCTTGTTTTCCTCGGCCACCGCGACCGCGCTTTCCAGTGCCGAAACGATGGTGTTGTCGGTCGGCACATAGATGATGTCGGCGCGGCCGACGAGCGCGCGCGCCGCGCCCTGCACATCGGCGGACTTGGTGGCGGCAGATTCAACGACAGTGATGCCGGCCTTCTCCGCCGCGCCCTTCAGCGCGGCGAGCAGCGAGACGGAGTTAGTTTCGCCGGGATTGTAGAGAAAGCCGATGGTTTTGACGTTAGGCAGGATTTCCTTGATCAGCGTCACATGGTCGGCCACCGGCGACATGTCGGAAAGGCCGGTGACGTTGCCGCCCGGCTTTTCCATATTCTTGACAAGCTGCGCGCCAAGCGGATCGGACACGGCAGTGAAAACGACAGGAATATCGCGCGTCGCGGACACCACGGCCTGCGCGGAAGGCGTCGAGATCGGCACGATCACATCCGGATTGTCGCCAACAAACTGGCGGGCGATCTGCGCCGCGGTGCCGGCATTGCCCTGCGCGGACTGATAGACAAACTTAAGATTCTCGCCTTCCTTGAAGCCGGCCTCGGCCAGCGCTTCCTTCACGCCATCGCGCGTGGCGTCGAGCGCCGGATGCTCGACGATGGCCGTGACAGCCACAGTCACGTCCTTCGCCATGGCCGGGGTTGCAAGAGCAGTGGCGGCGAGAAGCGCCATGATGATCGAACGCATGAATATCTCCCTGTTTTAGCGTCCTCTAAAGCATTGTTCCGGCAGGCTGAATTCAACGCGTCCCTTGAAAGACGCAGCCATTCATTGTTCCCCGGTTCTTGGACAATATCCTTACGCGAGGAGATTTCGTCATGCAAATGATACGAAGGGGGGAAGGAAGAAATGGCGAGAATGAAAATGGAATCTACCAAATGGCGCTTAAAAAGGCAGGTGCGTTTTGCCAACCACGAGGCTAAGCGCAAGATATTGCTTCCTTACTGGATGCCAGATGTCGCTTTTAAAGCCTCGGTAGCAAGCGACGTTACATTAATTTTCTCAATATCATCAGGAATCGCCGCCGCAGTGAAAATTCCTGCCAAAAAACAATAGCTCAGGTAATGGTGATCCCGACAGGATTCGAACCTGTGACCCTCAGATTAGGAATCTGATGCTCTATCCTACTGAGCTACGGGACCACTCTTTGCTATTCTCCGCATCCATGCGTCGTGTAGACACGCAGCATAAACGCATGAGCGACACATACTGTTTTTCTAGCCCCAAGCCAAGCCCGTAAGGCTCGGAACATTCAGCGCGACGCTTCGGCGAGCGCCACCCAGTAGCTGATGCCGTAAGGGAGGGCATCGTCGTTGAAATCATAGGCGGGATGGTGGAGACCTGATGTCTCGCCATTGCCAATGAAGATGAACGCGCCGGGGCGGGTTTCCAGCATATAGGAGAAATCCTCCCCCGCCATCATCGGCGCCACCGAGGCATTGACTTGGAGTTTGCCCGCGACATTCCGGGCGATATCTGCCGCGATGTCGGTCTCGTCGTCATGATTGAAGGTGACGGGGTACTTGCGCTGATAATCGACCGTGATCTCTGCGCCCGTGGCCGATGAAACAGCGGCTGCATAAGCCTTAATGCGGGTTTCGGCGAAGTCGCGCGTTTCGGGCTTCAAGGTGCGCACCGTTCCGGCGAGTTCTGCCGTCTCCGGGATGACGTTATAGGCCTCGCCCGCGTGAAACTTCGTCACGGTCAATACCAGCGAATCGAGCGGGTCCGCACCGCGCGAGACGATGCTTTGCAGGAAGGTGACGAGCTGCGATCCCGCGACGATGGGGTCGATGGTGCGGTGCGGCTGGGCCGCGTGGCCGCCACGCCCCTTGATATGGATGGTGAACTCATCGGTCGCCGCCATGATCGGGCCTTTGCACATGGCGAAGGAGCCGACCGGCAAGCCCGGCAGATTGTGCATGCCATAGACCGATTCGATGCCGAAACGGTCCATCATGCCGTCCTTCACCATGGCGAGGCCGCCAGCGCCGCCTTCTTCCGCTGGCTGGAAGATCACCGCGACGGAGCCCTTGAAATTGCGCGTTTCGCAAAGATATTGCGCCGCGCCGAGAAGCATCGCCATATGCCCGTCATGGCCGCAGGAATGGGCGCGGCCCGGATTTTTCGACATCCAGGGCTTTGCGGAGGTCTCAGTAATCGGCAGGGCGTCCATGTCCGATCGCAGGCCGATGGTGGGGCCATCGCCCTGCCGTCCGTGGATGAGGCCGACGACGCCGGTGCGGCCTATGCCGGTGACCACTTCGTCGCAGCCGAAGGTTTTGAGCTTTTCGGCGACGAACCGGGCCGTTTCGTGCACGTCGTAAAGCAGTTCCGGGTTCTGGTGGAGATGGCGGCGCCAACCCGACACTTCCTCCTGCATTTCGACGGCGCGGTTCAACAATGGCATTTACTGGCACTCCGGCTTGAACAGATCATGAGGTTTCGGTGAAGAGGAAACAATGGTTCTTTGCCTTTTCTCCGCCACATGGAATAAATAGGCCCATTGTTTCCTGACGTGAAGCCCTGAATGCTGCATGACATCCCCCACCCGCAGGCGAGGAGCAGGCTTGAATGGTTCTGACTTTTAAAGGCGCGCGTGAAATATCGAGATTTCTGGCCGTCTCCATGATGGCCGTCACGCTTGCGGCGGGAACTTCGGGTGTCTCCGCGCAGCCCGCCACTCCGGCCAGCCCCGCGGCGCCCGTGATTGCCACACCGTCCATCCTCGTCGATATCACAACCGGCAAGGTGCTGGCACATCAAAACGCCTTTGCGCGCTGGTATCCGGCCTCGCTGACCAAGCTGATGACGGCCTATGTGACGTTTCGGGCGCTTGCCAGCGGCCAGGTTGCGCTCAAATCTCCTGTCCGCATGACGGTCAATGCCGCCAAGGAGCCACCGAGTAAGATGGGCTACAAGCCCGGTTCGATAATGACGCTCGATACGGCGCTCACTATCATGCTGGTCAAATCGGCCAATGACGTGGCTGTAGCCATCGGCGAGGCGATCGGGGGAACCGAGGCGGGCTTCGTTCAGCGGATGAATGCCGAAGCGCAGCGTCTCGGCATGTTCGGTACGCATTTCGCTAACCCGAACGGGCTGCACGACCCCAACAATTATTCGACGGCGCGCGATCTCGCGGTGCTCGTGACGCATATCCGGCACGAGTTTCCACAATACGCACATTATTTCGCCACGGAAGCGATCGAAACGAATCCGGGCAGGAAGATCACGCCCAATTACAACATCCTGCTGGGCCGATTCGACGGCGCTGATGGCATGAAGACGGGCTTCGTCTGCGCCTCCGGCTTCAACCTCGCTGCCACCGCCACCCGCAATGGCCGCACGCTGCTGGCCGTAGTGCTGGGCGCGTCGAGCCAGCAGGCGCGGGCAATCGAGGCGGCGCGGCTTCTGGGCGAGGGGTTCAAGACGGACGAGGCAGGGGCGGAAACGCTGGCAACGCTGCGTCCTTATGGCGCGGATGTGGCGCAGGCGACGGACATGCGCGCCGTGCTGTGCAACCAGCAGGCGCTCGCCGACCGCTGGGACGGTCGCGATGTCGAAGGCAAGCTGAAGCTCGATTCGCCCTATATCCATGCCATGGCCGGTGAGCCCAAGGCCGTTCCGGTCGGTCTCGTTGTCACCGCTCCGCAGCCCAAGCCGGGTGCTATCGATATTTCGCAAGTTCCCGTGCCGCAACCCCGTCCCAACCGCATTCCGCGCGCTGCCCCTGCTGCCGCGAACCAAGGGGGCTAATCGATGAACCTTCCCGCCTACGCCATTCCAGTCTCGGTGCTCACAGGCTTTCTCGGCTCGGGCAAAACGACGCTTTTGAATCGGCTCCTGAAAGACCCGGCGCTTTCCGATACGGCTGTCATCATCAATGAGTTCGGCGATGTCGGTATCGATCATCTGCTGGTCGGGCAGGCGAGCGAAGGCATTATCGAGCTTTCCGATGGCTGCCTCTGCTGTACCGTGCGCGGCGAGTTGGTCGATACGCTCGCAGGACTGATCGACAGGCTGCAAACCGGGCGGATCAAGCGGTTGAAGCGCGTCATCATAGAAACGACTGGGCTTGCCGATCCGGCCCCCGTGCTTCACGCGGTCATGGGGCATCCGGTGCTGATGCAGGCTTTCCGGGTGGATGGCGTCATCACCACGGTCGATGCAGCCAACGGGATGGCGACGCTCGACGCGCATGAAGAGGCGGTGAAGCAGGCGGCGGTGGCCGACCGGATCGTCGTCACCAAGACGGACCTTGCCGAAGCGCGGGCAGGGCTTGGCGATTTGCGGCTGCGGCTTTCATGCCTCAATCCGGCAGCGGATGTGATCGATGCGAGCGACCAGCGCGCCGGTTACGCGGCGCTGTTCGAATGCGGGCTCTATAATCCCGAGACGAAAAGCGCGGATGTGCAGCGCTGGCTGCGGGCGGAAGCCTTCGAGCATGAGCATCACGATCACCATGATGGGCACGATCATGACGAGTCCCATGGTCACGGGCATCACCACCACCATCATCATGATGTGAACCGGCATGACGCCTCGATCCGCTCCTTCTCGCTGAAGCATGACAAGCCGGTACCGTTCTCGGCCTTCGAGATGTTCCTCGACCTGTTGCGCTCCGCCCATGGCGAGAAGCTGCTGCGGGTCAAGGGCATCATCGAAATCGCCGAGGATCCGGAGCGCCCGCTCGTCATCCACGGCGTCCAGCAAATCTTCCATCCGCCGGCGCGGCTTGCCTCCTGGCCGGACGGAAAGCATGAAACGCGGCTGGTGATGATCACCAAAGACCTGCCAGAGGCTTATGTGCGGCAATTGTTCGATGCGTTCTTAAGCCGCCCGCAGGTCGATATGCCTGACCGTGCGGCGCTGACAGACAATCCGCTGGCAATACCGGGCTATTCGGCAAAGGGCTAATCGGCCCGCTTACGAATAAGAAAGCGGTGGCCGGATTCGAGGGAAACGGTCTCGATGAGTTCGTGGCCGTTCTCAGCGCAGAAATGCGGGATGTCGATGGCCGCCAAGGGGTCGCTGGTCTCGACCCGGAGCCTGGCTCCGGGCGGCATATCGCGCAATTTACGCTGCGTTTTCAGAACGGGCAGGGGGCAGTTCAGGCCCCTCAAATCGTAAATCGCAACGGAATCATCCTGCCCGGCCATCATGGAAATCAACGGCCGAATTTCCACCATGGTTTCTTTTCCGGCGCGGCTTCGGCGGATTGCACCGTTTGCGGGGCTGGTTCCGCCGTCCCCGCAGGCAAGCCCGCCGGAGAGACAACATTGACTGTCCGCTCCGCCGGAACGGGCTGTGGAACCGGGGGCGTCATGACGGGAGCGGCCTCGGCAGTGGCGGTCGCCGTGGTCGAAGGCGCGGCGGAGGGCTGCGGCGTCACTGTTGCCACGGCGGTCGCAGGCGTTGCCGCCGGAACCGGCGTGCGGGCGAGCATGACCGGCTGCGCGGCGATATCGGGCGCGCCCGGTTTTTCCCTGGAGGCAGGGGTCAGCGAAGGCGGTTCGCGCGAAACCTTTTCGCCCCGCGCCCGCGCGGCGCTCCAGGCGGAAACGAGCTTTGCTTCTTCCAGCCCGGCAATCGACGGGGCCGGGTTCTTCTTGCTGGAACTGCTTTGCGCCGCCGAGAAGGCTGTCTCGAAGGTCTTCTGATAGCTTATATATGACATGCGCGCCGCGTCGGGCTGCCCGACGGGCGGGCAGGATGCGTCAGGCGCGATGCCTTCGGGCCCGATGGCGGTGTTGTTGAAGACATAGCGCTTCTCGCAGACGTCGACCTTCGGCGGAACCTTGTTGATCTCGAACAGGTCATAGCCTTCTTTCAACATCTTCCAGAACGGATAGTTCACGTCGTTGCGGTAGCGCGCCATATTCGCGGCGGTCATGCGGAAGGGAAAAGCCTGGATCTGAAACGCCGGCTGGCCACCGCGGAAAGCGTCGCGCGCGAAGGCATAGATCTCCGCCACCTGCTCGTCCGTCATCGAGTAACAGCCCGACGAGGAGCACGCGCCATGCACCATCAGATGCTGGCCGGTGCGGCCATTGACCCGGTCATAGGCGTTGGGAAAGCCGATATTAAAGGCGAGATAATAGCTCGATTTCGGGTTCATCTGCGCCGGGCGCACGTAATAGAAGCCCTCGGGGGCCTGACGGTCGCCTTCGATGAATTTCGGCCCGAGCTTACCCGACCATTTGCAGATGTCATAGGAGGCGATGAGGTCGTAGCGCCCGTTGTCCTTGCGCTTCCAGACCTCGAGCTGGCTTTCCTCCTTGAAAATGCGCAGCATGATCGGCGAAGTGGTGGTCATCCCCTTCGCCTTCATCTTCATCACGATCTTCTGCGGCAGCGGCTTTTCCGCCTTGGGCGATATATCTTCAAGGGACTTGCCCTGACAGCCGGCAAGCATCACCGACGCCATGAGTGAAGCAAGAATCGTGTATTTGAGCTTCATGTCCCTCTTTTCGCCCCTCAAGCATTAGACCGCTCCCCGCTTCCCAGGGACTCTAGACAGCAAAACCTTTCGGTAGTGTTCACGAATCCTTTATGTGGAGGAGCAGTCTCCCCGATCACAGTGATGTCACCGGAGCGAAGATTTTGTCAACTTATCTTGAGGGCGGTTTTATGGCGAGGGCTATGCGCTAAATATTGCGGCCCATTGCGAGATATTTCGCGCGCCGCTCCTTCTTCAGCGTTTCGCCATCCACATCGGCCATGGACTTCAATGCCGCCGCGATGGTGTCGCCGGTGGCGTCGATGGCCGCTTCCTTGCCGCGATGGGCGCCGCCGACAGGCTCGGAGATGATGCCGTCAATGATTTTCAGCTCATAGAGGTCCTGGGCAGTAATGCGCATGGAGGTGGCGGCATCCTTGGCGCGCGTCGAATCGTGCCACAAGATCGAGGCCGCGCCTTCCGGCGAAATCACCGAATAGATGGAATGCTCGAGCATAAAGACCTTGTTCGCCGCGGCGATGGCGATGGCGCCGCCGGAGCCGCCTTCGCCGATGATGACGGAGACCATGGGAACGGTGAGGTTGAGGCAGGCAGCGGTGGAGCGGGCAATCGCCTCCGCCTGGCCGCGCTCCTCGGCGCTTACGCCGGGATAGGCGCCCGCCGTATCGACCAACGTCACAACGGGCAGGCCGAAGCGGTCGGCCAGTTCCATGATGCGGACGGCCTTGCGGTAGCCTTCTGGCCGGGCCGAGCCGAAATTATGCTTCAGGCGCGATTTGGTGTCCGCGCCTTTTTCCTGGCCAATGACTGCCACCGCCTGGCCCCGGAAGCGGGCAAAACCAGCCTGAATCGCCTCATCCTCGGCAAATTTGCGGTCACCCGCAAGCGGCGTGAATTCGGTGAAGAGCCTTTTGACATAGTCGAGGCAATGCGGACGGTCCGGATGGCGCGCGATCTGTGCCTTCTGCCAGGGCGTCAGCTTGCGATAGAGATCCCTCAGCGCGTCGGCGGAGCGCTTTTCCAGGCGGGCGATTTCGTCGCCCATCTCGACGCTGCCGCTTTCCTGCGAAAGCTTCTTCAGCTCGAGGATCTGACCTTCGAGGTCGGCGACGGGTTTTTCGAAATCGAGGTAATTGTGCATATGGCCTGACTATTTGTACGCGCAAACGTGCTGGGTCTATGAGGATATTTCCTCGACGGCTATCCCTATATGCGTGCAATCACGCCTCGAAAGGCGCTCCGAGCCCGCGAACCGCGTTTCTCATAGCGGCACGAGGCTCAATCGGCAAGCGGATGATGTGCACTCACTAGCTGATGCAGCCTTTCCTCCAGCACATGGGTGTAGATTTGCGTGGTGGAAATGTCGGAATGGCCGAGCAATTGCTGGACGGCGCGCAAGTCCGCTCCGTTCTGTAGAAGATGACTGGCAAAAGCATGGCGCAGGACATGGGGCGAAATTGCGGCGGCGGAAATGCCGGCGCGCGCGGCGAGCGATTTCAATTCCCGCGCAAAGACCTGCCGCGCCAGGTGACCGCTTTCGGAGAAAGCCGGAAATAGCCATGGGTTCTCATCGGTGCCGGGCATCGCATCGCGTAGAGCGAGGTAGCGGCTCATCGCCTCGCGCGCTTTCAGCGAGAGGGGCACCATGCGCTCCTTGGCGCCCTTGCCGCGCACCAGCAGAAAGCGATGATCGGAGCGGGCGACACTGACAGGCAGGCCGACGAGTTCGGAAACGCGCATTCCCGTCGCATAGAGCGTCTCGATCAGGGCGTGGAGCCTGATGGCACGCAGGACATCCCCGCCCGGTGCGGCTTGCGAATCGTCCGCCTCCAGCTTCGCCCGGTCAAGCAGACGGGTGACGGCGTCCTCGCTCATGATCTTCGGCAGCGGGCGCTCCTTCTTCGGGGCATCGAGCACGCCGGTCGGGTCGTCCTGACGAAGGCCTTCCGAATAGAGGAAGCGAAAGAACTGCTTCAGCGCTGAAAGCCGTCGCGCCTGCGATGACGCGGCAAAGCCCAGCGTCGCCATTTCATTCAGATAGGCCCCGATATCATCAGGCGTGGCGTTCGGCAGTTGCACGCCCCGCGCGGCCATGAATTCGGCGACGGCTTCCAGATCGCGGGCATAGGAAAGGAGCGTGTTTTCTGCCGCTCCGCGCTCCGCGCTCATCATTTCAAGGAAATTTTCGATTGCCGCGGCTGATTTCATGACGATCCAGCTGGTTTTTCCAGCCTTCCCGGTTTGGGTGCGAGTTTTTCTGGCGGGATGCGGATAGACATTTCGCCGGTGGTGGGTTCGACGAATGTGACGAGCGCCAGCATCCCGCCATAAATGAGCAGGGCGACGAGAGCCAGCGAGAGAAGTAGGCGCGTCAGGGTCGGCATGGCCAGTCTTTATGCTGCGCTAAGGATGTGAATGCAAGAAGCGTGGTTTTTAGCTGCGCATGGTCTTGTCCGAAAAGTCTGCAACTTTTCAGGACCATGCGGATATTGACACCATATGCTTTACAAACCGCGCATTTTCATGTGGAAACGCTGCTCATGAGCATGAATGACGATCACGAGCCGAACCAGGTCGAGGCCGCCGCTATCCGGGAGCGGCTGGGCACGCGCGCCGTCGTGCTCGTCGGGCTGATGGGGGCGGGTAAATCCACCGTCGGCAAGAAGCTGGCGAGTCTCTTAGGGCTTCCCTTCCATGATGCGGACAATGAAATCGAAGCCGTGTCGCGGATGACCATCCCCGAGCTGTTCGAAGCCTATGGCGAGCCGGAGTTCCGCAATCTGGAGCGACGGGTGATCCAGCGCCTGCTCGAAGCCGGCCCGATGGTGCTGGCGACGGGCGGTGGCGCTTATATGAATGCACAGACGCGCGAAGCCATCGCCGCCTATGGGATTTCGGTCTGGCTCAAGGCCGATCTCGATCTCCTGATGGAGCGGGTATCGCGTCGGCAGAACCGGCCATTGCTCAAGAACCCCAATCCGCGCGGCGTCATGGAAACGCTGATGGCCGAGCGTTATCCGGTCTATGCCTTGGCCGACCTCACCGTTATCTCCCGCGACGAGAAAAAGGAAGTGATCGCGCAGGAAGTGATCGACGCGCTGTCACGCCATCTCGGCCTCTCCGGACAGGCCGCAACCGAAAGCACCGCATCATGAGCGCCGAAATCACCACCGTACCGGTTTCCCTTGGCGACCGCTCCTATGACATACTCATCGGAGCCGGTCTCATTGCGCGGGCGGGCGAGAAGATTTCCCGGCGTATAAAGGGCGTGCGGGCGGCCATCGTCACCGACGAGAATGTCGCTCATCATTATCTCGGCGCGCTCACGCAGAGTCTCGAGGGTGCGGGCATTGCCGCAACGCCTGTTGTTGTCGCGCCGGGCGAAAAGTCGAAGGGCTTTGCCACGCTCGAGACGGTGACGAATGCGGTTCTGGCGGCGAGGCTGGAGCGCGGCGATGTGGTGATCGCGCTTGGCGGCGGGGTCGTCGGCGATCTCGCGGGATTTGTCGCGGGTATCGTGCGGCGCGGCATGGGCTTCATCCAGATGCCGACCTCTTTGCTGGCGCAGGTGGATTCCTCTGTCGGCGGCAAGACCGGCATCAACACCGCCCATGGCAAGAACCTCGTCGGCGTCTTCTACCAACCACAACTGGTACTCGCCGATACGGACACGCTCGACACGCTGAGCCCGCGCGAATTCCGTGCCGGCTATGCGGAAGTTGTGAAATATGGGCTGATCGACCGGCCGGATTTCTTCGCCTGGCTGGAGAAGAACCGGGAAAAAATATTCGCGGGCGGCCCGGAGCGCGCCGAGGCCATCGCCACTTCCTGCCGCGCCAAGGCGGATGTGGTGGCGCGCGACGAGCGCGAAACCGGCGACCGGGCGCTGCTCAACCTGGGCCACACTTTCGGCCACGCGCTCGAAACGGCCACAGCTTACGATTCCAGCCGCCTTGTCCATGGAGAGGCGGTTTCCATCGGCATGGTGCTGGCGCATCGCTTTTCAGCCCACATGAATCTGGCAAGCCCCGATGATGCGACACGGGTCGAAGCGCATCTGAAGGAGGCCGGCTTGCCAGTGGCGATTTCGCAGATCCCCGGTTCGCTGCCATCAGCCGAAAAGCTGATGGACTATATCGCGCAGGACAAGAAAGTCTCGCGCGGCGCGCTGACCTTCATCCTGACGCGGGGCATTGGGCAGTCGTTTATTGCGAAGGATGTGCCTGCTTCGGCGGTGCTGGAGTTTTTGAAGGAAAAAGTCTAACAATCGTTCGATTGGACTCACGGGGAAACCGTGGTTTGCCTCAAGTCCGCCGCAAGGTGGCGAACCGAGAGGAAGTCAAGTTCGAATGGTTGACAGCCCTGCCTTCCGAGGCGGGGCTTTGTTTTGTGGTCGTATTAATCTATCTATAAGTATAATGTCTTAAAACTATAATATCTTCCATAAAATATCCGGTTAACTATTATGGGAAAACGAACAAAAACCGTAAATCAAAATAACATAAATTTGCGCGGTGCACCGGACTATGGCGTCACCGATACGGGCAATGGCTTTTTCAACAATCGCGAAATCCATCTTTTGCTGATCCGCGTTTATATAGGCCTCGATTTCATCCATCATTTCGCCGAGAAATTCGGCCTGCTCGGTACGAAGGCCTATGAGGACGTGCTGCATTACTTCGGCACTGTGACCTCCGATGCCTACCCAATGCTGATTCTGGCGGGACTATGCGAGTTCGGTGCGTTCGTCGGCTTTACCTTTGGACTCTTCACCCGCGTCGCTGCGGTGGGCACGGCGCTCTATCTGGTGATCGCGCTGTTCATGGGCCATCACAATTTGATGGGCTTCACTTGGGCCAATCCCGGCGGCGGTTGGGAATATCCGGCTTTTTGGGCGTTTATTTGCCTAAGCTATATTTTGACAGGCGGTGGCCGCTATTCAATCGATCACTGGCTCCGTCCGCGTCTGCCCAACGGGCTGAAATGGCTTAGCGCGTAAATTACCGCCGCTTCTGTTCTCCCGGAGCCGCCGGCTCCAGCGCCAGCGCGTGGACGCCGCCTTCGAGTTCTTCCTTCAGCAGCGCATTGATGGCGCGGTGGCGGGCGACGCGGTCCATGCCGGCAAAAGCCTCCGCGACGATGCGGACGCGGAAATGGGTTTCGCCCGTGCCGTCGAACGCGCCGTGGTGGTCGCTGCCGTGATGATGGTGGCCGGCGTGGAGGTGGCTTTCATTGATCACTTCGAGGAACTCAGGGGCGAAGGCACTCCGCAGTTTTGCCTCAATGATCGTTTGTCTGGTTTCGTGAATGGACATTTCGTTCTCCTCGCCCCATATAGCGGGCTCACTCCCCCTTTTGCGAAGCCATGACATCAAAGTCAAATTCGCGCGGCGAACGCGATTATTTCGCGACTCAGGCGCTATGGTGAGCAAGGGCGGAATGTCAATTCTTGTTTAGCAAACCGATCTTCCCATAATCCTGATTCGATGAACACGAACTCAAAATATTTCGATCGCATTCGCATCCGCCCGGAAAAGGGAGCGGAGAAGAAGCCGAGCGCGCCGAAGTGCCAATGGGATGGCTGTGAGGCCGCGGGCACGCATCGCGCGCCGGTCGGGCGTATGCGGGAAGGCGAATATTTTCACTTTTGCATCGACCATGTTCGCCAATACAACAAGAGCTTCAACTATTTCTCAGGCCTATCGGATAGCGATATCGCCCGGTTCCAGAAGGATGCCATTACGGGGCACCGCCCGACATGGTCCGCGGGCGTGAACGCAGCGGCGCGCGCGACGCCGGAATTTGCGCAGATGCGTTCGGGCCGTGCGGCCTATCACAACCGGATGGGCGATCCCTTCAATCTCTTCGGCGGCGCTAAGGCGCGCGAGGAAGCCCCGAAGGTGCGCAAGCCCAAGGCGCTGGAGGCGAAGGCGCTGCAAACGCTAGGACTTGACGCAAATTCGACTGGCGATCAGATCAAGTCGCGCTATAAGGAACTTGTGAAACTCCATCATCCGGATGCGAATGGTGGGGACCGGGGTTCCGAAGACCGGTTCCGCGACGTGATCCAGGCTTATCAATTGCTTAGACAAGCCGGGTTCTGCTGAAGCGGCGATTTGGCCGACAGAAGGGCTCGCCTCGCGAGTGCCCCCGGATGGCAGCGTATGGGCATGATCCCGGAAGGCGGCTAACCTTCCGGACGAGATCATCCGGCTTGGATAAGCGTAATGCGGCGGATATTCCGCTCTGGAGGCATGATGAACAAGGTTGAACGGGATATCGCCAATCTGCCGGACAAAACGGTTTCGGTTCGCGAAGTCTTTGGAATCGACACCGAAATGACGGCTCCGGCCTATAGCGCCGGCGATGCCTATGTGCCGGAAATCGATCCGGACTATCTCTTCGACCGGCAGACGACGCTTGCCATCCTGGCGGGCTTCGCCTTCAACCGGCGGGTCATGGTGTCCGGTTATCACGGCACCGGCAAATCAACGCATATCGAGCAGGTCGCCGCGCGGCTCAACTGGCCCTGCGTGCGCGTCAATCTCGACAGCCATGTCAGCCGTATCGATCTCGTCGGCAAGGATGCCATCGTCGTCAAGGACGGAATGCAGGTCACCGAGTTCAAGGACGGCATCCTGCCCTGGGCTTATCAGCACAATGTGGCGCTGGTGTTCGACGAATATGACGCGGGGCGTCCCGATGTGATGTTCGTCATCCAGCGCGTGCTGGAATCCGCCGGCCGCCTGACGCTGCTCGACCAAAGTCGCGTCATCCGCCCGCACCCGGCCTTTCGCCTGTTCGCGACCGCCAACACGGTTGGCCTCGGCGACACGACCGGCCTCTATCACGGCACGCAGCAGATCAACCAGGCGCAGATGGACCGCTGGTCCATCGTTACGACGCTCAATTATCTGCCGCATGACAATGAAGTGGCCATTATCCTGGCCAAGGCCAAGCATTACCAGAATGCCGAAGGCCGCGACATCGTCGGCAAGATGGTGCGGATCGCCGATATGACGCGCGCTGCCTTCATCAATGGCGATCTTTCCACGGTCATGAGCCCGCGCACGGTCATCACCTGGGCCGAGAATGCTGATATCTTCAAAGATGTCGGCCTCGCCTTCCGGCTGACCTTCCTCAACAAATGCGATGAGCTGGAGCGCCCGACCGTGGCGGAGTTCTACCAGCGCGTATTCGGCAAGGAATTGCCGGAGTCGGCGGCGAACGTGGTCCTCAGCTGATAGCCTATTTTCCAGGGATAAGACGATGCAATATCATGGCAGCTGCCATTGCGGCGAAGTGCGCTACAAGGTCGAGATCGACCTGTCGCGCCCGATCGTTTGCAACTGTTCCTATTGCGCGCGCCGGGGCAGCATCCTCGCCTTCACGCCAGCCGGGAATTTCGAGTTGGAGAAGGGTGCGGAGAAGCTGACCGAATACCGCTTCAACACGAAGAGAATCGAGCATCTGTTCTGTACGGATTGCGGCGTGGAGTCGTTTTCGCGCGGGGCTATGCCTGACGGCACGAAGATGGTGGCGATCAATCTACGCTGCCTTGAAGGCGTCGATGTGGATGATCTGAAACCCACCCCGTTCGACGGGCGTTCGCATTAAAGGTTAAAGGCGCAATCATGGCGAGCCAGTCGAACCGCAAGCCCGGACAAATGCAGGAAGCCTCGCTCGATTCGTTCAAGCGGGCACTCACCGGCTGTGTGCGGGCGCTGGCGGGCACGAACGAGATGGAAGTCGCCTTCAGCAATGACCGTCCGGCATTGACGGGAAGTCGCGCGCGCCTGCCCGATCTGCCGAAGCGCGCGACGGCTCATGATGTGGCGGTGACGCGCGGTCTTGGCGATTCGATGGCGCTGCGGCGCGCCTGCCACAATGCGCGCATCCACGCGACGCTCGCGCCCGATGGCAAGCAGGCGAGGGCCATCTTCGACGCGGTGGAGCAGGCGCGCGTGGAGGCCATCGGCACGCGGACGATGGAAGGCGTGGGGCAAAACATCGCCTCGATGCTTGCCGACAAATATGCCCGCGCCAATTTTCCAGCGATAACCGACCGCTCCGAAGCACCGCTGGAGGAGGCGGTGGCGCTGATGGTGCGCGAGAAGCTCACCGGCCGCGCCGCTCCGGCGGAAGCGGGCAATGTGCTGGAGCTATGGCGCGACTGGATCGAGCAGAAGGCCGGCGCCAAGCTGGCAAATTTGGGCGACAAGCTGGAGGATCAGCAGGCCTTTGCCCGCGCGGTGCGCGACATGCTCGCCGCCATGGATATGGCGGAGGAACTGGGCAAGCCCGAGGACGGGTCCGACGATAACGAGGAAAACGAGGAGACGCCCAAGCCCGAGGATAATGAGGATGGCGGCTCGGAGGAGCAGGAGGGTTCCGACGCCGCAGACAGCGAAGACGCCGAGAGTTCGACCGAAGAGGGCGAGCAGGGCGAAGCCGAAGCGGCGGATAGTTTTGCGGATGAAATGGACGGCGACGACGATGTCGACGCCGAAACGCCCGGCGAGGCGCGCCGCCCGAACCAGCCTTTCGCCAATTTCGCCGCCGAGATCGACTATCAGGTCTTCACGCAGGAATTCGACGAGACAGTCGAGGCGACCGATCTCTGCGACGAGGCGGAACTGGACCGGCTGCGCGCTTTTCTCGACAAGCAGCTTTCCAATCTGCAGGGCGTCGTCGGGCGGCTCGCCAACCGCCTGCAGCGCCGGCTGATGGCGCAGCAGAACCGTTCCTGGGATTTCGATCTGGAAGAGGGCTATCTCGATCCGGGCCGGCTGGTGCGCGTCGTCATCGACCCGACACAGCCGCTTTCCTACAAGCAGGAGCGGGACACGGATTTCCGCGATACGGTGGTGACGCTGCTCATCGACAATTCCGGCTCGATGCGCGGACGGCCGATCACGGTTGCCGCCACCTGCGCCGATATCCTCGCCCGTACGCTCGAGCGCTGCGGCGTCAAGGTGGAGATTCTGGGCTTCACCACCCGCGCGTGGAAAGGCGGGCAGGCGCGCGAGGCCTGGCTTAGCCGCGGCAAGCCCGCCAATCCGGGGCGGCTCAACGATCTCAGGCATATCATCTATAAAGCCGCCGATGCGCCTTGGCGGCGCGCGCGCCGCAATCTCGGGCTGATGATGCGCGAGGGGCTGCTCAAGGAGAATATCGACGGCGAGGCGCTGATCTGGGCGCACCAGCGACTGATCGGCAGGCCCGAGCAGCGCAAGATCCTGATGATGATTTCGGACGGCGCGCCGGTCGATGATTCGACGCTCTCGGTCAATCCCGGCAATTATCTGGAGCGTCACTTACGCGCTGTGATCGAGGAAATCGAAACGCGCTCCCCCGTCGAACTCATCGCCATCGGCATCGGCCATGACGTGACGCGCTATTATCGCCGGGCGGTGACGATTGTCGATGCGGAGGAACTGGCCGGCGCGATGACCGAGCAGCTGGCTTCGCTGTTTGATGAGGCGGGGCGGCGGGTTACGCGGCGCTGACCAAACAGATGTTACGCCTTCCCCGCCCGGCCCGCCGAATAGAGCGCCGGGTGGAAAATGGCGAGGATCGTGCCGTAAGGCACCAGCATCACGGTGCCCATCACCAGCTTCACCACGAAATCGCCGCAGGCGAGCGAAAGCCACAGCGGCAGCTCGGTTCCGAAGAACGACACGGGATTGGCCAGCGATGAATCCGGCATGCCGGTTAGGCGATCGATCCAGGCGAAATGCGCGGCAAAAGCGATGGAAAAGAAAAGAAGCGTGTCGAACACGGAGCCGAAAATGGCACCGGCCCAGGGCGCTTTCCACCATTGCTGCTTGCGCAACCGGTTGAAGACCGTGATGTCCATCAATTGCGCGAACAGAAAGGCGCTCGCCGAGGCGATGGCGATGCGGGGCGTCGCCAGCCAGGCCGACACAACAAGCCCGATCACGAAACCGGCATAGACCACTCTCCGCGCGGCTTCAGGGCCGTAACGACGGTTGGTCAGGTCGTTGACCAGGAAAGCGATGGGGTAAATGAACGCGCCCCAGGTCAAAATCTCATGCAGCCTGAAATGATTGAACGGATATTGCACGAGAATATTCGATGCGACGACAACGGCGCACATCGACAAGACGGACGGAACAAGCAAGCGGAGGTTCGGCATTTTTTTATCCTGGGTGATGGAACCAGCAGACAAAATAAAGAGCCGGCAAAAGCCGGCCCTCAATGTTCAGAAATGCGAGAGATTAGGCCGCAGCGGCGGTTTCGGCCAGCTTCTTGGCGATCTGGCGCTTCAGCAGACGGGCGCGCTGCGACAGTTCCTTCTCGTCCGCCTTCGTCAGGAAAGCGTCGAGGCCACCGCGATGCTCGACCGAGCGCAGCGCATGGGCCGAAACGCGCAGGCGGTAGCTTTGGCCGAGGGCTTCGGACATCAGCGTGACATCGCAGAGGTTCGGCAGGAAGCGGCGACGCGTCTTGTTGTTGGCGTGGCTGACATTGTTGCCGTACTGGACCGCTTTACCGGTCAAATCGCAAGCGCGGGACATGGGTCTCACCTTCAAATTCTGTTTTCAGGCTCCCATGTCCGATAACGTCTCGCATGAACGCATAGCGATGCGGGGCTTGCGGGCGCGCATTTTCGGACAGGCGGCCTTCTGGGAAAGTCGCGTTTCTATAGTGTGAGGTGCCGCCCGCGTCAAGCTCAATCGGAAAGTAAGGATTGCAAGCCGCGCAGCGGTGCTTATCTTACTGAAACAACGATGCGAGTTGAGGAAAAATGGCGGCTTTTAACAGGATTTTGCGCCCTTTGGGCGCCGGGGTGGCGGTTTGCGGCCTTTGTTTCGGATTTGCCGCGGGTCCGGCCGTCGCGGCGGACACCTATCGGACGGATTACGAAATCTCGATTTTCGGCTTGAGCATCGCGCGTTCCGGCTTCGAAACCAAGGTCAATAATGGCGCCTATGATCTCTCGGGGACGCTTGCGAGTTCGGGGATCGCGCGCGTTTTCGATGAGGTCGACGGAACGATCCATGTCACCGGCAGCGCTTCGGCTGAGGGCATCGTGCCTTCCTCCTATGAGGTGAAATACCGGATGTCGAAGAAGAACAAGCGCACGGCCATCGCCTTTTCGGGCGGCTCGGTCACTTCGGTGGAGAACACGCCGCCCGTCAAGAAACGCCAGCCCTGGGTCGAAACCGGGCCGAATGATCTGAAAGCGGTTGACGATCCCCTGAGCGGGCTGATGATCGAGGCGGCGAGCCCGCAGCAGGTTTGCGGGCGCACATTGCATATTTTCGACGGGCAGACCCGCGCCGATCTGCAATTGACCTATAGCGGGACGAAGCCCTTTTCCACCAAGGGATTCAAAGGCGAGGCGGTGACCTGCTCGGTCCGGTTCATTCCGATCTCGGGCTATCAGAAGGGCAAGAAGGCCATCGACTATCTGAGAAATAAAAGCCGGATCAGCATCGCCTTTGCTTCGCTCGGCAATTCCGGTATCTATGCGCCGGTCGCGGCAAGCGTGGGGACGCTGATCGGGACGGTTTCGGTCTATGCGACGCGGTTTGAGAAAATAAACTAAGCCGCGGGCTTTCGTCGGGAGGGGACAAATGGTCAGGCTGGCAACGCTTATCGGCTTTTCGGCCGTCGTTATGTGGGCGCTGCTGGCGCTGCTTACCGCTGCCTCGGGCACGGTGCCGCCATTCCAGCTGACCGCCATGACCTTCGCCATCGGGGCGAGCCTCGGCCTTGTTTCCTGGATCTGGCGGCCCGGTGCGATGCGGCATCTGAGACAGCCGGTCGCGGTCTGGTCTCTCGGGATTATCGGCCTTTTCGGCTATCATTTCCTTTATTTCACGGCGCTGCGTCACGCTCCGGCGGTGGAAGCAAGCCTTATCGCCTATCTCTGGCCGCTGCTGATCGTGGTCGGCTCGGCGCTGATGCCGGGCGAAAAGCTGAGATGGTATCATGTGGCCGGGACGCTGCTCGGCCTTGCCGGAACGGCGCTGATCGTCACCAAGGGCGGCGGGGTCGGCTTCGAGGCGAAATATCTCTTCGGCTATGCCATGGCCGGGCTATGCGCACTCACCTGGTCCGCCTATTCGCTGCTGTCGCGCCGCTTCGCCGCCGTGCCGACCGATGCGGTGACGGGATTTTGCATCGTCACGGCCATCCTTTCGCTGCTTTGTCATCTGGCCCTGGAACAGACCGTCTGGCCGGAAACGGCAGGGCAATGGCTCGCCATTTTGGGCCTGGGGCTCTTGCCTGTCGGTGCGGCCTTCTATGCGTGGGATTTCGGCGTCAAGCGCGGCAATATCCAGGTGCTGGGTGCGGCGAGCTATGCGGCGCCGCTGCTTTCGACGTTGGTGCTCATCATTGTGGGGTCGGCGGAGCCGAGCTTGCGCATCTTCGCCGCCTGCCTTCTCATCACTTGCGGCGCGGCTTTGGCGGCCAAGGATATGATCCTGTCACGCCGCAAAGAGCCGGTTCCGGCGGAGTAAACCGCTCTGTTTAATGAGTCCGGTGCAGGCATTCCTCATGATGGCCCAGCACCTCGATCACCCGGCACTGGTCGATCCGGCCATGGGCGGTGCATTCCAGCATACGCAGCAGTTCCGTTTTGAGCGACTGGAGTTTACGGATGCGCATTTCCACATCCTCGAGGCGGGCGCGGGCGATGGCATCGGCAGCTTCGCAGGACTGATCCGGATTGTCCTGCAGATCGAGCAGGGTGCGGATGGCTTCGATCTCGAAGCCCAGATCCCGCGCGTGGCGGATGAATACCAGCCGCTCGATATCACGCTTGTCGTAAAGGCGGCGGTTGCCTTCGGTGCGCGGCGGGGCGGGCAGGAGGCCGATCTGCTCATAATAGCGGATGGTCGGCACCTTCACGCCGCTCGCTTTCGATGCCTCGCCTATGGGAACGTCAGCCAGCATTTTTCCTGTTGCTCCTCTAGTCGCTAGAGGATGTAGGCCTTGTTGGTGACAATGCCAAGAGGGCCAAAATGATGAACCAGATTCGCATTCAGCCGCATGACCACAGTGAACATGGCTCTTGCTGCGGAGCGGACGGCCATGACCATGCCAAGCCGCATCATAATCACGCGCGCGACAACGCCGGCGCTCCGAAAGACCATGATTCGTGCTGCGGGGGCTCCCATGACCATCACCACGACCATGATCATGGCGAGGAGAGGGAAATCGCAGCGACGGCGCACAGTTTCCGGTTCACGGTTGAGGGCATGGACTGCGCCTCGTGCGCGGCCAAAATCGATACGGCGGTACGGCGGATATCGGGTATCAAGGATGTCTCGGTTTCGGTCACCCATGGCCGGATGACGGTCAATCACGACGGCACGGCAAAAGCCGAGGAAATTGCCGGCAAGGTCACCGAGCTTGGCTATAGGACCTCCCTTCACACTCCTGGGACAGCGGAGAAGCCGGTGAAAAAGGGCGCGACACCTCCGTGGTGGCGTAGCCAAAAGGGGGTGATGCTGTTCGCTTCGGGTGCTTCGCTCCTTGCCGCTTACGGTCTCAGCCATTTCTATCCCGCCCTCGAACTCTGGCTCTTCACGGCGGCGATGATCGTCAGCCTCGTGCCGATTGCCCGTCGCGCCGTCATGGCTGCGATCAACGGCACGCCGTTTTCCATCGAGATGTTGATGACCATCGCGGCCATCGGCGCCCTGTTCATCGGCGCGACCGAGGAGGCGGCGATGGTGGTCTTCCTGTTCCTCCTGGGCGAATTGCTGGAAGGCGTGGCGGCGGGGAGGGCGCGCGCCAGCATCCAGTCGCTGACCGCGCTGGTGCCGAAGACGGCTTTTCTTGAGCGCAATGGATCGACGAGGGAGATCCCGGCGGAGGATTTGCAGGTCGGCGATATTATTGCCGTGCGGCCCGGCGACCGGGTGCCCGCCGATGGCGAAGTCCTCTCCGGGATGAGCGCCATCGACGAAGCGCCGGTGACTGGCGAGAGCACGCCTGTGGCCAAGGAGGCGGGCGACAAGGTTTTCGCCGGCACCATCAACGGCGATGGCGTGCTGCGCGTCCAGGTGACCGCCGCGGCAAGCGACAACACCATCGCGCGTGTGGTGCGGCTGGTGGAGGACGCGCAGGACGCCAAGGCGCCGACCGAGCGCTTCATCAACCGCTTTTCCCTCTATTATACGCCTCTTGTGGTCGTGGTGGCGGCGCTGGTCGCGAGCCTTCCACCGCTCGTCATGGGCGCGAGCTGGAACGAATGGATCTATAAGGGCTTGGCCATCCTGCTGATCGGCTGCCCCTGCGCGCTGGTCATTTCCACTCCCGCGGCGATTGCGGCGGCGCTTTCTTCAGGCGCGCGGCGCGGCCTCTTGATGAAAGGCGGCGCGGTGCTGGAAACCATCGGCAAGATCAATGCCGCCTGCTTCGACAAGACCGGCACGCTCAGTGAGGGCAAGCCTCGGGTGACGGATGTGCTGACCGCCGCCAATAGCGAGGCGGAGGTGCTGCGCTACGCCGCCTCGCTCGGTGCGGGCTCCAGCCATCCGCTCTCGGTGGCGATCGTCGCGGCGGCGGAGGCGCGCGGATTGGAGCGCATGTCCGTCACGGATAACAAGGCGCATGGCGGCAAGGGCGTGTCGGGCTGGGCTGGCGCGGTGGAGCTGTTTCTCGGCTCGCCGCAGGCGGTGGCTGAGATGGCGGCGCTCCCCAACGATCTCGCCCGCCGCATTGCGGCCTACAATGACGAGGGTAAGACCGTCTCGGTGCTCGTCGCCGATGGCCGTATTGCCGGAGCCATCGCAATGCGGGACGAGCCGCGCGCCGATGCTGCGGCGGCCCTGAAGCGGCTGAAAGAGGCTGATATCCGCACGGTGATGCTGACCGGCGATAACAGGCGCACGGCGGAGGCCATCGGGCGAGAACTCGATATCGAAGCGCGGGCTGAGCTGCTGCCCGAAGACAAGCAGCGGATCGTCGGCGAATTGCGCCGCGAGGGTCTTGTTGTCGCCAAGGTCGGCGACGGCATCAATGACGCGCCCGCGCTCGCCGCTGCTGACATCGGCATCGCCATGGGCGGCGGCACGGATGTGGCGTTGGAGACGGCGGATGCGGCTGTCTTGCACGGGCGGGTGAGCGATGTGGCCGAAATGGTCGATCTCTCCAAGCGCACCATGCGCAATATTCACCAGAATATCACCATTGCGCTGGGCCTGAAGGTGGTGTTCTTCGGCACGACGATCATCGGAATCACCGGGCTCTGGCCGGCGATCCTTGCCGATACCGGCGCGACGGTGCTGGTGACGATGAATGCGCTGCGGCTGCTGCGGAAGTGAGTGGTGAAATAATGAATGGTGAATAGGGGCGCTTCGTCCTCTATTCACCATTCACTATTCACCAATAAGCTGCTGTATCCGCGCCTTGTATTGCTTCGCAAAGGCGAGGTGTTGAGGGTTGACGTCGCGCAGTTCATCGATCAGTTGCGGCTCATTTTCCGCTTCGGCGGCGGCGAGGCTGTCCATCAGTGCGAAATAGCCGACGATGTAATCGCGCGCTTTAACCCCATGCTTCGAGAGCACCGCCATCACATCGGGCCTTTTCTCGACACCTGCGGTGAGCGAATCGAGCGTTATGGGTCCTGTGGGCGCTTCTTCGTCCTGCGCTGCCAGATTGAGCGTCTGCAGTTCCGCCTGCACGGCTTCCATCCGGGTCAGGAAATCATCGGTGAGATGAAAGGCGTTTACCTCCTTCTGCGTCGCCAGCGAGGCCTGCGCTGCGGCAGGCGCAGCCATCAGGGGAGCGAGGACGAAGCTCAGGAGCAGCAGGCGCAGCACGGTCATCGATTGGTTCCGATCTTTGCCAAGTCATATTCGGTGGTCTGGTAGACCTGGTTGATCCAATTGCCGAAGAGAAGATGCGCATGGGAGCGCCAGCGATTGAGCGGGGGATGCAGGGGGTTGTCGCCGGGAAAATACCCGTGCGGCAGTTCAACCGGCACGCCGGCGGCGACATCGCGATCATACTCCTCCTTAAGTGAGGTGGAGTCGTATTCGATATGATTGAACATATAGAGCCGGTTGCCGGTGGGTTCGGTTATCAGGCAGGGGCCGGTCTCGTCCGATTCTATCAGCACATCGAGGCCCGATCCGAGCGGAATGTCTCCGGCGCGCACTTCGGTCCAGCGGGAGACAGGGATGGAGAAATCATCGGAAAACCCGGCGAGATAGGGGGAGGCGGGCGCATTGTTACGGTGCCGGAACACGCCGAAGGCCTTCCTCTCCAGCGTGTATTTCGGCAGGCGATGGAAATGCCAGGCGGCAGCCATCGCGCCCCAGCAGATGAAGAAGGCGGAATGGGTATTGGTTGTCGTCCAGTCGAAAATGCGTGTGAGTTCATCCCAATAAGCGACGTCCTCGAAGGGGAGAAGCTCGATAGGTGCGCCGGTGACGATGAAGCCGTCGAATTTGCGGTCCGCGATCTCCTCCCAGGTCTGGTAGAAGGCGATGAGATGTTCTTCCGGCGTGTTCTTGGCTTTGTGATTGCCGATGCGCACCAGCGTCAACTCCACCTGCAGCGGTGAAGCGCCGATCAGCCGTGCAAACTGCGTTTCCGCACGGATCTTATTCGGCATGAGATTCAAGAGCCCGATCTGCAGGGGGCGGATGTCCTGGCGCAGCGCGGTGCGCTCGTCCATTACGGCAACACCCTCGCGCACCAGCACTTCGCGGGCGGGAAGCTCATTGGGTATCTTGATCGGCATCACATTACTCCAAACAAAAAGACCGGCGGGCATAAGCGCCGGCCGGTCCCCAATGGATTCATGTATCCATCGGCCACTTTAGCAAGTTGTTTAACGTGGCTGCAAGCCGGCCGGCCAAATCACCACAAATTCCGCTAGCGGCATGATTTTACCCGGACGCGTGCGACGTCCCGGAATCATGCTAAGAGCGCTTTTTACGCTCCCTGCCCCTTTGCGTCAATGGAAGCGATGGGCTAAAGCATGATCCGAAAAGTTGCAGGCTTTTCGAATAAGATTATGTGCCGAATAAAAATTGTGGCGCGCTATTTTTCAGGATCGTTCACATGACTTTGCTCGACCGTCCCACTCCGAAAGCCGGTGTCCTCGATATCGCGGCTTATGTTCCCGGCAAGGCAGGCACACCCGGCGCGGCGAAGGTCTATAAGCTCTCGGCCAATGAATCGCCGCTGGGACCGAGCCCTTATGCCATCGAGGCCTACCGGTCGGTCGAGCCCGGCCTCGGCATCTATCCGGACGGGCAATCGAAAGTCCTGAAGACGGCCATCGCCGAAGCGAACGGCCTCAACCCCGCCAACATCCTGTGCGGCAATGGATCGGGTGAGCTTTTGGGCTATCTCGCGGAAGCCTATCTCGCGCCCGGCGACGAAGCCATCATCACCGAGCATGGTTTCCTGCTTTATAAAGTGCAGACGCTCGCGGCGGGCGCAACGCCTGTCACGGTGAAAGAAAAGGACGCGAGAGTGGACGTCGACGCGGTTCTCGCCGCCGTCACGCCCCGGACCAAGGCCGTCTTCATCGCCAATCCCAACAATCCGACCGGCACCTATCTGCCTTTCGAAGAAGTGCGGCGCCTTCATGCCGGACTGCCGAAACATGTGCTGCTGGTGCTCGACGCGGCCTACTGCGAATATGTCCGCCGCAATGATTACGAGGCGGGGGTGGAGCTGGTATCGGCCAGCGAGAATGTCGTGATGATCCGTACCTTCTCAAAGGTCTATGGCTTGCCGGGCCTCCGCATCGGCTGGATGTACGCGCCTGTTCACATCATCGATGCGATCGACCGGCTGCGCGCGCCGTTCAATCTGAACAGCGCCGCCATCGCGGCGGGTGTCGCCGCTATCAAGGATAAGGCGCATATGGAAAAAGCGGTCGCTTATAATGAGCAATGGCTGACCTGGCTCCATGAAGAACTGACCGGGCTGGGCGTCAAGGTCACGCCCTCGGTCGCCAATTTCCTGCTCATCCATTTCCCTGACGAAAATCCCGAGAAATCGGCTGAGAAGGCGGACGCTTATCTGACCGAGCGGGGTTATATTCTGCGCCGGGTCACCTCCTATGGGTTTCCCAATGCGCTGCGTCTCACCGTCGGCCCGGAGGAGGCCAATCGCGGCGTTGTTGCCGCTCTTGCCGAATTTTTGAAGTGAAACCATGCCGGACATTCATTTTGACAAAATAGCGCTTGTCGGCATCGGCCTGATCGGCTCCTCGCTGGCGCGGGTGATCCGGCGCGAGGGGCTGGCGGCTCATATCGCCATTGCGACCCGTAGCGCGGAAACGCTTGGCCGCGCGGAGGAGCTGGGCCTCGGTGACAGCTACACGACAGACAATGCGGAAGCCGGGAAAGACGCCGATCTGGTGATCGTTTCGGTGCCGGTCGGATCGTCCGGGCTGGTGGCGAAGCAGATTGCCGGTAGCCTCAAGGAGGGCGCCATCGTCAGCGATGTCGGCTCCACCAAAGGCTCCGTCATCGCGCAGATGCAGCCGGAACTGCCTGAGAATGTCCACTTCATTCCCGGCCATCCGATTGCCGGCACGGAATATTCGGGGCCGGACGCGGGCTTCGCCGAGCTTTTCACCGGGCGCTGGTGCATCCTGACGCCGCTGCCTAATACCGACGAGAACGCCGTCGCCAGGCTCTCCGCCTTCTGGGAGGCGTGCGGCTCACGGGTGGACCGGATGGACCCGCAGCATCACGACCAGGTGCTCGCCATCGTTTCGCACCTGCCGCACCTCATCGCCTACAATATCGTCGGCACGGCCAGCGATGTCGAAAAGGTGACGAAGTCGGAAGTGATCAAATATTCCGCTTCCGGCTTTCGCGATTTCACCCGCCTTGCCTCGTCCGACCCAACGATGTGGCGCGATATCTGCCTTCATAACAAGGATGCGATCCTTGAGATGCTGGGCCGCTTCTCGGAAGACCTCGCCTCGTTGCAGCGCATGATCCGCTGGGGCGATGCGGACGGCCTGTTCGATCTTTTCACGCGCACCCGCGCCGTGCGCCGCGGCATTATCGAGGCGGGACAGGAAGTGGACGCGCCAGATTTCGGGCGTCAGGCGGCTGCGTCAAAGGGCCGGGATCGTACCTAGCGGGATGAAGCCTGCCGTCGCCTTGCCGTCCTTCACATTGACGGTGAGGGTCGGCGCGCCGTTTTCATCCTTGGGCATGGCCGAGAGCGCGAAAAGCAGCGTCGAGATGTTGCGCCGCTGATCGGGGAAAATCTCTTGCGCTGTCGTACCCAGCGCCTGCGGATTGATGAGGCTGAGACGGAACGTGCCGTTGAGCAGCCCTTCTTCGTCGACCGAGAACGGGCCGGAAATCGTGAGCGATCCGCCCGAGGGAAGCGAAATCACGGCTTTCCTGATTTCTCCCGACTGACCGCGCAGTCTGTCTTCGACCGGCCCCGGCCTCGGGGCGAGGATGGCTGCGGCATCGGCAAAGACCATATCGGCGGAGCCTGCAAGCGGCGGCAAGGCGGTGTCGCCGATGGCCGCTTCGGAGAGCGTCAGCCCATCGAAGGTCGCCTTCGCCTGTAACGGGCCGTCAAAGCCGTTGGCCTCGAAATGCAAATTGGCGATCTGCGCCAGCGGCGTGGTGCTCGTTGCCTCGTTGCGGATGCTGACGCTCAAATCCTTGGCATCGGTGGCGACGCGCGACGGGATCGGGCGGATGAGCTCGGCGCTAGAGGTGAGGCTGGTCCAGCGCAGCTCGAGCGGCATCAGACCTGGGAGGCTCACAAAAGCAGGGCCCGTGATTTCGCTTGTCAGGCTGCGCGGCGCGTAGATCGGCGAGCCGGATTGGATGCGTCCGGCGAGGAAGGAAATGCCCGCGGTGGGGCGCTGCCAGGAAATACTGTCACAGACGACATCGAGGCGGAATGGGTAGCCTGATATATGCAGATCCTCGCAATTGGCGGAAACGCCCCTGGCGGAAAGTCTGGCAAGGTCGGCCTTGGCGCGGGCCTCGATCTGTCCGGCGGCATAGAACCAGCCTGCCGTATAACCGGCGGCGCCGATGAACAGCGCGCCCGCCAGCAGCAGCCAGCCCTTGCCTTTTCTTGTTTGCGAAACGCTTGACGGCATAAAGAAAGCCTCATTATTCATTTAATGACTTCAGCATTCGCCGGACGCCGAGCATAAGAATGGATATGAGCGATTTTTGGGTGTTTGGCTATGGCTCCCTGATGTGGAAGCCGGGTTTTGCCCATGTTGAAACGGCGCGCGCCCATCTTCGCGGCTATCGAAGGGCGCTCTGCATCCGCTCCCACACCCATCGCGGCACGCCGGAGCGGCCGGGCCTCGTGCTCGGGCTCGACCGGGGCGGATCGTGCCTTGGCCTTGCCTTCCGCGTGCCGGGCGAACTGGCCGATGAGGTGCTCGCTTATTTGCGCGTCCGCGAGCTTATCAGCCATGTCTATTTCGAAAAGCGCCTGCCGGTGCGCCTGAACGACGGGCGCGTTGTGGAGGCGCTGACCTATGTGGCCGACCGGCGCCACCGCCAATATGCAGGCGCGCTTCTGGCGGGGGAAGCGGCCGAGATCATCGCCGGGGCCTCGGGCCAATCAGGGGCCAATGTCGATTATGTCGTGAGCACGGTCGATCATTTGCGCAAGATGGGCATCCGCGATCATGGCCTTGAGAGCGTGGCGGCGCTGCTTCCCAGCCCGGTTTCTTACTGATTTTTCGGCGGTTCGACGCCCAATTCCTTCAAGCGCTGGATGGCCGTGGGCGGCATCGGCGGCGGGTTCTTATCGTTCGCCGCTTCGACCAGGAGCTCGTCGCAGGCGGTTTCCGTCACTTCGATCAGGCGCTTCAGGAAGGTTTCCTTGTCGAGCCCCGGCTCGATCGGCGGCAAGACGCGGCAGCGGATCGTGCCGGGATAGCGCAGAAGCTTGCGGCGCGGCCAGTAAAGCCCGGCATTGTGCGCGATGGGCACTACAGGCAAGCCGAGATCGGCATAAAGATGGGTGATGCCGTGCTTGTATTGCGGCGGCGCGCCGGGCGCGCGGCGGGTGCCCTCAGGATAAATCAGGATCTGCCGCCTTTCGGCAACGGCCTTGCGCGTGCCAAGCGTGATCGAGCGCAGCGCGGCGGCGCGGCTGCCTCTGTCGATGGGAATCATCCGCATCTTGGCGACATACCAGCCGAAAAGCGGAATCCACATCAGCTCCCGCTTCAGGATCAGCGTGGGATCGTCGAGTTCGGGCAGGAAGGCGTAGGTGTCCCAGAAGGACTGGTGCTTGGGCGCGCAGATATAGGCCCCTTCGGGAATATTCTCCAACCCTTCGATGACATAATCGGTTCCAGCAATTGTCTTCTGCAGCCAGAGATTGACCCGCGCCCAGTTTTTCGGGACGATCCATGCCTTCTTGCGCGGCATGAGAAAATAGATGGGCGCCAGAACGATCATCTGGATGATCATGCTGAGATAGAGCGCCGCATTGAACAGCAATGAACGGATAATGGTGGTCACGCGCCGATTCCGACTGAGGGGAATGTAGGGCGCATCGATACCGCAGGAGACTCTCGAATTCCAGAGAGTTTAAGCGCCGTGTGGCTCCATGAAGAAACCGCGCGCCATGGAGCGGAGATATTTCACATATTCGATCAGGAGCAGGCGCAGCGCATCGCCCTGCTTGATCCAGCTATTCCCGTTGAGATCGTTCTTGATGACCGGATAAGGAATAAAATCGACATCGGGCATAGCGCGCGTCAGTTCGGCCAGGCTGCGCGGCATATGATAATTGCTGGTGACGATGATGACGTGGCGGTAATCATGGGCCTTGATCCATTTGGCGCTTTCGGTGGCGTTGCCAACCGTATCGAGCGCCGAACGGTCGAGATCGATGCAGCAGTTGAACAGGCTGTCATCGGCATGGGTGACGCGCTTCAGCGCATCCCTCTTCGTCGCCGGATGCACGCCGCTAATCAAAAGCCGCTTGCCCTTGCCGTTTTTCAGGAGATCAACCGCCGTTTCGATGCGCGCCTGCCCGCCGGTCAGGACGATGATGCCCTCGGCGGCCTCCAGCGTCTCCGGCTCGCGCATATCGGTGACCATCTCGCTGAAGGCGAAAAACCCGACCGCGAAGGCGAGCACGATCAGCGACAGCAGGATCGTCACGGGCTGGAAGAATTTGCGCAAGCGGGTGAACAGGCGGCTCATGAGACGGATCAACAGACGGCGCTCGCCATCGGAAGCCCGCGTTGTGGTGGCGCGGCCTTCAGCTTGATGCGCGCGGTGGGTTTCTTCCACCGGAGCGACCGAGGCGAATTGCGTTTCCATTGCGATAGCATACAAGGCAAATGAGTCCGGGAATAGCGGTGAATGGCCGGAGGCCGCAAATTTTCTCTCCTTCCCCTTGGAAAACGGGTGATTCAGGGCATCAAACAGCCTCGGAGCCGTGATTGTCCATTTCCTTGAGCTGGGTGATGACGGTCAGGCGCGTCGTGATCATGGTCAAGAAACTGACGAGCAGGATGATGATTCCGACACCCAGATAGCCGCCGGTGCCGATGGCGAAATTGCCGAACAGCGCTGCCGCCTGGTCCGCTTCCGGCGTTGCCAGATTGCGCGACGACCACCATGAAATGACGAGGAACACCAATATCGCCACGCCGCCGCCGCAGAGCGCGCCCTTGAGCGCGGTGCGGAAGAAATGGCGCTCGAACTCGCGGGCGACGAATTTTCCTTCCGCCCCGATGAAATGCAGCACTTCGATAATATGATCATTGCCGGCCATGGCGCCCCTGGTGGCGAAGATGACGGTCAGCACCGTCGCAGCGATGACGAGGGCGAGCACGCTCATTCCGATGAGGACGGTGGTGCGCGCCATGGCGACGAGACGGTCCACCCAGGTGCGGTGATCGTCGAAGCTCGCGCCCGGCACGCTGCGAACCAGCTCTGCGCGCAAGGTGCCGAAATCGGGCGGAGATTCTTCATCGATGGAGACAACGACCAGCCGCGGCACGGGCAGTTCATCGATGTTGAGACCGGTGCCGAGCCATGGCTCCAGCAGGCGGGCGGTGGCGGCGCGGTCGACGATGCGGGTCGACGTGACCCCGGCGAAGCCTTGTGCGATCTTGGCGGCCTGCGCCAGCAGCGCCTCCATGTCCTGGCCTTCGACCGGCTTGATCTGGATCGTCGCTTCCTTCGAAATCTGGCTCTGCCAGGCTGCTGCCGAATCACGCACAAGGCTGACGCCGCCAAGCGTCAGGCAGGCGAGAAAAGTCATGATGGCGATGACGATGATGAGCGCGGTGCCAGCGACATTGCCCTGCGGCACGATGGGTGTCTGAGCCGGCCCGGCGCCTATCCGGCTGACAAGGCGGAAAAAGGCTTCGCGAACGATGTCGAGGCGCTCGAGCACTTCATGCATAGATATCGAGCCTCCCTTGATCGAGGATCATGCGGCGGGCATTGACCTGATCCATCAATGTCAGATCGTGGGTGGCGATGATGACGGCGGTGCCGGAGCGGTTGAGCTCGGCGAAAAGCCGAAGCAGGCGGCGGGCGAGCGGCGGATCGACATTGCCGGTCGGCTCGTCGGCGAGCAGCACTTCCGGCTGGTCGATCAGCGCCCGGGCAATTGCCGCGCGCTGCTTCTCGCCGCCCGAGAGCACCGGCGGCAGCACATGCATGCGGTCGCCAAGCCCGACCCAATGCAGAAGTTCCTGAACCTCGGCGCGGTAGGTTGCCTCCTCCTTGCCGCGAACGCGCAAGGGGAGGGCGACATTCTCATAGGTCGTCATATGGTCGAGCAGGCGGAAATCCTGAAACACAACGCCGATGCGGCGGCGCAGGAGCGGCAATTCGCTGCGGTCGAGGGTGGCGATGTCCTTGCCGAAAATATTGATGAGGCCGCGCGTCGGTTTCAGCGCCATGAACAGCAGGCGCAAGAGCGAGGTCTTGCCCGCGCCGGAAGGACCGGTCAGGAACTGGAAAGAGCGCGCGGGGATATGAAAGCTGACGTCGCGCAGCACTTCGGGCCCCATGCCATAGCGCAGTCCGACATTCTCGAAGCGAATCACGTGTGCCTTGTCCCGGACTTCATTGAATTCCCCATCTGCTCATAAGCCGGAATGACCATTGAATGCGATGGTTAATCGACAGTTAAAATGCGGTAACGAAAGGCCCAGATTATAGCGATCATCTTGTTTTCCGTGCGGCAGTCCGCATAAAGACGGGACGAAAAACGTAAAAAGCGAGATCATCCGATGCCAGAAGTGGGCGGCAAATCGATAGAAGTCCTGTTCAGCGTGGAAGAGATCGCGGCGCGCAACCGCGAACTGGCGCGGCAGATCGCAGAGCGGAATTTTTCCGATCTGCTGGTGATCTCGATCCTGAAGGGCTCCTTCATCTTCGCGGCGGACCTGATCCGCGCCATGCATGACGAGGGCGTCGAGCCGCATGTGGAGTTCATCACCGTGTCGAGCTACGGCACGGGCACGACCGGCGGCGAGGTTCGGCTGCTGCGCGACATTGAGAGCGATGTGACCGGACGCGACGTGCTTCTCATCGATGACATTCTCGAATCCGGCCGGACGCTGGAATTCGTGCGCGACCTGATGCTGAAGCGCGGCGCGCGGCGCGTCTCGATTGCGGTGCTGCTGGACAAGTCGATGCGACGCAAGACGGCCATCGAGGCGGATTTCACGGGGTTCGATTGCCCGGACCATTTTGTGGTGGGGTACGGCATGGATGTCGCCCATGCGTTTCGCCAATTGCCGTATGTTGGGTGGGTGAAGGGGTAATCAGGGTTCGCGTCCTCCCTCCCCGTTGCGGGGAGGGTGGCCCGTGTGTGCCCCGTTTTCAGCAAAAAGCGCAAACGTCACCACCCCCATCCGCCCGCTCCGCGGGCACCTCCCCCGCAAGGGGAAGGAGGGCGCAAGCCGTATAATCTCAATCGAACTTCAGCAGCCGCTCCAGATATTCCTTTTCCATCTGCGGGCTTAACGAATCACCGAGGCGGCGGCGGATTTCTTCCAGAATCTGGCGCGCGCGCTGGATATCGCTCTCTTCGGGGATTTTGACATTGCTGTCGTCGATCGGGCC
This sequence comes from Brucella sp. IR073, assembly GCF_049065735.1. NCBI lineage: Bacteria > Pseudomonadati > Pseudomonadota > Alphaproteobacteria > Hyphomicrobiales > Brucellaceae > Brucella > Brucella sp. IR073. Next base: position 449,324 of record NZ_JBAKHD010000002.1, read on the forward strand.
TGGGCCGGTCGGGCGGCCGAGCGGATCGCGGCTACCGGGCGATGGCTGGCCGCCGGGGCCGTTTTCGCCCATCGCTTGCTGCATCTGCTGCATCATGTCGCGCGCGCCGCGCCGCAGGGCGTCGAGCGCATTGGCCTGCTCGTCGGTGGCGGTTTCGCCTTCGGCGCGGCCAAGCGCGTCGCCGGCGCGGCCCATCGATTCGCCCGCCTCGCCCATTTCCTTGCCGGGCTCCAGGCCCATATCCTTCAGGCCCTTCATCATCTCGTTAAGCTCGGATTGCAGCTGCGCCTGACCCTGCTGCAATTTGCGCATGGCCTCCTCCAGCTCCTGAGATTTCCCGGCATCGGGAACTTCGGCGTTTTCCTGCTCCTGCATCTGCCTGTTCAGGCGGGAGGTCTCATCCATCATCTGCTGCTGGCGGCGCATCAGCTCGCCGAGCTTGTTCATCTGCTGGCGCATCGGGTTCTGCTGGGCCTGGCCGCGCTGCGGTTGCCTGCCCATCTGCAGATTGTTCATCATGTTTTCGAGCTGGGACAGAAGCTGCTGCGCCGAATCGCGCGAGCCCTGCTTCGCCAGATTCTCGATCTGGTTCATCATCCGGTCGAGGTCTTTCTGCGTCAGCACCCGCGCGTTCGGGTCCATCTCGCCGGAATAGGGACTCTGCTGCTGGCGCTCCGCATATTCCTTCAGGAAATGCTGCATGGCTTCGCGCAGTTCGGCCATCAGTTTTTCGATTTCCTCGGGGCTCGCGCCGTTCTCAATCGCCCGTTTCAGCGCTTCCTGGGCCTGCCGCAGACGCTTTTCCGCGTCGGATAGCTGTCCATCCTCGATGCCGCGCGCCACCTGCCACATATAGGCCACGACATCGCGCAGCTGGTCATCATTGCCGGCAAGGCGCAGCCGTGACTGGACGCTGCGCAGCGCCAGATAATGGGTCGTGTTCTTGATGGTGTCTTCCGGACGCAGCGTGATGGCGGCGAGCATGTCGAGCACGCGGTCGCGCTTGTTAGCGTCGAGGGCAAGGATGCGGCGCTGTTCGGCCACGGCGCGGGCGAGCGGGTTAGAGAAGGGGCGCTCCGGAAGCGTGAGGATTTTGGTTTCGCTGCGTCCAATCTGCCCGGCATCGTCTTCCGCCACCAGTGTCAGGCGGACCTGCGAGCCCGCCCAGGGATGCTCGGTGATATCGATGGAGGTCGTCGCCTCCTTGGCGCCACGGCGCGGCAGGACGAGCGGGGCATCGGGCGCGGGGAAAAGCGGGCGCGCATTGGCGGACGGCTTTTCCGCCTCGACGATCTCGGCATGGCCCTTGGTGGCGCCGTAATCGTCATCGACCGAGTAGGCAAGCTCCAGCGTGCCGTTGAGCGCATGGCCCGGCTCCTTGGTGAAGCGGATGAGCGGCGCGCGGTCCGGGATGATATTGAAGGTCCACTCGGCATTCGCACCGCCGGAAAGGCTGACTTCGGTCTTTCCCTGCAAGGGCAGCTGGAAATTCCTGCTGTTGTCGGGAGCCGAATCATCCTTGGCAGCGGGGGCGATCTCCTGCGTTTTCCCATCCGGTCCGGTGGCGGTCAGGCTCTCCTGCCCGTTGCCGCCATTCACGCGGATGGCGAGGATGCTGCCTTGCGGGACGGTAAAGCCCGCTTCGCCGCTGTTCTCCTGCGCGGTGAGGAAAATCGGCGCGCGGCCGGTATAGCGCGGCGGCGTCACCCAGGCGTCGATTCGCGCCGATGGGCCGCTCGCGCCGAAACGCACGCGGAACGCGTCGGAAAGCGCGCCGCCATCCGGGCCGCTGGCATAGGCGAAGGCGGTGACGAAGAGAAGCGCAACGGCGGCGCGGACGCCGAGCGGGTCCCATTCGGGAACGCGCGGACGCGGTGTGCCGCCCTGCAGGTTCTTGAGCTTCTCCGCCATGCGGCGGCGGTGTTCTTCCCAAAGCGCGCGAGCGAAGGGGTCGTCATCGCCCGTGGCGATCGTATCGGCCTGAACGGAAATCGGGCCATGTTCAAGCAGGCTGGCGGTTTCCAGCCGGCGGTCGATTTCCGCAGGCAGCGGCAATTTGAGCCGCGTCGGGAGATAAAGGGAAACGGCACCGGCGATGGCGAGTATGCCAAGGACGGCGATATGCAGCCAGCCGGGCATATATTGGAACAGGCCGAACCAGGCGATGGCGGCAAAAAGCGCAGCAAGCGTGATGAGCGGCAGGATGAGCGGCCACAGGCGCTCGAAGGTAAGCGTCAGAAAGGCGGCACGGCGCGCGACAGCAAGCCTTGCCGCCGTGGTTTTCTTCATCCCCGGGCTGTCATCGAGCCGATCCGCCATGCGCGCCTCTCTAAAGTAAGCCTCAAGAATAGATGCTTATCGTGGCAAAGACGAGGCCTTTCCTCTCATTGTCTCCGCGGCTTGTTCCGAGAATCTACCATAATGACGGCTTTCGCGCGTCAAAGCCAATCCGGCACCGAATCGAGGCCGATCAGGTCCTCATAGCTCGTGCGGGGGCGCACCACATGATAGCGGTCGCCGTCGACAAGCACTTCGGGCACCAGGAGGCGGGTGTTGTAAGTGCCTGATTGCACCGCGCCATAGGCCCCCGCCGTCATGATGGCCAAGAGGTCGCCGGGTTTTGGATAGGGCAGGTCGCGGTCGTGGCCCAGATAATCGCCGGTCTCGCAGACCGGGCCGACAATATCGGCGCGGATGCGGCGCTGACCGTCCGTGGGCGCCAAAACGGGGCGGATATCGTGGAAGGCGTCGTAGAGCGTCGGGCGGATCAGGTCGTTCATCGCGCTATCGACGATGATGAAGTTCCTTGCGTCGCCTTCCTTCACGAAGATGACTTCGGTGACGAGAATACCGGCGTTGCCGACGATCAGCCGCCCCGGCTCGAAGATCGTCTTCAGACCCAGCGGGCGGATATGCTTGGCGACAATGGCGGCATAGGCGTCGGGCAGGGGAGGCGGATTGTTGTCGGTGCGGTAGGGAATCCCCAGGCCGCCGCCCACGTCGACATGGTCGATGGCGTGGCCGTCCGCCTTCAACTCAGCGACCAGCTGAGCCAACAGCGCGAAGGCATCGTCGAACGGCTCAAGGTCGGTGATCTGGCTGCCGATATGCATGTCGATACCGGTGACGCGGATGCCGGGCAGATTTGCCGCTCGGGCATAGACGTCACGCGCCCGGGCATGAGAGATGCCGAACTTGTTCTCCGCCTTGCCGGTGGAAATCTTGGCGTGGGTGCGTGCGTCGACATCCGGGTTGATGCGCAGCGAAACCGGCGCGGTCCTGCCCGCCGCAACGGCGCGGGCGGATAGAATCTCCAGTTCCGGCTCAGACTCGACATTGAAGCAATGGATGCCGGCGGCGAGGGCAAAATCCATCTCGCTCGCCTTCTTGCCGACGCCGGAGAAGACGATCTTGTCCGCCGGGATGCCCGCGGCGAGCGCGCGGCGCAATTCGCCTTCCGAGACGACATCGGCGCCGGAGCCGAGCTTTGCCAGCGTTTTCAGCACCGCCTGGTTGGAATTGGCCTTCAGTGCATAGCAGACCAGCGCGTCCATATCGGCGAAGGCCTCTGCGAAAACGCGGAAATGGCGCGTCAGCGTGGCGGTGGAATAGCAATAGAACGGCGTGCCGACTGCGCGCGCGATGTCGGCAATGCTGACATTCTCGGCGTGGAGCACGCCGTCCCGGTACTCGAAATGGTTCAAGAGAGAAAAGCCTTATCTAGCCGCATTTAATGCGACGCCGAATGGTCCATCCGGCGGCAAAATGCTCAATTACTGAATGAGCTTGTCGAGGATGAACGGCTTGTCCTCTTTCGGTTTCGGCTTCGTATGGCCGTTCTCATCAGTAACGACAGCCGTGGGCGGCGGCTCGAGAGGGCCGCGCCGGCCGCAGGCGGACAGCACGCTTGCCACGCCTATGGCGATGATGAGGGTCGAAATGGAGAAACGGCTGATCATGCGGTTGGTCCTGAACCCGTTGATTTGCCTTTTTGTAGCCGAAAAGCGGGGTCGTTGCACCCCGCTTTTGCCTTACTTCACGCCTTGATAATGCGCTTTTTCCAATAACGGATCTGGCGGCGCACCTCTTCCGGCGCGGTGCCGCCATAGGAATTGCGGCTGCGCACGGATTTGTCCACGGTGAGGAAGCCGAAGACCGCCTCGGCGATGCCGGGATGGATGGATTGAAGGTCTTCGAGCGAGAGCTTGGCGAGATCGCATTTTTTGCTCTCCGCCAGCGCCACGGCACGGCCCGTAACGTGGTGCGCCTCGCGGAAGGGGATGCCCAGTTCGCGCACCAGCCAGTCGGCAAGGTCGGTGGCGGTGGAATAGCCGGAGCCGGCGGCTTTCTTCATCGCTGCGCTGTTTACCGAGAGGTCACGGACCATGCCGGTCATGGCGGCGAGCGCCAGTTCCAGCGTTTCGGCGGCGTCGAAGACGGCTTCCTTATCTTCCTGCATGTCCTTGGAATAGGAAAGCGGCAGGCCCTTCATGACGGTCAGGAGCCCGACAAGCGAGCCGGTGATGCGGCCTGTCTTGGCGCGGACGAGCTCCGCCGCATCCGGGTTCTTCTTCTGCGGCATGATCGAAGAACCGGTAGAGAAGGCATCGGAAAGGCGGATGAAATTGAATTGCGGCGTCGACCAGATCACGATCTCCTCGGCAAGGCGCGAGAGATGCGTGGCGCAGATGGCGGAGATGGAGAGGAACTCCAGCGCGTAATCGCGGTCGGACACGCTGTCGAGCGAGTTGCGCGTCGGCTCGCGGAAGCCGAGTTCCTTCGCGGTCATCTGGCGGTCGATGGGAAAGCCGGTGCCGGCGAGCGCTGCCGCCCCCAAGGGTGATTCGTCCATGCGCTCCATGGCATCGCGGACGCGGGAGAGGTCGCGCCCGAACATCTCGACATAGGCCATTGCGTGGTGGCCGAAGGTGACGGGCTGCGCCGTCTGGAGATGGGTAAAGCCGGGCATCACGGTCGCCGCATGTTCCTCGGCACGCTCCAGGAAGGCTTCGATCAGCTTTTTCAGCGCCGTGGCGGTTTTGTTGAACTCGTCCTTGACCCAGAGGCGGAAATCCAGCGCCACCTGGTCGTTGCGCGAGCGGGCGGTGTGGAGCCGTCCGGCGGCGGGGCCGATGAGTTCAGCCAGCCGCGCCTCGACATTCATGTGGATGTCTTCGAGCTTGCGCGAGAAGACGAACTTCCCGCTCTCGATTTCGGCCAGGATGGTCTTGAGGCCCTCGGTGATTTTGTCGCAGTCCTCAGCCGTAATAATGCCGGTCTTGGCAAGCATGGCGGCATGGGCGAGCGAGCCGCGAATATCTTGTGCGTAGAGCTTGCGGTCAAAGCCGATGGAGGCATTGATCTCTTCCATGATCGCGTCGGGACCGGATGCGAAGCGTCCGCCCCACATTTCATTGCTGGACTTTTGTTCGGTCATGGTTGAATGCCTCGAATGGAAACACGAGAAGGGTTGCAAGGAACATGGCAACGGGCAACGAGAATGCCGGAAAACCGAGGAAGGGAAGGGTTCTTCTGCTCTCAGGCTTAGCGGGACTTATCGCCGGTGCCGTGGGGGTATACGTGATGGAACGGCCCTCTGGCAATGTGGCAGCGGCGGTCGATGGCAGGCAATGCGCGCTGAAGGCGGAGGCGGCAAAGGCGCTGGACAGCGCGGCGACCGGCTCGGTGGCGGCGATGCGGCCTGCCGAAGCGCCCCAGCCCGTTGGAAACCTAGGCTTCACCGGGCCGGATGGGGCCAAGATGACGCTTGCCGATTTCAAGGGCAAGACGCTGCTCGTCAATCTCTGGGCCACCTGGTGCGCGCCCTGCCGCGAGGAGATGCCGGCGCTCGACAAATTGCAGGCGGAGAAAGGCGGCGATGATTTTGAGGTCGTCGCCATCAACATCGATACGGGCGACGATGCCAAGCCGAAGAAATTTCTGACGGAAACCGGCGTGCATTCATTGAAGCTCTATCGCGACCCGACCATGGGCGTCTTCAACGAGCTGAAAAGGAAGAACCTCGCCTTCGGTCTGCCGGTGACGATGCTGGTGGACAAGGATGGCTGCCAGATCGCAGCCATGAACGGCCCGGCGGACTGGGCGGGCGAGGATGCGAAGAAGCTGATCGATGCGGCGCGGGAAAGATTCCGGTGAGGGCGGGCTGCAAATGGCGTCTTTCTGCGCTTCCGGTGCTCACGTACTAAAGTACGCTGCGCTCCGGTTCTCGAAAGCCACCATTTTCGCCTCGCCCTGACCGGAATCTCGGCTCCCTAGCTGGTAAACCCAGCGCGCTTCAGCCGGACGATGGCGAGGTCGAGCGCGGAAAGAAAGGCCGAGCGGTCGCGGGCGGCGAAGGGCGGTGGGCCGCCGGTGATCTGTCCGGCGGAACGCAAGCCCTCCATCAGATTGCGGGTAGCAAGCACATTGCCGATGGAGTCTGGCGTAAAGGCGCGGCCATTGGGCGCGATTGCCGCCGCGCCCGCATTGATCGCCCGGCTCGCCAGCGGAATGTCTGATGTGACGACGATGGCACCCGGCCCGGCGCGCTCGGCAATCCAGTCATCGGCGACGTCGAGACCAGCAGCCACGATCACGCGCTCGATCAGCGGATCGCGCGGAACCGCGATGAAGGAATTGGCGACGACATAGACCTTGACGCCATGGCGCTCCGCGACGCGGTAAACCTCCGTCTTCACGGGGCAGGCATCGGCGTCGACATAGATGGTGATTGGGCGCTGATCGTTCATGCTGTCATTCGATGGCATGAGGCGATGGGGGATTGCAAGGCGGGGTATATATTCTCCGGCTGAATGCTGCGATCAAAATAATGAACTGGCCCGCGCCGCCAGCGAGGATTAAGGCGGGGGCGAATCGTTTTCAGCCGCATTTATTGCGAGGCCAGACGGAGCGTTTGGCTGCAAAATGCTTGAGGTCGCCACCCATGCCCGTCAAATATTTCCCCGCGCTTTTCGTTATCCTCTGGGCCACCGGCTTCATCGGCGCGGGCTATGCCATGCCCTATTCCGAGCCGTTCGGCTTCATGACGGTGCGGTTCTTTCTCGCGGCCGCGATCCTGGGCGTATGGGCGCTCGCAAGCGGAAGTCCGTGGCCGAACCGGCGCGGCGCGCTCCATGCGGCAATTGCAGGATGCCTCATCCACGGCACCTATCTCTCCGGCGTGTTCTGGGCGGTGCATCAGGGCTTGCCCGCCGGCATGTCGGCGCTGGTGGTCGGCCTGCAGCCGCTCATCACCACGCTCATCGCAGGGGTGACGCTGAAGGAGAAGATCGAGGCGCGGCATTGGGCCGGGCTCGCCATCGGCTTCGTCGGCGTCGTCATGGTGCTCAGCCCGAAATTCTCGTTCCATTCCGGCGGGATCAATGCTGTGACCATCGGGGTGATGTTCCTCGCCGTGCTCGCCATCAGCATCGGCACCGTGTGGCAGAAGCGCTTCGTCGGGCAGGTGGATGTGAAAACCGGCACGACAGTGCAATATCTCGCCGCCGCCATTCTCACCGGCATTTGCTCGCTCGCCTTCGAGAGCCATCAGGTGATCTGGTCGCCCTGGCTCCTCTTCGCCATGGCGTGGCTGGTGATCGTGCTTTCCATCGGCGCGGTGCTGCTGTTGATGGTGCTGATCCGCGAGGGCGCGGTGTCGAAGGTCGCTTCGCTCTTCTACCTCGTGCCCGGAACCACGGCGCTGATGGCCTATTTCCTCTTCGGCGAGACGCTGAATCTCATCCAGCTTGTCGGCATGGCTATCACGACTTTCGGCGTGGCGCTGGCAACGGTCCGCGGCCTTAGCCGTCAGTCACCCCGTCTCGCGCCGCGATAGTGGAGGATGGCGGCGTTGATTTCAGCGCCGAGAATGAAGATTGCCGCGACGATGTAGAGAAAGACGATCGCCACCATGATCGAGGCGAGGCCCGCATAGGTCGAGACGTAATTGGCGAAGGTCTCCAGATATTTGGCGAAGACGATCGAGCCGACCAGCCAGGCGAGCAGCGTCACGCCGATGCCCGGAAGAATATCCAAAAATCCGCGCCGTCCGGCCGGCAGCCAGAGATGGACGACGAGAAGGCCCAGTATCAGAACGGCGATGGCGATGGCGTAGCGCCAGATGGTGAGGCTTCCCGTATAGGGCGCGATGGCCGGAAACCAATGTTCCGCGATGCGGACGCCGAGCGGGGCAAGAACGAGGAGGATGCTGATCGCCGTCAGAACCAATGTGGCGACGATGACGAAGCCGAGGCTCTGCAGGCGGCAGAAGATGACGGAGCGGGTATCGGTGACGCGATAGGCGCGGTTCAAGGCGATCCGCAGCGCCTCGATGCCATTGGAGGCGAAATAGGCAGCGGCGAGCACGCTGACCGTCAGAAGGCCGCCGCGCCGCACGCTCAGCACGTTTCGCACCTCATCCGCGATGGGCCGGGCGATGGTCGAAGGCCATGTATCGAAAATCACATGAACCGCCGTGTCGGCAAACGCGTTAGCCCCCAGGAAGCTTGCGAGCGAGGTGGCGAAGATCAGAAAGGGGAACAGCGCCATCAACCCCGAAAGGGTGATGTGGCTGGCGAAAGCCCAACCGTCATCGGAATAGAAATGGCCGAACGCATCGCGTAAAACCTGCCAAAGGAACGTTCGGGTCAAATGCATCGGCAGGCGTTACCTCGAGTCTTGAATAGCCGTTGAGAACATCCAGTTTGCAACGTGCGCCGTGATATGGGAAGCCTGAACAAAATTCCAGCGCATGATCTTATCCGGGAAGTCTGCAATTTTTCGGGATAAAAAGGACCCAGGGATATGGACGTTTTCTTCAAGATAGCCGCGATGGTGATGATTCTTGCCGTCGCCTGTGTGCTCTTCATCGGCTTGCGCAACATGGTGCGCGGCGGCGATGGTAATTTCTCCAACAAGATGATGCAATTGCGTGTGCTGTTGCAATTCATTGCGGTGGCGCTGATCGTGGCTGCCATTTACTTTGCCCGCCACGCTTCATGATTTGGAGGATTGCATGGTCCGGCTCAACAAGATCTACACGCGCACCGGCGATGACGGCACGACCGGGCTCGGCAATGGCGAGCGGCGGCTGAAAAGCGATCTGCGCGTCGAGGCCTATGGCACGGTGGACGAGGCGAATGCCTGTATCGGGCTGGCGCGGCTGCATACGGGCGAAAGCCTACCCCCTCTCGACGCGATGCTCGCCCGCATCCAGAACGATCTTTTCGACCTTGGCGCCGATCTTTCGACGCCGGACACCGGCGAGCCGCTCAAATATGAGCCATTGCGCATCGTCGAGGCGCAGGTCCTGCGGGTCGAGGCGGAGATCGACGAACTCAATGCGGCGCTCAATCCCTTGCGCTCCTTCGTTCTGCCGGGGGGAACGCCCGCATCCGCTGCGCTGCATCTGGCGCGAACGGTGGCGCGGCGGGCCGAGCGGATCATGGTCGCGCTTTCCCAAACGCCGGGCGAGCGGGTGACCGAAGCGGCGCTACAATATATAAACCGCGTCTCGGATTTCCTGTTCGTCGCTGCCCGTGCCGCCAATGATAATGGCGCGCTGGATGTGCTGTGGGTGCCGGGCAAGAACCGATGAGGAAAATGCATGAAGTGCCACGATTGACGTAAACGTCAATCGCAATTACGGTCTCGCCCCGGTTCCTTCATTTTTGTCGGCTTCATGCCGGTTTCCGGCAAGTGGGTATTGGTTCTCAGGCGGTATATCCGCGGTATAAGTTCATTCGAAAGGGTCAGCGCATGAAAGTGCTCGTCGCTGTTAAGCGTGTCGTCGATTACAACGTCAAGATCAGGGTGAAGGGCGACGGTTCGGGTGTCGAGCTCGCCAATGTGAAGATGTCGATGAACCCGTTCGACGAGATTGCCGTGGAAGAGGCGATCCGCCTGAAGGAAGCCGGCAAGGTCGAGGAGATCGTCGCGGTGTCCATCGGGCCGGCCCAGTCGCAGGAGACGCTGCGCACGGCGCTTGCCATGGGCGCGGACCGCGCCATCCTCGTCAAGGTCGATGATTTGGTCGAGCCGCTCGCCGTGGCGAAGATTTTGAAGGGCGTGGTCGAGGCGGAGCAGCCGCAGCTCGTTTTCCTCGGCAAGCAGGCGATCGACGACGACTCCAACCAGACGGGCCAGATGCTTTCTGCGCTGCTTGGCTGGAGCCAGGGTACTTTCGCGTCGAAGGTCGAGCTTGCCGATGGCGCGGCCAAGGTGACGCGTGAAGTCGATGGCGGCCTGCAGACGGTTGAGATCAAGCTGCCGGCCATCGTCACCACCGATCTGCGCCTCAACCAGCCGCGCTATGCCTCGCTGCCCAACATCATGAAGGCGAAGAAGAAGCCGCTCGATGAAAAGACGGCGGCCGATTATGGCGTCGATACTGCGCCGCGCCTGAAAGTGCTCAAGACCGAGGAGCCGGGCGGCCGCAAGGCTGGCGTGAAAGTGGCTTCCGTCGCCGAACTGGTCGAGAAGCTCAAGAACGAAGCCGGCGTGCTCTGATTTAAGGAAGGGGATTTTCACATGGCTATTCTTCTTGTTGCCGAACACGACAACGCAACCCTTTCCGACCAGACCGCAAAGGCGCTGACGGCGGCCTCCCAGATCGGCGGGGATATCGACATTCTCATCGCGGGCAAGGGGGCGAAGCCTGCCGCCGACGCGGCTGCGGCGCTCAAGGGCGTGCGCAAGGTGCTGCTCGCCGACAGCGCGGAACTGGAAAACCAGCTGGCGGAGCCGACCGCGGCGCTCGTCGTCTCGCTCGCGGGCGATTACGACACGATCATCGCCCCGGCGACCACTTCGGGCAAGAACATTCTGCCGCGCGTCGCGGCCCTCCTCGACGTGATGCAGGTTTCCGACATCATCGAAGTGGTTTCGCCTGACACATTCAAGCGCCCGATCTATGCCGGGAACGCCATCCAGACGGTGCAGACGAGCGATGCCAAGAAGGTCATCACCGTGCGCACCGCTTCGTTCCAGGCGGCGGGCGCGGGCGGCTCGGCCCCGGTCGAGACGGTCAATGCCGCCGGCGATCCGGGCCTGTCGAAATTCGTGGAGGCGAAGCTCTCCGGCGGCGACCGTCCGGAACTGACCTCGGCCAAGATCATCATTTCGGGCGGCCGCGCGCTCGGCTCTTCTGAGAAGTTCAGGGAAGTCATCCTGCCCGTCGCCGACAAGCTCGGCGCGGCGGTCGGCGCTTCGCGCGCGGCGGTCGATGCGGGCTATGCACCCAATGACTGGCAGGTGGGCCAGACGGGCAAGGTGGTCGCGCCCGATCTCTACATCGCCTGCGGCATTTCCGGCGCGATCCAGCATCTGGCGGGCATGAAGGACTCAAAGGTCATCGTCGCCATCAACAAGGATGAGGAAGCGCCGATCTTCCAAGTCGCCGATTACGGGCTTGTCGGCGATCTCTTCGAGATCCTGCCGCAGCTCGAAAAGGCGCTTTAGGAGGCTGGGCCAGCCCGACGGAAAATTTTGTTCCTTTTCGGGCCCGGCATTGAGCCTTTTATAATCGACCGATTGAATTATGATGGCCGGGGTGGACGAACTCTACTCCGGCCATTTACTTTGCAATTTATCGCACAAGAAAACACTAGGGTGGACTATGGGCGCGACAATCAGGAAGATCGGGGTTATCGGGGCGGGACAGATGGGCAGCGGCATAGCTCATGTCTGCGCCATCGCCGGCTACGATGTGGCGCTGCACGACGCGTCCCTGGAGCGGATGGAGAACGGCATCGCCACGATCAACGGCAATATGTCGCGGCAGGTGGCCTCCGGCAAGCTCGATGAGACGGCCCATCGCGAGGCGATGGCGCGCATCGGCATGGCGGACCGGATGGAGGGCCTCGCCGACGCGGATCTGGTGATCGAAGCGGCAACAGAAGACGAGACCGTCAAGCGCAAGATCTACCAGCAGCTTTGCCCGATTCTCAATCCGCAGGCGCTGCTTGCCACCAACACCTCCTCCATTTCCATCACCCGCCTTGCCTCCACGACCGACCGGCCGGAGCGCTTCATCGGTATCCATTTTATGAACCCGGTGCCGGTCATGAAGCTGGTGGAACTGGTGCGCGGCATCGCCACCGAGGATGCGACCTTCAACGCCGCCCGCGCCTTCGTGGAAAGCCTCGACAAGACCGTAACGGTGGCGGAGGATTTTCCGGCCTTTATCGTCAATCGCATCCTGCTCCCGATGATTAACGAGGCGATCTATACGCTCTATGAGGGCGTCGGCACGGTCGATGCCATCGATACGGCCATGCGCATGGGCGCGAACCACCCGATGGGGCCCTTGCAGCTTGCCGATTTCATCGGGCTCGATACCTGCCTGTCGATCATGCAGGTGCTTTATGAAGGGCTGGCGGATTCCAAGTACCGGCCATGCCCGCTGCTGGTCAAATATGTCGAGGCCGGCTGGCTGGGGCGCAAGTCGGGACGCGGCTTCTATGACTATCGCGGGGAGCATCCGGTGCCGACGCGGTAGGCGGTGTTTACGTCTCGTTAACCCTCATCGTTCACTCCGAATTCACCTTTAACCGTTAAATTTGTCTTTAATGGCAATCGCGGAGCGCGCTCCTGCGGAGAATGCCAATTCAAACCAACAGGTTACAGGACAGGGCGATGAGCATCCTCATTCAATTGCGTCATAGCGCAACCGTTATTCGTGAATTCCTGGCGCCGTCCTACCGGCCCGAGCGCCACTATATGCGCGGACCTGGACCGGCCTGCGCCGCGCGCACGCGGCACTAAGAAGGCTTGGCACCCTCCTTCCCCCCTGCGGGGATTGAGGAGCGTTCGGCCGAAGGCCGAGGAAAAGCCAACGATTTGGCTTTTCCAGCGACGAACCCCGCGTTAGCGGGCGGATGGGGGTGGTGATGATAGAGGTGATCTGGAAACGTTAAGCACCTGACGCGCACTTGGATGTGCGATCAAATAATGCGTCTTTGATAACAATCGTAGCGCGCTGCCTTTACCACCCCCACCCGGCCCTACGGGCCACCCTCCCCGCAAGGGGGAGGGAGACAACCTCAACTCTCAGCTCTCCAGCCCCTCGAACAGCACCGTCGAGAGATAGCGCTCGGCAAAGGAGGGGATGATGATGACGATGTTCTTGCCCTTGTTTTCCGGCCGCTTGCCGATTTCCACCGCCGCCGTCAGCGCGGCGCCGGAGGAAATGCCGACGGGAATTCCCTCCAGGCGGGCGATGAGGCGGGCATTGGCGAAGGCGTCTTCGTTGGAGACCTGCACGACTTCATCGTAAATCGTCGTATCGAGAATCTTCGGCGCGAAGCCCGCGCCGATGCCCTGAATCTTGTGCGGGCCGGGATTGCCGCCGGAGAGGACGGGTGAATCCTTCGGCTCCACCGCAACCACGCGGAAGGAAGGCTTACGCGCCTTGATCATCTGGCCGACGCCGGTGATCGTGCCGCCGGTGCCGATGCCGGAAATCAGGATATCCGCCTCGCCATTGGTGTCATTCCAAATCTCCTCCGCCGTGGTGCGGCGGTGGATTTCCGGGTTGGCCGGGTTCTCGAACTGTTGCGGGATGATGGCATCAGGGTTTTCCGCAACCAGCTCCTCCGCCTTGGCGATGGCGCCCTTCATGCCCTTGGCGCCCTCGGTCAGCACCAGCTCGGCACCCAGCAGTTTCAGGAGCTTGCGGCGCTCGACCGACATGGTCTCCGGCATGGTCAGGATCAGGCGATAGCCCTTGGCGGCGGCGGCGAAGGCGAGCGCGATGCCGGTATTGCCCGAGGTCGGCTCGATAAACACCGTCTTGCCGGGAACCGCCTTGCCCGCTTCTTCCAGTGCCTCGATCATCGCAAGGCCGATGCGGTCCTTGACGCTCGCCAGCGGATTGAAGAACTCGAGCTTGGCGAGGAGATTGGCCTCGACGCCGTTTTCCTTGGCAAACTTGTCGATGCGGACGAGCGGCGTGTTGCCGATCGTCTCGATGATGGAGCTATATACGCGACCGCGGCCCGGCGCGTTCGCTTCCCCTGATGTGACGGGCTTGTTCATGAGATCATCTCCCTGAGGTGCATTTTCCCGATAGTATGGCGAATAATAGGAAAAACCTAGTTCCTGCTGTTCGCAAGAGTATGGCGATTTGGAATAAAAATCCAAAAGATGGCGATTTTTGAAAAAGAAACAACGAGACCGGCTGCCAAGGAACGGCCATCCAGGTGAACGATCCTGAAACGGATTTTGAGGGATATGCCAGGGAGCGGTTGGTGGAGCTGAGGGGGATCGAACCCCTGACCTCGTCATTGCGAACGACGCGCTCTCCCAGCTGAGCTACAGCCCCGTCCACCAGCGCTTGGAAAATGCCGGAGACATCCCGGCAAAATCATGCGGCTAAAAGATTTAGCGAGCGGCATTTAGGGGAGCGTAGGGGGAGATGTCAAGGGAAAGTGAGCGGCGAAAACATGTCCGGGAAGGAAATCGGAGGAGCGGCGGACATCATTCGGTAAGCCTGCCATCCGATTGATCTTGTTCTCGCAATCGGCAACCGTTACAAGTCGGGGACTTGAAGGAGATATCCATGCTTGCGCTGCTTCGCACCATCGACCTCGCGCTCGACATCTATACCTGGATCATCATCGCCTCGGCGGTGTTTTCCTGGCTCTATGCCTTCAATGTCATCAATTCCAGCAACCGTTTCGTGGCCTCGGTCGGCGATTTCCTCTACCGAGTGACCGAGCCGGCGCTGCGACCGATCCGCCGTATCCTGCCCGATCTCGGCGGGATCGACATTTCCCCCATCATTCTGCTTTTGATCATCTTCTTTATCCGCCAGCTGCTGTGGACCACCATCGCGCCCATGCTGCTGTGACCGACGGCTTCTTTCGCCCCGAGAAGGACGGTGTCACGCTTTTCGTGCGGCTGACGCCTAAAGCCTCCAAGGATGCGGTCGAAGGCATTGGCGAGCAATCGGACGGGCGTCGCTATCTCAACGCTCGTGTGCGCGCCGTGCCGGAAGACGGCAAGGCCAACAAGGCACTCGAAAAGCTCCTGGCAAAGACGCTTGATGTCCCCGGCGCCCACGTGGCTGTCGTCGCGGGTGCGACATCCCGGCTGAAGCAGGTGAAGATCGAGGGCGATCCCGCCCTGTTGGTTGAAAAGCTGCAGGCCTTGGCGATCGATAAAGCCTGAAAAGCAAAAAGCCCGTCGCGGGGGACGGGCTTTGTCAATTTCGGCTAAGTCTTTGTTTAGCCGCATGATCTTATCTGAAAAGTCTGCAACCTTTCGGGATCATGCTTTAATCAGGCCGCCTTCATCTTCTTGGCACGCTCGATCGCCTCGGTGATGAACTGGCGGGCATAATCCTCATCGCCCCAGTCGCCGATCTTCACCCATTTGCCGGGCTCCAGATCCTTGTAGTGCTCGAAGAAATGGGCGATCTGCTGGAGGGTGATTTCCGGCAGGTCGGTGTAATTGTGCACCTTTTCATAGCGGCGCGTCAGGTGCGGCGAGGGGACGGCGATGATCTTCTCGTCCTTGCCGGAATTGTCTTCCATGATCAGCACGCCGATGGGGCGCACATTGATGACGCAGCCCGGCACCAGCTGGCGCGTGTTGCAGACAAGAACGTCGATGGGGTCGCCATCCTCGGAAAGCGTGTGCGGCACGAAGCCGTAATTTCCGGGATAGGTCATCGGCGTATAAAGGAAACGGTCGACAATGAGCGCGCCCGCTTCCTTATCCATCTCGTACTTGATCGGCTGGCCGCCGACCGGCACTTCGACTATGACGTTGATATCTTCGGGGGGATTGGAGCCGATTGAGATAGCATCGATATTCATGGAGGCACCCTTTCGTTTCGCGCCCTGATAACGGGTTTCATAACGCGGCGCAACAAAAACGAAACGGGCGGGAATGAGAGAAGGGAGTAGGGGAATAAGGGAGCAGGGGAGTATGTTGCGAGCAAAAACATGCTCCCTTATTCGCCTATTCCCTTATCCCCCTAATTCCAGACGAAGGCGACCTTTTTCAGCGTCTTTCCTTCGAAGCACTCTATGCCTTCGGCGATGTCGTGGCCGCCGGCGCTGCGATAGAAGGAGAGGGCGAGCGTGTTGTCCTCGAGGGCCCAGACGACGGTGCCGTTAAGTCCGAGATCGGCAAGGCAGCGGCGGGCGGTGCGCAGCAGGCGTCCGCCAAGGCCGATGCCCTGATATTCCGGCTTGATGTAGAGCTCGTAGATCTCGCCTTTCTGCGCCAGCTGGTGTGCCCGGTTGGGGCCGAGCGTGGCATAGCCGACGATGTTTCCGCCTGCTTCGGCCACCAGAATCTGTGTGGAAAGCCGGATGGCGCGCGCCCACCATTCCGCGCGGCGGCGCTCCAGCATGGCGTTGAGCGACTTGTGCGGGATGATCCCGGCATAAGCGCCCTGCCAGGCTTCATGGTGCACATCCGCGATCGCAGTCGCATCATCGAGGACGGCACGTCTTATATCGATGGTCAGCGTCGTCATGAGGCCAAGCATGCCGCAGGAGGCGATTGGCGGCAAGTGGAGAGACGAGGGCAATCCCCAGATGTGATGAAATGCCGATTAAGATGAAAGGATGAATTGCCGGAATGAAAACGGCGCCCGCGGGCGCCGTTTGGAATTGTCTAGGTATCACGCCGCGCCGGGATTGCGGCTCTTCTCAAAACGCTTCCGCTCGTTCGGGTCGAGATACATCTTGCGCAGGCGGATTGATTTCGGCGTCACTTCCATCAGCTCGTCGTCCTGAATCCAGGAAAGCGCGCGGTCGAGCGTCATGCGGATCGGCGGGGTCAGCTTCACCGCCTCATCCTTGCCGGCGGCGCGGATATTGGTGAGCTGCTTGCCCTTGAGCACATTGACCTCGAGGTCGTTGTCGCGCGAGTGGATGCCGATGATCATGCCCTGATAGACCTTGTCGCCCGGCTCGATAATCATCGGGCCGCGATCTTCCAGATTGAACATGGCATAGGCCACCGCTTCACCAGCGCCGTTGGAGAGCAGCACGCCGTTGATGCGCCCGCCAATCGGACCCTTATAGGGCTGGTAGTCGTGGAACAGGCGGTTCATGATTGCCGTGCCGCGCGTATCGGTCAGAAGCTCCGACTGATAGCCGATGAGACCGCGGGTCGGGGCATAAAAGCGCAGGCGGACGCGGTTGCCGCCGGAGGGGCGCAGTTCCACCATCTCGCCCTTGCGTTCGGACATCTTCTGCACAACGACGCCGGAATGCTCCTCGTCGACGTCGATCACGACCTCTTCGATGGGTTCCATCAGCGTGCCGTTCTCGTCCTTATGCATGACGACGCGCGGACGCGAGACGGCAAGCTCGAAACCTTCGCGGCGCATGGTCTCGATCAAGACGGCGAGCTGCAATTCGCCGCGTCCGGAGACGTAGAAGGAATCCTTGCCCTCGGCTTCCTCGATCTTGAGCGCGACATTGCCCTCGGCCTCCTTGAACAGGCGGTCGCGGATGACGCGGCTCGTCACCTTGTCGCCTTCCGTGCCCGCCAGCGGCGAGTCATTGACCAGGAAGGACATGGTGACCGTCGGCGGATCGATGGGCTGCGCGTGCAGCGCTTCGGTGACGGAGGGGTCGCAGAACGTATCGGCGACAGTGCCCTTGGAAAGGCCGGCAATGGCTACGATATCGCCCGCATGGGCTTCCTCGATTGGCGTGCGCTCGATGCCGCGGAAGGCGAGAATCTTGGAAATACGGCCCTGCTCGATGAGCTTGCCGTCCTGACCAAGCACCTTGACAGGCTGGTTTGGCTTGATCGAACCGGAATGGATGCGGCCGGTGATGATGCGGCCGAGGAAGGGGTTGGCTTCCAGGATCGTGCCGATCATGCGGAAGGCGCCGTCTTCCTCGCCGACGCTGGGCTCCGGAACATGTTTCAGCACGAGGTCCAGCAGCGGCGCGAGACCCTGATCCTTCGGTCCCTCGGGATTGAAATTCATCCAGCCATCGCGACCCGAGCCGTAGAGGATCGGGAAGTCGAGCTGCTCGTCGGTGGCGTCGAGATTGGCAAAGAGGTCGAACACCTCGTTGATAACTTCCTCGTGCCGGCCATCCGGGCGGTCGATCTTGTTGATGGCGACGATGGGCTTGAGGCCGACCTTCAACGCCTTGCCGACCACGAATTTGGTCTGCGGCATCGGGCCTTCGGAGGCGTCCACCAGCACGATCGCGCCATCCACCATCGAGAGGATGCGCTCGACCTCGCCGCCGAAATCGGCGTGGCCCGGCGTATCGACGATGTTGATGCGAACGCCCTTCCACTCGACCGAGGTGGCCTTGGCGAGAATGGTGATGCCGCGTTCCTTTTCCAGATCGTTGGAATCCATGACGCGCTCGGCGACGCGCTGGTTCTCACGGAACGAGCCGGACTGTTTCAGAAGCTCGTCGACGAGGGTGGTCTTCCCATGGTCGACGTGAGCGATGATCGCGATATTGCGCAACTGCATGTGGGGTCACTTCTTAATGATTGAAAGTTGAGACGCCCGCTTCAAGCGATCGCCGTTTGCGGCGCTGCATACAGGTTTTTCCGCGCTTGCGAAAGGGGGGGCGCATTATTGCGCCCCTCCCGATTTAAAGCAAGGTGCCGGAGAGGATAACCATCGCAACCGAAAAATAGATGACAAGCCCTGTGACATCCACCAGCGTGGCGACAAAGGGCGCTGATGCGCTCGCCGGGTCGAAGCCGAGCTTCTGGAGAATGAAGGGCAGCATAGAACCGGCAAGGGAGCCGAAGGTGACGATGGCGACCAGGGCGGTGGCGACGGCGGCGGCGATCAGCATCCAGTGCGGCCCATAATCGTAGAAGCCAAGCTCTTGCCAGGCGGCGATGCGGATGAGGCAGATGACGCCCAGGAGCGCGCCGAGCGCGACGCCCGTGGGCAGCTCCCGCAGCGCCACCTTCCACCAGTCGCGCAATTTCACGTCCTGCAGCGCCAGGGCGCGGATCAGGAGCGACGTCGCCTGCGAGCCGGAATTACCGCCCGAGCTCATCACCAGCGGGATGAACAGCGACAGCACCACGGCCTTCGCGATCTCGCCCTCGAAATGCTGCATGGCGCTCGCCGTCAGCATCTCGCTCAGGAATAGGACCGAGAGCCAGCCGCCGCGCTTCTTGATCATCTCGCGGAAGCCGATTTCCATATAGGGCTTGTCGATGGCTTCCAGGCCGCCGAACTTATAGGCATCCTCGGTCGCCTCATGGGTCATGGCGTCGAGCACGTCATCGACGGTCACGATGCCGATGACGCGGTTGCCCTCGTCCACAACAGGCACGGCGAGCAGATCGTGCTTGCGAAATAGCCGCGCCAGGTCCTCGCGGTCGGTGAGCGGCGATATGGCGACCGGATTGCCGTCGCGGCTGATGGAGGCGATGGAGGCGTCCGGTTCGCTGGTGATGAGGCGGCGCAGGGTGACGACATGCTCCAGCACTTTCGTGCGGGGATCGACGACATAGATGGCATAAATGGTTTCCCGCGAACGCTCCACTTCGCGGATATATTGCAGCGTCCGCGAAACGGTCCAGCTGGCGGGAACGGCGATGAACTCCGTCGTCATCAGGCTGCCGGCGGTATCAGGCGGGAAGCCTAGCAGCGTTTTCAGCGCGGCCCGGGTTTCCGGGGCCAGCACGGTGAAAAGCCGGGTGCGGAGGGGCTCGTCCAGTTCCTGGAAGATATCCGTGGCACGGTCCGCCGACATGGCGTCGAGCAGGCTGCCCGCCTTGTTGAGCGGCAAATTCTCGAATATCTCATCGGTCCGGCGCAGTTCGGGCCGGTCGAGCAGATCCACGGCTTGCTCTGGCCGCATATGCTCGATGGCGGCGATGGCGTCGTCAATGTCGAGGTCATTAAGGACTTCGATCGCGTCGCCCGGGTTCATCCTGGCCAGATGCTGGGCGATCGCCACCGCCGAAAGAGCGGCAATGTCGGGGATTTCCGGGGTGTTGACGTCCGGGGAGAAGCTCTTGGGGGTCATCGGTTTGCCTTTCCGTCGATCCGCCGTCATGGGCAGGATCGTGACAAACCGGTTTGCAAGCGGTCAGATCACGGCTGCCGATGACGGCTGGGACAATCGACTGTAACTGTCGCTTGGCATTGTGAGTTGAACTCCGTTACGAAACCGCCACTGCGGGAGAATGCAGCAACGCTGGCCATGATTTGCTGCCGCAGCCCGCAGAAGTCAAGGGCCGCTTCCCTTGTGGCGCTGCATTCAGCGGCTTAGATAAAAGCACCCGCCTTACTCTACCCATTGGAGTCCCAGCCCATGTCCAGCACGAAAGCCGCCGTCAATCCTGCCCTCGCCGAGTGGAGGGGGCCGCTCGGGCTTCCAGACTTCACCGCCTTTTCCGACGAGGATTTCGCCCCGGCCTTCGAGGCGGCATTGGCGCAGGACATGGCGGAGATTGAGGCGATCGCTTCAAACGGTGAGACGCCCGATATCGAAAATACGCTGAAGGCGCTGCAACTGGCCGGCAAGGCATTGCAGCACGTCTCCGCCATTTTCTGGCTGCGGGCAGGCGCGCATACCAATGAGACGATCCAGAAGCTGGAGCGGGAGATCGCGCCGAAACTATCGCGGCACTATTCGAAAATCATGATGGACGCTCGGCTGTTCGCTCGCATCGATGCGCTTTACGAGGCGCGCGATACGCTGGGTCTCGACGCCGAAACGCTACGGGTCCTTGAAAAAAGCTGGAAGCGCTTCGTGCGCAGCGGCGCGAAACTCGACGAGGCGGGCAAGGCGCGGCTTGCCGATATCAACGAGAAGCTAGCGGCGCTGGGCGCTCAGTTCGGCCAGAACGTGCTGAAGGACGAAGCCGATTGGGCGCTTGTCATCACCGATGAGGCGGATCTGGCGGGCCTGCCGGATTTCGTGCGCCAGACCATGCGCGGCGCGGCGGAGGAGCGCGGTCATCCGGATGCCTGGGCGGTGACGCTGGCGCGGGCGGTGATCGAACCGTTCCTGTCGTTCTCGCAAAATCGCGCCCTGCGTGAAAAGGCGTTCCTCGCCTGGGGCCGGCGGGGCGAGAATGGCGGCGCATCTGATAACCGCGCCATCGTGGCCGAAACGGTCGCCCTGCGCGCCGAAAAGGCGAAGCTGCTCGGATATGACAGCTTCGCCGCCTATAAGCTCGACGACTCCATGGCCAAGACGCCGGAAGCGGTGATGGGCCTGCTCGAGCCCGTCTGGGACAAGGCGCGGGCGCGCGCAGCGGAGGAAGAAGCCGAGCTTGAAAGGCTGATTGCCGCGGAAGGGGGCAATTACAAGGTCGCGCCATGGGACTGGCGTTATTACGCAGAGAAGCGCCGGGCGGAGCTTTTTGCTTTCGACGAGGCGGAACTGAAGCCCTATCTGCAACTGGAGAAGATCATTGAGGCGTCTTTTGCCGTCGCGACGCGGCTGTTCGGCCTGCAATTCGAGGAGAAGAAGGGCATTCCCACCTGGCATCCGGATGTGCGGGTATGGGAAGTGAAGAACCCGGATGGCAGCCGCCGCGGCTTGTTCCTGGGTGATTATTTCGCCCGGCAATCGAAGCGGTCGGGCGCGTGGATGAGTGCCTTGCAATCGCAGCACAGGCTCGACGGAGGGGCGGAGCCGATCATCTACAATGTGATGAATTTCGCCAAGCCGCCCAAAGGGGAACCGGCACTGCTCTCGCTCGAGGGCGCGCGTACGCTGTTCCATGAATTCGGCCATGCGCTGCATGGGCTGCTTTCCAATGTGACATGGCCGGCTGTCTCCGGCACCGCCGTGTCGCGCGATTTCGTGGAGCTACCCTCGCAGCTTTACGAGCACTGGCTGACCGTGCCGGAGGTGCTCGAGAAATATGCGCTGCACTACGCAACCAACGAGCCAATGCCGAAGGCGCTGCTCGATAAGATGCTGGCGGCGAAGACGTTCAATTCCGGTTTCGACACGGTGGAGTTTACGGCTTCCGCGCTGGTGGACATGGCGTTCCATGCGAGCGGCGACCCGGTTGCTGACCCGCTCGCCTTCGAGGCGGAGACGCTGAAGAAACTCAATATGCCCGATGCCATCATCATGCGCCACCGCACGCCGCATTTCACCCATGTGTTCTCCGGCGACGGCTATTCGGCGGGGTATTATTCCTACATGTGGTCGGAAGTGCTCGACGCCGACGCCTTCAGCGCCTTCGAAGAGACGGGCGATGCGTTCAATCCAGAACTCGCAGCGCGGCTGAAGCAATATATCTATTCGGCGGGCGGCTCCCGCGATCCGGAAGAACTCTACAAAGCCTTCCGCGGGAAGATGCCGACGCCAGACGCGATGATTGCCAAGAGAGGGTTGGGGTGAGCAACTGCCCTCACCCTTATGCTCCCGTGAAGAACTGGCAGAGGATAAGTGTGAGGGGCAACTGCTTATAAAATCAATAATCCCCCAGCTTGATGTCGGGCGTATAGTCCACGCCCTCCACTTCCTTCACCACCGGCTGGCCGCATTGCATGACGCCCGTGGCGGCATTGAAGGCGTAGGTGGGGGAACCGTAGAGCTGCCATCCCGTGTTCAAGGCGGCGGTGACGCGGTGGCAGAATTGGGCGTCGTCGGGCCCGGTGATGAAGCGGTAGAGTTTCATGTGTCACATCCCTTGGGTCGGGCGCGGGCGTTCTTTCCTGCTTTCACTCCGCGCCAAGCTGGTGTAAAGCGTTGCGGTTGGGAAGGAAAGGTGGAACCCTATGGATAAGTTTACCAAGCTCACCGGCGTTGCCGCTCCGCTGCCGATCATCAATGTCGACACGGATATGATCATTCCGAAGGATTATCTGAAGACGATCAAGCGCACCGGACTTGGCAAGGGGCTTTTCGCCGAGATGCGCTATCTCGAGGACGGGTCGGAAAATCCCGATTTCGTGCTCAATAAGGCCGCTTACCGCAATGCGCAGATTCTGATCGCGGGCGACAATTTCGGCTGCGGCTCCTCGCGCGAGCACGCGCCCTGGGCGCTGCTCGATTTCGGCATCCGCTGCGTGATCTCCACCTCGTTCGCCGACATTTTCTACAACAATTGCTTCAAGAACGGCATTCTGCCGATCACGGTTTCGTCCGAAGATTTGGAGAAGCTGATGGACGACGCCTCGCGCGGCGCCAATGCGACGCTGACGGTCGATCTGGAGACACAAGAAATCCACGGACCGGATGGCGGCTCGATCAAGTTCGACCTCGACGACTTCAAGCGGCATTGCCTGCTCAACGGGCTGGACGATATCGGCCTCACCATGGAGAAGGCCCCTGATATCGCCCGGTTCGAGGCGAAAAACGCCGAAGCGCGGCCGTGGGCTTGAGCTTACCCGGCGCGCTCGCATCCGGAATAGGGAAAGACATGGCCCGCACCGATCATTCCGGCGATTGGGCGCAGCGGTTCTCCCCCTCGCTTGACGAAATGGAATCGCTGGCCATCGAGGCCTTCGCCCATCTGCCCGCAGCGTTCCGCGATCTCTGCGGCGATATCATCATCCAGGTTTCGGATTTCCCCGACGACCAGATCGTCGACGATATGGGGCTGGAGACGCCGTTCGATCTGCTTGGCCTGTTCGAAGGGCGCGGCATCGGCGAGCGTTTTTCGGTCGCGACCGGCGAGGGGCCGAACCGGATCACCCTCTACCGCCGCGCCATTCTGGATTATTGGGCCGAAAACGAGGAAGCACTGGGCGATATCGTCACCCATGTGCTGATCCACGAAATCGGCCACCATTTCGGCCTCTCCGATGACGATATGGAGCGAATCGAGGCGAGCGCGGAGTAGATAATTCTCCTCCGCGTCATCCTCGGGCTTGTCCCGAGGATCTACTGTCCCTGCAATTTCAAAGCCATAGCCGCATCGGATGCGACTTTGCAGCGGCAACTCCGGCAGATCCTCGGGACAAGCCCGAGGATGACGGAGGCGTGTTTCAAGCCGCCAGTGCCTTCGGCTTCACCAATCCACGCGTGACCAGCAGTTCCGCGATCTGAATGGCGTTAAGCGCCGCGCCCTTGCGCAGATTGTCCGAGACCACCCACATGGAAAGGCCGTTCTCCACCGTGATATCCTCGCGGATGCGGGAGATATAGGTGGCATCTTCGCCGGCGGCCTCGTAGGGTGTGATGTAGCCGCCGTTTTCCAGCTTGTCGATGACTTGGCAGCCCGGCGCATCGCGCAGGATGTCACGGGCCTCTTCGGCCGAGAGCGGCTTTTCGAACTCGATATTGACGGCTTCCGAATGGCCGATGAAGACGGGCACGCGCACGGCGGTGGCCGTCAGCTTGATCTTCGGATCGAGGATCTTCTTGGTTTCGGCCACCATCTTCCATTCTTCCTTGGTGTAGCCGTCTTCCATGAAGACATCGATATGCGGGATGACGTTGAAGGCGATGCGCTTGGTGAACTTCTTCGCCGTGATCGGATCGGCGACGAAGACGGCGCGCGATTGCTCGAACAGCTCGTCCATGCCTTCCTTGCCCGCCCCCGACACCGACTGATAGGTGGCGACGACGACGCGCTTGACGGTCGCCGCATCATGCAGCGGCTTCAGCGCCACGACGAGCTGCGCCGTCGAGCAATTGGGATTGGCGATGATGTTGCGCTTGCGGAAACCGTCTATGGCATCGGGGTTCACTTCCGGCACGATCAGCGGCACGTCGGCATCGTAGCGCCAGGCGGAGGAGTTGTCGATGACGACGCAGCCTTGAGCGCCGATCTTCGGCGACCATTCCTTGGAAACCGTGCCGCCCGCCGACATCAGGCAGATATCCGTGTCGGAGAAATCGTAAGTGTCGAGCGCCTGTACCTTCAGCGTCCGGTCGCCATAGGACACTTCCGTGCCCTGGCTGCGGCGCGAGGCGAGCGCCACCACCTCATCGGCGGGAAAGCCGCGTTCCTCGAGGATATTGAGCATCTCGCGGCCCACATTCCCCGTGGCGCCGGCAACCGCAATCTTGAAACCCATTTGTCTTCTCCTGTCCCTCTCCGCTTTTCAGATAAAAACCCGGTGGCCATGCGGGTTTTTCTTCCCCGGGCCGGACCCGGGGAGGGGCGAGCAGGCCAAGGGAATCAGACCGTTTTCGTGGTCGTTTTCGTCAGTGTTTTGGCCGTGGATGTGGTGGAGAAAAAGCGCCCGCATCCGGCGATGAAGCCGGAACGGTAAGACAGTGCTGGCGCTGCTGGCACGCGATTCACGCGAGGTTCTCCTTGTCCGGCACTGTTTCTATCCCGTTTCTCTTAAGAGTCAATTGCGAACAGGTGCCCTTGCAACCGCTTTCTTAGACTAAAGAATACTGCCGCAATTGCGCGTTTAGAGGCATGATGCAGCGTTTATCGGCGAGACGTCCGGCTGGAGGAGCTTTGGGACGGCTTGCCTTAGCCAAGTCCGGGAAAAGCGTGAAGCGGTTTTCGTCGGGACTTGCAACCACTGAATGTCTGGGAGGACACATATCATGGCAATGACCGCAAGTGCCGATGCCGGCACGCAGAAAATGACGCGGGAGGAGAAGAAAGTCATCTTCGCCTCCTCGCTCGGCACCGTTTTCGAATGGTACGATTTCTATCTCTACGGCACGCTCGCCAGTTTCATCGGCGCGGCCTTTTTCAGCCAATATCCGGAGACGACGCGAAACATCTTCGTGCTGCTCGCCTTCGCGGCGGGCTTTCTGGTGCGCCCCTTCGGCGCGCTGGTGTTCGGTCGGCTCGGTGATCTCGTCGGGCGCAAATACACCTTCCTCGTCACTATCGTCATCATGGGCGCATCGACCTTCCTGGTCGGCCTTCTGCCCGGCTCGGCGACGCTGGGCATCCTTGCGCCGACCATCCTGATCGTGCTGCGCATGCTGCAGGGCCTGGCGCTCGGCGGTGAATATGGCGGCGCAGCGACCTATGTGGCGGAACACGCGCCCGACAACCGGCGCGGCTTCTTCACCTCGTGGATCCAGACCACCGCGACGCTCGGGCTTTTCCTGTCGCTGGTCGTCATCCTGTTGATCCAGAATATGATGAGCAAGGAAGATTTCGCCGCCTGGGGCTGGCGCATTCCATTCCTCGTCTCGGTGCTGCTGCTCGGCATCTCCGTCTGGATTCGCCTGCAGATGAATGAATCGCCCGCCTTCAAGCGCATGAAGGAAGAGGGCAAAGGCTCCAAGGCACCGCTGTCTGAAGCCTTCGGCCAGTGGAAGAACGCCAAGATCGCTCTCATCGCCCTGTTCGGCCTTACCGCCGGTCAGGCCGTGGTCTGGTATTGCGGCCAGTTCTACGCGCTGTTCTTCCTGCAGAATGTGCTGAAGGTGGAAAACGAGTCGGCCAATATCATGGTGGCCTTGTCCCTTCTTCTCGGCACCGGCTTCTTCGTCTTCTTCGGCTGGCTTTCCGACAAGATCGGCCGCAAGCCGATCATCATGGCGGGCCTGCTGCTGGCGGTGCTCACTTATTTCCCGCTGTTCAAGGCGCTGACCTATGCCGCGAACCCGGCATTGGCACAGGCCGAGCAGACGATCAAGGCGACGGTGACGGCGGCTCCCGGCGATTGCACCTTCCAGTTCAATCCGACCGGCACGTCCAAATTCACCAATTCCTGCGATATCGCCACGGCCTTCCTGTCGCGATCCTCGGTGCCTTACGAGATCGTTCCGGGCCCGGCGGGGTCGCCCGCCACGGTTAAGATCGGCGATATGACGGTTTCGTCCTATGACGCGGCCGCGGCCGGCACAGGCGCGGCGGCTGCGGCTTCCAAGTTCGGCCACGACATGAATGTCGCGCTGCAGAAGGCCGGTTTCCCGCTGGTGCGCGATCCCGCCAAGGTACCGGATTCCAAGCTCGACGCTTTCGCCGCCGCCAATCCGGAACTGAACCTCGACGTCAATGCCGTCAGGGCCGGCGAGAAAACCACCATGCCGGCGGCGGACCTCGTCAAGAACAAGCTCCTGACCCAGGCCGAGGCGGATGCGTCGGGCGGTGCGGAACAAGCCGTCTACACCATCCCGAATGGCGGCGCGTTCAAGATGGTCGCCGACCCCAGCGCCATCAACTGGCCGCTGACCATCGCCATCCTGACGCTGCTGGTGATCTATGTCACCATGGTCTATGGACCCATCGCCGCGATCCTCGTGGAGATGTTCCCCACCCGCATCCGCTATACCGGCATGTCGCTGCCTTATCACATCGGCAATGGCTGGTTCGGCGGCCTGCTTCCGGCGACCGTCTTCGCCCTCAGCGCCGCCAAGGGTGATATCTATTACGGCCTCTGGTACCCGATCATCATCGCCGCGATGAGCTTCATCGTCGGGATGCTGTTCGTGCGCGATCGGAAGAACGTGGATTTGAACTCGGTGGATTGATTGCTCCGCTCAAAACCCTCCCCCTTGCGGGGAGGGTGGCCCGTAGGGCCGGGTGGGGGTGGTGACGTTCGTGCAATGTTCGTCAGCAAAAGCGCTTTCGTCACCACCCCCCTCCGCCCGCTAACGCGGGCACCTTCCCCGCATGGGGGGAAGGAGGGCGGCAGCGTCACCCCCGATACTGCGCCTCGATCTCAATCAGCTTCTGTTTTCGCCACAACCCACCGCCATAGCCCGTGAGCGAGCCATCCGCGCCAATAACGCGGTGGCAGGGGATGATGATGGCGATCTGGTTGGCGCCGTTGGCTCGGGCCACTGCGCGCACGGCAAGCGGCTTTTCGATGGCTTGCGCAATTTCGCTGTAGCTGCGCGTTTCACCCGCGCCGATCTTTTGCAATTCGCGCCATACACCTTGCGTGAATGCACTGCCATGCAGCACGAGCGGCAGGTCGAATATCGCGGACCGGCCGGCGAAGAATTCGCTCATTTGGCCCTCGACCAGATCATGCGTTGCAAAGCGGCCGATGCCGATATCGCCATGGCAGACCGCATGGAGCTTCTTCAACTCCGTCGCCAGCGCCTTGCGGTCGGCGAATTCCAGCAAATGCAGGTGTTTCTCGTCGCAAACCGCGATCATGGTGCCGAGCGGCGTTCTGATCCAATCCGCCCGCAGCAAACCATCCTTGCGTAGCGTCGCGGGCGGGAGCCCCAGAATACGGGCAAAGGCGCTACGGAAGGCTTCGGGCGATTCAAAGCCCGCATCAATCTGAGCGTCGATGACACGCCCGCCGTCGGCGAGCGCCTGAAAGCCGTGGCGCAAGCGTTCCTGCCGCGCCATTTCCAGAAAGGTCATGCCGAAATGGCGGCGGAAGCTGCGGCGGACGGTCGAGGGATCGAGGCCCATCCGCGCCACATCCTCCTCGCTCCAGCGCCGTGCCGGATTGGCCTCCAGCGCGCCCAGAAGCTTTTTGACGGCAGGGTCCGCCTCCGCGGCGGGCTGAAGCGGATGGCATCGCTTGCAGGGCCGGAAGCCATCGGCCAGGCATTCGGCCACGGATGCGAAGAAGCGGCAATTCTCCCGCTTCGGCTTGCGTGCCGGACAAGTCAGGCGGCAGAAAATGCCGGTGGAGGTGACGCCGACATAGGCCCGCCCCTCGTAGGAGGCATCGCGGGCAAGAAGCGCGTCGTAGAGTTTGTCTTGGTCGGGAAGTGTGAACAGCATGCGGCTATATTTAGCCACATGGCAGGAAATTGCAGCCGGAAATCGGGCGGTTATTCTTTATATACAGAAAGCCCGCCAGCATACGCATGATGGGCTTTCCCTGGGCCCCTTCACCCTCGTGGTTCGAGGCTCATTCCGCTTCGCTTCATTCACACCTCACCATGAGGGTGAAGGGCGTCGCGCTCCGATAGCCCTCATCCTGAGGTGCGGAGTGGAGCGAAGCGGAACGAAGCCTCGAAGGACGAGGGCGCTTGGCAATGCCGTCGACGCAGTGGCTAAATCAAACCGAAAGCGCCTTGAACTTCGCCAGAATCGCGTCGCCCATTTCCGTGGTGCCGATCTTCTTTGTCCCTTCGGTCCAGATATCGGCGGTGCGCAGGCCGTCATCAAGAACGCCCGAAATGGCAGCTTCAAGCCGGTCAGCCTCGGCAATCAGGTTGAAGGAATAGCGCAGGCACATGGCCAGCGAAGCGATCATGGCGATGGGATTGGCGACACCCTTGCCGGCGATATCGGGGGCGGAGCCATGCACCGGCTCGTAGAGCGCCTTGCGGCTGCCGGTCTTGACATCGGGTGCGCCCAGCGAGGCCGAGGGCAGCATGCCGAGCGAGCCGGTGAGCATGGCCGCCACATCCGACAGCATGTCGCCGAAAAGATTGTCCGTGACGATGACATCGAACTGCTTCGGCCAGCGCACGAGCTGCATGCCGCCGGCGTCGGCCAGCATATGCTCGAGCTGCACGTCGGAATATTTCGCCTTGTGCGTCGCCGTCACCACCTCATTCCAGAGCACGCCCGACTTCATGACGTTGCGCTTTTCCATCGAGGTGACTTTGTTGCGGCGCGTGCGGGCCAGCTCGAAGGCGACGCCGACGATGCGCTCTATCTCGAATGTGTCATAGACCTGCGTGTCGATGCCGCGCTTCTGGCCATTGCCGAGATCGATGATCTCCTTCGGCTCGCCGAAATAGACGCCGCCGGTGAGCTCTCGAACGATGAGAATATCGAGGCCTTCGACGACTTCGGGCTTCAGCGAGGACGAGCTCGCCAGTGCGGGGTAGCAGATCGCGGGGCGCAAGTTTGCGAACAGCTCCATGTCCTTGCGTAAGCGCAGAAGAC
The DNA here is from genome assembly GCF_049065735.1 of Brucella sp. IR073. Classification (NCBI taxonomy): domain Bacteria; kingdom Pseudomonadati; phylum Pseudomonadota; class Alphaproteobacteria; order Hyphomicrobiales; family Brucellaceae; genus Brucella; species Brucella sp. IR073. Next base: position 479,000 of record NZ_JBAKHD010000002.1, read on the forward strand.
CTGCTTCCGGGCGGACATCATAGGGCACGCCATCCCATTTCGGCCCGCCGACCGCGCCGAACAGCACGGCATCGGCGGCGAGTGCCTTCTGCATGTCCTCTTCCGAGATTGCCTTGCCACAGGCGTCATAGGCCGCGCCGCCGACCAGCCCCTCGTCGAGCTCGAAGCCCAAGCTAAAATCCTCATTGAGAGAGGCAATGATCTTGCGGACTTCGGCCATCGCTTCCGGGCCGATCCCGTCGCCGGGGAGGAGGAGGAGTTTTCTGGATGCCATGATGCCACGCCTTCGCTGGAAATGATGGCCTGTGTCATAGACCAGTCGAAGGCGGCATTTCAACCGCAAGAGAGGGAATAGTGAGGGATGAGATGATGAGCAAAGAAATCGGTCTTGTCACCTTTTCCAGTCTCGTTCGCTCCCGAGACATTACTCATTCAACACCCGGCTGAACGTCAGCACATCCACCGCCGCCGCGTCGGCCCGCAGCAGCGCTCGCGTTGCCGCTTTCACGGTCGCGCCGGTCGTGTAGACGTCGTCGATCAGCAGGATTTTCCGGCCCCGGACCTTGATCTCGTATTCCTGCGGGACGCGGAACGCGCCGCTCACATTGCGCTGGCGCTCAGCGGCGGGGAGGCCGACCTGCTGACGGGCGCGCTTGACGCGGCGGAGTGCTTCCGGCTCGAATGGCTTCTGGCTGAGATGGGCCAGCGCGCGGGCGAGTTCAGCCGCCTGGTTGAAGCGCCGCGACCAGAAGCGGAAGCGATGGAGCGGGACCGGTATGATGACATCGCAATCCGCGACGAGCTCGCTCCCGGTCCGCAACATCCAGCGCGCCATCCAAGGCGCGAGATTTGTCTGATCGTGATATTTGAGGCCGACGACCATTCGCTGCGGCACGCCGTCATGCATCACCGCCGCCCGCGCTCTTCGAAACGGCGGCGGATCGGCAATGGCCTCTGCTGAAAGGAAATTATCGCCGAGGTCGTGCGAAAAAGGCGTTCCCATTACCGCGCAATAGGGCCGCTCGATGAAGCGCAAGCGCGGCCAGCACCGCCCGCACAGGGTGGCGGGATTGGCCACCGCGCGCCCGCAACCGGCGCATTGCGCGGGAAAGAGCACGCTCGCTGTCGCCTGACCCAGCCATTTTGTGATCGCGCGCATCCCGGCAGCAGGCCTTTGCCCCTCTTCGTCCATTGCAATTGCCCCCGTTCGGACGCATTTAGGCTTCGCAAAGCATCATGCCGGAACAGGCAAGGAAGGAAAAGGCGATCCATGCAGGAAAACGGCCTGTTCGACCGCAAGCTCATCCAGAAGCACCGCAGGCGCGCCATGGCGAAATTCGTGCCGGGCAGTGATTTTCTGCTGGCGCGGGCGGCGGATGACCTGGAAGACCGTCTGGCCACCGTGGAGCGTAGATTTCCTGTGGCTGTCGATCTCGGGGGGCATACCGGCCTCGGCGCACAAGCCATTGAGCGCTCGGGCAAGGCCGATATGGTGCTCCGCATCGAGCAGGACAGAAGCTTTCTGCGCACGCCCTATCCCGGCATCGTCGCCGACGACGAAGCCCTGCCGCTCGGCTACGCCAGCGCCGACCTGATCGTCTCGCTCTTGTCGCTGCAATTGACCAACGACACGCCCGGCGCGCTGTTCCAGATTCGCCATGCGCTGAAGCCGGACGGGCTATTCCTCGGCGCGATGGCGGGCGGCGGTACGCTCGGCGAATTGCGCGAAAGCCTGCTGGCGGCGGAAGCGGAACTGACCGGCGGCGCATCGCCCCGCGTCGCGCCTTTCGCTGATGTGCGCGATGTGGGCGCGCTTCTGCAGCGGGCGGGATTCGCGCTGCCCGTCACCGACGTCGAAAGCTTCACGGTGCGCTACGATCATATGTTCGCGCTGATAAGGGATTTGCGCGCCATGGGGATGCAGAACAGCCTCGCCGGGCGCTCGCGCAAGCCGCTCACCCGCCGCTTTTTCGCCCGCGCGGCTGAGATTTATGCCGAGCGCTTCAGCGACCCCGACGGCCGTATCCGCGCCACCTTCTCATTGATCTGGATGTCCGGCTGGGCCCCGCACGCCTCGCAGCAGCAGCCTTTGAAACCCGGCTCCGCCAAGGCCTCGCTAGCTGAAGCGCTAAAAGCGGCGGAGAAAAAGTCCTAGAGTGTGATGCCCGTGGGCATCACACTCTAACTCTTTATTTTTCCGCATGATCTTCTCCGAAAAGTCTGCAACTTTTCGGGATCGTGCTTTAGCAAGCCCCCTTCTTTGTTCCATCCTGATGAATAATACACACTGCATCCGGCGCCGGCTGGAGCACGCTTCTGCGCACCGTGTAGCCCTGCGAATTCCGGATCGAACCGGTCGCCATCGTATCGACCCCGGTGGGGAACAGCGATTGGGTCACAACATCATTGTTGGGGCGGTTGTTGAGGACCGGCACCAGAATCAGCGCCAGCGCGATCACCGCCGAGCCGAATAGCAGCGCAACGCGCAATGCACCTGAGCGTGCTTCCGCCATAGGCTTGGAATAATAGCCGCTATAATTCTTTTTGAAGGAACGATCGTCAAAACTCATCTGAAAACTCCGGTCCCGCCCGGTTTCAGAATTGCCAGACCGAGGTGAAGGATCGCTTAAATCGTTGGGTTAACGCATCATAAAAGGTCGATAAGGAAGGGGATAAGCGGCTCGTCTGCCGGCGGCATTGGATAATCGCGCAGGTTCCGTGGGCGCACCCATTTAAGCTGCTGGCCTTCGAGCGGACGCGGAATGCCTTCATAACGCCGGCAGACATAAAGCGGCATCAACAGATGGAAATTCTCATAGGCGTGGCTTGCGAAGGTGAGGGGCGCGAGGCAGGCGGGCTTGGTCACGATGCCGATCTCTTCGGCAAGCTCCCGGATCAGCGTTTCCTCCGGCGTCTCGCTCGGTTCGACCTTGCCGCCGGGAAACTCCCACAGCCCGGCGAGCGGCTTGCCCTCCGGGCGCTGCGTCAGAAGCACCCGGCCATCGGGATCGATGAGCGCGCAGGCGGCGACGAGAAGAATGGGGCGCGTCGGGTTCTCGTCTTTCATATATCCGGGCTTTCGCGATAGACATAGCGGTAGATTTCCCTGAAGCCGAAGCCCTCATAGAGCGCCCGCCCGGGGGGATTGTCCGCCTCGACCTGCAGCCAGGCTGTCCTGGCGCCATTCTTGCGCGCCCATTTGAAGGCGGAGGCGACGATGGCGCGGGCATGGCCGCGGCGGCGACTTGTCTCGGCGGTGGCGACATCGAAGATACCCGCCATCGTCCCGTCCTGCACGCAAAGCGCTGTCGCAAGCGGGCGGCCCTCCTCCTCGATCACGAACATGCCTCGGTTCGGCTTGATCTCGCCGAGAACCTGCAAAAATCCCGGCTGCAGATTGCCCTCGCGGCCATGGACTCTCAGCGAGGCGTCGGCATAGCGCCCGATATCGCGCAAGGGCAGTTGGTCGATGGCTCCTTCGAGATGCATCGCCGCGAGATCCGCAATCATCACCGATATCTCGTTGCTGGACCCCCAGCCTTCTGCGTCGAGGTAGCTGATAAGCTCCGGCGGTGTCAGCGGCGTTTGCCGAAAGACCGGACGCCGGCCATGGGTGCTCAGATGCCGCGAAGCGCGTTCGACGCGGGCGGGAATGTCGCTGATATCGGCGGGATCGAGCGGGTTGACCGAGTTGAGCCGCTTCGAGGGGAAGCCGGGTGTCACGCGGATCGCCCAGGTGCCATCATAGTGCACATTGGCTGCCGGCCAGGCGCGAAAGCCCACGGCCTCGATCTGCCGCACAAGCGCCAGCCCCGGCATCAGGCGACCCCTTTAACGCAGGTCTTATTCCCAAAACCGGTCCCCACTTTTGGGAGACGTGCTTTAGCTTCGGTAATCGCCATTGATCGCCACATATTCCTTGGTGAGGTCGCAGGTCCACACTGTCGCCTCGCCGTCGCCCAGGCCCAGATCGGCGCGGATGACGATGTCTTCCTGCTTCATATAGGCGGATGTCTCGGCTTCCGAATAGGCCGGATCGCGCTCGCCCTGATGCGCGACGCGGATATCGCCGAACCAGATGGAAAGCCGGTCGCGGTCCGCCGGCTCCCCGGCCTTGCCGACCGCCATGACGACGCGGCCCCAATTGGCATCCTCGCCTGCGACCGCCGTCTTCACCAGCGGCGAATTGGCGATGGAAAGCGCGACGCGCTTGGCGGACGCAGCCGTTTCGGCGCCTGTCACACGCACCTCGATCATCTTGCGCGCGCCCTCGCCATCCCGCACCACCTGCAAGGCTAGGGATTGCAGGACGCGGTCGAGCGCTTTAGCGAAATCGGCAAGGCGCTCGTCCTCGAGTCCGGTCACATCAGGCGCGCCGCGCTCAGCCGCCTTGCCGGTCGAGAACAGCATCAGCGTGTCAGAGGTCGAGGTGTCGCTATCAACAGTCACCGAATTGAACGTCCCGCCCACGCTGCGCTCCAGCAGCGCCTGCAGGACGGGAGCCTTGATCGGCGCGTCGGTCACCACGAAGGAGAGCATGGTCGCCATGTCGGGCGCGATCATGCCCGCGCCCTTGGCGATCCCGTTGATCGTCACAGGCACGCCGCCGAGCAGCACCGTCTCGGTCGCCACTTTCGGATACGTGTCGGTGGTCATGATGGCTTTGGCCGCATCGAGCCAGCGATCGGCCTTAGCGTCACGCGCCATGCCGGTGAGGAGATGCGAGAATTTTCCCGCGTCGAGCGGCTCGCCGATGACGCCGGTAGAAGCGAGGAAAACCTCAGCCGAGGTGCAGCCGACCGCCGCGGAGGCAGCGGCAGCCGTCATCTCCGTCGCGTCGCGGCCTTTCCGTCCGGTGAAGGCATTGGCATTGCCCGAATTGACGACAACCGCGCGCGCCTTGCCGCCCGGCAGATTCCGCCGGGAGAAATCGACCGGCGCCGAAGGACATTTCGAGCGGGTGAACACGCCCGCCGCTTCCGCTTCCCTGTCGAAGACGAGGAGCAGCACATCCGTGCGCCCCTTATATTTGATCCCAGCCTCGGCGGTGGCGATGCGCACTCCCTCGATGATAGGCATCGCGGGATAATGTTTCGGAGCAAGTGGAGATACGGATGCCGACATGGGTCCCCTCGGGATAGTGAAGCGGTTGTTCCAGTTCGCCCCTCCCTCCCCCTTGCGGGGAGGGTGGCCCGAAGGGTCGGGTGGGGGTGGTGACGCGTACGCTGCATTCTTCGAAGCAAGCGCAAACGTCACCACCCCCATCCGCCCGCTAACGCGGGCACCTTCCCCGCAAGGGGGAAGGAGGGCGCGAGCCCGACCGCAAATTTACTTCTTCGGCGTCTCCGCAGCCGGGGCCGGTTCCTCGCCGCTCGCCTGCTTCATCGCCTTTTCGATCTCCGGATCGGCATAGCTGACCTTCATGTCGCTGCGCAGCTTCTTCATGAGGTCGACATAGCGCTCGCGCATCAGGATCGAGCGCACCTGTTCCTTGACCTGGTCGAATGCCGGCGGCTGCTGGGCGCGCTTGTCTTCCAGCTTGATCACATGGAAGCCGAACTGGGTCTGCACCGGCTCCTTGGTATAGGCGCCCGGCTCCAGCGCGAAGGCGGCCTTCTCGAACTCCGGCACCATCTGGCCTTGGGCAAAATAGCCGAGGTCGCCGCCATTCTGGGCCGAACCGTCGGTGGAGCTTTCCTTGGCCAGATCCTCGAACTTCGCCCCGGCATCGAGCTTCTTGATGATGGCCTCCGCCTCTTCCTTGGTCTTGACTAGGATGTGGCGGGCGCGCACTTCGTTCTGCGGCGGAGTCGCGGCGATTTCCTTGTCGTAGCGGGCGCGGATATCGGCGTCGGAAATCTTGTTGACGATTTCCTTCTCGAAATATTCGTTATGGAGCGCCCGGTCCTTGAGGAAATCCATGCGCTGCGCGAATTCCTTGGTCTGGTCGAGCTTGGCGGCCTTGGCCTGGGTGGCGAGCGCCTTGATGTCGATGAGCGCGGCAAGCGCGGCAAGGCGGCGCTGCTCTTCGGGCAGGCGCGAGAACTGCGGGTCGAGATCAGCCGAAGCCTGGTCCACCTCTCCCTGCGTGATCTTCTGGCCATTGACGGTTGCGAGCACCTTGGCCGGGTCCGCGGCAGGCGCCTTTTCCTGGGCCGACGCGCCATAGGTCGCCGTCGCGATCAGCACCGTCGCGGCAAGGGCGGAAAGGGCTTTATTATAGTAGCTCATGCGGGTCACTCCTTCGAAGGCCTTTCGGCTTCATGAATGCGGCGGAATTTTGGGCAACGGATGGGAGCGGCCCAGGCTCTCCCTATAACGTTGACATCATTCGGCACCCCTCTTATCTGTCCTTCGGCTTTGCGTCCAGAGCTTGCCGGAAGAAGTACGTGTGGTTCAGGAGAACGACGACGCGACTTTTCTTGCAAATCCTTCTATGAGAATAAATAAAGCCTACGGTAGCGCCGGATCACCGGCTGAACGGATAAGAAAGGACCAGTGATGGTCAGCTTCGGCGGTCTAGCCCGCAAGATTTTCGGTTCCTCCAACGACCGCCGCGTCAAGGGGCTACGCCCGCGCGCCAATGAGATCACCGCGCTCGAAAAGACCTACGAGGCTCTGACGGACGATCAGCTGAGGGGCAAGACCGCCGAGTTCCGCGCCGCTTTGGCCAATGGAAGCAAGGTCGACGACCTCCTGCCCCACGCCTTCGCCACCGTGCGCGAAGCCGCCAAGCGCGTGCTCGGCATGCGCCCCTTCGACGTGCAGCTGATCGGCGGCATGGTGCTGCATAATCGCGGCATTGCCGAAATGCGCACCGGCGAAGGCAAGACGCTGATGGCGACGCTGCCGGTCTATTTGAACGCGCTCGAAGGCAAGGGCGTCCATGTCGTTACCGTCAACGATTACCTGGCGAGCCGCGATGCGGAATGGATGGGCAAGCTCTATGGCTTCCTCGGTCTTTCCACCGGCGTCATCGTCCATGGCCTCGACGACGACCAGCGCCGCGAGGCCTATGCCTGCGACATCACCTACGGCACCAACAACGAATTCGGCTTCGATTACTTACGCGACAATATGAAATATGACCGCGCGCAGATGGTGCAGCGCGGCCATCACTACGCCATCGTCGACGAAGTCGATTCGATCCTCATCGACGAGGCGCGCACGCCGCTCATCATCTCCGGCCCGCTCGAGGACCGCTCCGATTTCTACAATCTGATCGACACTTTCATTCCGCGGCTCGATCCGTCCGATTACGAAATCGACGAGAAGCAGAAGACGGCCACCTTCACCGAGGAAGGCACCGAGAAGCTTGAGAATATGCTCAAGGAAGCCGGCCACCTCAAGGGCGAGGGGCTCTACGATGTCGAGAACGTCGCCATCGTCCACCATGTCAACAATGCGCTGCGCGCCCACAAGCTGTTCCAGCGCGACAAGGACTATATCGTCCGCAATGACGAGATCGTCATCATCGACGAGTTCACCGGCCGCATGATGCCGGGACGGCGTTACTCCGAAGGGCTGCACCAGGCGCTGGAAGCCAAGGAGCACGTCACCATCCAGCCGGAAAACCAGACGCTCGCCTCGATCACCTTCCAGAACTATTTCCGCATGTACACGAAGCTGGCCGGCATGACCGGTACGGCTTCCACAGAAGCGGAAGAATTCGGCAATATCTACGGCCTCGAAGTCACCGAGGTGCCGACCAACCTCCCCGTCCGCCGCATCGACGAGGACGACGAGGTCTACCGGACGGTCGAGGAGAAATACCGCGCCATCGTCAAGGACATCCGCGAGGCTCATGCCAAGGGGCAGCCGGTTCTTGTCGGCACGACCTCCATTGAGAAATCTGAGCAATTGGCCGAGCGGCTGCGCAAGGAAGGCATCAAGGACTTCCAGGTGCTGAACGCCCGTTATCACGAGCAGGAAGCCTATATCGTCGCGCAGGCGGGCGTTCCCGGCGCCATCACCATCGCAACCAACATGGCGGGCCGCGGCACCGACATCCAGCTCGGCGGCAATCTCGAAATGCGCGTTCGCCAGGAACTCGCCGATATGCCTGGGGGGCCGGAGCGCGAGGCCGCCATCGCCGCCATCAAGGCCGACATCGCCAAGCTGAAGGAACAGGCGCTCGCCGCGGGCGGCCTCTACGTGCTCGCCACCGAGCGTCATGAAAGCCGCCGCATCGACAATCAGCTGCGCGGCCGTTCAGGCCGTCAGGGCGATCCGGGCCGCTCGAAATTCTTCCTGTCGCTGCAGGACGATTTGATGCGCATTTTTGGCTCCGACCGCATGGACGGAATGCTACAGAAGCTGGGCCTCAAGGAAGACGAGGCCATCGTCCATCCGTGGATCAACAAGGCGCTGGAAAAGGCGCAGAAGAAGGTCGAGGCGCGCAACTTCGAAATCCGCAAGAACCTGCTCAAATATGACGACGTGATGAATGATCAGCGCAAGGTGATCTTCGAGCAGCGTCTGGAGCTGATGGACGGCGAAAACCTGAGCGAGACCGTCGCGGAGATGCGCGAGGAAGTGATCGAGGATCTGGTCCGCACGCATATCCCGGAAAACGCCTATGCCGAGCAATGGGATATCGACGGGCTGAAGCAGGGTGTGCAGGAATATCTCAATCTCGACCTGCCGGTCCATGAATGGGCGGCGGAAGAGGGCATCGCCGAAGAGGAAATCCTCACCCGCATCAAGGCCGCCGCCGATGAGGCCGCTGCCGAGCGGGCGGAGCGCTTCGGCCCGCAGGTCATGGCCTATGTCGAGAAATCCATCGTCCTGCAGTCGCTCGATCATCTCTGGCGCGAGCATTTGGTCAATCTCGACCACTTACGCTCTGTCGTCGGCTTCCGCGGCTATGCTCAGCGTGACCCGCTGAACGAGTACAAGACCGAGGCTTTCGAGCTATTCCAGGCCATGCTCGGCAATCTGCGGCAGGCTGTGACGGCCCAGTTGATGCGCGTCGAGATCGTCCGCGAGGCAGCCGCCGCGCCGGAGCCGACCCCGCCGCCCATGTATGGCGAGCATATTGACGGCACCACTGGCGACAATGATTTCGGCGAGGGCGACCTCCTCGTCCGGCACGACGAGACGCGGGTGGTCGCTCCCGAGGAGCGCGACCCGAACGATCCCACCACCTGGGGCAAGGTCGGGCGCAACGAGGCCTGCCCGTGCGGCTCGGGCAAGAAATACAAGCACTGCCACGGTGCGTTTGGCTGATCACGGCGCATTGTTCGTAATGCCCTTGCACTGACACAAAAACCGCGCATGAGATGCGCGGTTTTTTCGTTATGGCGCGGGGCATAACGAGAAGCGGACGAACGCTTTTTTTAAAATTCTGCCCTATTTTGGCGCCTTGGGTTGACAGGTGGAGAATCGGTTTTGCGTTTTTCAGCGGCCACTGCAGCGGACCGGCTTCTGCCGGAAAGGTTTTCGTTGCGCCTTCGTCCGCTGACGGAGCGCATCGATACGCTGCTGACCGCCTCCAACCCGCAGGCCGGCGCGCAGCGCTCCTCGCTCGCCGCTTTCGCCATCCGCATTATCAGCGCCGCCATCGCACTTGTCTCCCAGATCGTGCTGGCGCGCTGGATGGGCGAGTTCGAATATGGTATCTATGTGCTGGTGTGGATCAGCGCCATCATCGTCGGCAACCTCTCCTGCCTCGGCTTCCACACCACCATTATCCGCTATGTGCCCGAATATTTCGAGCGTAATGAACTGAATGCAATCCGCGGGCTCTTGCGCACCGGATGGCTGTTCGGCATCATTGCCTCCACCTTCGTCGCCATTCTGGCCGGTGTCGGCGTCCATCTCTTCGCGCAGCACATCGAAAACTACTACATCCTGCCTTTCTATCTCGGCTTCGTCTGTGTTCCCATGATCGCGCTCGGCGACATGCTCGATGGCACGGCGCGCTCGCGCTCATGGGTGGTGACGGCGCTGACGCCCACCTACATCGTCCGCCCGCTTCTCGCGCTTCTCTTCATGATCGCGGCGGTGCTGGCCGGCTTCGCACCGACGGCGGCGACCGGGTTGATGGCCGCGATCCTCGCCACCTATGTGACGACCCTGAGCCAGCTCCTGCGCATCAGGGGCAGCCTTGCCCGCATCATTCCGGCGGGGCCGCGTCATCTCCATTTGCGCGAATGGTTCGCGGTCTCCGTGCCGATCTTCCTCGTCGAGGGTTTCTTCTTCCTGCTCATCAATGTCGATGTGCTGATGGTCGGCCATTTCATGGACCCGGACCATGTCGCCATCTATTTCGCCACGGTGAAAATCCTTGCGCTGGCGCATTTCGTCTATTTCGCCGTCAAGGCGGGCGTCGCGCAGCGCTATTCGCAATTGCTCCACAGCGGCGACCGTGAGCGCTTCGCCAGCTTCGTCGGCGCTTCGGTGCGCTGGACCTTCTGGCCGACGCTGGCGCTCGGTCTCGTCCTGCTCCTGCTGGGTCAGCCGCTGCTCTCGCTCTTCGGTCCGTCCTTCACGCAAGGCTATCCGCTGCTCTTCGTGCTGATCGTTGGTGTCATCGCCCGCGCCAGCGTCGGCCCGACGGAAAGCCTTCTCAACATGTCGGGCAATCAGAATGTCTGTGCCGCGCTTTATGCTGTCGCGCTCTGCATCAATGTCGTGCTCAATATTCTTCTCATCCCGCGTTTCGGCCTCATCGGCGCTGCGGTCGCCACCGCCATCGCCATGGTGTTCGAGGCGTCCTCGCTTTCGCTGATGGTCTATCGCCGCCTCGGCATCCCCATGTTCATCCTCGCCGCCCAAGCGAAATTCTCCCGTCCGGAGGAGCTATACTGATGGTCGCCATTCCCCTTCTCGAAGAAGCCGCGGGTGGATCCGCCGCGCGCGTCGTTTCGGAGATCGCAGAAAGCGATGCCATGGAGGATGTCGCCAAGAAGCTGGAAGAGAGCCTCGGGCATCGCGATATTCCGCGCAAGCTGGCGATCTATGGCGCTGCGGCGGGCTTCGAGCTTCTGGAGGAGCTGGATCATCTGACCTTCCGCTCCATCGAGCCCAACATCTTCGTCAATCCGCGCTTCCTTGCGCCCGCCATGCCGCGCCTCGACGATAGGCAGGTGCGCTTTATGGTGATGCGCGATGAGAATGAGACGCGCAGCCGTCTGCGCTTTCTCATGCCCTATACGATCGAGCGCCCGGGCCTTGCCGTTTCCGCGCCGATCATCCGCGCCTGGGCGACACCGTTCGGCCCGCAGGGCACGCCGCTCATCGACCGCGACGATCCCATCGGCGTACTCGAGGATCTTTTCGACATCTTGTCGCGCAAGCATCTGAAAATGCCCGAGGTGCTCGTCCTGCCCGATATGCGCGCTAATGGCCCGGTCGCGCAGCTGATCCGCGCCATCGCGCTTGGCCGCAATTTGCCGATCACGTCAATCGAGCGCGCCGAGCGCCCGTTCCTGGAAAGCCAGATGGAGGGCGACGCTTATCTGCGTCACGCCATCGGCTCGCATCATCGCCGGGATTATGCGCGGCTGTGGCGCAAGCTCGCCGGGCAGGGCACCTTGACCTACAGCGTCGCGCGCAGCCCGGAGGAAGTCCGCCGCCGCTGCGAGGATTTTCTGGCTTTGGAAGCTAGCGGCTGGAAGGGCAAGCGGGGCACCGCCATGGCCGTGGACCGCTACCGCGCCGCCTTCGCCCGCGAGGCGGTCAACCGGCTGGCGGAGCGGGACTTGACCCGCATTCATACGCTCGAACTCGACGGCCGCGTCATCGCCATCCTCATCGTCTTCGTCGAATCGGGCGAGGCGTGGACGTGGAAAACTGCCTATGACGAATCCTTAAGCGCCTATTCGCCCGGCACCTTGCTGATGATCGAGGTGGTGAAGAACCATCTCGAAGACCCCAACATCGCCCGCACCGATTCCTGTGCCGTTCCAGACCATCCGGTCATGTCGCGGCTCTTCAGCGAGCGGGAAGCGATCGAAACGCTGGTGATCGGTCTCAACCCCGGTGCCACCCGCGCCACCCAGCAGGCGGCCGCGCAGATCCACCTGTACCGGCGCACCCGTGACATCGCCCGCATCGTCCGCAACCGCCTGCGCTCGCTGACGGGACGGCATTAGAGGCGCCACAATCGTTTCCAGATGAAGAACGCGGCAAGGAAGAAAACATGTGGCGCTATCATGCATAGCAAGAGCGCATCGTTGCCGGCGACGTCGCCGAGGCGCGCCATTAACGGACCCGGCTGGGCTAGCAGGATCTTGCCGTTGACGAGGGTATGGGAACAGATATCCCACATGCCGTGCATCCCGATGGGAACATAGATATTCCTATAAGTGAGATAGAGATAGCCGAATAAGGCGCCGCCGATGGTGGCGTAGACGAAGCCAGGCCAACTATATTGGGCGATATGCCCCATGCCGAATATGAGCGAGACAAGCGCGACGCTCGCATGCTTGTTGTAAACGCCCGCCAGGCGGCGCAGCAGATAGCCGCGGAAAACGAGCTCCTCCTGAACGGCGTTGAAGGCTTGCGCGACGAACCACGCCAGAAAGAGGGCGGCAATTTTCGCGTGGTCGGGTATGAAGCCCTGGATGTCGAGCAGCCCGGTCAGTTGAAACAGCGCCAGAGCGCCGAAGACGAGCAGCAGTGCAAATGCCGCGCCCTTCCATAAACCCTTCAGCGAATCCCGCAGGAAGAATGCGTCCTTCCAGTTTTCCCGCTCCCACAAAACGGCAAAAAGCAGATAAAGCACAACAGCAAAAAGGAAATGAAGGATTCGGCTTTCCAGCGACGGAAAGCCCGTCAGTTCATCGATATAATCGAACGCCGGAAAGCGCCAATTCGGCAGCAAATGCCTGAGAAATGGATAGACGTAACTGTATGATGTCAAGAACAAGGCAGCATGAATGAGAACTTTCATTTTGGAAGTCATGCTTTTACTCCGGAAACGCTTCAGGTCATCATGAGGCAAACCTGCTTTATGATTGATTGCACCGGGCAGTTTCGCTGCCGCAACCAATCGCATTCATGAATGTCCAATATAGCACCATGCGGATTACGGCGGGTAATCCTGACAGGGGCGTCCTGTTAAAGTCCTGATATCGAAGCCATCCGGACCGCTCCAGCCGGTCGCATGGCTCGGTTCGAATGTCTTTTCAAATCGCCATCCCGGACAATCGGCAGGCCTTTCGGATCGTTCCCGCGGGGAACAATGCCTGTCCGCGAGCCGGCGCTCTGGCGGCCCTTAAGGAAGCCGATATGAAAACAATTGGATTTGCCTGCACGGCGGTCGATGAGCCGCATGGTTTTCGAGCGGCGCGCGCCGCGCCCCAACGACGTTGTGATGGAGATCCTCTATTGCGGTGTCTGCCACTCCGACCTTCACTGGTCACGGAACGATTGGGGCTGGACGGTTTTTCCTGCCGTTCCTGGCCATGAGATCATCGGCCGCGTGACCGAGACCGGCTCGCAGGTGACGCGCTACAAGGTGGGCCATCATGTCGCTGTCGGTTGCATGGTCGACAGCTGCCAGCAATGCGACCAGTGCCGCAAGGGCGAGGAGCAATATTGCCGTGAAGGCATGACCGGCACCTATGGCGGCATCGACCGTGTCACGGGCGAGCAGACCTATGGCGGATATTCCAAGCACCTGACCGTTCGCGAGGAATTCGCGCTTCGGGTGCCCGAAGGGCTGGATATTTCCCGCGCTGCGCCGCTGCTCTGCGCCGGCATCACGACCTATTCGCCGCTGCGCACCTGGAATGCGGGTCCCGGCAGCCGTGTCGGCGTGATCGGCCTCGGCGGTCTCGGCCATATGGCCGTCAAGCTGGCGGCGGCGATGGGCGCGGAGGTGACGGTCATCAGCCGCACGAAGGATAAGGAAGCGGATGCGCTGGCCCTCGGCACCGACTGTCTGCTTCTCTCGACCGATCCGGCCGCCATGGAAAAGGCTGCATCGAGCTTCGACCTCATCATCGACACTGTGCCGGTGGAGCATGACGTCACGCCCTATATGCCGCTGCTCGACATCGACGGCACGCTTGCCATCGTCGGACAGGTGGGCCCGATGGCAGGAATGAACACGGTTCCGTTCGTCATGGGCAGGCGGCGCGTTGCCGGTTCCATGATCGGCGGCATCAGCCAGACGCAGGAAATGCTCGATTTCTGCGCCCGGATGAACATTTCTGCCCGATGTCGAGATGATCCGCATGGATGAGATCAACGACGCATTCAAGCGCATGGAAAAAGCGGATGTGCGCTATCGCTTCGTCATCGACATGGCCTCGCTGCCTGCGGTCGAGGCGGCCTGACGCCGTGACAGCAGCCGCGCCGCCATCATCCGGCGCGGCTTTTACACCGGTTCAGCTCTTCGCCGGGCGAAAGCGTAAATGTATGAGGGGATAGGGTCGCCCTTGGCCGTCAAGCGCGGAACGTCCGATACGCTCGAAACCGATTCGCTCATAGAACGCCGTCGCTTGTGCGTTTTGCTCATTGACATCGGTTGTCAGCCGGGGATGCAGTTGAAGCGCGCAGCGGACGAGCGCCTTGCCAACGCCTTTTCCATGATGGTCCGGATCGATGAAAAGCGCTTCCATATGGCCTTCATGAAGGAACATGAAGCCAATGGGACGGTCTTCGGCATCCGCGGCGAGCGTCAGCTCGACCCGCGGGAGAAATGCCGATACCTCCTGCTCGATGGCGATACGGTCCGCCCGGCTTAGAAAATGATGCGTGGCGTCGACGGCTTTGCGCCAGATTTCGATAAGCCGCGCGGCATCCTCCGCACGGGACGGGCGCAGTCTGAACATCGCCCGCTATCTCCGCGGCGGCATCAGATTCAGCGCCGCATATTGCAGCAGCATGATGGTCTTGGCGTCCTGGATTGCGCCCGATTCGATCATGGCCAGGGCCTCATCGATCTTCAGTTCGAGCACCTCGATATCCTCGCCCTCGCCGGCGATCCCGCCGCCATCGCCTTTGCGCATGGTGGGATCATATTCAGCAACGAAGAAATGCAGGCGTTCCGTGACTGAGCCGGGGCTCATGAAACAGCTGAAGATCTGCCGTGTCTCGCCAAGGACGAGGCCGAGTTCCTCCTCAACCTCCTTGCGGATGCGCTCCTCGGGAGAAGCTTCGTCGAGCAAGCCCGCCGCCGCTTCGATCAGGAGGTCGTCATGGCCGTTGACATAGGCGGGATAGCGGAACTGCCGTGTCAGCAAGACGGTGCCGCGCACGGGATCGTAGGGAAGCAGCGTTGCGCCGTTGCCGCGATCATAGGTCTCGCGGCTCATCGTCTGCCAGCTGCCATCGGAGCGCTGCCAGTCGAATGTTGTCTTCTTGAGGAGATACCAATCGTCTGAGAGCGTCGTGACGTCGCGAATGCGGATGCGGTTCTGGATTGACATGCAAAGCCCCGACCGGATGGCGCGTAAGAACAGGCACCCGAAGGGTGCTGATTTATGGTATTGAAATTTAAGAGAAACTGGAGCGGGCGAAGGGATTCGAACCCTCGACCCCAACCTTGGCAAGGTTGTGCTCTACCCCTGAGCTACACCCGCTCGCGCCAGCGCGTCGCTGAAGACGAGGGCTATATGGCCCAACCGAATGAGGAATGCAACAGAAAATCGACGGAAATTTTTCAATTGTTTTTCGCCTGTGGAATTCCGGGCTTTCGGCCGTTGGAAAACCAGGCGAAGCGCACAGTGACATGAGAAGCCGGAAAATGTTTTCCGTTCGGCTTAAGGTGCGGTAGACCGTTTCCATCCAGAATTTGTGTGAGACCCGAACGATTTGCCATGCCGAAAACCCCTGACGAGCTTTTTGCCTTCCTCGACGAATTGGGAATCAGCGTGAAGACGGTGACCCATCCGCCGCTTTACACCGTCGCCGATTCGCAATCGCTTCGCGGCGAGATTCCCGGCGGGCATACCAAGAATCTTTTCCTCAAGGACAAGAAGGACAATTTCTTCCTTCTGACCGTGGAGGAGGATGCGGTGGTGGATCTGAAATCGGTGCATACGCTGATCGGCGCGGCCAGCCGCGTCTCCTTCGGCAAGCCGGAAAAGCTGATGGAATATCTGGGCCTCCTGCCCGGCTCGGTCAGCGCGCTCGGTGCGATCAACGACACTGGGAACCGCGTGAAGATCATTCTCGACGCGAATCTCATGCGGCATGACATCATCAATGCGCATCCGCTTACCAATGATGCGACCACCTCCATCGGACGGGACGATCTTGTGCACTTCCTGCGTGCCACCGGGCATGAGCCCGAGATATTGCCCGTGGCGGCATCACCGGACACGCCCGGGGAATAAAGCTGCCGGACAGGCCTTGAAACGCCCGTTCCAAGACACAAACTGACCATAATCCGAGAAATGCAGCGTAAAGGACGGACCATGAGCACCGATAGCAGCCAGACAGGCGCGGACATTTCCTTGCAATCGAAGCCCGCAAATGGCGCTGCGAATGCCGGCGCGCTCATCAAGGAAACCACCACCGCCGCATTCTCCGCCGATGTCATCGCCGAATCGCGCAAGCAGCCGGTGCTGGTCGATTTCTGGGCGCCCTGGTGCGGGCCCTGCAAGCAGCTGACGCCGGTTCTGGAAAAGGCGGTCAAGGAGGCAGGCGGCAGCGTCAAGCTGGTCAAGATGAATATCGAGGATCACCCCGCCATTGCCGGCCAGCTCGGCATCCAGAATATCCCCGCCGTGATCGCCTTCGTCAACGGTCAGCCGGTCGACGGCTTCATGGGCGCGCTGCCCGAATCGAAGGTGAAGGAATTTATCAGCAAGGTCGGCGGTCCCGGCGGCAAGGACGCGGCGATCGAAGAGGCGCTGGCCGCTGCAGCGGAACTTGTCACCCATGCGGATTATGACGAGGCCGCCCAGCTCTATTCGGCGATCCTGCAGGAAGCGCCCGGCAATATCACCGCGATTGCGGGCCTGGCGAACTGCCTCATCGAAATGGGCGACAGGGAGCGGGCGCGTAAGGTGCTCGACGATGTGCCCGGCGACAAGAAGAACGACGCGGCCATCCGCGCCGTGGAGGCCCGGCTGGCGCTGGCGGAGCAGGCGGCGAAGCTCGGTGATCCGAAAGAGCTTGAAGCGAGGATCGCCAAGGATCCAAAGGACTATCAGGCGCGTTTCGATCTCGCCATGATTCACAATGCGCAAGGTCGCCGCATGGAAGCCGCCGACGAGCTTCTGGCGATCATGCGGGCCGACCGCAACTGGAACGACGACGGTGCGCGCAAGGAATTGCTGCAGCTGTTCGAGGCATGGGGACCGGCCGACGCGGCAACACTGGCGGCGCGGCGCAAACTGTCCTCGCTGCTTTTCTCCTAGGGGCGGAAAGGCGGAAAGGGACGAAATCAACAGCTGCCGCAGGCGGCAGGGAGAGAGTGTTTCGATGCAGGCGGGCAATGCGCATTACCGCACTATAAAGGATGTTCCGGATGTCATTCCGGTCTTCCCGCTGAGGGCTGCGCTGCTCTTGCCGAACGGGCAGCTGCCGCTCAACATCTTCGAGCCGCGCTATATCGAAATGCTGGACGCCGCCATGGCGGGCAGGCGCATCATAGGCATGATCCAGCCCTGCCTCGAGGGTGACACGGGCGCGGCCGCGCGCGCAGTCCCCGATCTCTGCGAGGTCGGCTGCATGGGCCGGGTCACAACCTATGCCGAAACCGGCGACGGTCGTGTCCTGATCACGCTTCAGGGCATTTGCCGCTTCCGCGTTCTGGACGAAATCTCCAGCCGCCTGCCGTTCCGCCAATGCCGCGTCGCGCCTTTCCTGGCCGACCTCGACGAAGCCGCAGGCACGATGGATATCGACCGCCAGGCGCTGCTCAAGACCTTCCGCGATTATCTCGAGGCCAACAGTCTCACCGCGGATTGGGACAGTATCTCGCGGGCCGGCAATGAGATGCTGGTGAATGCGCTTTCGATGATGTCGCCCTTCGGCGCGGCGGAAAAACAAGCTCTTCTCGAAGCCCCTGATCTCAAGGCGCGCGCCGAGACCCTGATCGCCATCACCGAAATCGCGCTCGCCAAGGAGCGGGACGATTTCGGTTCCAGCCTGCAATAATCGAAAGGCTCCGCTATGAGCGAAGAGACAAAATCATCGGCCATCGATCCGAAGCTTCTGGAACTCCTCGTCTGCCCGCTGACCAAAAGCCGGCTGGTCTATGACGCGGAGCATGAAGAGTTGATTTCGGAAAAGGCAGGCCTCGCCTATCCGGTGCGCGACGGCATTCCCATCATGCTGCCTTCGGAGGCGAGGACCATTGGTGAGTGAAGGTTAAGCGAAGGCACGCTCATTCGCTTAACCTTTTATTCTTTTAGAAATGATCCTTCCGCTTGCGGATTTCCGCAAAAATCTCCTCATTGCCGGCATTTTGCATCCCGAGTCTCACGCGGATGCCCTGGTCGTGCCAGCGCAGGAAGGGGTTGGTGGCCATTTCGAGGGCGATGGTGGTGGGGAGGGTCGGCTTGCCGGCTTCGCGCAGGCGGGTGATTTCCTTTGCGCGTTCCTTCAAGGCCGGGTTTTCCGGATCGATGGTGAGCGCAAAGCGGGCGTTGCTCTCGGTGTATTCATGGCCGCAATAGATCGCCGTGTCGCCCGGCAGCGCGACGAGGCGTTCGAGCGAGCGGAACATGGTCGCAGGCGTGCCTTCGAACAGCCTGCCGCAGCCCAGCGCGAACAGCGTGTCGCCCGTGAAGGCCACCTTGGCCTGGGGAAGATAATAAGAAACCTCACCCGCCGTATGGCCGGGGGTTTCGATCACGTCCACATCGAAGCGGCCGAATTTGAAACGGTCGCCATGGGAGACCGTGCGGTCGATACCGGGGATCTTGTCCTTTTCCGCTTCCGGGCCGGTGATCGTCAGGCCGAACCTGGCTTTCAGCGCAAGATTGGCTTCGACGTGGTCGATATGATGATGGGTCGTGAAAATCTCGTCCAGCGTCCAGCCGCGCCGTTTCAGGGCAGCCAGAACAGCCGTTTCCTCCGGCGCGTCGATGGCGGCGGTGAGGCCGCTTTCGGGATCGTGGATCAGGACGCCGAAATTATCGCTTCGGCACATGAATTGCTCGATTTCGATCGGCGGCAGCGGGGCCATGGCCATGGTTTCTTCTCCCATTGATGGTGCGTGATCTTATCCTGGAAGCCTGTGACTCCTAGGGATCACGCTTTGGGTTCCAGCGAGTGTTTCATGATGAGGGGCATCTGGGACAGCGTGAAGATCACGGTGATCGGCATGATGCCCCACACCTTGAAGGCGACCCAGGTGTCGGTCGAAAAGTTGCGCCAGACGATCTCGTTGAGGACGGCGAGCAACAGGAAGAACAGCCCCCAGCGAAAGGTGAGCTTGCGCCAGCCTTCCGCGTCGAGCTTGAACGCCTGATCGAAGACATAGCCGAGCAGCGATTTGCCGAAGACGAGGCCGCCGAGGAGGACCACGCCGAAGAGACCGTTGATGATGGTCGGCTTCATCTTGATGAAAGTGTCGTTGTGAAGCCATAGTGTCAGCGTGCCGAAGACGAGGACGACTAGCCCCGAGACGAGCGGCATGATCGGCAGGGTGCGCGTCATCGCCCATGAGACGGCGAGCGCGATCACCGTCGCGGCCATGAAGAGCGCGGTGGCGAGGAAGATCGGCCCGCCGAAAACGCCCAGGGCCGGGAAATGCTCAAGCAGCGATTCCCCGCGCGAGTTGGCGAAGAAGAAGACGAGCAGTGGCCCCAGCTCCAGCGCCAGTTTCAGAAGCGGCGGTACTTCCTTGCGGATTGGGTCCGACGCGGCTGCCGGGTCGGAGGGATCGCGTTCGAATATCTGGTGATCCATTATGCCACTCCTGCGATTGCTCGGGCGAAATCATTCGCGGCGAAGGGTTCGAGGTCGTCTATGCCTTCGCCGACGCCGATGAAATAGACCGGCAGCTTGTGACGGGCGGCGATGGCGACGAGGATGCCGCCGCGCGCCGTGCCGTCGAGCTTGGTCATGACGAGGCCATTGACGCCAGCGATATTCTTGAAAATCTCCACCTGGTTCATGGCGTTCTGCCCGGTGGTGGCGTCGAGGGTCTGGAGCACCGTATGCGGCGCTTCCGGGTCGTTCTTGCCGAGAACGCGGACGATCTTGGCAAGTTCATCCATCAGCTCGGTTTTGTTCTGCAGGCGCCCGGCGGTGTCGATGATGAGCACGTCGCTGCCCGCCGCCTTTGCCTTTTCCCAGGCGTCATAGGCAAGGCCCGCGGCATCGGCCCCAAGCTTGGAAGAGACGACCGGCGCGCCGGTGCGCTCGCCCCAGATGTGGAGCTGCTCGATCGCGGCGGCGCGGAAGGTGTCGCCAGCAGCCAGCATCACCTTGAGGCCGCCGGCCGTCAACTTTGCCGCCAGCTTGCCGATGGTGGTGGTCTTGCCGGTGCCGTTGACGCCCACCACCAGAATCACATGGGGCTTGTGAGAGAGGTCGAGTTCCAGGGGCTTGGCGACCGGGGCGAGGACCTTTTCGATCTCCGCGCTCATGATGGCGCGCACTTCGTCCGTGGCGATATCCTTGCCGTAGCGTCCCGAGGCGAGGGCGTCGGTGATGCGCGTCGCGGTCTCTAAGCCGAGGTCGGCCTGGATCAGCACGTCTTCAAGGTCCTGCAGTGTGTCTTCGTCGAGCTTGCGTTTGGTGAAGATGCCGCCAATGGAGTCGCCCAATTGCTGCGAGGAGCGCGACAGGCCCTTGCGCAGGCGCTCAAACCAAGTGCCCTTCTTTTCCGGCGCGGGGGCGGGCGCTTCTTCCTCGTCGCGCGCCTCGACAGCCTTGCCGACCGCGACCTTTTTCGCTTGCGGCTTTTGCGGGGCGGGCTCGAGGATGAATTCCTCTTCGGCGGGTTGCGACTCCGGCGCGGGCGCGGCCGGCGGCGGCTCGACGGCAGGGGGCGCGTCGATGGTGATTTCGAATTCGGTAACCGGCGCGTCTTCGGCTTCGGCTAGAGGCGGTTGAATTTCCTCCTCGAATGCTTCCTGCGGCGCTATATCCTCGGCAGCCTGCGCCGTTGCAGCGTCTTCGGGCGTATCCGCCTCCGGCACCTCTTCGACCGGCGTTTCCTCGACCTCTTTTTTGCCGAAGGAAAATATCTTCTTGATGAATCCGATAGCCATCTAAGGTTTGGACCTGTTCAATCTATCAAGCCGCTTGGGCGTTTGCAGGCATAGCGATCAGTTTTTCGCCGTCATGTCCGGCGATGCGGCGTTCGACGATAGTGCCCGGCTCGCCGCCATCGAGCGCGGTCAAGGTGAAGCCCTCGGTGCGGCCCAGCCCTTCGCGCTCCACCAATATTTTCTGCACGGTGCCCTGTAGCTTATCGAGGTGCGCGGCATAGGCGCGGTCGCCTTCGGCGCGCAGCCGCGCGGCACGTTCCTTGACGGTCTGGCGCGCCACCTGCGGCATCCGCGCGGCGGGCGTGCCCTCGCGAGGCGAGAAGGGGAAGACGTGCAGATGCGTCAGCCCGCATTCTTTCACGATTTTAAGCGAGTTCTCGAACATTTCCTCGGTTTCGGTCGGGAAACCGGCGATGATGTCGGCGCCGAAGACGATGTCGGGGCGGATCTGCCGCACCGTCTCGCAGAAGTGGATGGAATCGTCGCGCAAATGCCGGCGCTTCATGCGCTTCAGGATCATGTTGTCGCCCGATTGCAGCGACAGGTGCAGATGCGGCATCAGGCGCTTTTCGCTCGCCAGCGCTTCCATCAAGTCGTCGTCGGCCTCGATGGAGTCGATGGAGGAAAGGCGCAGGCGCTGGAGGTCGGGTATCTGGGCAAGGATCGTCTTCACCAGCTTGCCGAGGCGCGGAGTGCCGGGCAAATCGGCACCATAGCTCGTCATGTCGACGCCGGTCAGCACCACTTCCAGATAGCCATTGCCGACAAGGCGCTTCACCTGCTCCACCACCGCGCCCATCGGCACGGAGCGGGAATTGCCCCTGCCATAGGGGATGATGCAGAAGGTGCAGCGATGGTCACAGCCATTCTGCACCTGCACGAAGGCGCGGGCGCGGCCCTCTATGGCATCGACCATATGGCTCGCGGTCTCGCGCACCTCGAAGATATCGTTGACGCGGACCTTCTCGAACTGATTGACGCCGAAATCCGGCAGCATGCGGTATGAGTTGGCTTTCAGCTTCTCTTCATTGCCGAGGACGAGATCCACTTCGTCCATGGCGGCGAAATCGTCCGCGCCGGTCTGCGCGGCGCAGCCGGTGACGATGATGCGCGCGTTCGGATTTTCACGCCGTGCCTTGCGGATCGCCTGCCGTGCCTGCCGCACCGCCTCGCTGGTGACGGCGCAGGTGTTGAAGACAATGGCGCCGCCCTCGACCTGTCCGAGGCCCGCAGCGTCGGCCTCCCGCTTCATCACCTCGGATTCGTAAGTGTTGAGGCGGCAGCCGAATGTGACGATCTCGACGGCCATTATGCGATACCCCGCTCGGCCGGCTGGAGGGGGGCGTTGGAAGTCCATTCGCCCGTGGCAGGGTCGAAGCGTCCCGAAAACTCGAATTCCGCCGGGCCGGTCATCAGGACGTGATCATCCTCTCGCCATTCGATGAGCAGCGGCCCGCCGGGGACGGTGACGGTGACGGTGCGGCCCGTCCGCCCGGTGCGCGCAGCACTCACGGCGGCGGCGCAGGCGGCGGAACCGCAGGCAAGGGTAAGGCCCGCGCCGCGCTCCCAGGTGCGCAAGGTCAATGCATCGTCCGCGGTGACATGGGCGATGGAGATATTGGCGCGCTCGGGAAAGATCGGGTGGTTTTCCAAGAGCGGGCCGAATTTATCCAGCTCATAGGACCAGACGTCGCGGTCAACCCAGAAGACAGCGTGCGGATTGCCCATGGAGGCGACGGAGGGCGAATGCAGCACCGGCGCGTCGATGGGGCCGACCTGCAATTCGATCCGGCGCGTATCGGCGAATTCCTCGGCAAGCGGGATGTCCCGCCAGCCGAAGCGCGGGCGGCCCATATCGACGGTGATGAGCCCGTCGGAGCGTTCCTCCGCTGTCAGAATACCGGCCAGCGTCTCGAAGGTGAAGCGGTCGCGTCCGGTCTCGACCCCAAGCGCCTGCACCACGCAGCGCATGCCATTGCCGCAGGCCTGGGCGAGCGTGCCGTCGCAATTGATGATCTCAATGTAGTAATCGGTATCCGGGGTGCGCGGATCATGAATGGCCATGATCTGGTCGAACTTCGTCGCCGGGTGACGCGCGAGCGCTATGGCCGCCGCCGGAGCGATACGGTCGCCGCGCCCGCGCATGTCGGCAACGATGATCGCGTTGCCCAGTCCGTTCATCCTGGCAAAAGCCGCCTGTACGCCCATGGCCTCGCTATAGTCCCACTTTGCCGCAAAGTGAGGCTAGTCTCACTTTGCCAATAAGTGGGACTATATGGCGGAATTGGCAAGAAATTGCCAGACACTCATTCCGGACATGGTTTCAGCCGCCGTCAGCGCGGGATGAAGCCGCCGAAGAGGACCGCGAGCAGCAGCAGGATAAGGCCGACGAAAATCAGCAGCCTGACGCCCGTTGCGGCGACCCCGGCGATTCCATGAAAACCCAAAAAGCTGGCGATGACCGCCACGATGAAAAGTACGATAATCCAATGCAGCATAATCAGTCCCCTTAACGGTTTAATCGGAAGTACAGTTCTTCAATGATTTGAAGCCCGTTCCGGTTCCGTTGTTGCCGGTCCGCTTCGTAGAGAAGGGTGTGGCATCCATGCCCCAGTCATGGAGTTTTTTCGGCTGAAATGCGGGGCCGGGGTGGCTATGGCGGCTAAAAACTGTGCGCCCGGTTGCATTTTCGCCAACATCGCCATTTTATCACCATGGCTTTAGTCGCATGGTCTTTCCTGAGAAGTCTCCTACTTTTCGGGACATGCTCTGGAATATTGATTGACCAAAGGCAGTGCCGGGAATACGAGGCTCGGCTCTCGCAGAGGAGATAGTGATGGAGATTTCAAGGACGAGGGGCATTTCGAAGGCGGGGCTGATGAGCCTTGCAGCGGTCGCCATCCTTGCTGCTGGCTGCCAGAGCGAGCGGATGGGTAATCTCGACACCGTATCGCCTCCCCCTCCGCCGCCGCCCTTGCGGGCTGCGCCCACCGGCAATGTGCAAGCGAGCGCGCTGCCTGCGCCCGGCGCATCGCAATTTCCGGCTCCGCCCTCCGGGCCGCAAGGCACGGCTCCGGGCGAGGGCACGCAGATGGCCAGCCTGCCGCCCGAAACCGCGGCGGAGCTGACGCCCGGCAAGGTCGCCGGGGTCTGGACGGCTTCGATCGCGGGGCAGACCTGCAAGATCGCGACGCCGCAGACGAAATTCGGCCAGGGCTATCGCGCCGGTCCGCTGAAATGCCCTGCGGAACTCGCCAATCTCGGTTCCTGGACGGTCAACGGCAAGCAGCTCGCCCTCTATGACAAATCCGGCGGCACGGTGGCGACGCTCTATTCGTCCAGCGAAGGCCGTTTCGACGGGCAGACCTCCAGCGGCCAGGCCATCAGCCTCTCGCGTTAAAGCACAATTGGCGGAACGGAAATGTCCTTTGACCAGAAGCTGAAGGCGTTTCCGTCTGTCCGCGAGCGTTACGATGCGCTGGCTGCCGCCGGAGAAATCAATCCGGACGCGGAACAGCGCGCGCTTGCGGACCGGTTCGACCGGCTGATCGAGGAGATCGGCGAAAAGCGCCTTTCCAAGAAGACGAGCGCGCTTGGCTGGCTGTTCGCGCGCAAGGCGGCGAATCGCGCGCCGGTCAAGGGCCTTTACGTCTATGGCGAGGTCGGGCGCGGCAAGACCATGCTCATGGATATGTTCTATGGGCTGGTGCCGGTTAAGCGGAAGCGCCGGGCGCATTTCAACGATTTCATGGCTGATGTGCATGAGCGCATTCACGCCCACCGGCAGGCCTTCAAGCGCGGTGAGACGAAGCAGGAAGACCCGATCCCGCCGGTTGCGGAAGCTCTAGCGGAGGCAGCGTGGGTCCTGTGCTTCGACGAGTTCACGGTGACCGATATTGCCGACGCGATGATCCTGTCGCGGCTCTTCGGCGCACTGTTCGAGCGCGGCGTGGTGCTGGTGGCGACGTCGAATGTCGCGCCTGATAATCTCTACCGTGACGGGCTCAACCGCCAGCTCTTCCTGCCCTTTATCGATCTGCTGAAGACCCATGTGGATGTCGTCAATCTCGATGCGCGCACGGATTACCGGCTTGAGAAGCTCAACCGCCAGCCGGTCTATGTGACGCCGCTGGGGGAGGAGGCGAAGCGCCAGATGGACGCGGCGTGGGCCGTGGCGACTGACGGCGCGAAGGAACATTCAGACGTTCTGGTCGTGAAAGGCCATGAGGTGGCTGTCCCGCGCGCGGCGGGCAAGGCAGCGCGTTTCTCCTTCGGCGACCTCTGCACCAAACCGCTCGGCGCGTCGGATTACATGGCGGTCGTCCGCCGCTATCACACGATTTTTATCGACGACGTGCCGGTACTTGATTATTCGCGGCGCAACGAGGCCAAGCGGTTTATCCTGCTGATTGATACGCTCTACGACCATCACGCCCGGCTGGTGATGTCCGCCGAGGCGACACCGGACAAGCTCTATTCGGCGCCGTCGGGTACGGAGGCATTCGAGTTCGAGCGCACGGCGTCACGATTGTTCGAGATGCAATCGCAGGAATATCTCGAAGCGGCGGAGGCGGGCGATCCGCGGGTGGTTGCGGAAGATGCGGCTGGCGTTTAAGGGCACAGCGCCGCCGCGTCGTCATCCTCGGGCTTGTCTCGAGGATCTGCCGAGGGTGCACAAAATCGTAAGTCAATAAAGCCCGTAGCGACGGATGGAGACGTTGGCAGATCCTCGGGACAAGCCCGAGGATGACGATCATGAGACCACTCCGCCATTGATCCGCCAAAATTAATTGACGTTTACGTAAGACATTATATTTCTAACCGATTGAAAATATTGATCACAAAAGAATCGGTTGAGTTCTTTTTCAAACAGGCCTATCGACTTGCCCAGCTGCTTGGGACTTTCGGGGAGGCTGCCTCAGGTTTTCCAAGCGTTTCTTGGCACCACAGTTCAGGGAAGAAAACCAGCATGGCACGCAACAAGATCGCCCTTATCGGCGCTGGCATGATCGGCGGCACGCTCGCCCATCTGGCCGGGCTCAAGGAACTCGGGGACGTTGTCCTGTTCGATATCGCCGAAGGCACGCCGCAGGGCAAGGGCCTCGACATTGCCGAATCCTCGCCGGTCGATGGTTTCGACGCGAAGTTCACGGGTGCGAACGACTATGCAGCCATCGCGGGCGCGGATGTGGTGATCGTCACCGCCGGCGTGCCGCGCAAGCCGGGCATGAGCCGCGACGACCTTCTGGGCATCAACCTCAAGGTCATGGAGCAGGTGGGCGCGGGCATCAAGCAATATGCGCCCAACGCATTCGTCATCTGCATCACCAATCCGCTCGACGCCATGGTCTGGGCGCTGCAGAAATTCTCCGGCCTCCCGCAGAACAAGGTCGTCGGCATGGCGGGCGTGCTCGACTCGGCCCGCTTCCGCTATTTCCTCGCCGAAGAATTCGGCGTGTCGGTGGAAGACGTGACGGCCTTCGTGCTCGGCGGTCACGGCGACTCGATGGTGCCGCTGGCGCGCTATTCGACGGTCGCGGGCATTCCGCTGCCGGACCTCGTCAAGATGGGTTGGACGACACAGCAGAACCTCGACAACATCATCCAGCGCACGCGCGACGGCGGCGCGGAGATCGTCGGCCTGCTGAAGACCGGCTCGGCCTATTATGCGCCCGCCGCCTCGGCCATCCAGATGGCGGAAGCCTATCTGAAGGACAAGAAGCGCGTGCTTCCGGTCGCCGCGCATCTTTCCGGCCAGTATGGCGTTAGCGATATGTATGTCGGCGTGCCGGTCGTGATCGGCGCCAACGGCGTGGAACGCATCATCGAGATTTCGCTCGACGCGGACGAGAAGGCGCAGTTCGACAAGTCGGTCGCGGCGGTCAAGGGCCTCTGCGACGCCTGCGAAACCATCGCGCCGAACTTGAAATAAAAAGTTCAACCGAACGTGATTTAGCCATCACGTTCGGTTCACCATCATCTGGATATGTTCCGTGAGTTTTTTGCTCGCATGATCTTATCCGAAAAGTCTGCAACTTTTCGGGATCATGCTAAATTCGCGGCTAGCCATCCGACAAAGGACATTCCCGCATGAACATTCATGAATATCAGGCCAAGCGCCTGCTCCACTCCTACGGCGCGCCGATCGCCAATGGCGTGGCCGTCTATTCCGTCGAGCAGGCGGAAGAGTGGGCGAAGTCGCTTCCGGGCCCGCTCTATGTGGTCAAGAGCCAGATCCACGCCGGCGGTCGCGGCAAGGGCAAGTTCAAGGAGCTCGGCCCCGATGCCAAGGGCGGCGTGCGCCTCGCCAAGTCGGTCGACGAAGTGGTCGCCAACGTCAAGGAAATGCTTGGCAATACGCTCGTCACCAAGCAGACCGGCCCCGCCGGCAAGCAGGTGAACCGCCTCTATATCGAGGACGGCGCGGATATCGATCGCGAGCTCTATCTCTCGATCCTGATCGACCGCACGGTCGGCCGTCCGGCCTTTGTCGTCTCGACGGAAGGCGGCATGGATATCGAGGCGGTGGCCGAAGAGACGCCTGAAAAGATCGTGACGCTCGCCATCGACCCGGAGACGGGCGTGACGGACGCCGACTCGAACAAGCTCGCCGATGCGCTGAAGCTGGAAGGCGCGGCGCGTGAAGACGGTTTGAAGCTGTTCCCGATCCTCTACAAGGCCTTCACCGAGAAGGATATGAGCCTGCTCGAGGTCAATCCGCTGATCGTGATGAAGGACGGCCATCTTCGTGTTCTCGACGCCAAGGTGTCGTTCGACAACAACGCCCTGTTCCGTCACCCGGATGTTGTCGAGCTGCGCGACACGACCGAGGAAGACGACAAGGAAATCGAAGCGTCCAAGTATGACCTCGCCTATGTCGCGCTCGACGGCAATATCGGCTGCATGGTCAATGGCGCCGGCCTTGCCATGGCGACGATGGACATCATCAAGCTCTACGGCGCGGAGCCTGCGAACTTCCTCGATGTCGGCGGCGGCGCTTCCAAGGAGAAGGTGACGGCGGCGTTCAAGATCATCACCGCTGACCCGGCGGTCGAGGGCATCCTCGTCAACATCTTCGGCGGCATCATGAAGTGCGACGTCATCGCCGAAGGCGTGATCGCGGCGGTGAAGGAAGTGGGCCTCAAGGTTCCGCTGGTCGTGCGCCTCGAAGGCACCAATGTCGAACTCGGCAAGAAGATCATCAACGAGAGCGGCCTCAATGTCATTTCGGCCGACGATCTCGACGATGCGGCGCAGAAGATCGTCGCTGCGGTGAAGGGGAACTAAGATATGTCCATTCTCGTCAACAAAGACACCAAAGTTCTCGTTCAAGGCCTGACCGGCAAGACCGGCACTTTCCATACCGAGCAGGCGCTGGCCTATTACGGCACGCAGATGGTCGGCGGCATCAACCCGAAGAAGGGCGGAGAGACCTGGGAAGGCTCCAAGGGCGAAAAGCTCCCGATCTTCGCGACCGTCGCCGAAGGCAAGGAAGCGACCGGCGCGAATGCATCGGTCATCTATGTGCCGCCCGCAGGCGCGGCTGCCGCGATCATCGAGGCCATCGATGCGGAAATTCCGCTGATCGTCTGCATCACCGAGGGCATTCCTGTGATGGACATGGTCAAGGTGAAGGCACGGCTCGACCGGTCGAATTCGCGTCTTCTCGGACCGAACTGTCCGGGCGTTCTGACGCCCGAGGAATGCAAGATCGGCATCATGCCGGGCAATATCTTCAAGAAGGGCTCCGTGGGTGTTGTTTCGCGCTCGGGCACGCTTACCTATGAAGCTGTGTTCCAGACGTCGAACGAAGGCCTCGGCCAGACCACAGCTGTCGGCATCGGCGGCGATCCGGTCAAGGGCACGGAATTCATCGACATCCTCGAGATGTTCCTGGCCGATGACGAGACCAAGTCGATCGTGATGATTGGCGAGATCGGCGGTTCTGCCGAAGAGGACGCGGCGCAGTTCCTCAAGGACGAAGCCAAGAAGGGCCGCAAGAAGCCGATGGTCGGCTTCATCGCCGGCCGGACGGCTCCTCCGGGACGCACCATGGGCCATGCCGGTGCGGTCATTTCCGGCGGCAAGGGCGGCGCGGAAGACAAGATCGCGGCGATGGAATCGGCGGGCATCCGCGTTTCCCCGTCGCCGGCACAGCTCGGCAAGACGCTTGTCGAGGTGCTGAAGGGTTAAGGGAGTAAGGGAATAGGGGAATAAGGCAGTAAGGGATTATTAATCTTGCTGCCTGTTGCCTTATCGCCCTAGTCCCTTTCGAAGTATTGAGAGAGTAAGCAATAGATTAGGCAAGGAAATATTGGCGTCATACTGCCTTATTACCTTGCTTGCTATTCAACTCTAAAGGAGACGGAGCGGACACTCCGGCAAATATGATGGCAAGGCAAGAGCAAGCCAACGACGTTTTCGCCCTTACTTCGTTTCTCTATGGCGGCAATGCCGACTATATCGAGAAACTCTACGCAAAATATGAGGCGGACCCCGCTTCGGTCGATCCCGAATGGCGCGATTTCTTCGCCACGCTCAAGGACGATGCGAAGGATGTAAGGAAGAACGCCGAAGGCGCGTCATGGGCCAAGCCGGACTGGCCGGTCGTCGCCAATGGCGAGCTCGTTTCCGCCCTCGACGGCAATTGGGCGCAAGTCGAGACGCACATCACCGACAAGCTTAAGGCGAAGTCGGGTAAGGCTGCGGCCAATGGCGCCGCCGCTCCGGCTCTGACCGAAGCGGAAATCACCAATGCGGCGCGCGATTCCGTCCGCGCGATCATGATGATCCGCGCCTACCGCATGCGCGGCCATCTGCATGCCAAGCTCGACCCGCTGGGCCTTGCCGAGCCGCCGGAGGATTACAAGGAACTGGCGCCGGAGACTTATGGTTTCACGCCTGCCGATTACGACCGCAAGATCTTCATCGACAATGTGCTGGGTCTCGAATACGCGACGATCCCGCAAATGCTCGAGATCCTCAAGCGCACCTATTGCTCGACCATCGGCGTCGAGTTCATGCATATTTCCGATCCCGCTGAGAAGGCTTGGATTCAGGAGCGCATCGAAGGGCCGGACAAGGGCATCGCGTTCTCGCCCGAGGGTAAGAAGGCGATCCTGTCTAAGCTGATCGAGGCTGAGGGCTTTGAGCAGTTCCTCGACGTCAAGTATAAGGGCACCAAGCGCTTCGGTCTCGACGGCGGCGAATCGCTGATCCCGGCGCTGGAGCAGATCGTCAAGCGCGGCGGCCAGATGGGTCTGAAAGAAGTCGTGCTCGGCATGGCGCATCGCGGCCGTCTCAACGTGCTCTCCCAAGTCATGGCGAAGCCGCACCGCGCGATCTTCCACGAGTTCAAGGGCGGTTCCGCCGCGCCTGACGATGTGGAAGGCTCGGGCGACGTGAAGTACCATCTGGGCGCTTCCTCCGACCGCGAGTTCGACGGCAACAAGGTTCACCTGTCGCTGACGGCGAACCCGTCGCATCTTGAAATCGTCAACCCTGTCGTGATGGGCAAGGCCCGCGCCAAGCAGGACCAGCTCGCCGGACGCGGCACACGCGACGAGGTGGTGCCGCTTTCCGAGCGCGCTAAGGTGATGCCGCTGCTGATCCATGGCGACGCGGCCTTTGCCGGTCAGGGCGTGGTGGCGGAGTGCTTCGGGCTTTCGGGCCTCAAGGGTTACCGGGTCGGCGGCACGGTCCATGTCATCATCAACAACCAGATCGGTTTCACGACCAATCCGGCCTTCTCGCGCTCCTCGCCCTATCCGTCGGATGTGGCGAAGATGGTGGAAGCGCCGATTTTCCACGTCAATGGTGACGACCCGGAAGCGGTGGTGTTCGCGGCGAAAGTCGCGACCGAATTCCGCATGATCTTCCACAAGCCCGTTGTCATCGACATGTTCTGCTATCGCCGCTTCGGCCATAACGAAGGCGACGAGCCGGCGTTCACGCAGCCCTTGATGTACAAGGAGATCCGCGCCCACAAGACCGTGGTGCAGGTCTATAGCGACAAGCTCATCGCCGAAGGTCTCATCACTGCCGACGAAGTGGAGAAGATGAAGGCCGACTGGCGTGCCAAGCTCGAAAGCGAGTTCGAGGCCGGGCAGAGCTATAAGCCAAACAAGGCCGATTGGCTTGACGGCGCGTGGTCTGGCCTGCGCAAGGCCGACAATGAGGACGAGCAGCGCCGCGGCAAGACCGCCGTGCCTGTCAAGACGCTAAAGGAAATCGGCAAGAAGCTGGTGGAAGTGCCCGAAGGCTTCCATGTCCACCGCACGATCCAGCGCTTCCTCGACAACCGCGCCAAGATGATCGAAACGGGCGAAGGCATCGACTGGGCGACCGCCGAGGCGCTGGCCTTCGGTTCGCTTGCCATCGAAGGCCATCCGATCCGTCTTTCGGGGCAGGATGTGGAGCGCGGCACCTTCTCGCAGCGCCATTCGGTGCTCTACGATCAGGAGACCGAGCAGCGCTATATCCCGCTCAACAATCTGCAGAAGGGGCAGGCACTCTACGAGGTCATCAACTCGATGCTCTCGGAAGAGGCGGTGCTGGGCTTCGACTATGGTTACTCGCTGGCCGAGCCTCAAGGCCTGACGCTCTGGGAAGCGCAGTTCGGCGATTTCGCCAATGGCGCGCAGGTGGTGTTCGACCAGTTCATCTCCTCGGGCGAGCGCAAATGGCTGCGCATGTCGGGCCTCGTCTGCCTGCTGCCGCATGGCTATGAGGGTCAGGGGCCGGAGCATTCGTCGGCGCGCCTGGAGCGTTTCCTCCAGCTTTGCGCGGAAGACAACATGCAGGTGGCGAACGTCACGACGCCGGCTAACTACTTCCACATCCTGCGCCGGCAGATGAAACGCGACTTCCGCAAGCCGCTGATCCTGATGACGCCCAAGTCGCTGCTGCGCCACAAGCGCGCGGTCTCGACGCTGGCCGAGATGTCGGGCGAGAGTGCGTTCCATCGCCTTCTCTGGGACGATGCGCAATATCTCAAGGACCAGCCGATCAAGCTTGCCAAGGATTCGAAGATCCGCCGCGTAGTCATGTGCTCGGGCAAGGTCTATTACGACCTCTACGAGGAACGCGAGAAGCGCGGCATCGACGATGTCTACCTGCTTCGCATCGAGCAGCTCTATCCGTTCCCGGCCAAGGCGCTGATCACGGAGCTTTCACGCTTCCGCGGCGCGGAGATGGTGTGGTGCCAGGAAGAGCCGAAGAACATGGGCGCCTGGTCGTTCATCGATCCGTATCTGGAATGGGTGCTCGCCCATATCGACGCCAAGCATCAGCGGGTGCGCTATGCCGGCCGTCCGGCGGCGGCCTCTCCGGCCACGGGCCTGATGTCCAAGCATCTGTCGCAGCTCGAAGCGCTTCTGGAAGACGCGCTCGGCTCCTGAAAACCATAAAGCGAAACGACTTACACCGAAACGGAAGAACAAGATCATGGCGACCGAAATCCGCGTTCCCACCCTCGGGGAATCCGTCAGTGAGGCAACCATCGGAAAGTGGTTCAAGAAGGCAGGCGACACCGTGAACGCCGACGAGCCGCTGGTCGAGCTCGAAACCGACAAGGTCACCGTGGAAGTTCCTGCCCCCGCGGCCGGAACGCTCGGCGAGATCGTGGCCAAGGAAGGCGATACGGTCGAGCCCGGCGCACTCTTGGGAATGATCGAGGCCGGCGGCGCCGCTGCTGCTCCGGCTGCGAAGAAGGAAGAGCCGAAGCCCGCGGCGGAAGCGCCGAAGACCTCGGCTCCTGTCTCCGCACCCGCGCCTTCCGCTTCCGGCCCTGCCATGGCTCCGGCTCCCTCCGCCGCCAAGCTTCTGTCCGAAGCCGGCGTTTCCGCCGACCAGGTGGAAGGCTCGGGCAAGCGCGGCCAGGTGCTGAAGGGCGATGTGCTGGAAGCGCTCGCCAAGGGCGTCTCGGCACAGGCTCCGGCAGCGCCGCAGGCGGCGCGCCCAGCATCGGCTCCCGACGATGCGGCGCGCGAGGAGCGGGTGAAGATGACGCGCCTGCGCCAGACCATCGCGCGGCGCCTGAAGGACGCGCAAAACACGGCGGCGATGCTGACCACCTTCAACGAGGTGGACATGAAGCCGGTCATGGATCTGCGCAACCGCTACAAGGAGCTTTTCGAGAAGAAGCATGGCGTGAAGCTGGGCTTCATGGGCTTCTTCACCAAGGCGGTGACCCATGCCCTGAAGGAAATCCCGGCGGTCAATGCCGAGATCGACGGCACCGACATCATCTACAAGAACTATTGCAATATCGCCGTGGCCGTGGGCACCGACAAGGGCCTGGTGGTTCCGGTGGTGCGCAATGCCGACGAGATGACGATCGCGGAGATCGAAAAGGAAATCGGCCGGCTCGGCAAGGCCGCGCGCGACGGCCAGCTTTCCGTGGCGGATATGCAGGGCGGCACGTTCACCATCTCGAATGGCGGCGTCTATGGCTCGCTGATGTCGACGCCGATCCTCAACGCGCCGCAGTCCGGCATTCTCGGCATGCACAAGATCCAGGAGCGTCCGGTGGTTGTCGGCGGGCAGATCGTCATCCGCCCGATGATGTATCTGGCGCTATCCTATGATCATCGTATCGTGGACGGCAAGGAAGCCGTAACGTTCCTCGTGCGCGTGAAGGAGACACTGGAGGATCCGGAGCGGCTGGTGCTGGATTTGTAAGGCCGGCTTATGCTCGATGGAAACGCTCGTTCCTGATCTCACCCTTCTACAGTCGTCATCCTCGGGCTTGACCCGAGGATCCACGGCAAGGTGGCAGGAACGGTGTTGTCATTCGCTACGGGATCGTAAAGACGTCACGTGGTATACCGCGCAGTTCCTGCTTACTGGAACGCGTCGATGCGGTGGAAGTGTTAGTGCTCCCTTGTCGTGGATCCTCGGGTCAAGCCCGAGGATGACGAGGGGAGGGGCGGAGAGACCATGACCCATTACCTCATCGAATTTGCCGGGCTGATGGCGGTGTGGTCGATCATGATCATCTCACCGGGGGCGGATTTTGCGCTTGTCGTGCGGCAGAGCATCGTGCATGGACGCCGCGCGGCGATCATCACCAGCGTCGGCATCGGCTGCTCGATCCTGTTTCATATCAGCTATACGATCCTTGGCCTCGGGCTGATCGTATCGCAATCGCTTCTGCTCTTCTCCGTCCTCAAATGGGCCGGCGCGGCCTATCTCATCTATCTCGGCATCAAGGCGCTGAGAGAGAAGGACGCAGGGACGCCCGATGTCTCCGCCGATCTCGGCGAGGAAGCCATCGCTGCGAAGCGGATTTCGGCAACGCGCTGCTTCCTGATGGGGTTCGTCACCAACGCGCTCAATCCCAAGGCGGTGCTGTTCTTCCTGTCGCTGTTCTCCTCGCTGGTCAGCC
The DNA here is from genome assembly GCF_049065735.1 of Brucella sp. IR073. Taxonomy (NCBI): domain Bacteria; kingdom Pseudomonadati; phylum Pseudomonadota; class Alphaproteobacteria; order Hyphomicrobiales; family Brucellaceae; genus Brucella; species Brucella sp. IR073. Next base: position 513,518 of record NZ_JBAKHD010000002.1, read on the forward strand.
ATGAAACGCCCATCGCCATTCAGGGCGTCTACGGGCTCATCATGGCGACGACGCTGATCGCCTGGTTCGTCGGTGTGTCCACCTTCTTCACGCTCGCCGCGGTGCGCGAGCGCTTTACCGCCTGGGGCCGGTGGTTCAACCGCGTGACCGGCTTGGTCTTTATAGGCCTCGGTATCCGGCTCGCCGCGCAGCAGGCGAATTGAACGGGAGGCGGAAGGATGGGCGTGATCCGAAAAATCGCGGTGATGGCAATGGCCGGCGCGAGCTTGTCCGCGCCGCTTTCCGCCTATGCCGCCTGCACGCAGGACCGCGCTGTCTATAGCGACCGCGACGACCATTATGTGCTGGCCTTCAAGCCCGCGCCGAAAGACGCGCCTGTCACCACCTCCAACGAATTCACCATCACGCAGAAGGACGGCGCGGCGGACGGCCGGAAAAGCGCCTTCAAGCTTGACGGCGTGGTGATGTGGACCGATGGCGTGGCGCGGCCGAGCGGCATGATCATGTATAATTGCCCCACCGGCGATGTGACGGGCGATGAGATCGAGGCCTGCACCCTGTGGCAGGGCGTCATCTATGCGCTGAAGGAGGGGGCGGAGGCTGATCTCTTGCCAAAGGCGGATGAACCGGCGGCGCAGGCGCTGCTGTTCCCCGATCTTGTCGGCGCGCTCGATTCGTTCGATTTCGGCGCGGCCAAGCCGGCCCAGCCGCTATCTTGGGAAGTTTTTCGTTTCAAGGAATGCGCGCCTGCTGAGTAAAGGGCGCAAGAAAGGATAGCTCAATGTCTTACGATGTCGTCGTCATCGGAACGGGACCCGGAGGTTATGTCGCGGCCATCAAGGCGGCGCAGCTTGGTCTGAAGGTCGCGGTCGTGGAAAAGCGCAAGACCTTCGGCGGCACCTGCCTCAATATCGGCTGCATCCCCTCCAAGGCGCTGCTCCACGCCTCGGAAGTCTTTGCCGAGGCGGGCCACTCCTTCGATGCGCTGGGTGTCGAGGTTTCGCCAAAGCTGAACCTTGCGAAGATGCTGGCGCATAAGGACGCTACGGTGAAGGCCAATGTCAACGGCGTCGAGTTCCTGTTCAAGAAGAATAAGATCGACACCTTCATCGGCACCGGCAAAGTGGTCGCGCCGGGCAAGGTCTCGGTGACGGCGGAAGACGGCTCCGTGCAGGAGATCGAGACGAAGAACATCATCATCGCCACCGGCTCCGACGTTGCCGGCATTCCAGGCGTGGATGTCGCCTTCGATGAGAAGGTGATCGTCTCCTCCACCGGCGCGCTTTCCTTCGACAAGGTGCCCGGCCGTCTCGTCGTGGTCGGCGGCGGCGTCATCGGGCTGGAGCTCGGCTCGGTCTGGGCGCGTCTCGGCGCAAAAGTCACGGTGGTCGAATATCTCGACAAGATCCTCGGCTCCATGGACGGCGAGGTGTCGCGTCAGTTCCAGCGCCTGCTGGAGAAGCAGGGCATCGAATTCAAGCTCGGTGCAAAGGTGACCGGCGTCGAGAAGCTCAAGAAGGGCGCGAAGGTTACGTTCGAGCCGGTCAAGGGCGGCGATGCCGAGATCATCGAGGCGGATGCGGTGCTGGTGGCGACCGGGCGCAAGCCTTACACCGAAGGGCTGGATCTCGAAGCGGCCGGCGTTACGCTCGATGAACGCGGCCGTGTGGCGATCGACGATCACTGGCGCACCAATGTGCCTGGCATCTATGCCATCGGCGACGTGGTGAAAGGCCCGATGCTGGCGCACAAGGCGGAAGACGAAGGTGTTGCCGTGGCGGAGATCATCGCCGGCCAGGCCGGTCATGTGAATTACGACGTCATCCCCAGCGTCGTCTATACCCAGCCGGAAGTGGCTACCGTCGGCAAGACCGAGGAAGAGCTGAAGGCCGCCGGCATCGACTATAAGGTCGGCAAGTTCCCCTTCACCGCCAACGGCCGCGCCCGCGCCATGCTGCACACGGATGGCTTCGTTAAGATCCTCGCCGACAAGGCGACGGACAAGGTGCTCGGCGCGCATATTCTGGGGTTCGGCGCCGGCGAAATGATCCATGAACTCGCCGTGCTGATGGAATTCGGCGGCTCGTCGGAGGACCTTGCCCGCACCTGCCACGCGCATCCGACCATGTCGGAAGCCGTGCGCGAAGCGGCCCTCGCGACCTTCTTCAAGCCTATTCATATTTAAGGCTTTGGCCTTATTGACCAAAATCAAAAGCCCGGAGCGATCCGGGCTTTTGATTTAGGGAGCCGGTGCTGTCGGCGTAGCCGGTTGCGGCGGCGGCGGGGCGCTGGCCCTATCGCTCCCTGAATAGATATAATACACCGCGCCCACGACAATAACGAGCAGGACGACAGCCCAGATATAGGTGCTGCTGGACACGCCCGGACGGGCCGCGCCGCTATCCATCGGGCGCGGACGGTTTACGACAGGGTCATTGACCGTGCTTTGCCTGCCTGGCTGCAGGTTGGGGTCGAGTGGGTCAACCATTGCGCTCTCCTCCATCGATTGAGCAACGCCCCCACCATGAAAGTAAAACGCCAAAGGTTTGGATTCGTTCCGATGAAGACTACGCCCTTGGATGAGCCTTGTCGTAAATCTCTAGCAGCCGTGCGGTGTCTACGCCCGTATAGATCTGTGTCGTCGACAGGCTGGCGTGGCCGAGCAGTTCCTGGATGGCGCGCAGATCGCCGCCAGCGGCGAGCAGATGCGTGGCGAAGGAGTGGCGCAGGGCGTGCGGGGTCGCCGTGTCGGGCAGGTTCAGGGCGCTGCGCAGCTTCTGCATTTCGCGCTGGATGATCGCAGGCTGCAACGGGCCGCCGCGCGCGCCGCGAAAGAGGGGCGTGCCGGGCGCGAGATCATAGGGGCAGAGGCGGCGATAGGCGTCCACGGCGCGGTGAACCACCGGCAGCAGCGGCACGAGCCGGGTCTTGCCGCCCTTGCCCTTGATCGGGATGGAGCGGGCGGTGGCATCGAGGAGATCGCCACCGTCTAGGCCAAGCGCCTCGGAAATGCGCAGGCCGCAGCCATAAAGCAGGGTGAGCACGGCGGCATTGCGCGCGGCGATCCATGGCTCCTCGGCAAGCTGTTCGCCCGCCTCCACGACACGCTTCGCCTCCGCCGCGGCGAGGGGCTTCGGCAAGGATTTGGGCTGGCGCGGCGCGCGGATGGCGCATGCCCCGGCGGCATTGGCGAGGCCCTGCCTTTCCAGATGGCGCAGCAGTGAGCGGATGCCGGCCAGCCCGCGCCCGAGCGTGCGCGCGCCCGCGCCGCCATTGCGCCGGTTCGCCAGGAATGAGCGCAGATCGGCAACACGCAGCGCGCTCACATCCTTCAGCGAGGGCGGGCCGCCCAGATGGCCGGTCAGGAATTGCAGGAACTGCCGCGTATCGCGCTCATAGGCATCCAGCGTGTTCTGGGACAGGCGGCGCGTGTTCTTCAGCGCGTTCAGCCATTCCATCCGCGCGGCGATGAGATCGTCTTGCGCGGGGACGAGGAATTCGGTCTGGGCGGGTTTGGCGGTCATGATCTATCCCCGGTCGTGCCCCGACCATGCCACCCATATATTACAGAGTGGTTGCTTGTTTTTCCGGACTTCTGGTAAGCCGCAAGCGACAAATGATTGGCGCGGATAAGGAACCCCATGCCCAAACCAGAAAATCCGGTGCTGATGGCCATTGTCGGCGCGGCGCATGGCACACGCGGCGAAGTGCGAGTGAAGACCTTTACCGGTGATCCCCTCGCGCTCGCTGATTACGGCCTGCTCTATGACAATACGGGCCGCAGCTTCGAAATCCTTGAAATCCGGCCGTCCAAGACGGTCGTTGTCGTACGGTTCAAGGGTGTCAATGACCGCACGGCGGCGGAAGGACTGAACGGAACGGAGCTGTTCATCGACCGGGCGCAATTACCGGAGGAACTCGAGGAAGACGAATTTTACCACGAAGACCTGATCGGCCTCGAAGCGGTGGATCTCGACGGCGCGCCCATCGGCGAGGTGACGGCGGTGTTCGATTTCGGCGGCGGCGATCTGCTTGAGCTGTCGATGCAGGGTCGCAAGCCCTATCTCATCCCCTTTACCCAAAGCGCGGTTCCGGAAATCGACCTTAAAGGTGGGCGTCTGGTGGTTGACCCTGTAGCTGCCGGGCTCGTCGCCGACGATGATACGGATGGGCCTGACAAATGAGTTTTCGCGCGACGGTTCTGACCCTTTATCCCGAAATGTTCCCCGGGCCGCTCGGTATTTCCCTGGCGGGCAAGGCGCTGGCGGAAGAAAAATGGCGGCTGGAGACGGTGCAGATCCGTGATTTCGCGCAAGGCAAGCACCGCATGGTGGACGACACTCCGGCGGGCGGCGGCGCGGGCATGGTGATGAAGCCCGATGTGGTGGCGCGCGCCATCGACCATGTGGCTGACGACCGGCCCAGATTGCTGATGAGCCCGCGCGGCGAGCCGTTGACCCAGAAGCGGGTGCGCGCATTGGCGGAAGGACCCGGCGCGATCCTCCTGTGCGGACGCTTCGAGGGCGTCGACGAGCGCGTGATCGAAGGGCGTCAGCTCGAAGAGATTTCCATCGGCGACTATATCCTCTCGGGCGGTGAGACGGCGGCCTTCGTGCTGCTCGATGCGGTGGTGCGGCTGCTACCCGGCGTGATGGGCAATGAGGAATCGGGCGAGACGGAAAGCTTCGAAACCGGGCTTCTGGAGCACCCGCAATATACGCGGCCTCAGATTTGGGAGGGACGGGCGATTCCGGAAATCCTCACCTCAGGCAATCATGGCGCCATCGACAAATGGCGGCGCGCGGAGGCGGAGCGCATCACACGGGAAAGGCGGCCGGACCTTTGGGAAGCGTACCGGAAGGCGAAGGGCAAATAGGTTTTAAGCAGCTCTCTTAGGCGTATATGGGACGATACGAAACGATACGCGCGATACCTGCGTATTGATTCATTGGCGGCAATGGTGTATCAGCCACGCAAACTCGGGGGAAAATCCCGAAATCCAGCAACCAATGAATGGTGAACCCGCTCCTGCCGCAAGGCATAGCTGCCCGGCCACGAGACTGTGCAGCAAGCGTCGAGCGCTCTGACCGTTCGAGAAGAACGAGAGGATTAGACGCATGGACATTATTCGTCAGCTCGAAGCCGAGCAGGCCGCCAAGATCGCCGAAAAGCGCACGCTCCCCGATTTCAAGCCGGGCGACACGGTTCGCGTGCAGGTGCGCGTCACCGAGGGCACCCGTACTCGCGTGCAGGCCTATGAGGGCGTCTGCATTGCCCGTTCCGGCTCCGGTCTCCATGAGAACTTCACCGTCCGCAAGATTTCCTATGGCGAAGGCGTCGAGCGCGTGTTCCCGGTCTACTCCCCGGCGGTGGAAGCCGTGGAAGTGGTTCGCCGCGGCAAGGTGCGCCGCGCCAAGCTCTACTACCTGCGCGGTCTGACCGGCAAGGCCGCCCGCATTGTCGAGAAGAAAGACAATCGCAAGGGCAAGGTGGCCGTGGAAGAGACCGCGGCACCCGAGGCTGCCGCTCCCGCGGCGGAATAAATTCGAAAGAATTGAAAGTGTTTAAAAGGCGGCCTCCGGGTCGCCTTTTATTTTCTTGCAACGGGCCTAGGTTTCCGGCAGCCTCATAAAGGATGGGCGCTTGACGAAGCATTCAGAGAACCCCAATGAGGTCGCCCGAACTCGACATCCTTGAGAGAATAGAAGCTCTGCGCGCCGGGCTGGCGCGTCCGGTTGTCATGGCACTTGACGGAGGAAGCGGCTCCGGCAAGTCCACTATTTCGAAAAGATTGGCGAAACTGACGCATATCACCTTGGTTCCGCTTGATGATTTTTATCAAACGCGCATTCCTGAGTCCGATTGGCCCGAATGACCGTGGTGGAGCGTTTAAACGGCGTTTTCGAGTGGAGCCGCGTTCGCTGTGAGGCTGTTGAGCCTCTTATTAGGCGGAAGACCGCGCGGTGGCGGGCATTCGATTTTGGGCGAGGTCTAGGCAAAGATGGTACTTACAGCCTCAAGGACGAATTTACAGTAGCCGAGCCTGCGTCTATAATTTTGCTCGAGGGAGCTTATTCAGCGTCACCGTTTTTAAGAGATTTAATAGATCTTGCCGGGATTGTAGATGTGCCGCCCAAAGTCCGACATGCACGAGCCGCTGCGCGCGAACAAGGCGGAGAGGACACTTTAGCGGCGTGGCACGCAATTTGGGATGACGTAGAGAGCTACTATTTCGAATGCGTCTGTCCGCCGAAGTCTTTCGACCTCGTGATCCGGAATTAGTGTCGTTGCGATCCATGCGACGTCAGCGAGACCGGCGTTAGAACAATTCTATTTCAATTGCCCGAGGCGGCAAAGGTTGGTACAACAGCCGCATGAATTCGAGAAACGAATGGAACGGGCATAAAGTGTTCGTGCTGCAGGACCGCAAGCGGCTGCCGCAACGCTTTTCCGCGCGCGTTTCCGGGGCGCTCACCAGCCGACTTAGCTAAGGCTGCCCAGGCTTGCCAGGCCTTCTTCTGGCATACCCAATTTTCCCCTTTGCTTTGATTTCAGGAACGGACAAGAGCCATGAGCGCACCCCGCACTCTCTATGACAAAATCTGGGACGACCATCTGGTGGATCGTCAGGACGACGGCACCTGCCTCATCTATATCGACCGCCATCTCGTGCATGAGGTGACGAGCCCGCAGGCCTTCGAAGGCTTGCGCATGGCCGGGCGCAAGGTGCGTCATCCCGAGAAGACGCTCGCCGTGGTCGATCACAATGTTCCAACCTCCCCCGACCGCAAGAACGGCATCAAGAACGAGGAAAGCCGCATCCAGGTCGAGGCGCTGGCGAAGAATGCCGCCGATTTCGGTGTCGAATATTACTCGGAAAACGATATCCGCCAAGGCATCGTCCATATTGTCGGGCCGGAGCAGGGCTTCACGCTGCCGGGCATGACGATTGTTTGCGGCGACAGCCACACCTCCACCCATGGCGCGTTCGGCGCGCTGGCGCATGGCATCGGCACGTCAGAGGTGGAGCATGTGCTCGCCACCCAGACGCTGATCCAGAAGAAGGCCAAGAACATGCTGGTGCGGGTCGATGGCAAGCTCCCCGAGGGCGTGACGGCGAAGGACATCATCCTCGCCATCATCGGCGAGATCGGCACGGCGGGCGGCACCGGCTATGTCATTGAATATGCGGGCGAGGCGATCCGCTCGCTGTCGATGGAAGGCCGCATGACGATCTGCAATATGTCGATTGAGGGCGGCGCAAGGGCCGGGCTGATTGCGCCGGACGAAACCACCTTCGACTATATCAAGGGCAAGCCGCGCGCACCCAAGGGCGAGGCGCTGGAACAGGCCATCGCCTATTGGCGGACGCTGAAATCGGATGAAGGCGCGCATTTCGACAAGGTCGTCACGCTTGACGCTGCCAATCTGCCGCCCATCGTCTCGTGGGGTTCATCGCCCGAGGATGTGGTGGCTGTGACCGGCGAGGTGCCGAACCCTGACGAAATCGCGGACGAGACCAAGCGGGCGTCGAAGTGGCGCGCGCTTGACTATATGGGCCTGAAGCCGGGCACGAAGATCACCGATATCGCGCTTGACCGCGTATTCATCGGCTCCTGCACCAATGGCCGCATCGAGGATCTGCGCGCCGTGGCGAAGGTGGTGGAAGGCCGCAAGGTTGCCCCGACGGTGAGCGCGATGATCGTGCCGGGCTCGGGCCTCGTCAAGCAGCAGGCGGAAGCCGAGGGGCTGCACAAGATCTTCATCGAGGCTGGATTCGACTGGCGTGAGCCGGGCTGCTCCATGTGTCTCGCCATGAACGACGACCGATTGAAGCCGGGCGAGCGCTGCGCCTCCACCTCGAACCGCAATTTCGAAGGCCGCCAGGGCTTCAAGGGACGCACCCATCTCGTCTCGCCCGCCATGGCGGCGGCCGCCGCGATATCAGGGCATTTCGTCGATATTCGCGAGTGGAAGTAGCGGGTTAGATTCGGCTGATCTCGCGGACGGAGCGTCAAAGCGCTCCGTCCGCCTTTTTATTAACCATATTACAAGCGATTCGGGTTTTCCGAATAAATTTCGTTCCGCAAGCGTGGCGATTTACGCTTCCTTGTACTCGCCTGATTAAGCGTTTCGCCAAGCGGGGGCAAAATATGAGATGAGTGGCGCCAATTTCGTTCTCACCATCAATATGGTTGTCGCGGGGCTGTTTGCGGTCGCGTTTCTCGGCATTGCCGTTTACGAGAAGACCTATATTTCCGCCCGCTTGTTCGCCCTTGCCTTCGTCTTCGCGATGATGAATTTCGGGGCGGAATTGCTGGTGCCGTCGATCGGCAATCCGATGCTCGGCTATATGCTGGCATTCAGCACTTTCCTTGGTACGCTCATCTGCGTCACCGTCGGCATGGCCGACAAATATGGGGTGCGTGTGCCCTGGCTGCTGCTTGCGGTCCTGTCGGTGGGCTCGCTCGTGATGGTCTACTCCATCTATGACATCGCGCGCGTGACGCTTCTGGGCATGCTTCTCTACCAGACGCCTTACTTCGTCCTTCTCTGCCTCAACAATTATATCATTCTGAAGTCGCGGGCGCGCGGGCTCATGGACATGCTGCTCTTCGCGCTTCTTCTCACAAGCGCGGCGCATTTCCTGCTGAAGCCTTATCTCGCCATCGCCGCGGGCGGGATGGGCCTGACGCCGCAGGATTATATCCATACGCGATACGCGCTGTTCTCGCAGACGATCGGGGCGGCGCTTTCGGTCGCCAACGGCCTTCTCATGCTGGTGATCCTGACGCGCGACCTGATGGCGGATATGTCGGCGCGCTCGGAAACCGACGTCTTGTCACGGCTTCTGAACCGGCGCGGCTTCGAGGTCAAAAGCGAGGCGGCGGTGGCGCAAGCGAAGCGCGCGAACGCGCCCCTCTCCCTCATCATCTGCGACCTCGACAGTTTCAAGATGATCAACGACACCTATGGGCATGGGCTCGGCGATTCCGTGATCTCGGCCTTTGCCGCGGGCCTCAAGGAGATCGCTGGGGAACAGGATGTGCTGGCGCGCATCGGCGGCGAGGAATTCGCCATATTGCTGCCGGGGAGGGGCCTGCAAACGGCGCGTCTCTTCGCCGAGAAGGCGCGCACCAACTTCGCCAACCGGCGGGTGCGGGACCTGCCGGAAGACAGCCGTTTCACCGCGAGCTTCGGCGTGGCGGAACTGCAGGACGGCGATGCGCTCTCCGACCTTATGCGCCGCGCCGACAATGCGCTTTATGACGCCAAGAAAGCCGGCCGCAACTGCGTGCGCCTGGCTTTGCCCTTCGTGGACCAGCAAAAGATCGTGGAACTGCGCCCCCCCGGAGGCGGGCGGACGGCATGATTGACATCCGAATGAGGTTTTATCGGGCACTGTCCGCGCTCAAAAAGCTGTTTGAATAATTCCGATAGGATGACACTATTCCTGATGGAAAGGATTCTGCCCCATGTCCGAAAGCCAAGCCACCCACGCCGTCGATATCTCGCTTCTGCATTTGCGCGATGCGCATGAATTCGCGCCGCTGCTGGCCAGCTACGCTCAGGCGCTGAAGCGCGGCGCACCAAGGCGGCCGGACGAGTATTATGCCGAGAAGCTGTTGCAGGACCGCGCGGCGGAGATTGCGGGGGCGCGGCTCGATGGGGTGCTTGTCGGCTTCGTGATTTTCTACGACCTGCCGGAACCGGTTTCCGGAATGCGCTGCGGACAGGTCGATCACATCTATGTCCATCACGACCATCGCGGCAAAGGCATTGCCAAGGCGCTGATCGACGTGCTCGCCGACAAGGCGGAGGAGCGCAGCTGGTCGAAGCTCATCCTCAACGCGCCGCGCCAGCCCGAGGACGGGCGCAAGCTCTATGAACAGGTGGCAGCGCCCGCCGACTGGACGAGCTTCGTGATTCACTTCGGTGGGTGATCGGGTCGCCGTCGTCATTCTCGGGCTTGTCCCGAGAATCTGCGACAAGGAAAGTGACGGACGGGTAGGAGTGAAGCAATTACGCGAGAATGACGGTGGGGAGAGCGGGGCGGTAAACCTTTCGTGAGCATGTCCCCTTTCAACCGATTGAAGTCGATCCGCCTTCGCAGGTGCGGCAAATTGCGGCCAGATGCTTAGGTCCAAACGTTTAAGTACCTTTGACGCCAAGCAAAAACAGCAGTAGATAACGCCGCAACAAGCCGATCACGATCCGGGTCGCGCGCCATTGCAGGCAGGGTTTTCGTACGTCCTCGCCCGAATCCGTGCCGATGAGTTGGGAATCATTTCTGGGGCAGCCATGACGAAACCGATAGCCACCCGCCAACGCCCGCTTTCTCCGCATTTGACCATTTACAGATGGCCGATCACGATGACGATGTCGATCCTGCATCGCGCCACGGGCATCGCGCTTTATGCCGGCACGCTGCTGGTTGCGCTCTGGCTCATCACGGCGGCGACGAGCGAGGATGCTTTCAACATCGTCAACGGCTTCTTCGGCTCCTGGTTCGGCCGGCTCGTCCTCTTCGGCTACACCTGGGTGCTGCTACATCATATGCTGGGCGGCATCCGCCATCTGATCTGGGATACGATCACCGGCCTTGAAAAGCACACGGCCTCGAAGATGGCTTGGGCGACCGTGATCGGCTCCGTCGCGCTGACGCTGCTCATCTGGATCGTCGCGCTTCTGTAAGTTTTGCGCAGGTCTGCGCGGGGCGCCGCTTTGCGCTTTGCCGGATCTGGCTTCAAGGGAACAAGCTCATGAAAGACATGCGCACGCCTCTCAACCGCGTTCGGGGCCTCGGCTCCGCCAAGGAAGGAACCGGGCATTTCTGGCGCCAGCGCCTGACCGCCGTCGCCAATGTGCCGCTGATGCTGTTCTTCGTCGGCCTTATCGCCTCGCTGAACGGCGCCGATTTTGCGACGGTGCGCGCGGCCCTGTCGCATCCGCTGACGGCGCTGGTGATGATCCTGATGCTGCTCTCCGGGCTTTATCACATGCGTATCGGGATGCAGGTCATCATTGAAGACTATGTGCATGGCGAAGGCGCGAAAGTGATTTTCCTGATGCTGAACACGTTCTTCACGATCGTGATCGGCGTCGCCTGCATTTTCTCCATCCTCAAGCTCAGCTTCGGAGGTTGATCGCCATTATGGCTAAAACGACAAAGCGCGCGCCTCAGGCCGCGGACGGAAAATCCTATCAGTTCGTCGATCATAAATTCGATGTAGTGGTCGTTGGCGCGGGCGGCGCGGGCCTCCGCGCAACGCTGGGCATGGCCGAACAGGGCCTGAAAACCGCCTGCATCACCAAGGTGTTCCCCACCCGCTCGCACACGGTCGCGGCGCAGGGCGGCATTGCCGCTTCGCTTGGCAATATGGGGCCGGATTCCTGGCAGTGGCATATGTACGATACCGTCAAGGGATCGGACTGGCTGGGCGATACGGACGCGATGGAATATCTGGCGCGCGAGGCGCCTGCCGCTGTCTATGAGCTGGAGCATTACGGCGTGCCATTCTCGCGCACCGAGGAAGGCAAGATCTACCAGCGGCCCTTCGGCGGCCACATGCAGAATTTCGGCGACGGCCCCCCGGTGCAGCGCACCTGCGCGGCGGCGGACCGCACCGGTCACGCCATCCTGCACACGCTCTACGGTCAGAGCCTGAAGAACAATGCGCAGTTCTTCGTCGAATATTTCGCGCTCGACCTCATCATGACCGATGGGGTCTGCACCGGCGTCGTCGCGTGGAACCTCGATGACGGCACGATCCATCGCTTCGCCGCCAAGATGGTGGTGCTGGCGACGGGCGGCTACGGACGCGCCTATTTCTCGGCGACGTCAGCGCATACCTGCACGGGCGACGGCGGCGGTATGGCCGTGCGCGCGGGCCTGCCGCTGCAGGACATGGAATTCGTGCAGTTCCATCCCACCGGCATCTATGGCGCGGGCTGCCTCATCACCGAGGGCGCACGCGGCGAGGGCGGCTATCTCGTCAATTCCGAGGGCGAACGCTTCATGGAGCGCTATGCGCCTTCCGCCAAGGACCTTGCCTCGCGCGACGTGGTTTCCCGCTGCATGACGCTGGAAATCCGCGAGGGACGCGGCGTCGGCAAGAACAAGGACCACATCTATCTGCATCTCGATCATCTCGATCCGGCGGTGCTGCATGAGCGGCTTCCGGGCATTTCGGAATCGGCGAAGATTTTCGCCGGCGTCGATCTGACCAAGGAGCCGATCCCCGTGCTGCCGACCGTCCACTACAATATGGGCGGCATCCCCACCAATTATTGGGGCGAGGTGCTGAACCCGACGCCTGAGGATCCTGACCGCGTCCAGCCCGGCCTGATGGCCGTGGGCGAGGCGGGCTGCGCCTCGGTGCATGGGGCGAACCGTCTCGGCTCCAACTCGCTCATCGACCTCGTGGTGTTCGGGCGCGCGGCGGCGATCCGCGCCGGGCAGGTCATCGACCGCGACGCGAAGATCCCCGATATCAACGAGGAAGCGGTCGACAAGATCATGGACCGCTTCAACCGCATCCGCTTCGCCGATGGCCATACGCCGACCGCGAAGCTGCGCGAGAAAATGCAGCGCACCATGCAGGAAGACGCCGCCGTGTTCCGCACGTCGGAATCGCTTAAATCAGGCGTCGAGCGCATGGAAAAGCTCTGGCACGAGCTGCCCGATATCAAGGTTTCCGACCGCTCGATGATCTGGAACTCCGATCTGGTGGAGACGCTGGAGCTGGAAAACCTGATGATCAACGCGATGGCGACCGTCGTTTCGGCGGAAGCCCGCAAGGAAAGCCGTGGCGCGCATGCGCATGAGGATTTCCCCGAGCGCGACGACGTCAACTGGCGCAAGCATACGCTGGCCTGGGTGGAGCCGGATGGCCTGGTCAAGCTCGGCTACCGGCCGGTCCATATCGATCCGCTGACGACGGAATCGGAAGGCGGCATCAGCTTGGCGAAGATCGCGCCCAAGAAGCGCGTTTATTAGTTTTAGTTACGCAAGTCCGGACGGAAAATCGCTTCACACTTTTCCTGGACTTGCTCTGAAGGATCCAGAGCAATGGCTGAATTCTCACTTCCTCAGAATTCGAAGATCAAGCCGGGCCATGTCTGGCCCCGGCCCGCGGGCGCGAACAACCTGACGGAATTCAAGATCTATCGCTGGTCGCCGGATGACGACGAAAACCCGCGCATGGACACCTATTATGTCGACCGCGACGATTGCGGGCCGATGGTGCTGGACGGGCTGCTCTGGATCAAGAACAATGTCGACCCGACGCTGACGCTGCGCCGCTCCTGCCGCGAGGGCATTTGCGGCTCCTGCGCGATGAACATCGACGGCGCCAACACGCTCGCCTGCACCAAGGGCATGGATGAGATCGACGGCACGGTGAAGGTCTATCCGCTGCCGCATATGCCCGTCATCAAGGATCTGGTGCCGGACCTGACGGTGCCCTATGCGCAGCTCGCCTCGATCGATCCCTATCTCAAGACCGTCTCGCCGGAGCCGGCCAAGGAGTGGCTGCAGAGCCATGAGGACCGGGCGAAGCTCGACGGGCTCTATGAATGCATCCTCTGCTTCTGCTGCCAGACTTCGTGCCCGAGCTATTGGTGGAACGGCGAACGCTATCTCGGCCCTGCTGTGCTCCTGCAGGCCTATCGCTGGCTCATCGACTCGCGCGATGAGGCGACGGGCGAGCGGCTCGACAATCTGGAAGACCCGTTCCGGCTCTATCGCTGCCACACGATCATGAATTGCGCGCAGACCTGCCCGAAGGGTCTCAATCCGGCCAAGGCAATTGCCGAGATCAAGAAGATGCTGGTGGAACGGCGGGTGTAGCAGCATCCTGCAGCGGGATTGAAAACCGGTGGCACTGGTAATACCTTCAGGAACCGAAGGTGTTGCCAGGAGGCGATCATGGTTACGACGGTTACCGCAAAAGGACAGGTCACTATACCGAAACCCGTGCGCGATCTCCTGGGGATCGGGCCGGGCAGCAAGGTCGATTTCCGGCAAGCGTCCGATGGCAGCGTGGTGCTGACGCGGGCGGATGAAGCCCGCCCGGTGAGCCGTTTCGAGAAATTTCTCGGTCACGCCGGCCCAGGGCCGAGCACTGACGAGATCATGGCATTGACGCGTGGCGAAGAGTGACGCTCGTCGATACCAACGTTTTGCTGGATATTGTTACCAACGACCCGAAATGGGCGCGTTGGTCGATGGCGCGGCTGGAGGCGGTGAGTTCCGCCGGACCATTGATCATCAATGACGTCATCTATGCCGAGCTTGCGGTTCGCTATGAGAGTATCGAAGCGCTCGACACTTTCCTTGGTGAAAACGAAGTTGACAGGGTAGCAATCCCGAAGCCCGCGTTATTTGTGGCTGGAAAAATATTTGCACGATATCGCAAGGCAGGGGGAACGCGAACGGGTGTTCTGCCTGATTTCTTCATAGGCGCCCATGCGTCGATTGCCGGAATTCCGTTGCTGACGCGAGACATTAGACGCTACCCGGACTTACTTTCCGGCAGTGCAATTGATCGCGCCGGATTCCGATTAAAATCGCGAGGTAATGTTCCATGCTCGATCATATCGGTTTCAACATTTCCGACATGCAGAAATCGCGGGCGTTTTATGACGCGGTGCTTGGACCTCTTGGGATCGAGTCGGTGATGGAATTCGGCCATTGGGTCGGCTATGGCCGCCATGGCAAGCCGGAATTCTGGATCGGGGCGCAAAAAGGGGCGCAGCTGCAAGGGGTGTTGCACATCGCCTTCTCCGCCGGCACGCGCGCGGAGGTGAACCGCTTTTACGAGGCGGCGCTTGCGGCAGGCGGGCAGGACAATGGCGCGCCGGGCATTCGCGCGCATTATCATCCGGATTATTATTCGGCTTTTGTCCTCGATCCCGACGGGCACAATATCGAGGCCGTCTGCCATTTGCCGGAGTAGGTCTGGCTCCCTCCCCGCGAGGGGGAGGGAGGGCGTTTTAATCAGCCAAGCTTCGCGTCGAGCGTCACCTCGATGGCGCCGAGCGCCTTGGACAGCGGGCAGGCTTCCTTTGCCTGCTCGGCGAATTTGCGGAAGTCGGCGTCGCTGATGTTGGGCACGGTGCCGACGAGCGTAATGGCGCTTCGGGTGATTTCAAACCCGCCGCCTGCGGCAGGATTGACGCTGACCGTTGCTGTCGCGTCCAGCTTCTCAGCCGGGGTGCCGTTTTCAGCCAGGAAATGGGAAAGCTGCATGGCGAAGCAGCCGGCATGGGCCGCGGCGAGCAGTTCTTCCGGGTTGGTTCCGGCCTTGCCGCTTTCATCCTCGAAGCGGGCCTTGAAATTATAGGGAAGTCCCTTTAGCGCGCCGCTTTGTGTGTCGAGCGTGCCCGTTCCATCCTTGAGGCCGCCTTTCCAGACCGCCGTTGCTTTCCTGTCCATCTGCTGTCTCCTTGTTGTTCGGGCATGATCTCATCCAAAAAGTCTGCGACTTCTCGAGATCATGCTTATGAGAAGCGTTTGCATGATTGCAGTTGACAATATAGAGGAGCGTACCATTGCTGGCCAGTGCAACGATACGAGCCTTTTACTCTTGGGTAATCATAATATCGCGAGCATTTCTCCGTCATTCTCGGGCTTATCCCGAGAATCTACAACGCTCCGCCCTGTCAGGACGGCGATTTATTATTCTCTAAATCGCCTCGCCTTGCAAAAGGCGCGGGGTACCGCCCGTCAATCCTGCTGCCTGACGGATGAAAAAACGCTTCATGCCGGGCATGCGATCGACGAGGCCGAGGCCGATGTCCCTGAAGGCGCGGACAGGCGCAATGTCGTTGGAGAAGAGGCGATTGAGCAGATCGGTCGTCACGCCCATTTGCACCGTGTCGAAGCGCCGCCAGGACTGGTAGCGCTCCAGTGCTGCAAGCGAGCCGATGTCGAGGCCGAGCCGGTCGGTGCCGACGATGATTTCGGCAAGGGCGGCGGCATCGCGGAAGCCCAGATTGAGGCCCTGTCCGGCGATGGGGTGGATGCCATGGGCGGCGTCGCCGACGAGCGCGAAGCGCGGGCGGACATATTCACGCACCAGCATCAGGCCGAGTGGGAAGGCCCGGCGCGGGCTTTCGACGTGGATGGCGCCCAGCTTGTGGCCGAAGCGCTGCTCCAGCTCCGCTTCGAAGCGGAAATCGTCGAGACCCACGATGCGCTCCGCATCGCGGGTGCGTTCGGTCCAGACGAGGGACGAGCGGTTGCCCTTGAGCGGCAAAGTGGCGAAGGGGCCGGCCGGCAGGAAATGCTCTTCGGCGCGGCCATTATGCGGGCGCTCGTGATGGACGGTGCAGACGATGCCGGACTGGCCGTAATCCCATTGCACGGTCTTGATGCCGGCGCGCTCGCGCAGGCGGGAGCGCACGCCGTCGGCGGCGATGAGCAGCCGCGCCGTGAGCACGCGCCCGTCGCTTAAGGTAACGGTGACGCTGTTGGTATTCGTCGTGAATCCCTCGACGCCGATGCCTTCGACGATCTCGACGCCCAGCTCTTCCGCCTTGGCATGGAGCGCGGCGTTCAGATTGCGGTTCTCGACCATATGGGCGAAGGGCTCGCCCGGCGTCACATCGCCATCGAAGGTGAGGAAAACGGGACGCACGGGATCGGATGTGCGGGAATCGGTGACGATCATTTCGGTAATCGGCTGCGCCTCGGGCAGGATCGGCTGCCAGCAGCCGAGCCGGTTCAGCATGCGCGAGGCGGCGGCGGCGATGGCCGAGGCGCGCGGATCCTTCGTCCAGCTTCCGGGAGGTGCGGCATCGATGACGAGGACACGCAGGTGCGTCGCAGCGGCCTTCACCGCCACCGCCGTGGCGAGCCCAACATAGCCGCCGCCGGCAATCAGAACGTCGACCGGGGCGGTCTGGGTAGAGGTCTCAACGGTCATCGCTTCTTCCTTCCGTCACGTATTGCCATATTCGGCCGCATGACCTTATCCGAGACGTCTGCAACTTCTCGGGGGCATGCTCCTGTGCATGGGCCTATCCTTGACGCCTGTCAACGTTCCTGATTTCCATCGTACCGAACACAATATAGGCACCCCCAAGCGCAAGGCGAATCCCGATGTCCGCAGCCATGGAAGAACTGCTCTCCATCCTCGATCTCGAGACGCTGGAACACGATCTGTTCCGCGGCCGCAGCCCGCAGGTGGGATGGCAACGGGTGTTCGGTGGGCAGGTGATCGGGCAGGCGCTAGTGGCGGCGCAGCGCACGGTGGGCAAGGACCGGCATGTGCATTCGCTCCACGCCTATTTCGTGCGCCCCGGCGATCCGGCGGTGCCCATCATCTACGAGGTGGACCGCATCCGTGACGGGTCGAGCTTCTCGACGAGGCGCGTCCTCGCCATCCAGCACGGCAAGGCGATCTTTTCGCTGTCGGCCTCGTTCCAGGTGGATGAGGACGGACTCTCGCACCAGAAGGCAATGCCGCAGGATGTGCCGCCGCCCGAAAAGCTCATCAGCGACCGGGAACTCAAGGACCAATATTTAAAGCTCGCGCCGGAAAATGTGCGCAAATATTGGGGCAGCGAGCGCCCCATCGAGATGAAGCCGGTTTCGCTCACCCATTATTTTTCGCGCGAGAAGCTGCCGCCGGAACAGCATGTCTGGATAAGAACCACCGGCCCGGTGCCCGGCGACCGCGCATTGCAGGCGGCGGTGCTCGCCTATATCTCCGACATGACGCTGCTCGACACCTCGCTCTATGCCCATGGCCGCTCGATCTTCGACCGCGACCTGCAGGTGGCGAGCCTCGACCATGCCATGTGGTTCCACCATCCCTGCAAGCTCGACGACTGGCTGCTCTATACGCAGGACAGCCCGAACGCCTCCGGCGCGCGCGGCTTCAATCGCGGCTCCATCTACACCCGCGACGGCCTGCTCATCGCCTCCGTGGCGCAGGAGGGGCTGATCCGGGTGCGGGAAGATGATTAAAATCGCGCCATCTCGCGCAGGTTGAATTTATTCCGGCTATTTATTAGGCATTTTATGCGTGCGCCATTGGTCGCGCACGCAGATTTCTATGTGAAATCAACACCGTAATCCATTTGGCACGAAGCTTGTATCGAACCCTGCAGTCACCGGTGCGGCGTTGCCAAGCCTGTGCCTTCAACCGCGGGAAACCGCAATTTTTCGCCGCATGATCTGGAGGCTGCGACTTCTAGGATCATGCTAAAGCAGGGGTAGATGCAGATGAAAATCGTGATGGCGATCATCAAGCCATTCAAGCTGGACGAGGTGCGCGAAGCGCTCACCGCTATCGGCATCCAGGGCCTGACCGTAACCGAGGTCAAGGGATACGGGCGGCAGAAGGGCCATACGGAAATCTATCGCGGCGCGGAATATGCCGTGAGCTTCCTGCCGAAGATCAAGGTCGAAGTCGCCGTGCCGGCTGATCTCGTGGAAAAGACCGTCGAGACGATCACCGCCGCGGCCAAGACCGGCCAGATCGGCGACGGCAAGATTTTCGTGATCCCCCTCGACCAGGCGGTGCGCATCCGCACCGGCGAGACCGACGGCGACGCGCTCTAGAAGCGACGGGGGATTGTCATGGCTTCCCAGGGTCGAATGCACAAACAAGCGGCACTATTGGGTGAATTGTCTGCTTTTTGTGCAATGCGCGCAAGCGCAGCGAGCGGTCCTGTCGAGGGGAAACAAAATAATCAGCCTTTATAGCCGGTTAGGCGCCAGGACGGGAATTGGCACGGAATTTGGTTATGGGGCATTGGGCCGGGACTTGGGACGCGGAAATCGCGCGTTTGGGCCGGTGTACGACGGAGATTTTTGATGTTCACACTGAATAGACATGCGCGGACCGCTTTGGGTTCGCTCGCTCTTCTGGGCGCTTTTGCCGGAACGGCCATGGCGCAGGACGCGCCCGCCGCTGCCGCCGCCACGCCTGAATTCAACACCGGCGACACGGCATGGATGCTGACATCGACAGCGCTGGTGCTGATGATGACCATCCCCGGGCTGGCGCTCTTCTATGGCGGCATGGTCCGCCAGAAGAACGTGCTCTCTACGGTCATGCAGAGCTTCGCCATCTGCTGCCTTGTCAGCATATTGTGGATGGTGTTCGGCTATTCGCTGGTCTTCACCGATGGCGGCTCGCTCAACGCCTATCTCGGCGGCTTCAGCAAGACCTTCCTCTCCGGCGTCAGCATGACCACCGCCCACCCGCTGGCGGGCACGATCCCGGAATATCTGTTCATCATGTTCCAGATGACCTTCGCGATCATCACGCCCGCGCTGATCTGCGGCGCGTTCGCGGAGCGTATGAAATTTTCGTCCATGCTGCTGTTCATGGCGCTCTGGCTGCTCATCGTCTATGTGCCGGTGGCGCATTGGGTCTGGGGCGGCGGCTTCCTCGGCTCGGACGGCGTTCTCGATTTCGCGGGCGGCACGGTGGTTCACATCAATGCCGGTATTGCCGGTCTCGTCGCGGCGCTCGTCATCGGCAAGCGTGAGGGCTACGGCCAGGTCAATATGGCGCCGCACAATCTCGTGCTTTCGGTTGTCGGCGCTTCGCTGCTGTGGGTCGGCTGGTTCGGCTTCAACGCCGGTTCGGCGGCTGGCTCCAACGCGCTCGCGGCTGTCGCCATGCTGAACACGCAGGTCGCCACAGCGGGCGCAGCGCTTGCCTGGATGTTTGCTGAATGGATCATCGCCAAGAAGCCCAGCGTGCTAGGCATCATCTCCGGCGCGGTCGCGGGCCTCGTCGCGGTCACTCCGGCGGCGGGCTTCGTCAACCCCACCGGCGCGCTCATCATCGGCCTCGTGGCGGGCGTCATCTGCTACATCGCCGCCGTCAAGGTAAAGCATGCGCTCGGCTATGACGACTCGCTCGATGCCTTCGGCGTCCATGGCGTGGGCGGCATCGTCGGCGCTGTTCTGACCGGCGTGTTCGCCGACCCCGCGATCAACAGCTTGAGCGCCGGCGCTTCGGTGGGCACGCAGATCTATGGCGTGATCTTCACCATCATCTACGCGGCCATCGCCACGGCGATCATCCTCTATATCGTCAAGGCCATCACCGGCCTGCGCCCGACCAAGCAGGAAGAGATCGAGGGACTCGACATCAACCTGCATGGCGAGACGGTGCATTAAGTTCGCATCCCACCCCTCCCCGCAAGGGGGAAGGAGGGGAGCCAGCATTGCGAAGGCCCGGTTCTGCCGGGCCTTCTTTTTAGGGCGCTGCACTTCGGCATGGTTAATGCGGCCTTAACCTTCCCTGCCTTAGGGTTGGACCCGAATCCGCCTCGATAAGGGGTTATCAGGCGCGGACAGGCGACCATTTTACAGGCACTCGGGAAAAGCTTTATGCGGCAAGGATACTCGCCCTCATATGCCGTTCGGGACGAGAGAACGCGGAACGCTCGTCTGGAACTGGCGGGGATTTTCCGGCGGCAGATCGACATTCTGCTGGGGTTGCTCATTCTCGCCGGCGTGGCGCTCGCGGCGGGTGCGCTGGCGACGTGGAATGTCGCCGATCCGAGCTTCAGCCATGCCACGTCCAATCCGGTCACCAATGCGCTCGGCTATCCGGGCGCGGTGTTTTCCGATATCGCCATGCAGTTCCTGGGCCTGTCGAGCGTCGCCGCGCTGCTTCCCGCCATCTTCTGGGGCATGCTCTTGATCGCCCATGGTCATATCGGGCGTCTGCCGAAGCGCATTCTCGCCTGGGTCGGCGCTGCCCTGCTTTTCGCCGCCATCGCCAGCTGCTTTTCCGTGCCCGAGAGCTGGCCGATGCCCATCGGGCTTGGCGGCGTGCTGGGCGATCTGGTGCTGAAACTTCCGAGCCTCTTCCTCGGCGAATTTCCGCGCGGTCCCGCGGCGTCGATCATTATCGCGGTGCTCGCCGTTCCCGCGCTGTTTCTGTGCGCTTTCGCCAGCGGTTTGACCGGGCGGGTGCAGCCGCTGGCCAGCCCGGCGCGGCCCAAGGCCCGCACGCCGCAGGAGCTGGACGAAGAGGATGAAGACGACGAGGAAGACGATAGCGGCTCGCTTGCGCTCGGCGCGGTGACGCATTGGTACTACAGCGCGCGGGCGATGCTGCATCGCCTTACCTCCCGCGTGCCGAAGCCGCGCGGGCGGCAGGATGAGGACGATCCGTTCGCCGCGGTTCCGGCCCGCTCGGGCGCGCGGCGTGAACCCGGTTTCGACGCCGGGCGCGAGCGGCTCGATGTCGCGCCTTTTGACGACGAGGATGACGATGACCTGGCCGCACCGGCCGGCGTGGCAGCTGCCGACCGTCCTCTGGCGACCGGGCGCGTCGAGGTGCCGCCGCGTTCGGTGAAGCCGGGCGCGCGGGCGCAGGAGGCGGTGAAGCCACAGCGCAGGATCAGCGGCGTTTTCGAATTGCCGTCGCTGAAGCTGCTCGCGGAGCCGAAGGCTGTGGTGCGCGATCCCAGCCTTTCCAAGGAGGCGCTGGAGCAGAATGCGCGGCTTCTGGAAGGCGTTCTGGAAGATTTCGGCGTCAAGGGCGACATCATCCATGTGCGTCCCGGACCTGTCGTCACGCTCTATGAGCTGGAACCCGCGCCCGGCATCAAATCCTCGCGTGTCATCGGTCTTGCCGACGATATCGCCCGCTCGATGAGCGCCATTGCCGCGCGTGTCGCTGTTGTGCCGGGGCGCAATGCCATCGGCATCGAGCTGCCCAACCAGAAGCGCGAAATGGTCTATTTGCGCGAGATGCTGGCGAGCCGCGATTTCAGCGAAACCAAGACCAAGCTGGCGCTGGCGCTCGGCAAGACGATCAATGGCGAGCCCGTCATCGCCGACATCACCAAATTCCCGCATCTGCTCGTTGCGGGCACCACCGGCTCGGGCAAGTCGGTCGCCATCAACACGATGATCCTATCGCTGCTCTACCGCATGACGCCACAGCAATGCCGTCTCATCATGATTGACCCTAAGATGCTAGAACTCTCCGTCTATGACGGTATCCCGCATCTGCTGACGCCTGTGGTGACCGATCCGAAGAAGGCCGTCGTCGCGCTCAAATGGACCGTGCGCGAGATGGAGGACCGCTATCGCAAGATGTCGAAGGTGGGCGTGCGCAATATCGACGGTTTCAACGCCCGCGTCGGACAGGCGCAGATGAAGGGCGAGCGCATCGCCCGCACGGTGCAGACCGGCTTCGACCGCGACACGGGCGAAGCGGTCTACGAGACGGAGGAACTCGATCTCGAGCCGATGCCCTATATCGTCGTCATCATCGACGAGATGGCCGATCTGATGATGGTCGCGGGCAAGGATATCGAAGGCGCGGTGCAGCGGCTGGCGCAGATGGCGCGCGCGGCGGGCATCCACGTCATCATGGCGACGCAGCGGCCTTCGGTCGACGTCATCACCGGCACGATCAAGGCCAATTTCCCGACGCGCATCTCCTTCCAGGTCACCTCGAAGATTGACAGCCGCACCATTCTTGGCGAGCAGGGCGCGGAGCAATTGCTCGGGCAGGGCGACATGCTGTTCATGGCAGGCGGCGGGCGCATCCAGCGCGTTCACGGGCCGTTCGTCGGCGACGACGAGGTGGAGAAGGTCGTGCAGCATCTGAAGCGCCAGGGCGCGCCGGAATATCTCGACGCCATCACCCAGGAAGACGACGAGGATGGCGAAGGCGGCGGCGGTCCGGCAGGCACCTCCAATCTCGACGATTCCGACGATCCCTACGATCAGGCTGTGGCGGTGGTGCTGCGCGACAAGAAGGCCTCGACCTCCTATATCCAGCGCCGCCTCGGCATCGGCTACAACCGCGCCGCCTCGATCATCGAGCGCATGGAGCGGGAAGGCATCGTCGGCCCCGCAAACCATGCGGGCAAGCGCGAAATCCTCGTGCCGGGCGAGGGGGATGAGTATTAGACAAACGATAGCAGCAAGCGCCCACATCCGACCGGATGAGGAGCATGTAAGTTCCAAGATGTATCGATAAAAGCGGAACGAACCATGAGCATCGA
This sequence comes from Brucella sp. IR073, assembly GCF_049065735.1. Classification (NCBI taxonomy): domain Bacteria; kingdom Pseudomonadati; phylum Pseudomonadota; class Alphaproteobacteria; order Hyphomicrobiales; family Brucellaceae; genus Brucella; species Brucella sp. IR073. The sequence goes on from NZ_JBAKHD010000002.1 coordinate 536,522, forward strand.
CCGTTGAGACGCCACACTCGCGTCAAACTATTGATCCAATCTGGGAAGAATAACGAGAGACAGGTTTTTGATGAAAACGGAAAAGATGCGGCTTGTTGCGGTTCTGCGTGGTGCCATGCTCGGCCTCACCGTCATGGGCGCTTCGATGGCGGCGCCGCTTGGGCTGTCCGTTTCTCCAGCGCTTGCGCAGGTCAACCAGCAGCAGATGGCGGCGGCGCAGCAGATTGCCGATCATTTTTCCGCCGTGCGCACCATGACCGGCGAGTTCGTGCAGTTCGGCCCGCGCGGCGAGCAGAGCGGCGGCACCTTCTATATCGAGCGCCCGGGCAAGATCCGCTTCAATTACAACAATTCACCGATCCGGGTGATCTCGGATGGCGAATCCGTGGTCGTGAACAACCGCAAGCTCGACACCTGGGACCTCTATCCGCTGACGAAGACGCCGCTGAAGCTGCTGCTGGGTGACCGTATCGATCTTGGCGGCGGACGGCTGAAGTCGGTCCGCCAGGAGCCTGATATGACGACCATCGTGCTCGGCGATGAATCGATCTTCGGCAATTCGAAAATCACCATGATGTTCGATCCGAAGACCTATGCCTTGAAGCAGTGGACGATCACCGACGCGCAGAACCTCGATACGACAGTCATGATCTTCAATGTTCGCGAGGGCGTGCGCTTTGCGCCTGACATGTTCAAGATCGACTACCAGCGCATCGCGATGAAGCGGAAGGGGCAGTGACGCCTCCTCCTTCCCCCTTGCGGGGATTGAGGAGCGTTCGGCCGAAGGCCGAGGAAAAAGCCAACGATTTGGCTTTTCCAGCGACGAACCCCGCTTTAGCGGGCGGATGGGGGTGGCGAGGTCTGCGCGTTTGCTGACGACCGTAGCGCAAACGTCACCACCCCCACCCGACCCTCCGGACGGTGCGAGCAGGGCGACGTAGGGCGCCAGCATTTTCCCAACAAGCTGCGCCAATTTCAGGCTGGCACCGCTGCCGCGATGCTGTAAGTTCGCCCGCGATTCATCCCCCGCGAGCGAGCCAATTCCATGCCCTTTTCGATCGCCACCTGGAACATCAATTCCGTGCGCCTGCGTTTGCCGCTGGTCGAGCGCTTTCTGAGGGAGTATCAGCCCGATGTGCTCTGCCTGCAGGAGATCAAATGCACGGACGATCTCTTTCCCTATGAAGCGTTCCAGGCGCTCGGCTATCAGCATATCGCGGTCAGCGGCCAGAAGGGCTATCACGGCGTTGCCACCCTCTCGCGCCGTCCGCTTGAGGGGATCGAGCGCAAAGGTTTCTGCAACATCGTCGATTGCCGCCATGTGAGCAGCGTGGTGACGGCTGGGGGCAAGCGCCTGCGCATCCATAATTTCTATGTCCCCGCCGGCGGCGACGAGCCGGACCCTGATATCAACCCGAAATTTGCGCACAAGCTCGGCTTCATCGAGGAGATGAAAGCCATCCTCGCCAATACAGGCGACGGCTGTTCGTCCATCCTCGTGGGCGACCTCAACATCGCGCCGCTCGAAACCGATGTCTGGTCGCACAAGCAGCTTCTGAATGTGGTCAGCCACACGCCGGTCGAGACCGAGGGGCTGGAGCTGGCGCGCCGCCTCGGCGGCTGGAGCGACCTCGTGCGCCATCACATTGCGCCGGAGCAGAAGGTGTTCACCTGGTGGAGCTACCGTGCGCGCGACTGGGAGGCGTCGGACCGTGGCCGCCGTCTCGACCATATCTGGGGCTCGCCCGATCTCGAAACCGATCTCGCCTCGGTGACGATCCTGCGCGAAGCGCGCGGCTGGGACCGGCCTTCGGACCATGTGCCCGTCATCGCCATTTTCGGTCTGGATTAAGCGGCGCGCCGAACCTATAATGGATGGTGTTGAATAGAGGAGCAAAAGCGATGGATCGGATTTCACTGTTTCTGACGACCAGTGTTTCCAACGATTCCATGGCTTGCAATGACTGCTCTTCTGACGCTTCAGGACATATCCTGCACCACGGCTGATGGCCGTCTTCTTTTCAGCTCCGTCAATCTCAGTGTTACGGCGGGCCGCATAGGCATTGTCGGGCGCAATGGCGTGGGGAAGTCCACGCTGCTGCGGATCATGAGCGGCGCATTGCCGCCAACCGCCGGAACCGTTTCTATAAACGGCAAGATCGGCGTGGTCGGGCAGAATACCGGCGGGGATTCACATGAAACGCTGGCAGATCTTTTCCGCATCCGCTCCGGTCTCGACATCCTCGCGCGCATCGAGGCCGGCTCTGCTGGGGATGCCGATCTTGCCGAGGCGGACTGGCTGCTGCCGCAGCGGTTCGCCCAGGTTTTACAGAAATTCGGTCTGCCTGACCTCGATCCCAGCGCGCCTGTCTCTTCTTTAAGCGGCGGGCAGCAGACGCGCGCCGCGCTGGCCGCTCTCCTGTTTCACGAACCCGATCTCATCTTGCTGGACGAGCCGACCAACAATCTCGACCGCGAGGGACGGGAGGCGGTGATGGCGCTTCTGTCCGGCTGGCGCGGCGCTGCCGTGGTGGTCAGCCATGATCGTGAGCTCTTGCGGGCCATGGATGCCATAGCGGAGCTATCGCAGGACGGGCTCCATCTTTATGGCGGGAACTGGGATTTTTACCGCGAGCAGAAAGCGCGGGAGCGTGAAGGCGCCGCGCGCGATCTCCTCCTGGCGCAGCGGGAGGCCAAAGCCGTGCAGCGCAAGGCGCAGGCGGCTGCGGAGCGGCAGGCGCGCAGCGATGCCAGGGGGCGCAAATCCCGCGCCGATGCCGGGATGAGCAAACTGCTGCTCGATGCGCGAGAGGACCGCGCCCAGAAAACCGGCGGGCGGGGAACCGCTCTCGCCCAGCGCCAGGCGGCGGAAGCCGAGGCGCAATTGCGCGCAGCCGAGGCGAAGGTGGAGCGGGTCACGCCGTTGCGCTTCGCGGCGGAGGGAGCGTCCGCGCCTTCCGGCAGGATATTGCTGAGCATGGAGAATGTCTCGGGCGGTCCCGTGCCGGACGCGCCGGTCATCCAAGATTTCTCGCTCAAGATCGTCGGGCCGGAGCGCATAGCCGTGACGGGGCGCAATGGCGCGGGCAAGACCAGCCTGCTTCGCCTCATAACCGGGGAGCTTCAGCCTGTGGCCGGCAAAGTGAGCCGGTTTGCCCGCACCGTGATGTTCGACCAGCAGATGAGCCTCATGGACCGCACGGCGACGCTCCATGCGAATTTCCGCCGGCTCAATCCCGGGGCGAACGACAATGACGCCCATGCGGCGCTGGCGCGGTTTTCATTTCGAGGGACAAGCGCTTCGCGTCTTGCGGGGACATTGAGCGGTGGAGAGTTGCTGCGCGCAGCGCTTGCCTGCGTGCTCGACGGCACGCAGAAGCCGGAGCTGCTCATCCTCGACGAGCCGACCAATCATCTCGATCTCGATTCCATCGAGGCGCTGGAGGCGGCGCTCAACGGCTATGACGGCGCATTGCTGGTGGTGAGCCATGATCGGGTTTTTCTCGATGCGATCGGCATCGAGCGGACGGTTGAATTATAGCCGAACTCAATCCTCCGGGGCGAGGCGCGGCGCGACCTTCTCGATCTCGCTTACCAGCTGAAGCAGATTGCGGCTGACATGGGAATGAAGCGCTACGGCGACCTCGGGGAATTCTTCGAGGATGCGGTGGAAGATGGCGCGGGAAAGCCGCAGGACTTCCGTCTCGCTCTCGGCGAAGGCGCCGGTCAGCCGCGAGGTCTGGGCGATGAGCGCCATCTCGCCCAGCACCGCGCCGGGACCGACGGAGCGGATCGTCACGCGGCTGCCGCGCTCGTCTTCCTGGAAAAGGCATATGCTGCCGGAGACGATGACATAGGCGCAATCGGCGCTCTGTCCCTCGCGGAACAATTCGCGGCCCGCCCGCAGCACCAGCCGCTCCGCGCCGAACGCAAGCAGCCGCAGCTGTTCGGGCGTAAGCGAGCCGAACAGATCTACGGTGCCAAGAATGCGGATGTCATCGTCGAGCGCCATATTACCGTCAATACACCGCTCCGACCGACGGGGCTATCAGGGAACGAGCTTGTATCCCCCGCTTTCTGTCACGAGAATCGCCGCATTGGAGGGATCTTTCTCGATTTTCTGGCGCAGGCGATAGACGTGCGTTTCGAGCGTATGGGTGGTGACCCCTGAATTATAGCCCCACACTTCCTCAAGGAGCATGTCGCGCCCGATGACCTTGTCGCCGGCGCGGTAGAGATATTTAATGATCGCCGCTTCCTTCTCGGTCAGGCGGATCTTGCCGCCCTTCTCGTCGATCAGCAGCTTCTGGCCCGGCTTGAAGGTGTAGGGGCCGACGGTGAAGGTGGCGTCCTCGCTCTGTTCGTGCTGGCGCAGCTGGGCGCGGATGCGGGCGAGCAGCACGGCGAAGCGGAACGGCTTGGTCACATAATCGTTGGCGCCGGATTCAAGCCCGAGAATGGTGTCGGAATCGGTGTCGTGGCCGGTCAGCATGATCACGGGCGGCTTGAACCCGCCCTTGCGCAACAGCTTCACCGCCTCGCGGCCATCCATGTCCGGCAGGCCGACATCCATGACCAGCAGGTCGACCATTTCGTTGCGCGCCGTCTGAATACCTTTCGTGGCGGTATCCTCCTGCAGGATGTGGAATTCCTCGCAGAGCGCGAGCTGCTCCACCAGAATGGAGCGGAGGTCCTCATCATCGTCCACAATCAGAATTGTACGGCCAGTCATGCGTATCCTCGTCTATTGTGTTCAATCGGCATTGACGTTTTATCGCATTTAGAGCGAGATGAGGCCAGAAGGAAACCAATTAGCGGTTAATCCGGCGGCAATAACCCATCCGCGGGGGCGGGGACATGAAAAGAGCTGACAGCAAGGCCGTGCGCCGGATCGATATTCGGTCCCGCCCGGGAAATCCTTCGCAGGGGCTTCTCATTATCCGTAATCTGGTGTTGCCTTGTGCGCTCGGCAAGAGGGGGATCAGCGCTTTCAAGCGGGAGGGGGATAGCGCAACGCCGCTCGGGGCGATGCGCTTGCTTTACGGATGGCGCAGGCGGCGGATGAATTTTGCGCCCGTTTCGCTGCTGCCCTTCCGCACCATCCGCCGTGATGACGGCTGGTGCGACGCGCCTATTGACCGCAATTACAACAAGCGCGTCCCCCTGCCTTACGGACCGAGCCACGAGAATCTCTGGCGGGACGATGGGCTTTACGACATATGCATCGTGCTCGATTGGAACATCCGTCCGCGGAAGCGCGGACGGGGCAGCGCGATCTTCTTTCATCTCGCCCGGCCGGGCTATCTGCCGACCGAGGGGTGCATTGCCTTGAAGCGCAGGAATATGGCGCGGCTGCTGCCATACCTCAATAGCGGGACGACGATCCGCGTGCGGCGTTAGTATTGCGCAAGTCCGGACGGAAAACCGCTTCGCACTTTTCCTGGACTTGCTTGGAGCATCGCATCGTGCAGCACTTCGAAGATGCGGGGCTGGGCGGATTGGGCCACGTTGAAGCGCAGATAGTTGGCGGCGTTGCGGGAGAGGCTGAAGACATTGCCCGGCGCGAACACCACGCCGCGCTCTAGGGCATGACGGGCGATGAGCGCCGAATCCATGCCTGCCGGAAGCCGCGCCCAGAGGAAGAGACCGCCCTGCGGCTCGGTCCATAATTCCAGCCCTGCCGCCTTCAGCCGGTTCGAGGCGAGCGTCATCGCCGCAGCGAGTTTCTGGCGCAGGGCTTCTATATGACGGCGATAGGTGCCGTCGATGAGCAATGTATGGACGAGCTGGGCGGAGAGCTGGCTCGATCCGAAACTCGTTGCGAGCTTCATATCGGTGAGGGCGTCGATCCAGTCGCCGCGAGCGGCGATATAACCGACGCGCGCGGCGGCGGTGAGCGTCTTCGAAAAGCTGCCGATATGGACGATCCGTTCCAGCCCGTCGAGCTCGGCCAGCAGTGGCGAGGGCGAGGCGTAGAAGTCGGCGAAGATGTTGTCCTCGATGACGATCATGCCATGTTGTTCGACGAGCTTCAGCAGACGGTGCGCGATAGCAGGGGTCATCATGCTGCCGGTTGGATTATGGATGCCGGCATTGGCGATGTAGAGCTTCGGGCGATGCTCCTCCGCCGCGCGGGCGAAGGCGTCGAGGTCGGGTCCGCCCGGCGTATAGGGAACGCCGATGGCGCGCACGCGGTGCATCTGCAGCAGCGCGAGGAAATTGAAATAGCAGGGGTCGTCCACCAGCACCGTGTCGCCGGGCTGGAGGAAGAAGCGGCAGAGCAGGTCGAGCGCCTGCGTGCCTGAATCGACCAGCAGCACCTGGTCGGGCGGCGCATCCACGCCCTGCTCGGCGAGGCGGCGCGAGAGGTGAAGGCGCAGCGGCGCATAGCCCTGGGGGTCACCGTAATCGGTGAAGATCGCCGCCTCGTCGCGGGCGAGCGAGCGCATGGCGCGGCGGATGCCTTCCTGCGGCAGCCAGTCATCCGGCAGCCAGCCGCAGCCGGGCTTCAGCGTCGCGCCATCGGTTTCGAGCGACTGGCGCATGATCCAGAGCGGATCGATTTCCCGGTCGAGGCGAGGGGCGGCGGGCGTGAGCGCGAAGGCCTGCGCACGGCCCGCGACGAAGAAGCCCGCGCCCCGGCGGGACTGGATGACGCCCTCGGCGACGAGCCGGTCATAGGCCTCCACGACGGTCGATTTGGAGACGTCCATGGTCGCGGCGAGCCGCCGGATCGAAGGCAGCCGTGCGCCGGGGGAGAGGCTCAAGGCGGCGATGCGGCCGCGAATGATGCCCATCACTTTTTCGACGAGAGTCTGCTCGTCCTGGGGGATGTCCTCATGGGGCATATCGGGCGCCGCAGTTTCATGGGCAGCGGGTTGATGCAACATCTGTACTGTTCCTCGTTCCGGTACAGTCCGGTGAAATTGTACTGCTACTGTCTCTCCCATCCCGACGCAATGCCGACGATTGTCCCGGCGAAGAGACTACAGATTCTGCAATGGGTTGGATAGGCGTCATGGACAGAACAGCGGGCTGGATCAACGGGTTTTTGGGCGTACTCATCTTCAGCGGGTCGCTGCCAGCCACCAAAATTGCCGTACTGGACATCGATCCGACATTCCTCACAGTCGCGCGGGCGGCCATTGCCGGCGTGCTGGCGGCCATGCTGCTTGTCCTGTTCCGACAGCGGCTGCCCGACCGGCGGGAGCTTTTGTCGCTGTGCGTGGTCGCCCTTGGAGTGGTGGTCGGCTTCCCGCTGCTGACGGCGCTGGCGCTGACCGCCATGACATCGGCACACGCGATTGTCTTTGTCGGGCTGCTGCCTTTGGCCACCGCGATCTTTGCCGTGGTACGGGGCGGGGAGCGGCCGCGCGCATTGTTCTGGGCGTTCTCGATCACCGGCAGCGCCATCGTCGCCGCCTATGCGCTCGGACAGGGGAGCGCCGCCTCGGTGATGGGCGATGGTTTGATGCTGGCGGCGATTATTCTGTGCGGGCTCGGCTATGCGGAGGGCGCGCGCCTGTCCCGCAGGCTGGGCGGGTGGCAGGTGATCTCCTGGGCGCTCGTCCTGTCCCTGCCGCTGATGCTGCCGCTGGCGCTTCTCACCCAACCTGCGTCATGGGACGGCATCGGCTGGCCGGCGCTCGGCGGTCTCGCCTATGTGTCGCTCTTCAGCATGCTCATTGGGTTCGTGTTCTGGTATCGCGGCCTGGCGCAGGGCGGCACGGCGGCGGTGGGACAGCTGCAATTGCTGCAGCCCTTCTTCGGACTGGCGCTGGCGGCTGTCGTGGCGCATGAGACGGTCGGCTGGGGGATGGTGGCGACCGCCGCGGCGGTGGTGGTGTGCGTGGCGGGGGCGAAGCGGTTCGCGTGAGCCTGACGGGCTCGTCGCTGGCGCCGGAAATCATCACCACGCCCGCTTCCGCGTCTGGCCATTGAGAAAGATCACCCCAAACCGGGAATTGGGAAGACGGGCGGTCATGCGAACGCTCATCTAATTTATTTTTAAACTGCGGTCACAGGACCGCCCGTCCGGCGATTTCGACACAGGCCCGTTCCGCTTCGGTCAGGCTGGGGATCGTCGCGGGGCCTCTCACACCCCGCGTCCCGTCTCTGCCTTCGTCCCTAGTGCTCGTCCAGCACACGCCGGTCGTATTGCCGGTGAGGGAACCCTTGGGCGGTGCCCCCCAGATTCGCCCGCTCGTCAGCGGTGAATCGGAGGCGCCGGTTCCTCCCCGCGAGACCCGCCGTCGCGAGCCGCGTTCCCGCGGGAGGAACTGACGGGAAGGATAGAGCGGGCGGGGGAGTGTGGGATAAGTTTTTGGGCGGGTTCGCGCCCCTCCTTCCCCCTTGCGGGGAAGGTGCCCGCGTTAGCGGGCGGATAGGGGTGGTGACGTTTGTGCTTGCTTCGAAGACCGTCGCGCAAACGTCACCACCCCCACCCGGCCCTTCGGGCCGTTCGTCGCTGGAAAAGCCAAATCGTTGGCTTTCCCTCGGCCTTCGGCCGACCGCTCCTCACTCCCGCAAGGGGGAGGGAGGGCGCCCGCGCTATCTCACGGCGCCGGATCGAGCCCGCCCATGCGGCAGACTTCTTTCCACTCGTCCTCCGTCACGGGCTGGACGGAGAGGCGCATGGAGGTGACGAGGGACATTTTGGCGAGGGCCGGGTTGGCTTTCACGTCCTTCAGCGTCACCGGCTTCGGGATGTCGCAGAAGGCGCGGATGTCGACGCATTCCCAGCGCGGATCGTCCGTCGTGGTGTCGTGATGGGCGAGGGCGCAGACTTCGGCGATGCCGACGATCTCGAGGCCTTCATTCGAATGATAGAAGAAGCCCTTGTCGCCAAGCTGCATGGCGCGCATGTTGTTGCGGGCCAGATAATTGCGCACACCGTCCCATTGCGTGCCCTTTTCCCCCGCCGCCTTCTGCATCTCCCAGGACCATTTGTGCGGCTCGGATTTGAACAGCCAGTAAGCCATGGTCGCTCTCTTTAGGAGTTGGCGGGATTGTTGATCGCCCAGTTCCACGGGCGCACCTCGACGGAGGCGAAGAGTCCGGCGCGGGCGTAGGGGTCCTTGGCGGCAATCGCTTTGGCGGCGTCGATATGGTCGGCCTCGACAACGATCAGGCTGCCATTCGGCTTGCCGTCATCATCGAGGAAAGGGCCGGCGAATTTCAGCCGCTCACCCAGATTGGCGAGATAATCAAGATGCGTCGGGCGCGTGTCGAGGCGCAGTTGCAGATGGTCGGGCTTGTCATTGCAGAGAATGGCGAAAAGCATGTGGTGTCCCCTTGCAGATAAAATTAGTCCTCGGTTTTGAGCGGGCGGTTGAGCAATGCTTCGACCGCTTCGCCGACTGTCAGATGACGTGCGAGAAGCGCGGCAATTGTGGTGATGATGGGCGCATCGATATGGCGGCTCGCGCAGAGCTCCGCGGCGATGGGCGCGGTGGCGACACCCTCGGCGAGCGGACGGCCTTCGAGCTTCTCACCCGCGCCCAGCGCGATGCCATAGGAGAAGTTGCGCGACTGCGGCGAGGAGCAGGTGAGCATCAGATCGCCCAATCCCGACAGGCCCATCACCGTCTCGGGCCGCGCGCCCATCGCCTCGGCGATGCGGCGCAATTCGACGAAGCCGCGCGTGACGAGGGCCGCCTGCGCGCTCGCGCCAAGACCGCGCCCGACCGCCGTACCCGCGGCAAGCGCCAGCACATTCTTCAACGCGCCGCCGATCTCGACGCCGGTGAGATCATCGGTCGAGTAGCAGCGGAAGGCGGGGCCTGAAAGGAGCAGGGCGAGCCGTTCCGCCGTGGCTTGATTTTCCGCCGCGATGGTGACGGCGGTGGGCAGGCCGCGCGCCACGTCGATGGCGAAGCTCGGGCCGGACAGCGCCGCGATTTCATGAGTGGGCAGAACGTCGGAAACGATTTGCGACATCAGCCGTCCCGTGGCGCGCTCGATGCCCTTTGCGCAGAGAACGACCGGCACGTCCCGCGGCACATGCGGGGCGATTTCTTCCAGTGCGTCGCGCATGGCCTGCGCGGGAAATACCGCAAGGACGATGGCGGCGCCGTCGAGCACTTCGGCGGCGTCAACGCTCGCCTCGATGCCCTCCGGCAGCACGATGCCGGGCAAATAGCGTTCGTTGCGATGGTTGCCGTTGATGTCCTCCACCGTCGCGGAATCACGCGCGTAGAGGCCGGCGCGGTGGCCGGTGCGCGCGGCCATGGCGGCCAGCGCCGTGCCCCACGCGCCGCCGCCGAGGACGGCAATTTTCAAGCGATGGTCGTTCATGCCTTCGCTCCCCGGCGTCCTGCGCCGATCAGGGGCGCTGCCGCCTCGTCCAGCGGCCAGCGCGAGCGCGGCGCGATGGCGAGAGAATCACCCGCGCCTTGCTGCGCCGCGTGTTCCGCGCCCGCCCAGGCGATCATGGCGGCATTGTCGGTGCAAAGCGCATGCGGCGGCGCGAGGAAGCGGAAACCATTCTCCGCGCAGAGCTTCGTCAGCACCGTCCGCAGCGCCTTGTTGGCCGCAACGCCGCCTGCCACCACAAGCGCGGGTTCGGCGATGTCAGGAAACTCCTGACGGAAGCGGGCGAGGGAGCGCGACACGCGGTCATCAAGCGTATCGGCCACCGCCGCCTGGAACGAAGCGCAGATGTCGGCGATGTCCTGATCGCCCAGAGGCGCCACCTCGGTCGCGAGCTGCCGCACGGCTGTCTTGAGGCCTGAGAAGGAGAAATCGAGCCGCGCCTCGCCCTTCAGTGGACGGGGCAGCAGAAAGCGTGAGGGGTCGCCGACCAGCGCGGCCTCTTCCACGGCGGGGCCGCCGGGATAGGGCAGGCCGAGAAGCTTAGCCGTCTTATCGAAGGCTTCGCCGAGCGCGTCGTCGATCGTCGTGCCGAGCCGCTCGTATTTCCCGAGACCCCGAACGAGGATCATCTGCGTATGGCCGCCGGAGACGAGCAGCAGCAGATAGGGGAAGGCGAGGTTGTCGGTGAGCCGCGCGGTCAGCGCATGGCCCTCCAGATGGTTGATTGCGTGGAAGGGCTTCTTCGCCGCCATCGCCATTGCCTTCGCCGTCATCAGCCCGACGATGAGCCCGCCGATGAGGCCGGGGCCTGCCGTGGCGGCGATGGCGTCGACTTCGTCGAGGGATATATCGGCTTCGGCCAGCGCGCGGGCGATGAGCCGGTCCAGCGCCTCGACATGGGCGCGCGCGGCGATCTCCGGCACGACGCCGCCATAGGGCTCGTGCTCGGCGGTTTGGCTCAGCACGACATTGGACAGGATGCGGCCACGGCCCGCTTCGTCGCGCTCGACGATAGCAGCGGCGGTTTCGTCGCAGCTTGTCTCTATTCCCAATACGCGCATGCGGTCCTAAAGCCTTTCATTCATTGCCGTCAGAGACAAAGATGGCTAGAGCATTTGATTTCGCACATAGTTTTGCCGGAAAAGTTGATCAACTTTCCGGGACTATGCGCAGTTTTCGCCGCATGATCGCAGCCGGAAAGCTTAACTTTTCGGGATCATGCTGAGAATCCCGGTATCATGGACGACGCCATATGCAAACACCAAGCTTGAAGATCGGCACGCGAGGCAGCACCCTGGCTCTGGTGCAGGCGCGCGAGGTGCGCCGGCGGCTGATGGAGGCGCATGGGCTTCCGGACGAGGCCATCGAGATCGTGCCGATGTCGACGGCGGGCGATCGTATCCAGGACCGCGCGCTTTCCGAGGTGGGCGGCAAGGGGCTGTTCACGAAGGAGATCGAGGAGGGGCTCGCCGAAGGGCGCATCGACCTCGCCGTGCACTCAAGCAAGGACATGCCGACCGTACTGCCGGAGGGGCTCTATCTCTCCGCCTTTCTCAAGCGTGAAGATCCGCGCGACGCCTTCATCGGCAGAGCGGGCGCGCGCCTGTCCGACCTGCCCATGGGGGCGACGGTTGGCTCCTCTTCGCTGCGGCGGCAGGCGCTGATCCGGCGGATGCGGCCTGATATCAAGGTGGTGAATTTTCGCGGCAATGTCGAGACGCGGCTGCGCAAGCTCGACGAGGGGCAGGCGGATGGAACCTTCCTTGCCTACGCCGCGCTGAAGCGTCTCGGTATGGAGCATGTGGCGAGCGAATTGATGGACCCGGCGCTTTTCCCGCCCGCGCCGGGACAGGGGGCCATCGCCATCGAAAGCCGTGTCGGCGATGCGCGGATCGATGCGCTGCTGGCCCCGCTCGATGACCGCGATACCCATGTTGCGCTCGATTGCGAGCGGTCCTTTCTGGCGCGGCTCGACGGCTCCTGCCGTACGCCCATTGCAGGGCTGGCCAGGGTGACGGGCGATCGGCTCAGCTTCTCCGGCATGATCCTGACCCCCGATGGCGCGCAGGCGCATGAGGTGAAGGCGGAGGGCGCCGTTGCCGATGCGGCGGCCATAGGGCGCGATGCGGCGGAGCGGGTGCTGGCGCAGGCGGGGCCTGACTTCTTCGACTGGAAATGACGGGATGGTGGAGGCGCGGCGTATATTGGTGACACGGCCCGAGCCGGGCGCTTCACGCACTGCGCGGCGGCTTGACGAGATGGGCTATGCGCCTGTCGTCCTGCCATTGAGCGAGACGGTGCCGATCGCGGCAAAGCTGCCGCCGGGACGTTACGATGCGGTGGCGGTCACCAGCGTCAACGCGTTGCGCCACGCCGATCCGGCATCGATACAAAAGCTGCTTCATCTGCCGGTTTTTGCGGTGGGGGAAAAGACGGCGGGCGCGGCGCGGGCTGCCGGGTTCAGCAATGTGACAGCCGCGGGCGGCGATGGCGCGGCGCTGGCGCAAACGCTTGCGGTCACGCTCAAAGGCCAAGCAAATGTGCTCTATCTTGCGGGCCGGGTGCGCCGTTCCGACTTCGAGGAAAAAGCTGTCGCCGCCGGTCTGCTGCTTGCTGTTTGCGAGACTTACGACACCGCGCCCATCGATTATGGCGACCTGCGTCAGCGGCTGGGCGATGCGCCTTTCGACGCAGCGCTCGTCTATTCTATTTTCGCGGCGGAGGCGCTGGCCGCGCTGGCGGAGCGCGCTGAATTGCCAGAGAATTTCCTGCGGCAGACGCAGTTCCTTTGCCTCTCTCCACGCATCAGTGAAAGTCTTCCCGCGCAATGGCAGGCACGCGCCCTTGTCGCGGCAAGACCTGACGAGCAAGCGCTTTTTAATCTCCTTGCGGCACTTTGAGCGGCAGCAAGCCTTCATCTGCAGATATTATCTGTTAAGTTCCTTCTCGGCCGCCCTATCTATTCATTTTCAAGACGAGAGGCACCATGGCGAAATCCGGAATATCGCGTCACTCGAAACCGGCCCGCAAGCCGGTCACGATCGATCTCGATCCAACGCAGGTGAAGCGCGTGGAAGAGCCGGCAGTAGCAAAGCAGGCCGCCCCCAAACGGGATGTGCCTCCCGCGGAGCCGGTCGGCGATATCGCCTTCACCACGCGGCAGGCGGATGCCGGTACCACGCCGCGGACAAGCGCCGGAAAAGAGGACATGGCAGCGAAGAAATCGGACGAGGTAAAGGCAGAGCAGGTGAAAGCGGAAAAGGTTTCGCGCCCCGCCGCCGCTGCTGCCAGCCCGGCGAAACCGGAGCAGAAGCAGAATGCCTGGCTCACCCATGTCGCGGCGGGCCTGGCTGGAGGTGCGGCCGCGCTTGGCCTTATGAGCGCGCTGCAATGGAGCGATGGCGGCAATTCCAGCGCCGGATTCAGCGAGGCCCAGCAGACCGCGCGGCAGGCGCTGGCCCGGGCGGAAGCCACGGAAGCGCAAGTTTTGAAGCTGCGCGAGGAGATCGCAAAGCCGGCTAATAATGCCAGGGAGTCGGCGCAGGAAATGCAGGCGCTGACAAGCCGGCTCGCGGCGCTGGAACAGAAGGTCGCTTCCACCGAGGCGCAGGCCAGGGCGGCGGCGCAGGACACCGGCAATATCGAGGGGATGGAGTCGAAGCTCTCCGCGCTGGAAAGCCAGGTCGCCGAACAATCGCGCCAGCCCGCCCTTGCCGCCACCGTCGCGGCGGTGGCGCTGAAATCGGCCATCGACCGTGGCGGCTCCTTCGCGACGGAACTCGACGCCTACAGGACGCTCGCGCCGCAAGCGGCCGACATCGACGCGCTCAACCAGTTCGCAGCCAAGGGCGTTCCCACCATCGCTGACCTGAACAGCCGTTTCGGGGCGGTGGCGGACCGTATCGTCGCGACGAAGCGCAATGTGAATCCGAATGCGGGCATTCTCGACCAGCTGATGGAGAGCGCCAAGAGCCTCGTAAAGGTGCGCCCCGTTGGCGAGGTGCCCGGCGACAGCGCGGGCGCGATCACGGCGCGCATCGAAGCGGCCTTGCAGGCGGGCGATCTCAACCGCGCCATCGCGGAATGGGAAACGCTGCCGCAGGAGGCGAAATCCGTGTCGGCGGATTTCGCCGATCAGATGAAGGCGCGCCGCGATACGGATGCGCTCGTCTCGCGCGCGCTCGCCAGCGCGCTCAAGCCGGCCGCCGCCGCCACAGCGCCTGCTGCACCATCTGCGCCGAAATAGGGAAGAATCGATGCTGCGTATCCTGTTCTTTGTCCTCATCATCCTGGCGCTCGGCGGCGGCTTCGCATGGCTGGCCGACAGGCCCGGCGATCTGACCGTCACCTTCGGGGGCATGCGCTATGAGATGACGCTGATGGTCGCGGCCTCGGCGCTGGTGGCGTTCGTTGCGGCGGTTATGCTTCTGTGGTGGTTCGTCAAAAGCATCATCCGTTCGCCCTATCTCCTGCAACGGCATTTCCGCGCCCGCAAGCGCGACCGGGGTTACCAGTCGCTGTCCACCGGGCTCATCGCAGCGGGCGCCGGAGACGCCGCAACCGCCCGGCGCATGGCGACGCAGGCGCATCGGCTGCTCGATGTCGACCGGGAGCCGCTGATCCGCCTTCTCGAAGCGCAGAGCGCGATGCTGGAAGGGCGCGGTGACGAAGCGCGGGCAACCTTCGAAGCGATGCTCGAGGATCCCGAAACGCGGCTTCTCGGCCTGCGCGGCCTTTACCTCGAAGCGCAGCGCGCGGGCGAGCAGGAGGCGGCGCAGCATTACGCAGCGGAGGCCTCGAAGCTCGCGCCGCATGTGGAGTGGGCGCGCAGCGCGGTGCTCGGAAGGCTGAGCGTCGAGGGCGATTGGGATGGCGCGCTCCAGCTTCTCGATGCGCGGAAGATCGCCCGCGGGAAGGACAAGATGGCGGTGAAACGCGAGCGCGCGGCGCTGCTCACCGCCAAGGCGATGTCGGTGTTCGATTCCGATCCTGTCAACGCGAAGACGGTGGCGCTCGAGGCGCACAAGCTCGCGCCCGACCTCATCCCCGCCGTTGTCATTGCCGGGCGGGCGCTCATCCGCCAGGGCGATTTGCGCAAGGGCGCGAAGATACTCGAAGCGGCGTGGAAAAAGAGCCCGCATCCCGATATCGCCGCCGCCTATATCCATGCGCGGCCCGGCGATTCGACGCTTGACCGCCTGAAGCGCGCGCGCCATCTCTTCTCGCTCCGGCCCAACAATCCGGAAGCGAGCATGGCGCTCGCCCATGCCGCGCTCGACGCCGGCAACTACAAGCTCGCGCGCGAGAATGCCGAGGCGGTGCTGCGCATGAGCCCGCGCGAGAGCGCCTATCTGCTGCTGGCCGATATCGAGGAGGCGGAGACGGGTGACCAAGGCCGCGTGCGGCAATGGCTGTCGCAAGCGGTGAAGGCGCCGCGCGATCCGGCATGGACGGCTGACGGCTATGTCAGCGCGCAATGGGCGCCGGTGTCTCCGCTTACGGGGCGGCTCAATGCATTCGAATGGAAGGTGCCTGTTGAGCAACTCGCGCCGATGATCGAGGTCGCCCCTGAGGTGCGCGGCGAGGAGCCGGAGACGCCTGATGTGCCCGCCGTGATCGAGGAGAAGCCGGTCGCGATCGCCGTTCCGCACGAGACGCCGCCTCCACCCGCTAAACCCAAGATCATCAGGCATCAACAGGCGGACGATACGCCCGATGACGAAGAGGTGAAGATGCTGGTTGTTGACGATCCCGGCGTACTGCCCGAAGAGCAGGCGCAGGACAAGCAGGCCCGCTACCGCCTATTCTGAGCACGTTCCAACTTGGCGGCATGATCTTACCTGGAAGTCTGCAACTTTGCGGGATCATGCCTAATTAATCCGGATACAAAGATGTTCGACCGTCTTCAGGCATTTTTGAAAGAGCTTCCGTTCGGGGAAGGCAAGGGCGAGAAGACCTTCGGCCGGGACGATCCCCGGCTGGCGGTAGCAGCGCTGATGTTTCACATCATCGATGCCGATGGCGAGCGTCACGAGCAGGAACGAAAGCGTATCGCCGAGACGCTTGCCGACGCCTACCAGCTTGAGGACAGCGAATTGAAGGCGCTCCTGCAGCAGGCGGAAGCGGCGGACCAGGAAGCCATCGACCTCTACAGCTTCACCAGCGTCATCAAGCGTCATCTCGGCGAGCAGGAGCGCATCCACTTCATCGAGCTGATGTGGGAAATCGCCTATGCAGATGGCGAGGCGGGCGAGATGGAGGACAATGTCATCTGGCGCGTGGCCGAACTCATCGGCGTCTCCTCCCGTGACCGCGTGACGCTGAAGCATATCGTGGCGGAACGGGTTGGC
Organism: Brucella sp. IR073; assembly: GCF_049065735.1. Taxonomy (NCBI): domain Bacteria; kingdom Pseudomonadati; phylum Pseudomonadota; class Alphaproteobacteria; order Hyphomicrobiales; family Brucellaceae; genus Brucella; species Brucella sp. IR073. The sequence goes on from NZ_JBAKHD010000002.1 coordinate 553,186, forward strand.
GGGGATAAGGCGAAGGCGTGAGGCCTTGTTAGAGCGGTTCATGTTTTGATGGAATCGTGAGGCGCCCCCCTCTTTCCCGCCAGCGTTTCCGATTAAACGTGAAGCGCTTTAGCGCGTAAATGTCCGCTGCAATACTGCCAATCTGGAAACAAAAAAAGACCGGCCTTTCAGCCGGTCTTTGTCGTTTGTGAATAATTGGCTCAGTCCCGACCGATCAGCGCCTTCCAGAAGATGGCGCCGATGGCGGCGCCGATGAGCGGGGCGACCCAGAACAGCCAGAGCTGGCTCAGCGCTGCCGTTTCGGCGAAGAGGGCCGTGGCGGTCGAGCGGGCGGGGTTGACCGAGGTGTTGGTGACCGGGATCGAGATCAGATGGATCAACGTCAGGCAGAGGCCGATGGCGAGGCCCGCGAAGCCCGCCGGGGCGGTCGAAGAGGTCGAGCCGAGGATGACGATCAGGAAGAAGGCCGTCAGCACGATCTCGATGAGCAGGGCTGCGGTCAGGCTGTAGCCGCCGGGCGAAAGCTCGCCGAAGCCGTTGGAGGCGAATCCACCCGGCATATAGCCGGCGCGGCCGGACGCGATGAGGTAGAGAATGGCCGCCGCCGCGATGCCGCCCAGAACCTGCGCGATCCAGTAGGGGATCAGTTCCTTCCAGTCGAAGCGGCCTGCGACGGCGAGGCCGAGCGAAACGGCGGGATTGAAGTGACCGCCGGAAATGCCGCCGACCGCATAGGCCATGGTCAGCACGGTCAAGCCAAAGGCGAGCGCGACGCCCAGGAAGCCAATACCGAGATCAGGAAAAGCCGCGGCGAGAACAGCGCTGCCGCAACCGCCAAAGACGAGCCAGAATGTGCCGAAAAACTCGGCAGCCAGTTTATTCATAGTGAGTTTCCCCCAACGACGCATGGAATCAGGATGATTAACCATATTCCCGGTCGCCACTGGCAGCAACAAGCGATTGATCTATGTCAAATCCTTGGGATTCACTTAGTGTTTCGGCGGGAAACAGGACAATCGACGTGAAATCGCGCACCTGATATGCCATAGTAAATAACACGTTAATTTCCGGAGGACCTCATGGCGGAAATGTCGGCTGGACACGCGCATATGCGAAAACTCATGGGCGTCACCGCGCTCCCCCTGCTGCTCGGGCTTGCGGGGTGCACCACGTCTGCGACCGCGTGGTCGGAGAAATTCACTGTCGAGAAAGTGGAGCTGCCGAAGGAATGCGCCGGCTGGCAGAAGATCGAGCTCAAGCAGCGCACCATGCTCGCGCTGATGCGGCTCGATCCGCGCCTGGTGGTGGATATCGATTCCCACAATCTCAGAGGCAGGAATCTCGGCTGCTGGCAGTGATCCAGCTTTAGCCGGGGCGCGGGGTTCCATGCATCTCGACATCATCGAATTGCGCTCCTTCTATGCCTCCCATCTTGGGCATCTGGCCGAACGCTCGATCAACGCGGCTTTGACGCCGCTCTGGGCGAAGCTGCCGCAGGAGCGGCTGGTGGGCCTCGGCTATGCGGTGCCCTATCTCGACCTATTGAGCGCCGGCACGGAACGGACCTTCGCCTTCATGCCGGCGGGGCAGGGGGCGATCAGCTGGCCTTCGGCGGACACATGCGCCACCGCGCTCGTCTTCGACGAGGAACTTCCCCTGCCGGATTCCTCCGTCGACCGCATCCTGCTTATCCATGCGCTGGAGCATTCGGAAAATCCGAGCGAGACGCTGAAGGAGATGTGGCGGGTGCTCGCACCCAACGGGCGGCTGGTCATCGTCGTCCCCAACCGCCGCGGCGTCTGGGCGCGGTTCGAGCATACGCCTTTCGGCAGCGGGCGTCCCTATAGCCGGGGCCAGCTCATCCGTGTGCTGCGCGAGGCCAATTTCACCGCCGGCGCGGTGGCGGGCGCATTGCATTTTCCGCCCGTGACGCCGCGCTGGATGCAAGGTCCGTCGCGACTCATGGAGCGGGTCGGCAGCAGGCTGTGGCCGATCTTCGGGGGCGTGCTTGTTGTCGAGGCCTATAAGCGGCTCTATCAGGGGTTGCCGGTTTCGCAGCGTTCGTCGCGTCGTGTCTTCGTGCCGGTGCTGGCGCCCCAGGGTTCCGCCATGCACCGCAAGCGCGAGGGAAAATAATTTTTTAACCAACGTGGTGTTGACTGAGAGGTCTGCAACTTTTTGGTTTATGCAGGGTCTTTTTACAGCGGAGCTCAGTGCATATATGAGATTCCTGAAACAAAGGGAGGACCCCCATGGTTGATGTAACGATCTATACCCGTCAGGGATGCGGATATTGCACGGCGGCCAAGCGGCTGCTCGATGGCAAGGGCGTGACGTATACCGAGCATGATGCGACCGTGAATCCGGATTTCCGTCAGGAGATGATAAGCCGGTCCGGGCGGATGACTTTTCCGCAGATCTTTATCGGCAAGACCCATGTCGGCGGCAGCGACGATCTTCATGCGCTGGAGCGCGAGGGCCGTCTCGACGGGCTGCTCAAAACAGGGGAACTGGTTTAAGCCTTCTTATCGTCATTCTTGGGCTTGTCCCGAGAATCTACCATAAGAAGAAAGAATGATGATGACCGTCCTGACTGATTGGGCCGCGGCAGATTCTCGGGACAAGCCCAAGAATGACGGAGAGAGGGGCGCTGTCTCAATTGGTTCTAACGGACTCTGGGAAGATAGGATGACCACATTTCGTGCTGCCGCCATCCAGATGCGTTCGGGCACCGACCCGCAAGCCAATGCCGTGACGCTGGAACGTCTCGTGGGCGAGGCGGCGGGGAAAGGCGCGCAATATGTGCAGACGCCGGAGATGACGGGCGCGCTGCAGCGCAAGCGTGAGGCGCTCGACGCTATCCTGCGCGATGAGGAAAACGATCCGATCGCGGCGGCGGCATCGCGGCTGGCAAAGCAGCACGGCATCCATCTACATATCGGCTCGACCGCCATCAAGCTTCCTGATGGCAAGATCGCTAATCGCGCCTTCCTGTTCGGACCTGACGGCGGGAAGATCGTCTCCTACGACAAGGTGCATATGTTCGACGTCGATCTCGACAATGGCGAGAGCTGGCGCGAATCGGCGACCTATGCGCCGGGCGCCGACACGGTGCTGGCCGATCTGCCGTTCGGGCGGATGGGGTTTGCGATCTGCTACGACATCCGCTTCCCGCAGCTCTTCCGCGCGCAGGCGGAGGCGGGGGCTTCGCTCCTCACCGCGCCGGCGGCCTTCACCCGGCAGACGGGCGAGGCGCATTGGCATGTGCTGCAGCGCGCCCGCGCCATCGAAAACGGTGCATTCGTCATCTCCGCCGCGCAGGGCGGGCGGCATGAGGACGGGCGCGAAACCTATGGCCATTCGATCATCGTTTCGCCCTGGGGCAAAATCCTTGCCGAGGCGGATCATGACGAGCCGGCGGTGATCGTCGCCGATATCGATACGGCGGAGAGCGCGGCGGCACGGCGGCAGGTGCCGAACCTCAAGAACGCGCGCCCGTTCGGCGTTCGTATCGCGGAGGCGGCATCATGATTCGCTTCAGCCTGCACTGCGACCATGAGCATGAATTCGAGGGCTGGTTCCGCAATAATGAGGACTTCGAGCGCCAGGCCGCGCGCGGGCTTGTAGAGTGCCCGGCCTGCGGCTCGTCGCACGTGGAGAAGGCGCTGATGACGCCTTCGGTTTCCACCTCGCGAAAGAAAGAAAAGATCGCGCTGGCGATGAGCGAGGCGCAGCGCGCACTCATCGACCAGATGCGCGAACTGAGCCGGAAGCTGCGCGAGAACGCGGACTATGTCGGCGACAAATTCGCCGAGGAGGCGCGCAAGATGCATTTCGGCGAGACTGACCCGCGCGGCATCTATGGCGAGGCTTCGCGTGAGGAAGTGACATCACTTCTGGAAGATGGCGTCGAGATCATGCCGCTGCCGGTGTTTCCGGAAGACAGGAATTGACAGCGCGGCACGGCTGAACGGCGGTCCGCTGTTTCCGCTTGAGACTATCCCGATGTTGCGGTCAAGGCGGCGCCGATGGAGGCAAGGGATATCGCTATGATGCCCATCCACTGCAGCGTCGGCAGAGCCTCGTGAAGCAGCACGAGTCCGACCAGCGCCCCAACGGCGGGCTCCATGCTTGTCAGCGTACCGAATGTCTTTCGCGGCAAATGGCGAAGGGCGAACATTTCGAGCGTGTAGGGTATCGCGCTTGACAGGATCGCGACGAGTAAACCCAGCGCCAGCATGGAGGGGGTGAAGAGCGAGAGCCCGGCCTTCGCGATCCCGATGGGCAGGATGACCGCGGCTGCGATAATCATCCCGAGCGATGTGACCGCACTTCCATAAAGACGGCCTGCAATACCGCCATAGATTATGTACACCCCCCAGCACACGCCGGCGGTGAGCGCCAAGGCAATCCCGACAGGATCGAGATTGGCGTTCACCGAATGAAGCGGAAGCAGAAGCCCCAGTCCGATCATGGCGAGGCCAACCCAGAGAAAATCGGTGAACCGGCGCGACGCGGCGATAGCCACAGCCAGTGGTCCCATGAACTCGATTGCTATCGCAACGCCAAGCGGGAGTGTCTGGATCGACAGGTAGAAGAAAAAATTCATTCCGCCCAGCATAAGGCCGTAAATGAGGACGGACTGCCAGGCATCCCGCCGAAGCCGGATTCGCCAGGGGCGGAAAATGGGGAGAAGCAGAAGCGCCGCAATTGTGAGGCGGATCGCGGTCGCGCCTTCCGCCCCTACCGCCGGAAAGAGGGCTTTTGCGAAGGATGCGCCTGAGGTGATCGACACCGCACCGAGAACAAGCGCAAGCGGCGGCAGGACACGGGGCGGAGCGATATCGTCCGCCGCAGAAGAATTATGCATTATTTCCTCTTTGCCGGCTTATTTTCGCGCCAGCACCATGTAATTGACATCCATATCGCGGGAGCGGTTCCAGCTGTCGGCGAGGGGATTGTAGGTGACGCCCTGGCGGTCGACGATGGTGAGGCCGGCGGCGCTCAGCGCTTTTTCCAGCTCTTCCGGGCGGACCAGTTTTTCATACTGGTGCGTGCCGCGCGGCAGCCAGCGCAGGACATATTCCGCGCCGATAATGGCAAGCCCTAGCGCCTTCAGCGTGCGGTTGATGGTGGCGACGAACATCAGGCCGCCGGGCTTCACCATATGGCCGCAGGCGGAAAGGAAGAGGTCGACATCGGCGACATGCTCAACGACTTCCATGTTGAGCACCACGTCGAATTTTTCGCCTGCTTCGGCGAGGGCCTCCGCGGTGGTGGCCCGGTAGTCTATGGCAAGGCCGGTTTCCGCGGCGTGGATCTTTGCGACTTCGATGTTCGTTTCGGACGCATCTGCGCCAATGACGGTTGCGCCGAGCTTCGCCATCGGCTCGCAGAGGAGACCGCCGCCGCAGCCTATGTCCAGCAGGCGCAAGCCTTCCAGCGGGCGGGGGACGAGCGGGTCGCGCCCGAAGGCGGCGCAGATCTCTTCCTTGATGTAAGCAAGCCGGGTGGGATTGAATTTATGCAGCGGGCGGAACTTGCCTTGCGGATTCCACCATTCGGCGGCGATGCGCGAAAAGCGCTCGACTTCGGCAGAATCGATGGTGGTTCGGGCGGTCTCGGCCATGGCGGTTTCCTTCCTGTGATTCTGGAGTCGGCCTAGTAAGCGTCAAAGTCAAGGCCTGCTTGCGGTGCGCTCATAATTTGGTTATGTGAGCGCGTTTTCCTTGCCGGGTATTCCGACAGAGAACGTCGATCGTATTGTTTTAGCCGCATGATCTTACCTGGAAGTCTGCAACTTTTTGGGATCATGCTCTAGCTATCAGGGGACAGTTTCTCAAATGGCGCGCATCGTGATGAAATTCGGCGGCACTTCGGTGGCCGATATAGACCGCATCCGGAATGTGGCGCGCCATGTCAAACGCGAAGTTGATGCCGGCCATGAGGTGGCGGTGGTCGTCTCGGCGATGGCGGGAAAGACCAATGAACTCGTGGCCTGGACCCGTGCGGCATCGCCGATGCACGACGCGCGCGAATATGACGCCGTGGTGGCCTCGGGCGAGCAGGTGACGGCGGGGCTTCTCGCCATCGTGCTGCAGTCGATGGGCGTTCATGCCCGCTCCTGGCAGGGCTGGCAGATACCCATCCGCACCGACAACGCGCATGGCGCGGCCCGCATCACCGACATTGACGGCTCCTTCCTCATCAAGCGCTTCGGCGAGGGTCAGGTGGCCGTCATCGCCGGCTTCCAGGGGCTGGGGCCGGACAATCGCATCTCGACGCTCGGTCGCGGCGGCTCGGACACCAGCGCGGTGGCAATCGCCGCGGCGGTCAAGGCTGACCGCTGCGACATCTATACGGATGTGGACGGCGTCTACACCACCGATCCGCGCGTCGAGCCGAAAGCGCGTCGGCTGAGTAAAATTTCCTTCGAGGAAATGCTGGAGATGGCCTCGCTCGGCGCAAAGGTATTGCAGGTTCGCTCGGTCGAGCTCGCGATGGTACACAAGGTGCGCACCTTCGTGCGCTCCAGTTTCGAGGACCCCGATGCGCCGGGCATGGGTGATCCGATCAATCCGCCCGGAACGCTCATTTGCGACGAGGAGGAAATCGTGGAACAGCAGGTCGTCACCGGTATCGCCTATGCCAAGGACGAAGCGCAAATCTCATTGCGCCGTGTCGCCGACAGGCCGGGCGTTTCCGCCGCGATTTTCGGCCCGCTCGCTGAGACGCACATCAATGTGGACATGATCGTGCAGAACGTCTCGGAGGACGGCTCGAAGACGGACATGACCTTCACCGTGCCATCAGGCGATCTCGACAAGGCCGTGGCGGTGCTTGAAAAGGCGAAGGCGGAAGTCGGCTTCGATGCGATCCAGTCGGAGGCGGGGCTGGTCAAGGTTTCCGTCATCGGCATCGGCATGCGCAGCCATGCGGGCGTTGCCGCGACGGCCTTCAAGGCGCTGGCCGAGAAAGGCATCAATATTCGCGCGATCACCACATCGGAGATCAAGATTTCGATCTTGATCGATGGGCCCTATGCGGAGCTGGCGGTGCGGACGCTGCACTCGGTTTATGGGTTGGATAAGTCGTAAGAAGGACGCTCAGCTTGGTGCTGTCGGGGCGGCGCGCTCTTTCCCTCCCCCTTGCGGGGAGGGTGGCCCGAAGGGTCGGGTGGGGGTGGTGACGCATATGCCACTGTCTCCAGCAAAAGCGCAAACGTCACCACCCCCATCCGCCCGCTAACGCGGGCACCTTCCCCGCAAGGGGGAAGGAGGGCGCGGGCCTGTCGCCGCCAGGACAGAAGGGGTGACGACCTAGAGCTCGGATGGTTCCGTTTCAACGCCACCCACAAATTGCTCTGGACGCGCGCGTCAAAAATGCCCACAAAGAACAGGCCGGAACTCGTCCGGTTGTATCGTGGCGAATCGTCGGGTGCCGGTTGCGGGCGCCGGCAGGATGAAGGAGCAAACGACCGTCCATGCGTGAGCTGACCACCGGTCCCCGTGTCCTGCTCAGACGCTTGCGCGAGCTGATGGCGGAGCCGCTTGAGCCGCAGGAGCGGCTCGACCGGATCGTGCGCGAGATCGCGCAGAACATGGTGGCGGAAGTCTGCTCCTTCTATGTGCTGCGCTCCGACGGCGTGCTCGAACTTTATGCCACCGAGGGCCTCAACCCGCAGGCGGTGCATCTGGCGCAATTGCGTCTCGGCCAGGGCCTTGTCGGCACCATCGCGGCGAGCGCGCGGCCGCTGAACCTTACCGACGCGCAGACACATCCGGCCTTCACCTACCTGCCCGAGACGGGCGAGGAGATCTACAATTCCTTCCTCGGCGTGCCTATCTTGCGCGCGGGCCGCACGCTCGGCGTGCTCGTCGTGCAGAACCGCACCAAGCGGGCCTACCGCGAGGACGAATTGGAGGTGCTGGAAACCACCGCCATGGTTCTGGCAGAAATGATCGCCACCGGAGACCTGACCAGGCTTGCCCGGCCTGGCGTGGAACTTGATCTTGGCAGGCCGATGAGTTTTTCCGGAGTCTCGTTCAACGAAGGCGTCGGTCTCGGCCATGTGGTGCTGCACGAGCCGCGCATCGTCGTCACGAACCTGTTCAATGAAGATTCGCAGCGCGAGCTGGAGCGCCTCGGGGAAGCCATCGGCTCGTTGCGCATTTCCATCGACGACATGCTGTCGCGCCGTGATGTGGCGGCAGAGGGCGAGCATCGGGCGGTGCTCGAAGCCTATCGCATGTTCGCGCATGATCGCGGCTGGGTGCGGCGGCTGGAGGAAGCGATCCGCAACGGCCTGACGGCGGAAGCGGCCGTGGAGAAGGTGCAGAGCGACACACGTGCGCGCATGATGCACCTGACCGATCCCTATATGCGCGAGCGCCTCAGCGATTTCGACGATCTCGCCAACCGGCTGCTGCGCCAGCTGATGGGGCGCGACATCAAGACGGTCGCCGAATCGCTGGTCAAGGATGCGATCATCTTCGCCCGCTCGATGGGCGCGGCGGAATTGCTCGACTATCCGCGCGAGCGGGTGCGGGGCCTGGTGCTGGAGGACGGAGCGCCGACGAGCCATGTGGTGATCGTCGCGCGTGCCATGGGCATTCCGGTCGTCGGGCAGGTCAAGGGCGTCGTCTCCATGGCGGAGAACAATGACGCGGCCATCGTCGATGGCGATGATGGCAAGGTTCACTTACGCCCGCAATCGGATATCGAATCGGCCTATGCCGAGAAGGTGCGCTTCCGGGCGAAGCGGCAGGCGCTTTACCGGGAATTGCGCGACAAGCCCTCGATTACCAAAGACGGGGTCGAGGTTTCGCTCCTGATGAATGCGGGGCTGTTGGTCGACCTGCCGCAGCTGATGGAATCGGGCGCCGCGGGCATCGGCCTCTTCCGCACCGAACTGCAGTTCATGATCGCCTCGACCTTCCCGCGCGCGGAGCAGCAGGAGCGGCTCTACCGCTCGGTGCTGGATGCGGCGGAGAGCCGTCCCGTCACCTTCCGCACGCTCGATATCGGCGGCGACAAGGTGCTCCCCTATTTCCAGAACCAGGGGCCGGAGGAGAACCCGGCGATGGGCTGGCGCGCCATCCGGCTGACGCTTGACCGTCCGGGCTTGCTTCGCACCCAGTTGCGCGCGCTTCTGAAGGCGGCGGGCGGGCGCGAATTGCGGCTGATGCTGCCGATGGTGACCGAGGTCGCCGAGGTGCGCGCCGCGCGCGACATCATCGAGCGCGAAGTGCGGCATCTGTCGCGCTTCGCCTACAGCCTGCCGACGCGCCTGCGGCTCGGCGCGATGATCGAGGTGCCGTCGCTGCTCTGGCAACTCGATGAATTGATGGCGGCGGTGGATTTCGTTTCGGTCGGGTCGAACGATCTCTTCCAGTTCGTCATGGCGGCGGATCGCGGCAATTCGGCTATTTCCAAGCGCTTCGACCAGCTGTCGCCGACTTTCCTGCGCGTGCTGCGGCAGATCGTAGAGGCTGGAGAGCGTGCGGGCAAGCCCGTGACGCTGTGCGGCGAGATGGCCGGCAAGCCGCTCACCGCCATGACGTTGATCGGTCTCGGTTTCCGGCATATATCGATGTCGCCAGCCGCGATCGGCCCCGTCAAGGCGATGCTCGGCGCGCTCGATGCCGCTAAGCTCAACGTGCTTCTCCTTGAGGCGATCCGCAAGCCGAACGGCAGCCGCTCTCTGCGCGAGATGCTGATTGGGTTTGCGGAAGAGAGCGGGATTCCGTTGTAGCCCCCGCGGCGTCATTCTCGGGCTTGCCCCGAGAATCTACGACGAGAAAAAGAGAAGCAATTACCGTCCTGACAGATATGCCGTCGCAGATTCTCGGGACAAGCCCGAGAATAACGACAGAGGAAATTGAATGATCGCATTGCCGCAGGATCGGATGGACCAGCTTCTGAAGCGTTTCTCGATGATCGAGACGCAGATGGCCGGGAACCCGGATTCCGAAATCTATGTGAAGCTCGCTTCCGAATATGCGGAGCTGGAGGAGGTCGTCGCGAAAATTCGCGCGCTCGTCGGCGCGCGGCGCGAGGCGGAGGACCTTCTCGCCATGCGCGACGATTCATCCGTCGATGCGGAGATGCGGGCGCTTGCGACAGCGGAACTGCCTGAGGTGAACGAGCGCATCGAGACGCTGGAGCGCGAGGTGCAGATCCTGCTGCTGCCGAAGGACGCGGCGGACGAGAAAAGCGCGATCCTCGAAATCCGCGCCGGAACGGGCGGCTCGGAAGCGGCGCTTTTCGCCGGTGATCTCTTCCGCATGTATGAGCGCTATGCGTCGCTGAAGGGCTGGCGGGTCGAAATCGTCTCGGCGAGCGAGGGCGAGGCTGGCGGCTACAAGGAAATCATCGCTACCGTATCCGGCAAGGGCGTGTTCTCGAAGCTCAAATTCGAATCGGGCGTTCACCGCGTCCAGCGTGTGCCGGAGACGGAGGCGAGCGGGCGCATCCATACCTCGGCGGCCACCGTCGCGGTGCTGCCGGAGGCGGAGGATATCGACATCGACATCCGCGCCGAGGATATTCGCATCGACACCATGCGCGCTTCCGGCTCCGGCGGCCAGCATGTCAACACCACCGATTCGGCGGTGCGCATTACCCATATCCCCACCGGCATCATGGTGGTGCAGGCGGAAAAATCGCAGCATCAGAACCGGGCGCGGGCGATGCAGATTTTGCGCGCGCGGCTCTTCGACATGGAGCGTCAGCGGGCCGAGAGCGAGCGATCGGCGGCGCGCAAGAGCCAGGTCGGCTCGGGCGACCGGTCGGAGCGCATCCGCACCTATAATTTCCCGCAAGGGCGCGTCACGGATCACCGAATCAATCTGACGCTCTATAAGCTCGACCGGATCGTGGAAGGCGAACTCGACGAGCTGGTCGATGCGCTGATTTCCGATCATCAGGCGGCGCTGCTTGCCGAAATGGGCGAGAACGCCTGATGGTTGCGGAGCTGACGGCCGCGGAAACGCTCGCCGCGCTGCATGGCAAGGCGCGTGAAAAACTGCGCGCAGTCGATATAGCCACGCCTGAACTGGACGCGCGGCTGCTGGTCGAATGGGCGACGGGGACAAGCCGGCTCGATATGCTCACCGCGCCGGAGCGCATCATCGGTAGCGAGGCGGTGACGGCGCTGGAGGCGGCGCTCGAGCGGCGGCTCAGGGGCGAGCCGGTACACCGGATCATGGGAGAGCGCGCGTTCTACGGGCTCGGGTTTCGGCTTTCGCCGGAGACGCTGGAGCCGCGCCCTGACACCGAGACGCTGGTCGATCTGGTGCTACCCTTCTTGAAAGCGCGAATCGCGGAGAACGGCGCTGCCGATCTCATCGATATGGGGACCGGGACCGGCGCCATCGCCATCGCCCTTCTCGCGCAGCTCGAGGAATTGACCGCCGTCGGCGTCGATATCGCGCCGGGCGCGCTTTTGACGGCGCGGGAGAATGCGAAGCTGGCGGGGGTGTCCAAGCGGTTTGCGGCGCTGAAGAGCGACTGGTTCGCGGAAGTGCCCGGCCTATTCGATCTCATCGTCTCGAACCCGCCCTATATTCCACGCGCCGCCATCGCCGCGCTTCAGCGGGAGGTGCGGGAGCACGACCCGCTCATTGCGCTCGACGGCGGGGAGGATGGGCTCGATTTTTACCGGGCCCTTGCCAGCGGGGGGAGAGAGCGCCTATATAAGGGGGGTGCTGTCGGTGTCGAAATCGGCGCGGGACAGCGAGCGGATGTGGAGGATATCTTCGCCGGGCATGGTTTCCGGCTGATGGAAAGCCTCCCGGATCTCGGTGGGAACGACCGCGCTCTTCTTTTCCGGCTTTGATCGTTCCCTTACCAAAGGTGCTAAAAAAAGCTTGGAATTTCCGGAGAACGCGTTTAGGTTCCACTCACCGTATAAGGCCAAGGCAGGCTTTTGTTCCGCGTATCGCCAAAGCGGTAATTCTGCTTTGTGGTGTTTCACACCGTTACTCCTGACCGGAGTGGTTCATACGGCAGCACGCAACTTTTAGAGATCTTTTATGCGATGGTAGTGCGGGGCGCGCGCCAGTTCGTCACATAACAAACGAGACCCAAAGGCTGTTCACGGCCGGCGGGGATTTGCGCCCCTTAATCTGAAAAGAGAAGAAGTATGAGGCCAGGACAGCAGAACAGGCGCATGCGTGGACGGGGGAACAACAACCGCAAGGGGCCTAACCCGCTATCGCGCAATTATGAAAGCAATGGACCGGATGTGAAGATCCGGGGCAATGCCCAGCACATAGCGGAGAAATATGCGGCGCTCGCACGTGACGCCCAAGCCTCCGGTGACCGCGTCATGGCGGAAAACTATCTCCAGCACGCCGAGCATTATAACCGCATCATCATGGCGGCGCAGGCCAGCGCGCCGGTGCCGTTCCAGCGCGACGAATCCTTCGACGACGAGATGGACGACGAGGATGAGGGCTTCGAACAGCAGCCGGTAGCCGCGGCGCCTGCGCCCGCGCCGAAGCCGATCAATGGCAGCGGTCCGCAGCCGGTGATCGAAGGCACGCCTGCCGAAGTGGTCTTCGGCGAGGATGGCCCCGAGGTGCAGAAGCAGCCCACGGAGCGCCGCGGCCCAGGCCGGCAACGCCGTCCGCGTCCCGAGCGCCCGGAACGGCCCGTGGAGGCCGAGCGCGCGCCGGTGGAAGCGAAAGCCGAAGCCGAGCAGCCGGCGGTCAATGGCGATGCGCCCCATGCGGTGAACGGCGCTGCAAACGGCAGCGCGGCCAATGGAGCCACGGAAGAGGCCGCACCCGTCGAGACGCGCCGTCCGCGCCGCGCCCCGCGCCCACGCCGCACTGCTGCTGTGGAGGCCAATGGCGAAGGCGAAAGCCCGAAGAAGGCGGAAGCCTTCAGCGAGGCCGGCTCCGACGCCTGAGGATGGCTCGGGTTCCCCGGGCGGTTCTATTCAATAGAATTGACAGCATTGCACGGCCTCCCCATGATCGGGGAGGCCGTTTTTGCGAGCGGGTGGGGGAACTTTAAAATGGCGATCGCTTTTGATACACTTGGCTACAGTGCCAGACTGCGCAAAGATGGCTTTACGCAAGACAGGCAGATGCGCTCTCATTTGCAGCGAGGGATTACATCATGCCGGAACTCGTTACGAAATCTGATTTGCAGGCGGCTATGACCACGCTTCAAGGCGAATTTCGAAACGATTTGCAGGTTGCTACATCCACGCTGCGAAGCGAATTGCAGGTTATGGCTTCCGATTTGAGAAGCGAATTTCGAAATGATTTGCAGGGGACGAGATCGGAGTTGCGGGCCGCGATCGATGGCCTGGCGCTCAAAATGACGCTTTTGGTGGGTGGGGCGATCACCGCCGCCGTAGGCATTATACTGGCTGCAATCCCGGTCATTATAAAATAAGCTTTAGCCATACCATTGGATTATTCTTTAGAGTCACGGACATACATCCCGGCGTTCGCTTTTTATTATTTTATTTCTGTTTCCCTTTCAGTCGAATTATTCGCAACATTCTTCATGCGTTTTGACCGGCGTGTGAGGGCTGCTGCGCCTTGCCGGGTCCGGCCCGCTTTCCCATATGAATTGGGGCGCCGGGTGGATCAGAGTCGCCAGCGCCTTCGCCGGTGCCTAAAGGGGCCGGGAAGAAAAAGGAGACGGTCATGAATATCGAAAAATATAGCGAGCGCGTGCGCGGTTTCATCCAATCGGCTCAGTCCTTTGCGCTCTCCCAGAACAACCAGCAATTCATGCCGGAACATTTGCTCAAGGTCCTCGTCGATGACGATGAGGGGCTGGCGAGCTCGCTGATCGAACGGGCAGGCGGCAAGATCGCCGATGTGCGTCTCGGGTTGCAGGCGGCACTCGACGCGCTGCCCAAGGTTACCGGCGGCAACGATCAGCTTTACCTGTCGCAGCCGCTGGCAAAGGTGTTCACTACCGCCGAGGAACTGGCGAAGAAGGCGGGGGACAGCTTCGTCACCGTCGAGCGGCTTCTGACCGCGCTTGCCATCGAGAAATCGGCGAAGACCTCCGAGATACTTTCGCGCGCCGGGGTGACGCCGGCACGGCTCAACCAGGCGATCAACGACATCCGCAAGGGGCGCACTGCCGATTCGGCATCCGCTGAAAGCAGCTATGACGCGCTCAAGAAATATGCACGCGACCTGACTGCCGACGCCCGCGCGGGCAAGCTCGATCCGGTCATCGGGCGCGACGACGAAATCCGCCGTACGATCCAGGTGCTGTCGCGCCGCACCAAGAATAATCCCGTGCTGATCGGTGAGCCGGGCGTCGGCAAGACCGCGATCGCCGAAGGGCTGGCGCTCAGGATCGTCAATGGCGATGTCCCTGAATCGCTGAAAGACAAGCAACTGATGGCGCTCGACATGGGCGCGCTCATCGCCGGCGCGAAATATCGCGGCGAGTTCGAGGAGCGCCTCAAGGCGGTGCTTTCGGAAGTGCAGTCGGCGGCGGGGCAGATCATCCTTTTCATCGACGAGATGCACACGCTGGTCGGCGCGGGCAAGGCGGATGGCGCAATGGATGCGTCCAATCTCCTGAAGCCCGCTCTGGCGCGCGGCGAACTCCACTGCATCGGCGCAACGACGCTCGACGAATACCGTAAATATGTGGAGAAGGACGCCGCGCTCGCCCGCCGGTTCCAGCCGGTCTTCGTCAACGAGCCGACGGTGGACGATACGATCTCGATCCTGCGCGGTCTCAAGGAGAAATATGAGCAGCACCATAAGGTGCGCGTTTCCGACTCGGCTCTGGTGGCGGCGGCTTCGCTGTCGAACCGCTATATCCCCGACCGCTTCCTGCCTGATAAGGCAATCGACCTCGTGGACGAGGCCGCGTCGCGCCTGCGCATGCAGGTCGATTCGAAGCCCGAGGAACTGGACGAGATCGACCGCCGCATCATGCAGTTGAAGATCGAACGCGAGGCGCTCAAGAATGAGAAGGATGCGGCCTCGAAGGACCGGCTCGAAAAGCTCGAGAAGGAGCTGGCCGGTCTCGAAGAGGAATCGGCGCGGCTCACCTCCGTCTGGCAGGCGGAGAAGCAGAAGCTGGGCCTCGCCGCTGACCTGAAAAAGCAACTGGACGAAGCACGCAACGCGCTCGCCATTGCGCAGCGCAGCGGCGAATTCCAGAAGGCGGGCGAGCTTGCCTATGGCAAGATTCCGCAGCTCGAAAAGCAATTGGCCGAGGCCGAAAGCAGCGAGAACAAAGGCTCGATGCTGGAAGAAACCGTTTCGTCCGATCACGTGGCGCAGGTCGTCTCGCGCTGGACCGGCGTTCCCGTCGACCGGATGCTGGAAGGCGAACGCGAGAAGCTTCTGCGCATGGAGGACGAGCTTGCCAAGCGCGTCGTCGGCCAGGGCGAAGCAGTGCAGGCGGTTTCGAAGGCCGTGCGCCGTGCCCGCGCCGGATTGCAGGACCCGAACCGGCCCATCGGCTCGTTCATCTTCCTCGGCCCCACCGGCGTCGGCAAGACGGAGCTCGCCAAATCGCTCGCGGCCTTCCTCTTTTCCGATGAGACGGCGCTTTTGCGCATCGATATGTCGGAATATATGGAGAAGCACGCGGTCGCCCGGCTCATCGGCGCGCCTCCCGGCTATGTCGGCTATGACGAGGGCGGTGTGCTGACCGAAGCGGTGCGGCGGCGCCCCTATCAGGTGATCCTGTTTGACGAGATCGAAAAGGCGCATCCCGACGTCTTTAATGTGCTGCTGCAGGTGCTCGATGACGGGCGGCTCACCGACGGGCAGGGCCGCACGGTCGATTTCCGCAACACGGTCATCATCATGACCTCCAATCTTGGGGCCGAGTATCTGGTTGGTCTTGGCGAGGACCAGGATGTGGAAACGGTGCGCGACGAGGTGATGGCGGTGGTGCGGGCGGCGTTCCGTCCGGAATTCCTCAACCGCGTCGACGAGATCATCCTCTTCCACCGGCTGAAGCGCAAGGACATGGACAAGATCGTCGATATCCAGCTCGAGCGGCTGCAGAAGCTCCTCACGGACCGCAAGATCACCATCGAGATCAACGACGAAGCCCGCAACTGGCTGGCGCAGAGGGGCTACGATCCCGCCTATGGCGCGCGTCCCCTGAAGCGCGTCATCCAGAAGGAAGTGCAGGACCCGCTCGCCGAGCATATTTTGCTGGGCGACATTCTCGACGGCTCGACGGTGAAGATCACCAACGGTTCCGACCGGCTGAATTTCCGCGCGAAAGCGCCGGCCAAAGCGGCGGAAGCAGCCTGATTCGATAGGGAGTAGGGAATAAGGAGTCGGGGGATGTGCTCCCTTACTTCCTTATTTCCCTACCGCCAATTTTCCTTTCCCTCGCGCCGCCATTTTCATGTCCAGTTCATCCTCCATGGGAAAAATTCAGATAGGATCGCAGCCTCGCGATTCGTTGGGGACTTTCTGGTATATTCATGCAGCGCGTTTCTTCCCTCTTTCAGCTTGCCTTGCTCGCCTCCGCAACCGGCACGATGTTTTCAAGCGCCGCCGAGGCGGGGCCATTCGAGGGAAAACGCGGAGCGGGCGGCGAGGGCACGATCCAGCTCGCGCAGCTTTACGACCCCGGCGAGGAAGTCTATCGCGACGGCCGCATTCGCATTTACCTCGACCCGATGGGGCGCCGCATCACCATGGACCGCCGCGGCCGCATCCTGTCGGTCGAAGAGCCGGACCGGCGCGTTCGCCGCGCGCCTCCGCCTGAAGACAATTGGACATTGGACGGCCCCGGCGGTGGCGGCGATCCCTATGACGGGTTCAGCGATGCGCCTGACGATGCCTATGCGCGCTATCCCGACGCGCCGCCGGTCGATCCCTATTACGAGCCGATCCCGCGGGGCACCTATCGGGGGAACATGGACGGGCAGGTCGAGCGCTCGGATCTGCCGCCGCCCGACGCCTCCGCATCGCTTGGAGACGATTCGCGCCAGCCAGCCATCGAGGCTCCGCGCGGCGTGCCCGCGCCCGATGAGATGACCCCGGCCATAGAGATGCCGAAAGGCGAGGGCGCGAAGGCGAAGATCGCGGCCTACCAGGTGCTGCTCGACCGGGCCGGCGCCTCGCCCGGCGCCATCGACGGGCGCGCGGGCAGCAATGTCGACAAGGCCATCGCCGCCTATGGCGAACTGACCGGCAAGTTCCTCGACCCCTCGGATGAGGCGGCCATCAATGCGGAGTTGGAAGCGACGGGTGGTCCGGCCTTCGTGGAATACACCATCACCAATGAGGATGTGGGCCGGCAATATGTGGCGTCGATCCCGGAAGACTATGCGCACAAGGCGCAGCTTCCGGCGATGGCATATACGTCCGTAACCGAGATGCTGGGCGAGCGTTTCCATATCGACGAGGCCTATTTGAAGGAAATCAATCCGGGCGTGAATTTCAACCAGCCCGGCTCGGTTGTGCGCGTCCCCAATATCGGCCAGCCCGTCAAAGCCAAGGTGGCGCGGATCGTCGCCGACAAGATCCGCAAGCAGGTGCGCGGCTATGACGAGACGGGCAGGCTGGTGGTCGCCTATCCCTCGACCATCGGTTCCTCCGATACGCCCTCGCCCTCCGGCATCGTGCAGGTCGAGCGCATCGCAATCAATCCGAATTACACCTACAATCCGAAGATCAATTTCAAGCAGGGCAATAATGACAAGATACTAACCATCCCGCCCGGCCCGAACGGCCCGGTGGGGACGGTTTGGATCGCGCTGTCGAAGCCGACCTACGGCATCCACGGCACGCCCGAGCCGTCCAAAATCGGCAAGACATCCAGCCATGGCTGCGTCCGCCTGACGAACTGGGATGCGGAGGAGTTGGTCAAGCTGGTGAAACCGGGCGTGACGGTGGAGTTTTTGGATTAAAGTTGGTTGCAGTTAGATTGGAAACGCTGGCGGGACAGTACCCCCCTCTGTCCTGCCGGACATCTCCCCCTCAAGGGGGGAGATTGGATGCGACATCCGCTTTCGCCAGTCGCTGACGCTGCAGAATAGAGCGCCGCCGTCAATGACGGCTAGAGCGGGATGATTTCAAGTTCGTTCATATCCCGCTTCCTTGAAGTAATTTTGGCATTCCGTAGGGGAAACGGTTTGGAGGATGGCTGCGAGGGCCTGATAGATTGCGTCGCGGCTTCTGGCCTGGGCCTCGCGTAGCCAGTGCTTGATCTTGGCGAAGAGCTTTTCGATGGGATTGAGATCGGGGGAGTATTTGGGCAGGAAGAACAGTTTGGCTCCGGCCTTGCGGATCGCGGCGCGAATAGCTTTTGCCTTGTGTGAGCCC